>CAVQBL010000015.1:0-309346 GCA_963710715.1 uncultured Gammaproteobacteria bacterium | reverse complement strand
ACCTGCTTTTGCTTGTGACTCTAAGTACTCTCTAAATTCGACTAAGGCCCCCTCGCAAGCTCTCTCGCAGGCTTCATAGGAATCATCATCAAGCTTTGTTTCTCTCACGGCATTGAATACTTTACGCAGTGCCGATAAATCATTTGCTGTTCTCGCTGGTGCTGCTTTCTCTTCCCATTGGGGTGGAAATTGGTCTTGGTATTGTTTTAATTTTTCTGCTTGATCTTCTTTCAATCGATCAAAATACGGTGCTATCATTTCGCACATCTCAACATCTTCAGCACCGAGCGCCAATTGAAACGCCGTGCCTTCAATTTGACGGCCAGAATAATCTGTCACTCTTCCTTTTTCCAGCAACAAACGCGGGTTCTCTTCTAACATTTTTTTCACATCTGCTTCTTCACCACGTATCACATGTTCTAATAATTTTGTGACCATCATGATCTTTCTTTTAGCCAACTCTGTTCTTGCTAGTTCGTGAGCAAAGCGCGAGGTTTGTGAAAGTGCAGAAAGCGCTTTTGCATCTTCTGTAAAAAGGCAAATCTTCTCCTGAACATCTGAAGGTATTGTGAACAGGTGTAGTGGTTTGTTATTTCGAAACATTGGATTATCTCGTTTTTAAATTGGGTATATTATTGCAAGTGAAGATAGTGTTAATACAGTTAAAATGTTAACATCATAACATCAATAAAAAAACAATGCGATGTTAAAGGAACTTATGTGATGCTGAATGAAGTTAAGGAAGACATTTCGCCTCTTAATACAACTCTTACCTCTTTTTCTCCCGGGCAAGCCATCACAAGCAGTGGCCATGAAGATGATGAAAAAGCAAGCCAAGAAACTACTACCTATACCATAGCAGCTAAACACATACTAAAATTATCAGGTCCATATACTCTAGCAATATTTGTTGGAATGGCCTCGGAAGTAGCGACGATAAAAATGTTGTCTACTCTTGGAAAAGAGAATTTAGCAGCGAGTGGATTAATAAATGCCGTACAAACTTTTTATGTTAACCCCATCAAGCGAATTCTTTACCCATTAACAATTTTTGCAGGAGAAGAAAAAGCAGAGTCAAGCTCAATAAAGCCAAATGTTGGTAAGATTTTTCGCCAGGGATTAGTTTTAGCGAGTGTATTATCTATTCCTGTGATCGCTGTAACTGTATTCTCGGGCCCAATACTTGTGTCAATTGGACAGGAAGAAGAGCTTGCCTACTTAGTGCAAGATACTTATCGAGGCAGGGCTATAGGGGTACTTTTTGATATGGGTTTGACTGCTGTCCAAAATGTAGCGTTAGGCCTTTCAGAAACAACTCCTGTCATTGCCAGCACTATTTTCACTGCTGCATTGAATCTTGGACTTAGCTATGGTTTTGGATTAGGCGCAGGATATGGAATAACTGGGTTTGGTTATGCGTTAGCTTTATCCTCGATGTTAAATTTTGTTGGTTTTATGCTTTTTTTAAAATTAAATAAAAATTTTGTTGCATATAAACTTTTTTCTTGCGAGCGTATGGCAGAGTGGTTCCAACTAAACAAGGCTATTAAAGCTGGGTTGAAAAATTGGCTACAAACAATGGCTGATGCTGCGGGCTTAGCTATCCCTGCTATCTATATTGGTTGGCTAGGGCAAGATTCATTAAGTGCACAACAAATAGTGATTTCTTACTTTTATATGTTTAGCATGCCCTATAACGCAGTCTCGCAAGCTCTGCTTGGGTTTATTTCAGAAACGAACAAAAAAATGAACCCGGATAAAATAATGCGTTATAGTAAAGTAACCTTAGCCTTATGCTTAAGCACATCGGCTCTTGGACTTATTATATTTTCCTCTGCTTCTGAAAGGCTAGCTTCCTTTTTTATAGATATTAAAGATCCCAAAAACAACCACATGCTTGCTTTAATTGAGCCTCTTTTTATTGTGCACGGCGTTGAGTTACTTGTTGACTGTCTTAAAGTCGTATTTTCTGGCTTGCTGTGGGGGCTGCAAGATATGAATTATCCACCATTAGCCTCCTTGGTCACAACAGCGATCTGTGTGTCCTTAGGATATGCACTTGGGTTTCCTGCCGCATTAGGAGTTGCAGGTATTTATATTGCTAGAGATATTGGAGTGACGCTAAATGCAGCTTTGTTGGCTAAGCGTTTTGCAAATAAAATTGCAGAGATGCAAGTAACAAAACCTGATACGCAGGTTACCAATGAAACTAAAAATAATTTACCAGAAGAAAATAATACGCGCTCGTGCTGGTCAAGATTCTTTTCAAGATCTACCTTAACAGAAGAAAAAAAACCAATGTTGCCTCTTTCAGAGAGGAAAAGTGATGAGGAGACAAGTAGTGTAAATACAGGCTGGTGTGCTAATAGATGTGTAATCTGTTAATGCTAGCTACAAACAAAAGGGGTGAAATACTATGTTAGATTACTTTAAACGCTTTCTTAATAAGGTTTCTCCCTATCTTTTCTCTAGAGAAAATGCTAAGGAAATCGCAGGTTCTTTGACCATTAGTATTCTTAAAACAGGGTCAGAAGTAGCTACACCTTATATTTTTACTATGGCGCTTACATCTCTTAACTCAGGTGAAGACGCTGACATTGGTGTGACAAGAACTTCACCGCTTGTTATTACCGGATTATATGTAGGAATGTGGTTTTTGACCCAATTGTTAACTAGTCTACAAAAAATAATTATTACACCTTTAGCAGCACGTACAGCACGAAAGTTTAGCGTTGAGTATTTGGATTATCTTTTACATCTTCCACTCGATTATCATTTGAGAGTAGAAGAAGGAACCAGAATGCAATTATTTAACAAAGCTTTTAGGGGATCCTATGAATTTGTAACGCCGCTCTTTACTCAAGTGGTTCCTACTTCTCTTACTGTTTTAACGGCAATCGGAGTGTTATCTAGCTTAGGAAGCCCTATTATCGGTATTAGCTTAGCTGCTATGCTAGTTGTGTCTACTATATATAATTCCTGGACTGCTAAAAAAGTTGCATATGAGCAAGCATTCTTTTCGATGGAAGATATCGCTATTATAGGAGAGATTAGCAATGTGATATCTATCATTGACACTGTCATTATGCTAGGGAATACCTCTGCTGAAAACGCGAATTTGGCTAAGGGAGTAGAGCGATTAGAAAAAGCGTTAGCTCGCTCTAGCACTGTTTCAGATAAATTATCTCTAGGCCAATTAAGTATTGTTACCTTAGGATTCATGGTTGCTATGTTGCTGGAAGGAAATAAGGTAATAAATAAAACAAGAACCATAGATGATTTTGTTTTTATTGCTTATTATTTACTCCAGTTTGCTGCTCCTTTGTATAGTTTCGGAGAAGCAGTGAATAAAATGCGTGCTTCTTATGCGGATATTCTGCATGTATTTAACTTTTTTACAGAAAATACATTAGTTTCAGATGGGCACAAAACTTTGCAAGTTGCACCTGAAACAGCAACAATTGTTTTTGACAAAGTAACTTTTGCTTATCCAAAAAAACCGCACGGTAATAATAACCAAGTAGCACCGAACAATGAATTAGAGCTTAAACACGAAGCCGTAGCTGATATGCCTCCCGTCCTGCAAAATTTTTCGCTTGAAATTCCAGCGGGACAAAATTTTGGAATTGTAGGAACCAGTGGTTCAGGTAAATCTACGATTGCCAATTTATTATTGCGTTTATATGAAGTTAACTCTGATTCCGGTAAGATAACGATTAATGGCCAGGATATACGTGAAGTTACAGCGATGTCATTAAGATCAGCAATTGGTGTAGTTCCTCAAAATACTTCTCTTTCTAATAATTCCTTATCCAATAACGTAAAGTATGCTGCGTTGTATTTGGGACAAAACATTTCTGATAGCGATGTTTTAGATGCTATTCGACGATCTGGCTTAAGTGAATATGAAAATAGACTTGACGAAAACGTAGGAGAGCGAGGTTTGGGAATTTCAGGTGGTCAAAGGCAACGTGTAGCAATAGCAAGAGCCCTAATAAAGAAACCCAGCATTTTTGTTTTTGATGAAGCAACTTCAGCACTTGACAGACAAACAGAAACTGAGGTACAAAAAAATCTTGATGCGGCATCGAAAGGTGTAACTACTTTGACTATTACTCACCGTCTTCGTACCATTGTAAATTCTGATAAAATTTTGGTTTTAGATAAAGGAAAAATTTGCGAAACGGGATCGCATACAGAATTAATGAATAAAAAAGGAATATACGCAAAACTATGGGAAGATGAACAGAAATCAGTTGATGAAGCTATTGCAAAATCAAAAAGTAAACCCCAACGAGAAAGAGACGTAGTTAATTTAGACGCGTTGCGCTTATTAGATGGCTTAGTACCTTTTAACTTTGGACAATCATTTTCTTTACCAGAAGGTTCATCATCATCCAGCTTAGGAGCCGCTACTGATGCGTTTAATGAGCAAGATGCACAAAACCATACAAAGCGCAGGGGTACTGTCGGTGTATTGCAGCCACAAAAACAGAACAAGAAAAAAGTTTTTCCGCAACGAGTACAAAGCAGTTATGATGAAACAGCGTATGAATATTTATTATCGCCCTCTGATCAAGACGATTCTAAACAAGCAAATAGACCGAATGTCTAATAAATTTACTAAAAAAATGGTATTGTTTCTGAGCGATTGTTCATGATGAAGGAAAAAGTATTTTCATAATTTAGACTGTTTAAACTGCAGGCTATTATGCCTATTGCAGGTTTTGGAGCAAAATAAGTAGTATTGACTGGGAATGTACCCCTATCATGCACAAAATTGATCAGATCTTCCACGGCGATAACTGGTAAAGAGAAGGCTAACTCATAATTATGGAGCTTCGCAAGCCTAGCTAAATCTCTTACTTCGGCTTGAATACTGAGTACCTTTAATTTAAGAGTCTCTTCAAGTACCGATTTTAATAATAATGTACTATATTTCTCTGAAAACGTTTTCTTGATCTTTAGTCTATACCAAATATTGTCTAGATACATGCCTAATTCGTTATATTGTTCGGGCTGAAAAGGCAACAAGAGTTGTTCAATTTCAAAAAATGTTTCAATGTGTTCAAAAATATCTTTTTTATTTTGTGGCTTTTCAAGTATTAACTTAGGTACTATCCAGTGACAAGGTATGAGATTGACTTCATTATCTGGAATGAGCCAGGAGAGCAAAAATGATTTAGAAGAGGGACAAGAATTTGAACTCGCCGCATAATAACGATGATGCCCATCCCCAATATAGAAATGTGTCATTTTGTCATACTGATGATGGATAGCATGTATTAAATCTTTATCCGAAATCACCCATAATCTATGAATAGTGTCATTTTTCTGTTTTAGGACGAAAGCTGGAGAACTTTGCGTTAATTGATTCAAAAGTGCTTTGATTATGGGCTCGAATTTATGGAATAATAACACTGGATTTGCTTGAACTCGTTTTATTTTTAAGAATTCACTATAAGAACGTCCCTTTTCCATTCTTATATGCTCGTGAGGATGGAGCGATTTCGATGGGTTATTCACTTCGATTAATGCAATAAGACCTGTTTGGCAACCATAGTAAGATTCAATTTGATAGATATAGTAGCAATAATTTTTTTCTTCAAAAAATTCCTGTTTTTGATAGCTTAAAAAATTATTGATATGACCAATATCCGAGAGAGAAGGTTCAATGCCATTTTGCAAAACTTCGTTGATTTGACGAATAGCCTCTAAATTACTCTGGCTAAAAGGTCGCAATCCCTTAAATGGAAGAATCATAATTAATCTTCAAAGAAATGGTCAATTTTGGTAAGACATCCTTTAGCATTTGCTTTGTCAAAAATATATTTTGAAAGCGCGAGATCAAGTATACCCAAGCCCATCGGAGAAAAAATGATGGGTTTTTCATGAGTTAAGCTAAATTTTTCTTGAATAAGACCACCCAAGGTACCATTGATAAAATGACGGTGTCCACATTGTTGTTCTGTAAGATGTGGAGCAGTATTTGCGGCAAGCACATGGAGAATATCGTCGACAATATTATGAGAACTTAGCAAAACATTTGGTCCTAGATCTCGAAGAGAAATATTTAAAACTAATGGGCAATGCTGGAATAAATCAGGATCGTGTAAATAGGGTGAGGCACTTGTGGTTGCAAATACAACTCCATCGCTGGCTTTTACTAATTCTTCCACAGATGTGGCGATGTGCTTGTGGTAGTTTGAGGAATTGCAGCTAGAATTTGATGCAATCGAGGTGATAAACTCATTACATCTTGTGGGATTCAAATCAAAAAGAGTGAGATTCTTAATATTCCAGCCTGTCTGTATAAAATAACGATAGATCTCTGCTGCAATTGGACCAGTTCCAATTATACCTAAATTTTCAAAGCTTAGCCCCTTAGGAGACAAATACTGAGCTGCAAGCACTGCTGAAGCTGCCGTACGGGCACTGCTAATTAAGGAACCTTCGAGACAAGCGAATGGCCTTCCTGTATCGGAATGATTTAAAATAATAACTGCCGAGGCTCTCGGCAATTTATGCTCTAAATTTTTAGTATTGCTGGATATCCACTTTATTCCTGCAACATTGAATTCCTCTCCTATATAGGCGGGCAGGGCAATAATTCTAGCAGGGGGAATTCTATCTATAAAATTCAAAAAGTGACTTCCAGGTACTATTGTTTTGCCAAGATCATGTGCCAGATAGGCCTTTTTAATGATCTCGCTATTGATAGTATAGTCTTCAGCAAGGATTTGTTTGACGACATTGTTTTTTATCACATAAAAATCGTTGATGGAACCGCTGTACATAGTCTTGCTCCTTACTAAAAATTGGCTAAACAGATCTATAATATGCCGAATTTTTCTTGAACCCAGCTATCATGATAGATTGTATTCAAATAGCGATCCCCATTATCAGGAGAAATTGCAACGATGGTGGAATGAGACGCGATATTTGGTGCATATTGCAAAGCTCCTTGCAAAACAGTGCCACTTGATCCCCCTAGAAATAGGCCATATTCCTCTAATAATTTTCGGCACATTCTGACGGTGTCTTTTTCTTCAACCCATATGATATCATCAACTTTATTCGTGTTTGCAAGCTTGGGCTTTAAACTTGTGCCCAAACCTGGAATGTACCGTTTCGCTGGTGGTAAATCAAAAGTTACCGATCCAACAGCGTCAACAGCAATCACTTTAGTATTTGGGGAAAATTGCTTGAAAAATTGAGCACAGCCATTCAATGTTCCCGTGGTGCCGGCTCCAACGAAAAGATAGTCTACTTTTTTGAACTCTTGGAATATTTCATAACCAGTTGTGAGATAGTGCGCATGATTATTTTCTTCGTCTTCGTACTGATTGATAAAAACATAATTTGGATTTTCTTTGAGCATTTTTTCAATCAATCTGATTCGAGTGGCAAGAAACCCCCCATTTTCGTCTCGCTTGTCTACCCTAATCAATTCTCCGCCCCATAACTTAATATAGCGTTCACTGATTGGTGAAATATTGGGATCAGACACACATATAAAAGGGTACTTTCGGTCTTTACAAATGATGCTGAGCGCAATACCAAGATTGCCTGAAGAAGAGCAGATGATCACCGAATTTTTGTTGATTGTTCCCCTTTCTTCCAATCTCTCAAACATTCTGAGAGCAGATTTAAGTTTAATTGAGCCGGCTATGTTAAAACCCTCTAATTTTATATAAAAGTCGCTGTTCTTAATGAAGTTTTTGATTCGATAAAATAGGGCTTGGCTTTTAATATCGCTCAAGCTTGTAATAATCATGATTATTCCTTAGATGATTTTTTCACTTGATTTTACGTTGTATCCTTATATTTCTTCACAACAAGAAAATACAGAGTTGTAAGAATCGTTCTACTATTAGTAAAAACTAATTTAACATTTATCAGCTGAGGAAAAAAGTTCAAAATATTTGTATGACTTTTGCGCGGGTCACTCGATTTTTAACCTCTTACAGGATATCGCCATTTGATGGATAGTTGTAGTTGAGAAAGTTGCAATCCGGTGCCCCATACTTCCTCATCGATCCTCACTCATTGGCCGCTTAAATTTACGCATTCAAAATGATGAGCTGAGTGGTTTTTCATCGTGAACCAACTTTAATTTATTAAAAATCTTTGCCGAGTAAGCAGGCCGCATTACTGCGACCCACTCCTCTAAGAACCGTGCGTGAGAGTTTCCCCTCACACGGCTCAAGCCTTCTTAAGACCGATTTGTTGTCGACCCAGTTTCTCTGTGTTTATTCGCTGTTTTAATCTTAGTTTTCGCTTCGCGAAATATTTTGTATAGACAGGATCATAAGGTGTAGCTTCTCCCTTTATTTTCACATGTCTTTTAATAGATATTTTGCTAGCTCGGATTAAATCCAGTACGCATGTATTCGCAGTATCTGATGGTATTTTCGCGTGGAATATCCAGTTTTGCGATTCTTGACTTCGGAAGTATTTATTCTTTCGCCAAGCATTGCTCTTTTCTGGATGTCTACGCTTTATCCATTTCCATAATGCTTTAAAGATGTGTTCATCAACAATGCTGAAGGTGTGTTTGGCAACAACATGACGGTAGTAATTTGCCCATCCCAGTATTTTGGGGTTTAACTGGCCTATTAATTCCGCCGTACTTGTCGCGCAGCTCTTCCTGATGATTTCTCGGATGTCCACCAAAAAGCGTTTAACGCTCGCTTTGGCTGGTTTGATGAGAAGCTTGTCTCCATACTTACGTATGTTAAATCCGAGAAAATCGAACCCCTCTTGGATGGACGTGATTTTGGTTTTCTCAGATGAGAGTTCCAAACCTCGTATCCGCAGAAAGGTTTCCACCACGGGGCTCACTTTGTTTTCCAGCTCTTCTTTGCTAGCTCCCGTGATGACAAAGTCATCTGCATATATGCTGATGTTAACTTTATCTTGCCTAGAAACAGATGCTTTTATCGTATCTTCTAGGCCACTGAGTGTTGCATTCAGAAGTGCAGGCGATATGATACCTCCTTGTGGCGTCCCTGCTTTGCTCCTATGGAAGCTGCCTTTGTCGATGTATCCTGCATTCAACCATTTCTTCAGAACTTCTTTGTCCATCGTGACATTGTTGACTAGCCATTGATGGGAGATTCTGTCGAAGCAAGCTTTTATATCCCCTTCAAGTATCCATTGGGCAGAAGTTCGACGCGCTAGCGCTCTGAAGCATTGAGCGATAGCGTCTGCTGTACTTCGTCCTGGTCTAAAACCATAGGCATTTTTATCCGCCTTTATTTCTACCCTGGGTTCTAATGCAAATAGATGCAGTGCTTGCATCGCTCTGCATTTCATGGTGGGAATGCTAAGTGGCCTTAGACGTCCGTCTTTCTTTGGGATATAAATTCGCCGGAGTGGTTGAGTTTTGTAGCCCGTTCTTTTGAGAGAGAGGGCTGCATTCATCTTTTGCGTCGCTGTTCTCCAGGTGATATTGTCTATGCCTGGAGTTTTGCTTCCGCGGTTTTGCACAACTCGTTTTACTGCGAGTACCTTCGCGTAATACGAGTGGGTTAACATCCATTGCAAAGCATTAACTTTGCCGTGGCGGCCTTCCCGAGTCGCCTTTGCAATACGCATTTGTAGCCGCTTGACATGTGCTTCAGCTGCTTTCCAGTCAATGACTTTCCAGTGAGCTGCTAGCAATGTTGAAGATGCACCTACTACGGCAGTTGCCGTTGTTGTCATTTGCTTTTCCTCATAATAGTGGTTCTACAAATTATCTTGCAATGAAGACCAGTCGGACGTGGGTACACTTTCGTGTCCGATAACATTTAAATCGGTATCCGCGCCATTACAGTGCGGCATTCGCTTCTTCCGACATCCTATTCCTACACGGTCGTCGATGTGTCTTGCGACTCTCTACCTGGTATATCCAGGAATCGTGCAGGGTTGCCACGTTCTACAAAGTGGGCACTACCAGGTTAGGTGTCTGCTATCGACCGGAAGGTGTTGCGATCACGAGGTGGCATTACACTGGCCTACCTCCTACCTTCGTATTTGGTTCAAGCGTGTCAGCCATTTTCGCTTGTCACCGATCTCGATCTATGCACAGATTCACATGTGTTCACCTTACTGGCTCTCTAGCATTCACCTGGACTTGGCTTCCAGGAGGGCTTTCCTCTTGCGAGTTTGTCCCCGGGCTTGCGCCCTTCATTACGTTGTCAGGCTAGCTCTTTATTCATAGCCCTAGAGTCAACTTGTGATAAAGTTGGTTTCCTCCCGATGATGGTGTAAACAGCTCACTTTGTAACCTCGTGTCGCAGGTGTAATTCTGGTGTAATCGTGCAAAGAAAAATAGGGTAAAACATAGAATTTTTGAGCTATAAATAGCAATTGCAGATTCAGCTAATATATTTATAATCAATTAGTTAGAATTTAATAGAAGCTTTTGGTACTTTTGAGTTGAATATTTCCTGTCCATAAGGCTAATTTTGATTTAAAATTTACACCTCTCTAGAAATAGGGAGATTGCTTGTATATTTTAATTCTTCTTAAAGCAAGCCATAGATGGTTGCGCCAAAACACCATTTAATATGGGCGAAAATGATAGTGCGCAGCGATATGATGATATGGAGTTAATATTCGTGATGCTGTACATATTGACCGTGTCATCATGATGATGTACCTGCACGGTGAAGATTAAGTATATATATTTATTTGGAAAAGGGCGTAATCATGATTGACGAAGACTTGGAGCTAAGCTTGAAAAATGAAAGTGCGCTTATCCAAATAAAAAAAGAAAAACTGTTTGCTCATGCCCTTTCAATTATAGATAACCCAACATATAAAAATGAATTTAATGTACTTATACAAAACCTTGGTTTGAACAAAAGGCAAGTGTTGCAACATTTTGTTGACCATAATGCCGATACTTTTTTTTCAGAAGATAATGATGTTTCTGAGTCAGTGGAAAATCGTATCATTCAACATATTCACAGCATACCAAAAAATAACTCGGAAGATGTATACAATAGTTATTGCAGTCAATTTGGTCAGGATAAATTTATTAATGAAAGCTTACTTTTTGGAAAAAGAAATGGATTTTTTGTAGACGTAGGGGCATATGATGGACTCCTGATAAGCAACACATATTTTTTTGAAAAGATACTTAAGTGGAGTGGTCTTTGTATAGAACCTATTCCTCATGTATTTGATAAGCTAAAGCATAATAGAGATTGCACTTGTATTAATGGTTGTATATCTGATAATTCCGAAACCAAAAAATTCATGCATGTCTTAGGAGGAACTCAATATGAGCTTATTGAAAATGGTGAGTATCCCAAGTTTCGTGGTGGCAAACATACTGAAATGCTTAGTGGTTTGTTAGATTATTATAATAACAAACATGTTGCATTAATTGATGATGAACTCGATCGCTTAGGTTCTGGCAAAGAGATAATTAATGTTAAGTGTTATATTTTAAATGAGCTTTTAAGTAACGCTGGTATATATCATATCGATTATTTGTCAATAGATGTTGAGGGTGGGGAGCTGAAAATTGTAGAATCGATTGATTTTAATAAATTTCATATCGATATAATTAGTGTTGAAAATCTTTATAATGAAAAAATATCAGCTTTCTTAAAAAGCAAAGGTTATGATTTTGTAACCAAATTGGGTTATGATGAAATTTATAGAAAACGCTCACATAATGATCCAAACACAGAACCACATTATGTTAAATGCAAAGAAAATTATTAGCCAATTGGCGAAAGGCGCTGAAGAATCAAAATCTCAATATATTCCTTTAGCAGTTTTGGGCATAATTAACTTCCCACTTTTCTATTTCTTTTGGGCAAGCTCTAATCAACCATACGAAGACGTATTACTCAGAGCCATAGGTTTTTTTCTATGCATAATACTGGCATTTAAAGACTATTGGCCTAAAAAAATACAGTGGTTACTGCCTGTATACTGGTATTGTGTGCTGATATATACACTGCCTTTTTTCTTTACGTTTATGCTATTAAAAAATAATGCATCAACTGAATGGCAGATTACAGTTATGTCTGGTCTAATTTTATTAATGTTGCTGGTAGATTGGTTAGGATTTTTCATAGTCACCATCATAGGTGTTTCCCTTGGGTATATAGCTTATGTTATAGCAACACACACGTTCACTATTCCCGCCATTAGCACGGGTGTGCTTTTGACATATGGTTATATATTTATTTTTGGAATTATTTTTGCTCACAATAAAGATAAAATACAGATAGAAAAACTTCTAACTATGCGTACGCTAGGTATGGATATTGCACATGAATTAAGAACACCATTAAACACAATCTTTTCTAACGCTACAGGAGTTAAAAAATATTTTCCTCAATTAATAGACTCTTATAAAAAAGCAAAAGCCGAGAAGCTCGATATAGCAGAAATAGATGAATTTCATTTTGATGCTCTTCCTCGAGCATTAGATAATATCACTAGTGAAGTGCAGTACTCTTTTACATTTATTAATATGCTACTTATTAACGCAAGTGAGTTCCAGACCAATAAAAGTTTTCAAACGCTTTCCATTTCACACAGTGTTAGTGAAGCTATCGCCCGATACCCGTTTGATTTGGGAGATAAAGAGTTCGTTGTATGGGAAGAGCAAAAAGATTTTATGTTCCAGGGTGATGAACAGCTAATGATCCATGTTATTTTTAATTTACTCAAGAATGCGATCTATTACGTGAGAGCAGCTGGCAAAGGAAAAATAGTTATCTGGATAGAGCTTGGTGAAAAATATAACCAACTACATTTTAAAGACACGGGAACAGGCATCTCAAAAAAAATCCTGCCTTACATTTTTAATAGGTTTTTTAGTAAAACATATCATGGGACAGGTATTGGGCTTTCATTCTGCAAGCTTACGATGAAGAACTTTAGCGGGGATATTATAGTGCGGTCAGTAGAAGGGGAATATACTGAGTTTATAATGTATTTCCCAACGATTTCTATCGGCTAAGCTATAATTAGGGAAAGTGGAATTCACTCAAAGAGGGATTTATGGAAACGAACCGACTGTCTGCTTGCTATTTTCCTCCTACAGTAGTTTTTATTGATGATAATAGAAAATTTCTTGATGGCATAAAATTTGTTCTTGACCCTGAAATAGCCACGTATAAGTTTTTTTATGATCCCGTACAAGCGTTAGAATTTCTAACTAAATATAAGCCTGATCCTTTTACAAGCCGCTGTATTGTACAGCCTGATGATAGTGAGTTGTCTTTAAATGTTAATGTAGATGCTATTCCATATGAAATCGGTAATCCAAACCGCTACGATCAAATCTCAGTTGTCGTTATTGATTATGCCATGCAAAAAATAAATGGCGCTGAAGTGGCTAAACAGCTACAAGGCTCCGGTTTTAAAATTATTTTATTGACGGGTGAAGCGACCGAATCACATGCAATTAAATTATTTAATCAAGGTATTATTCATCATTTTATTCGTAAGGATGATCCACGTTATATCGAATTGCTTACAGAAACTATTGCGCGCTTTCAACATGAGCACAGTGTAGAATTGTCCAAGCCAGTCATTGAAAGCATTATTAATCAATCCCGTCTTTTGGGAGAAAAATCGTCGTGCCTGGATGACCCCGTGTTTATCAAGCTTGTTCATTCATTATTAGATAAGCACAAAATCACAGAACATTATTTGAGTGATGAATCGGGCAGCTATTTATTTTTAAATGCCAATGGCAAGTTAAGTTGGCTCATTGTTAAAACAGAAGACCAAATGGAAGGCATGGAATATGAGCTTTCACTCGACGATTATCCCATCGACGATAAGCTTAAAAAAGCCATTCAAAATCGCGAGGTTTTAAAACATTGTTTTAATCGAGAGGAATATCCCAACCTTGACAGCCCAAAAGGGTGGCCAGAAATATTTTACCCAGCAACAAAATTAGTCGGTAAAGCAAATTATTATTATAGCTTCATTGAAAAACCCAAGACGAAGCCACTCACCGATTTAAAAAGAGTAGCGACCTTCAACGAGCATAGGAAAAGCAGTAAAAAATGACTTATAGCGGTTTTCTAATCCAAAAAATGCGTGCTGCACTGAAGATCTCGACGTTCTTCATGACAGGTTCAGATACCCCTTTAGAATTGATGGCCATTAAGTTATAACGATTCACTTGGGTTCCGGCCATTAATTTGCGAACTAATAATGGCCCGCCTTGGATTTGCACAATACAGTTTGAGCCAATGAGTTTATGAACATCTGCTCCAAAGCACCTTATCCCTGCAACACAATCGCCCTTGGAGAAAGCAGGTTCCATGCCTTCATCACTTACCATAACATCAATGGAATTAGGGTGGAGCTTGTGAAGGAGGCTGATTTCTTGGTTCAGGGCAGGAACGGCAGACTCTTCTTGTTTGGCTTTCATTTTGAGCAAGGGGTCTTCGCCCTTGCCGTAAATGAGCCATTCGAGAGTACAGTCCACGCCTTCTGCTTGAAATGCAGTAACAAGTTTAAGTGCCCCGCTAGCGGTCAGTCCCGTGCTTTTTCCCCCGCTTTTTGTACTTTCCCAGTCCCTTAGACTAGAGAGGGCAATGCCATGTTTTTCCCCAAATTTTACAGCGGAATAGCGAAGAGCATTTCTTAAATAGCGAATCCGATTCGCACGATTGGCCTGGTCTTCTGGGGCGCCTTCTAGGCTTTTTTGTTTTCCTGCCATAACGTTCCCTGTTCAAGGAATGGATAATATCTCACAAGAGATTGATCGGATTTCCGCTTTTATTAAAACGGATATCCGTTCAAAATGATCTTATCGCTAAACAACATCTTACAGGGATTATAGACGAGCTACATACAAGAACAAGTCTAGCGTGAGAGGGCGATAAACCAGAGCTTAAAGAGGTAAATGTGTGATGAATATGACAGAGATTTTGCTAGTTGAAGATGAAGTGATTCTTCAAACAGTTCATAAGATGATGCTAACAGAATTAGGGGTACAAGTTGATATTGTTGGCAGTGGTGAGGAAGCTCTTTTAAAAATTGATAATCACTATGATCTTATTTTTATGGATGTTGGGTTACCAGGCATAAGCGGTATAGAAACAATAAAAAGAATTCGTATTTCGGGCTCTAAGTTAAAGGATTCGCCAATTGTAGTTTTGACGGCCTTTAATCTTGAAGAGGTTAAGAGTGAATGTATGAAGGCAGGTGCAACAGCACTTTTTATTAAACCTGTAAGTGCTGAATCGTTTCAGAAGATTTTAAAGAAATTTTGTTAGTAAATAGTTTTACAATTTTAGATTAGTAAATTAGGAGGGAAGTAACATGTTGATATTAACAAGACACATCGGTGAGCAAATTGTCGTTGGTAATCAAGGAGAAGTTAAGATTGTATTGTTAGGAATGGATCGTGGGCAAGTACGAGTAGGTATTACTGCTCCAAGTGCTATTCCTGTTCATCGCAAAGAAATTTATGATCGAATACAGAAAGAAAAGCAAGGAACTAAAAAAGCTGCTTAAACAGTAAGGCGTTAAATGGCGCAACATCATTTGACATAAGTACGTCTCTGACGTATACTGAGATATAGTATGAAATATTTGACGATCCAGATCGAATCGAATTTGAAAGCACTCAGTCAAGCGAGAGAAGGGTGCAAACAATAGGGATAGCACATGAAGTAATTATTTTTTTGGTTTATACAGTAAGAGGGAAAAAGAAAAGAATTATATCTGCTAGGAGGGCGAGCAAAAATGAGCGAGAGGCATATTATGAAGAAAAAAGCTAAGGGTAGAACAAATTGGGATAAAGTAAAGTCTTTAACAGAAAGACAGATTGTGACAGCTGCAAAATCTGATGCTGATGCCAAACCTTTAACACGAGCGCAACTAAAAAAGTTTAAACGTGTAAATCCACCTAAAGAAATTGACGTTAAGTCGATTCGCGAAAAGTTGCATGTCTCTCAGAAAGAGTTCGCCGGTTACTTTGGTGTGAGTGTAAGAACTATTCAAGAATGGGAACAACACAGGCGTACCCCGACTACAATAGCCCGTAACTTTCTTAGGGTGATAGAAAAAGCACCCAAAGAGGTATTAAAGGCTTTAGCAGCTTAAATTTTTCGGGAACTTTTATTTTAAGTAATGACGAATGCTAGTGGAGGTGTCTTACTACACCAATCAAAGAAACTTCTAAGCTTGTTACTTACCTTATTAAAACCGCGCAACTTTTTTGTGCTCCTTTTCAATGTGTGGCAGCGCTCCAAGAGCGGCTTGAAAATCGCTTAAAAGCCTCTAGAGCAAATACCAGAAAAAAATATTTCCTGAAGTATTTTCTGTGTCTTAGTTTTTGCTGCAGCTTGTGCAGGCGGTGACATCTTTTTTCGTAGAATGTTAAATGGTTTAGTCATTGTAAAAATCACTCCTTTTTCAAGGTAGCGTCCACGTTTTCTCCCTCTCCGTTTTATTAAATTCTGGAAC
The DNA here is from genome assembly GCA_963710715.1 of uncultured Gammaproteobacteria bacterium. Lineage (GTDB taxonomy): Bacteria > Pseudomonadota > Gammaproteobacteria > DSM-16500 > DSM-16500 > CAVQBL01. The sequence continues at coordinate 292,897 of CAVQBL010000015.1, read as the reverse complement.
ACAATGCCTAAGTCTTTGTCAATAAATGGATTTTTTTGTATTTATTTTAATCTTTCCTTAAGCATTTTGGCTTATAATAACAAATAATATATAACTTCATGGCTCAAGTTACCTTTTATTGTTACAAAACAGGTATGGAATCTGTTACGAGAGTATCTGCTCCGTGGCGTCTATTAGAGCTATAATTATTAAAGTAGCTTGAATAGCAGATTTGTGTGAAGAATTATATAAATAATGCCAATTTGATACTGGCTGAAATCTAATGAGGGGGAATTATGGGTAGTAATCGTGATTTTAGCGAGAAACTGAAAGAGCTGGAAAAGCAGGTCGAGGAGAAAAATATAGATATCAACAAAGTAGGTATTTTTTATGCATACAAGCTTAACAAACTCCGTCAGGAGCTCTTGAGTAAGCTTGATTCTATTGACAACAGAGATGAACGTATACGCTTCATTGCTGCATCTAGTAAAATAGATGCTTTTGTTCCAGAAGAAAAAAATTTACAAACTGCTTATAAGCATTTCACTTCTCCTGTGCGAGATGTAGAGAAGATAGGTAAGACTACTGATATAACTTTAAAATATTTTTTAAAATATTTTTATCTGAGTTATGATGCTGTTTGTCGCTTTCAGGGAGGGTCTCGCTATCAAGAGGAGAGAAGGGAAATGATCGATAAACTGGTAAGCGAGCTTCTTATATATTCTAGAGAATATCCAAATCATCGTGATTTACAAAATTTGCTAGATAAATCTCTTCTCCTAAAGAAAAGAGAAGATGATATTCCCAAAAATATGACTTACGAAGCAGAAAAAAATCCTAGTGAAGATGTAGCTGTTCGCGCAGCAAGAGATGGCCAGTTGTGGGCTTTGAAAGAGTTGCATCAAAGAGAGTTGGATGCAAAAAAAAGCAATGAAAATACAAGAGACAATTTTGTAAAATACCTTCATATTTTTGGTATAGCTGTTGCTCAATTTATAAGTGAACATCGTAGTCGTGTTTATTTATCAGCACTCATGGTTGCGATGCATAAAGATAGCGATCTTGGGACAACAAAGTCTATGCTGGATGAAATTCAAAAAGAAACTAAAGTACTTGAAGCAGTACTTGAAGCGTATTATAAAGGAACAGAAAAACGTTTTTATCGACTGGAAAGAAATAACTTTTATGTTTTCTTAGCTACAGAAAGCTATAAACAAAAAGCATCAGGACCGATTAAGCAAGATGAAGGTAATCCTATTGCAACAATTGTTAAAAAATGGCTTGAGTATGAAGAGAGTCTGGAGCAGAGTGCATTGAGTAAAATTAAAACGATGCGTCCTGCTAATTCTATTACTGTTCTTTCAAATGACCTAAAAAAGGAGATAAAAGGATCGATTGATACGGCAGCAAGCAAAATTTTCAAGCAACCGAATGTATTTAAATCGCTAGAACAATATGAATCTGATATTCAACAGAACGTTTATACCAGTACAAAAGCATTAGCGGCATTTCCGGCTCTTAATAAGGATGAAAAAGAAAGTCCATTATTTGCGTTATATGCGACAAGATATGCTTTATTGCCAGAGTCGAAGATATCTCAGTCTGATCCTAAGGTATATGGCAAAGCAATAAAGACGAAAGACAGAATTGACGCCTATCATGCCAGTGCTCAGTCACGGATTGATCAAATAAGCAAATTTTATAACACTATTTCTTCTCCTAAGAATGAATGGGAATCTCTGTTAAAAAATTTGGAGAATGATATCAATGCCGCAATTTTAGTAAAGCTCGAACAAAGCAAACTTGATTATCCGCTAAAAAATGAAATAAGAAAAACTCTCAAGGAGTTGCTGATACTGGAAAGTGGTAATAAAGAAATAGGCAATGAGAAATTTCTATATATTACGGCAAAAGCCAATGATTATATTGGAAGGCAATTGCGGTTAGCGGCTATTAAAATAGAAGAAAAAATTGTTACATCGGCTCCTTCAGCTCCTCTTGCAAGAGAGTTAGCAGCAACAGCGGTAGTACCAGCTGCTACAACAAGCGAGCCATTGGCTCCTGTGTCATCGGCTCCTCCAGAAGAGGAGCAAATAGAAGGTCAAGTGTCTCTTTCAGAGAAAGAGTTAGCTGAACTAAGTGCTTTACCAAAAGCCCCTAAAAATAAGCAAGAAAATAAGCAAGTTACTAGACCAACATTCATTAAAAAGCCCGAGAAAAAGACAATAATTATTGAAGGAGTGGGGTCACCTCCACCATACACAGCTCCAAAGAATAAATAAATAAGAAAGGCTTTTCTTGTAGACCTACTAACTTCAATAGTATAGATAAGGAAGGCGATAACTATTGGAACAGTGGATTACTTACAGTAATTCTATTTTCCCCTTGCTTTATATTTTGCGTGGTATCTGAGTCCAACACTTAATATAATCGTCGAAACGCTTATCGGGCAGCAGGACTAGCTGAGAATGCTGCTGACGAGTGGAAACATTACGACCGTGTTTCAGAAAAGCGCTTTTCAATTTTAAATTGTAGTAATACTCTCTATCCCACAATTACTCATCAATTAAACTTATATCCAGGAAGGACAACGAAAGAAGTCTTCAGAGAATTAAAAGCTTTAAGACAACGTTTAGAAGAAGAGCTGAGAGTATTAGAATTATCATGCTGCAATCGATGTAATGCCACTGGATGAGAAACCCGTAGAACCTACGGAAGCTTCGGATGACGAAAATTCATTACGAATGAAATTGCTGCAAAAATAATGACAGTACTGCCACTGGTGGCAATGATCCTTCAATCGTGGTGTTGCTGAAACATAAAAGGTTTGGTCTATGCTCCATAAAATTTTAACTATTGTAAAAACAAGCTGCAAAGCTATCCTAGTTTTGGGAGGCGCGGTTTTTATAGCAATTTTCACGAGAGGTCATTTAATAAGTAATAAAGATCTTTATGACTCTCCTGAGATGCCTAAATGCTCTAGTTTTACGCGTGTTAATGTTGCGCTTTTAGAGGCTGAGGCTCAAACACAACATGCCTATGTGGATGCTTCTCGGTTGGTGGAATTTACTAGTGAAGATAAAAAGTGCCGCAAGGATACCTATGGTTGTGACATTGAAAACATGCGTGGTCTCTCCCAACTTGACGCAACTATGCCAACAAATCCGCACGGAACGCTTATGCTGAGCATCTTAACTAGCTCATCAAATCCGGAAGTTAAAGTAGCTGTCATTAAAATTCCATTGAATCCCGAACAGTACGTTAAACATGTACAGCAATCATTAGAATATGCTGCACGACGTGGTATTAAAGTGGTGGTTTTTCCTAGTGGCACTTCACTACCAGAAAATTATAAGACAATGCCATATGATAAAATTTATACGCATAAATATATGGCAAAAGTGCATAAGCACGCCATTATTGCGATGCAAAAGTTTCCTGGAGTAATCGTTGTTTGTTCAGGTAACCAAGGAGCTAACCTGAATCGGTATCCAGTTTTTCCGGCTAGTTTTGCAGGTGAAATACCTAATTTATTGGTAGTGGCAAACGCAAATGCGGATAACCACCTAAGTGAATTTTCAAACTATGGCCGGATGGTTCAAATTGCAATAACAGCAGGACCGACAGAGCTGGCAGCGCCTTGTAGCTCATCCTCGTTAATAACCAAAATTTTCAGCCCATTTTTCTTTTGTATTCGATATACGGATGTTGTTGGTTATACCTCCGAGGCATCTGGTTATGCTGGTCGTTTAGTAGCGGAAATGATGAGCGTTAATCCTGCTCTCACAGTTAAAGACACTATTCGCATTTTACGTAGCACAGGCTCGTCACTGGTGACAACAAATGAAGCCCAGCAACAAACGGTTGTTATTAATCCAGAAAGGGCATTAGCTGAAGCTGCGCAAGGAAGCTCTGCCTGTAAGACTCCTTCCATCAGAAGAGCATAAAGGAACTTTCGTCCAGTTTCCTTTAAATATCGATACAAAAACTAATAATAACCTTGTATTTTAAGATGCGAGTTAAACTAACAACCTTGTGTTTTACGTATCAGATGAAATCGTAACTTGGTGAAATTCGTACTTGAATATTGAATATACCGGTTCTCTGCGAGGGCTTTTCTGCATAATTTTAAATCTATTTCTGCTATAATCAGACATTCTAAATACGAAGTAATGTGTAATGCCAAGCGATAAAAATTATTCTAAATCTATCTACGTAGGGATAAGACATCAAGTAAGAGATATTGGACAGTAGTTTTCTAAGCAGTGGATCTTTAGCTTTTTCTTACTTTAATTTATTACATTTAAATTTCGATTGACAAATATACATAGCATGCTATATTATAGCTAATGAGAGTTTAACACATTATGCTAAACAACCCACACGACGGCGGAATTCAGCTTATGAAAATGAAAAAAATGATCTGTGTATTCCTATCTTTCTTATTTATTCCTCTGGCCTTTGCTAGTGAACCATTACCTTTTTCACCGGCAGTGAAAGCGGGCAATATGCTGTATTTATCAGGTCAAATCGGTATTGCGCCCGGAACATCGAGTGTAGTTCCTGGAGGTGTTATCCCAGAAACTCATCAGGCGATGAAGAATATTAAGCAAGTACTAGAAAACCATGGCTCTTCACTGGATCGAGTTGTTAAATGTACAGTGATGATGACTGATATAAATGAATTGCCGCAGATAAATCAAGTTTACACTGCTTATTTTCCAAATAGGCAATATCCTGCGAGAAGTGCGTTCAGCGCTAAGGCGTTAGCATTGAATGCCCATGTGGAAATCGAATGTTTAGCGACTGACTCGGCATAGCGAAATGTAAACAGACCCTAGTACTCTTTGAGTATTATCATGATGCTTATCTTGAAAAATGAACGTTATTTGCGTTTCGATATTGACATTTTAATCTAATTTAGATTAAAATGGATAAAAATATCTGGGAAGCGATATCAATGAAAAAAGCGATTAAAGCCTTTCTGCCTGTTGCTGAAGCTATTCAACGCCTTTTGCATCCTTATGCAGAAGTGGTTATTCATGATATTAAAAAAAACCAAATTGCTGCAATTTTTAATCCATTTTCCAAAAGGCGGGTGGGTGATTCCTCTTTATTAAGTAAAGAAGATGAACTAAACATGCTAGAAAAATGCATTGGCCCTTATGAAAAAATCAATTTAGACGGCAGAAAATTAAAATCCGTCAGTAGCATGATTCATGATGAAAATGGTATAGCGATCGGAATGCTTTGTATAAACTTGGACATTTCAAAGTTTGAAAAATTTCATGCTGTGCTTGCTGAATTTATTGAAACCACAAAAGGAGCTCAAGAAATAGAGCCATTATTTAAAGACGATTGGCAAGAACGCATTAATTTATCTGTTCATCACTATTTAAGTCAATATCATTTGACTGTAGAAACTCTCAAACGATCCGAAAAGAAAAATCTTATTGAGCATTTATACAAACAAGGAGCTTTTACCGGGAAAAATTCAGCAAATTACATTGCTACTATTTTAAATGTTTCTCGGGCGACGGTTTATAATTACTTGTCTGAATCTGTAGGGTAAAATTATGAGGCTGCCAGAGTTCAAGCTAGAAGAATTTTTCGCTAAACACGAATTTTCTGCGCCTTATATTTTAGCAGCTTCTGATGCGGAAAGTCGTAGTGTTACGGACTTAATTGATATGGCTGACTTCGAGTGTAAAGAACTGTGGGATAATCTCTGTCTTGGTTACACAGAAACGCATGGACTACCTTTATTACGCCAAGAAATCAGTCAGCTCTATACTTCTCTTAATAAAAGCAACATATTGGTCTTCTCAGGGGCAAATGAAGCTATTTATATTAGTATGCAGTGCTTATTGGAACCTGGAGATGAAGTGATAGTTTTAACACCCTGTTATCAATCGTTAAAAGAAGTCGCAAAAGCCATAGGAGCGCGCGTTACTGAATTTAGTTTAACCTGGGATAATGGCAAATGGGTTTTTGATTTGGAAAAATTTTCTAGTCTGGTTACGCATAACACTAAGCTAATTATCATTAATTTTCCACATAACCCTACTGGATTTCTTCCCAGCCAACGGCTATTTGATGCAATCATTAATATTGCAAACCGCTATAGCTGTTATCTTTTTAGTGATGAAGTGTATCGTTTATCTGAACAAAATTCCGCAGACTGTTTACCCAATGCAGTTGATTGTTATGAAAAGGCAATAAGCATAGGAGTGATGTCGAAATCATTTGGATTGCCGGGATTAAGGATTGGCTGGATAGCTCTGCATGATAAAAATTTAATTCATAAATTTTGCTCATACAAAAATTATCTCTCAATATGTAACAGTGCCACGAGTGAAATTTTATCTATCATTGCTTTGCGCAATAGAGAAAAAATTATTTCTCGTAACGTTTCAATTGCTAAAGACAACCTTGATTTGTTAGATACATTTTTTAATAAATACAGAATTTATGAGTGGTATAGGCCTATTGCAGGTTTTGTGAGTTTTCCACGACTAAAATTAGATATCGATATCGATAATTTTTCTGAGCAACTTATAACAGAACAGGGTGTAGTCATTGCGCCAGGAAGTCGATTTGATGATTTTAATAATCATTTTCGTCTTGGGTTTGGAAGAAAGAATTTACCCGAAGCGCTTGAGCATTTTGAACAATTTACTAAAAAATTTATTTAAATCTGGTTCTGCGAAACGCCAGATAGCTTTTGCCGCTTCTGTTTCTTTGCTTACCCGCATGCATTGAGTGCAAATGTTTATATACCGGCGTGGTCGTTCGTGATATTATTTAATTTTCTCGAACGTGAGTTTCCACCATGCAAAACCATGCTATTGAAATTGAAAAGCATCCGCTGAAAGGTATTTTAATTTGTCTTTTATCGTATTTTTTTATTTCTTTCACCAGCATGTGTGGAAAAATGCTTTCATCTACTATTTCAGTGCAGATGATTCTATTTGCTCAAAATATTATTTGCTTGCTACTCATTGTTCCTGAGTTACTAAAAAATAAAATTAATTTGCTCAAGCTGCAACATCCTGGCACTTACTTTGTTCGTATTGTCTCAGGGTTAGGATGCTATGCAGCATTGTTTTATATTTTACGATTCGTTCCAGTTTCAGAGGCACTCATTTATCAATATTCTGCATCGCTATGGATACCATTTATTATGTTCTTCTGGTGGAAAGTGCGCATGCCTAAAAAAATGTGGTTGGGCATTTTAGTTGGTTTTATTGGAATTGTACTCATTCTTAAGCCAAGCATGTCGTCAATGGGTATGATATCCATGGTAGGAATTTTATGCGCAATATTGCAGGGAATTTCTGTGGTTGCCATCCGCAAGCTTTCTATCAGTGAACCTACTTTACGTATTTTGTTTTATTATTTCTTGGTAGGAACTATTACCACTTGCCCATTTGTAGTCATGTATGGTTCACCTATTTCTGTGCGAGATTTACTGGGATTATTAGGAATTGGGTTCAGCACTTATGTGGCACAAAAATTATTTACTACGGCATGTCGATATGCAAATGCAACGACACTTGCTCCTATCTGTTACACCAGTATTTTATTTACGGGCATATTTGGCTGGATATTTTGGGATGAAATTCCAGAATCAGTCACTTTATTAGGAATGTTTTTAGTAGTTTTCGGTTGTATTTTATCTATTTTGATGAGCAAAACGAGTGCTAAGTTACAAGAGGCAGCGGAGTAAGATACAATAACAACAAAATAAAGTTTGCAAGGATAGGGTATAGTCATTATGACAAAAGATAATCAAATATCCGCATCACCTGTTGCTCTCATTACCGGCGGCTCGTCTGGTTTAGGTTTAGCAATGGCTAAGCTACTATCACAGCAAGGTTATGAATTAATTTTAATTGCCAGAAATAAAGAAAAATTAGATTATGCTGTCAATGCAATACAAAAAATATCTGCAACCACTGTAGTTGGTATTCCAAGCGATGTGAGTGATGAAGAATCGTTAAAAAATGTCGCTGTTTATTTACAACAAAAAAATAAAAAAATTAATTTATTAATTCTGAGTGCCGGAGTTTTATATGTTAACGCATTAAAAGACTCCGATACAAAACAGCTAAAAGAAGTAATGAATGTAGATTTATGGGGAGCGATTTTATCCGCTAAAATATTTCTGCCCTATTTAGCGAATAAAGCACATATTTTATTTATCTCGTCAGCGTTGGGCTTAATAGGCGCAGCTGGGTATTCAAGTTATTGTGCAAGCAAAGCCGCAATCATTAATTTTGCCGCTGCTTTAAGACGAGAGTTGCTTGGCCGAGCTTTTGTTCATGTTGCGTGTCCCGCGGATATAGCTACACCGCAATACGAATATGAAATAAAATCCATGCCTAAGTGGATGAGGAAACTTGCTATATCAAGAGGTACCCCCATGCCACCTGATGTTGCTGCACGGAAAATTTTAAAGCAGTGTAAGGGGAATCAGTTTTTAATTTTTATTAATATTGAAATTTATTTATTGCTCTCATTATTCCCACGTTTCCTTCCGCGCCGGCTGATTGATTGGCTAAGCGATCATCTTATGCCGACCCCCCCTGCTGCTTAGATTGTCCATATATATATGACTAGGGTAAACAGGACCCTAACCCTTGCATGGATTTCCAAGACCTTGCGTGATAAACTTGCGCCAAGTTAACTCGCCGCATAACGCGTTGATTATTATTTAGCCAATTAAATTTGATTCGGCTTGATGAGAATAACCATGATGAAATCAGAAGATTGTGAATATTTAGCGCTAGGCAAGCTACGATCTAGCTCTGTTGTGAATCAGCCTTTTCCACATATTATTATTGATAATATGATTTCTCAGCAAAAAATGCATGAAGTAAATAGCGATTTTCCTGCGATTACTCAAAGAGGAAGCTTTCCGATTTCGCAATTTAATTTGCAAGGCGGCTTTGCTGCAATGATTCGTGAGCTCCAAGGCGAAACATTTCGAAATATCATTGCCGAGAAATTTAATTTGAATCTTCGCGGTCGTCCAACAATGATTACATTGCGTGGTTATTCAAATGAACGGGATGGTTTGATTCATACCGACTCTAAATCAAAACTTGTTACGGTTTTAATTTATTTTAATGAAACATGGAATCATTCTACTGGCAAATTGAGAATTTTGCGTAGTAATCAAATGGATGATTATCATGCAGAAATTTCTCCCACCATAGGAAGTTGCCTTATTTTCAAGGTTACTGACAATTGCTGGCATGGATATCCGGCTTACATTGGAGTAAGACGAGCGATACAGCTTAATTACATAGTCAGCGAGCAATCTGCAACTGTGCAACAATTCAAACATAGACTCAGCGCAATGTTTAAAGCAATGAAGAAGAAGCTGAAAGGTTAATTTATGAAAGTTCTTTTTGTTAAGCTATCTTCTATGGGTGATTTGCTGCATGCATTGCCGGCTTTATCCGATGCAAAAGCCGCTATTCCTAATATCAGTTTTGACTGGGCAGTAGAAGAATCTTTCGCGGAAGTAGCCACCTGGCATAACGCAGTAACTCAAGTTATTACTACAGCGCATCGTCGTTGGCGTTGGGAAATTTGGAAAAGTTTAACAAATAAAGAATTAATTTCTTTTGCAAAAAAGCTGAGAGCAAATCAATATGATGTTATTATTGATGGTCAATCGAATTTCAAAAGTGCTATTGTCACACGCTTAGCAAAAGGGCTGCGCTGTGGCTATGATCGTGATTCGGTGCGCGAATATATTGCTCATTTTGCGTATCAAAAAAAGATTTTTGTTCCCAAGAAAGAGCATGCGATTACTCGCTTGCGAATGTTATGCGCGGAAATATTGGGTTATCCCTATCAAAATACTGCACCTGATTTCGGGATTGATGTGCAACGGTTGAAGCGACCGCAGATAAAGTTACCTGAAAAATTTCTTCTATTTGTTCATAATGCGAGTTGGAGAACAAAGCTATGGCCAGAGATTTATTGGGCTGCGCTTTTGAAAAAAGTAACAGCAGCAGGTTATTCGGTTTTATTACCCTCTGGCAATGAAGAAGAACAACGACGTGCTAAAAAATTAGCGCACATACATGCGAATATTATTGCTTTGCCCCGACTCGGGTTATCCGAAACAACTTATATTATTTCTCAGGCCAAAGGCGCTGTATGCTGTGATACGGGGCTCGGTCATATTGTTGCAGCAGTTGGCATACCTGCTGTTAATCTATATGGTCCTACGGATTCTAGTTTAATTGGTGCGACTGGGAAATCACAAATCCATTTGCAAGCCGATTTTCCTTGCGCTCCTTGCTATGAAAAAACCTGTCAATTTGAAAATAATGTTCCTGAATGGCCACCTTGTTTTGGTCAGCTCACTCCCGATCGCGTGTGGGAAAAATTAAAAGAACTTGGAATTTAGAATCAACGTTTTTTTTCTTTTAATCCAAAACACAAAGACATTGCAATCAGAATTAATACAGATGCGAGCAAATTACTCGCAAGCCAACTATGGGTTACACTATTGAGTTGTTGCATCATGATGCTAAATGTAACAGCACCCGCATTTCCCATCATCATAATAATTCCTGTTGCAGTACCAATCGCGGGTTTTTCCACAGATTCTTCCGTCATGGTTAGTAATATGGCAAAGCCAGGAAGGAAGATAAAGCCTAAGAGCGAGCCAAATAAAATAGAGTGTGTGAATGAGTGGCTGCTAGTGAATAGATAAATTAATAAAGACGAAAAAAAACCAATGGTTATTAAAAAAGGTTTTCGTCTAGCCAATTTATCTGATATTAGAGGAATAAAGATTGATCCTATAATGCCACTCATGATGAGTAGTGCTCCAGCTAAACCAACCTGATCTTCAGTTATTTTTGCTGACTCACTTAGAATAGGTTGTATCCAAGTCATTAAGCTGTTGAATGCCCCTTGAGTTAAGAATGAAATAAAAAATAAAAGAAGTAATTGTTTTGTTTTAAAAAGTTTTTTGATAGTAAGAGTGCTACTGCTCTCTAATGTGGGGTGAAAATCTTTTTGTTTATTATTTTTTACAAATAAGATAAATAAAATTGTACTCAACCATGAAAAAGCAGAAAAAATGAGTAACATGTTCTTTAATCCGAAGTGATCGGTAAAAATGGCAGAAATTCCCAAGCTAATTAATATGCCACTAAACATACCAATAGTACCTAAACCGGTTGCTAATGCTGCTTGATCTTCTTCAAACCAATCATTGACAAGTTTTGATATGCTATTGATGATACAAGGTTGAATGATTGCAATCCCTATTTGCCCATAAAGCATCCAGTAAAAGCTGTTATCAAATGCACGAATAGAAGTAAAAATAGACATTAAGATTGCACTATAGGAAAGAATTTTTTTATAGCCGTAGCGATCAATTAACAATCCAGCAGGAATGGATAAGAGAGTGTAAAAAAATGGAAAAGAGAGGGTGAGCAACCCAACTTTTAACAGGCTCACGTGATATTGGTTTACAATAGTTTCAGTAATGGGTGCGAAATTTAGCCATAGCATTTGACTGATTGCTGCGACAAGCATGTAGCATATCAATACTAACCATCGATAAGCGGATTGTTGCGTTAGCATGGGGTATGCTCCTAGCTTATTTTAACTTTTTTTCAAAATAGCATTTAACGTTCTAAACGTAGATAAAATTTGTTCCTTAGTATGTTTCGTAGTAATAAACATACGTAAGCGTGCTTCTCCCTCAGCAACCGCCGGGTAAACAATCGGTTTAATGCTAATATGTTTTTCTAATAATAACTGAGAAACTTTAACACATTTTTGTGAATTGCCTAAAATGATAGGGATAATCGGTGTATGGTTGCTCAAACCAATATTCAGTTGATACGATAACGCTGTATCGCGAGCAAATGCGGAAATATTTTGTAAACGTGTGACACACCGCGGATTGGATTTCATTAATCGTATTGAAGCGAGAGCGGCGGCTGTATTAGCGGGAGTGATTCCTGCTGAGAATACGAATCCAGGACAAGTATATTTCAGATATTCGATTAACTCTTTACTTCCTGAAATATAACCACCACAACTGCCGAATGCTTTGCTTAATGTGCCCATCCAAATATCAAGTCGTTGTGGATCAATATCGAAATACTCACGAATTCCTCCACCTTTTTTTCCAAGTACACCAATAGAATGTGCCTCATCTAGCATCAGCATTGTATTGTATCGTTCTTTAATTTTTAAAAACTTAAGGATATTGGGAATATCACCATCCATACTGTAAACACCCTCAATGACGATTAATGCTTTTGCGAAATCACGTCGTTGCGTATTTAGGATATTTTCAAGAGCTTGCCAATCACCATGCGGGAATGATACACGTGCAGCGCCAGAAAATATGGCACCTTGAATTAAGCTGTTATGCGCAAGCGCATCATGTAAAATTAAATCGCCAGGACCAAATAAGTGAGTAATCACATTGACGTTAGTTGCATGACCAGCACTGAAAACAATAGTATCTTCTGTACCAATTAAATTAGTAATTTCAGCTTCTAGCTCTTTATGAATGGATTTCTCGCCCGAGGCTAAGCGGCTTGCTGATACCGATGTGCCATATTTATCGATGGCTTCTTTTGCTGCCTTCGAGACAACTTTATTACCTGACATGCCTAAATAATTATAAGATGAATAGTTAATAACTTTTTTTCCATGGATTATTGTTGTATTACTTGAAACACCTTCATTTTCATCAAAGAAAATATTATTTTTTCCTACTAATCCTGCTCCGATTAAGCTCTGTTTCAATGCAATATATGGGGGAAAATGAGCAAATGGATTTTTGTCGGAGGAGAATGCTTGGGATGGTTCAATGGTTGGTTGAATCGTGTTGTTATTGCTTGCAACATGTTGCTCGGTTATCGCTGCTTGATGACGTGCTATCATTGCAGATCGATAATTTTTAGCGAGATAGATTGATATTGCTTGCAATGTTGTATGTTCAAATAAAATTGCAGGCGCAAGTTCAATTTTATAATGATTATTTAATTTATTAAATAATTCCATTGCGCTCAGAGAATCTAAGCCATATTCATTTAATTCTTTTTGTGGATTTAAACTTTGCGGCTTAAATTTGAGTACTTCCGCTGTCATATTAATCAACTGTGTCAAAATATTTTTTACCAATTCTGGGTCGTCTCTTGAAGAGCTCGGTTCAGCGACTGTCGTGGTGGGCGCTTGCTTATCCGATTTTGATGGTAAGCCCAGTTTATTTGCTAACTGTTGTTTCTGACCATAGAGCACAATAAGTTGTTGCTCATCTTGCGATAAGGCGTCATTGAAGGCTTGAATCCCATCGGCTGTGGGAAGTAATTTAGCGCCTATGGTTTGTTCCATCCATTTTATTATTTCTGGATTGATTTTCATTCCGCCTTCCGACCACAGAGGCCAATTAATTGAAATTGTTTTCCCTTTACGAAACTCAGAAAATGCATCCATGAATGCATTTGCATACGCGTAATCAACTTGTCCCATATTGCCAAATGCACCAGCAACAGATGAGAACAAGACAAAAAAGTCTAATGGTTCTGATTTTGTTATTTCATCTAGATAAATGGTACCAAACACTTTTGCGGATAATACATCGGCAGCTTCTTTAGTGGATTTTTTTAAGATCAAAGAATCATGAATTGTTCCAGCACTATGAATAACGCCATCAATGTGGTCAAAATGAGATTTAATTTTTTCATGTAGATTATGTGCGTCTTTTTTCTTGGAAATGTCTGTTGATATGTATATTACCTTGGCGCCCAATTTTTCGAGTGCCATGATCGTCGATTTCTGTTTTTCATTTAATGTGGAGCGCCCAGTCAGGATAAGTTTTGCTTGATAATGTTCTGCCAAATATCGTGCAAAGATTAGACCTAAGCCGCCGGCTCCCCCTACAATTAAATATACGCCTGCTTTTTTGAGGGGAATATGGGATGTTGATGGATGAGGGGTTTCTATTTCCTCATAGCGCTTAATCCAGCGAATATTATTGCGATCATAACGTACTTCTGTTTCTGAGTTTTGTATTTCTTGTGCAAAATATTTGATAATTGTGTCATTTGAATAAATAATTCGGCAGGTTAATTTTGTATGTTCTAAATGCAAGGTTTTTGCAAACCCTGAGAGTGCTTCCGTAAACAACAAGGATTGTTTATCGGTAGCGGGCGCTATACAAAGTATCTGAATATTATCTTTTGGCTTGAGCTGCATTAATGCTTTGCTCAAGTAAAGCATTGTATAAAAGTTATCTTGTAGAAGTGGTTGGATATCTGTATCTGAGAATTTCTTTTTATGGGAAGAATGATGATAGATAACATATTTGGGTAAAATATTATTATTCTTGAGGTCATGGAATAAGCTTATGTAATCCTCTGCACGATTTTTATTGATTTGATATTCTTCTTGATTTTTTGCTTGGTATCTCTCACCCGGTGTGACACGAATAATCTGTTGTTGTGAAAAGATTTCGTGTAACGAATTATAAAAATTATTATTTCCATTATCAAATACTACGATAGGACCTAATGCGATTTCTTTTGCTTCTTTTGATAGCGGAGACTGAATCCATTCGGGATGATAAAAAAATATTTTTTCTGTTTGAAATGCGCGAACAATAAAATCTTTTATATACACTAAACGAGTCCCCATCTCATCCAGGACATGAATATCAAATTTCATTAGCTTCGCGTCAGGCTTGGATGTTTTAATTGCGTGAGTATAGAAGTTATGTGGTAGTGCTCCTAGAATATCTACTTGGCCAATACTAAACGGTAAGTATAAAGTGCCATTATCAGTAATCAGGCCAGATATAGTTTGTAAAACGCCATCTAATAAGCTGGGATGTAAAATAAATTGCTGATATTCATTTTCTAAGAGAGTAGGTAGCTGAATATAAGATAAAGCTTCTGTTTCATTTGCGCAAAGTTCTTGTATGACTTGAAAGCTTAAACCGTATTGCAATCCTAACATATTAAAACGCGCATAAATTTCATTACGCTTTTGTCGCTTAGTGCTGCGCTGCTTTATCTCACCAATTGATAAAATTTCAGATTGAATTGCGGGAGCTGTCGCCGAGTAGGTGAGTTTGCCTTGAGCATGCAATATGGGTTTGTCTTGACCAGAGGTAACAATTTGAAATGTTGCGCCTGACTCCTCGGGAGATAAATTTAATGTAACTTTTTGTGTTTGATTGGCCACCATGATAGGTTGTGCCCACATAATGTTTTTTAAACTGACAAAATGGGCACCCGATGATAATGTACCTGCTGCTCGTGCCATTTCTATATAAAATGCAGCAGGCAGTATTGAAACCGCATTCACTTGATGGTCGGATAAATAAAATTCTTTTCCTGTGAGTGATTTTATAAAATGTTGTGTATTAGATGTGGTTTCACTTGTGTCTATAAATGGATGTAGTAATTTTTTGGGTTTTATTAAGGTGCTATTTATTATTTTGGCTGTTATTTTGGATTCAGGCAGCCAATAATGTTCTTTGGTAAATGGATAAGTGGGTAGAGGAATGCGTTGTTTTTCCTCATCGCGATAGAAGAAATCCCAATCCAAGTCATAACCTTGCGTATAGAAATCTCCTAAAGTAAGCAGTTTTTTTCGATATGTATCAATTCTTAAATCAGTTGCTTCTATTATTTCTGTCATTAACTGGTTAGATAATTCTTTGAAAGATGAATTTGTTTTGGCGCGCGTTTCACTATTTGAGTTAATTAAATAATTTTCTGCAGGTTGTCCGCGCTCTATTTTCTGTAATGTTTCTCGCAATTCTTCTATTGAACTTACTGCGAGTGCGCAACGATTTTCAAAATGATTACGTCCAGCATTTAATGTGAAACTGATAGTATCCAAATTTTCAGAACGGCTGTTAGTACTTAACCATGCTGTTAAATCATGAATGCGTTGCTGCAAGGATTGTTGAGTTTTTGCTGATAAGGTCAGCAAATAAGCGGGTTTATTTAATTTGAAGGAGTGTTTATTTATAAAAGGCGCTTCTTCAAGTATGATGTGTGCATTTGCGCCACCAAAACCAAATGAACTCACGCCCGCACGACGCGGAATTTCATTATCGTTGGTGTCTTTCAGTCGTTCCCAGTTTTTTGTTTTATCTACTATATAGAAGGGGCTATCCGTGATTTCAATATAAGGATTTAATTCTTTGAAGTGCAGTGTAGCGGGAAGTTTTCCGTATTTCATCGATAACAATACTTTTATGACACCCGCAATTCCTGCAGCAGCTTCCAAATGACCCATATTGGATTTTACTGAGCTAAGGCCACAGTATTGAGTGGGTAGAGTTTCCTTTTTTAAATAATTAAATGCTTTCTTTAATGCATTGACTTCGATTGGATCGCCTAGTGCTGTACCTGTTCCATGTGTCTCAATATAAGTAATCGTATCCACATCAATATGCGCGCGTTCACAGGCAGTTATGACAACATCGGCTTGAGCAGTTGGATTGGGCACAGTGAGAGAGTTAACATGCCCACCATGATTGGTCGCGCTGCCTTTAATCACTCCATAAATGGTATCTTTATCTAGAATCGCTTTTTTAAGTGGTTTTAATAAAATGGCTCCCGCTCCTTCTCCACGTACATAACCATTTGCCGCTTTATCAAATGTTTTGCAACGTCCATCTTCACATAACATTCCCGCTTTGCTGAAAGCAACAAAAGCAGTGGGGGATAGCAATGCATTTACACCACCGGCAATAGCCATTTCACAATCGCCATCTTGTATTGCTTTGACAGCATGATGAATTGCAACTAAAGCGCTGGAGCATGCAGTATCAATGGCTTCACTTGGACCTTTTAAATTAAGTAAATAAGATATGCGGTTTGCTAATATACTGTGTACTACACCTGTTGGAGCATAAGCGGATGTTTCACCTATTTTTTGCAATAATTCTGCGTAATCATTACCTGATACGCCTACAAATAATCCGGTTTTCATCTTGGATAATTCCTCGGATGTATAGCCTGCATCTTCGATTGTTTTCCATACGATTTCTAAGAAAATTCGTTGTTGTGGATCCATTAATTCAGCTTCGCGAGGTGAAATAGAAAAAAATGCAGCATCAAATTGATCAATTCCCTTAATAAAACCACCCCATTTAATTTTATTTTTATTTTCATCAGTTGTAATATCTTCCCAATTCCATCGTGTTGTAGGAATTTCTGAAATTAAATCTTTTTCTTGAATCAAATTGTTCCAAAGTTGATTGAGGTCTTGTGACTCTGGAAAGATTCCATGCATGCCTATAATTGCTATATCTTCTACATGCGCAGTGGTTTTTTGTGGCATGCGTTTAATTTTCACTTCTTCTTTTCTTTTGATAGGCACTGTTGAGGCGGTAGTATCTTTATATTTAGTTTCCACCGCGGCGCGATGGTCACTGACAAGGTATTCTGAAAAACTTTGTAATGTAGTATGCTCAAACAAAACTGCAGGAGTTAATTCTAGGCCATAGTAATTGTTTAACTGGTTAGTCAATGTTGTAATGTTGATGGAGTCTAAGCCGTATTCAGTGAGTTCTTGTTCAGGATCTAATTCTTGCATATCAATTTTAATTAATTCTGCAGTCATAGATTGCAGATGATGTTTGACCTTTTCTAATAAATCGGTTTCATTGGTAGGCGCAGGAGGTGTAGGTGCATGAATAGTCTTTTTAGGAACCCAATATCGTTTTTTGCTAAATGGATAAGTGGGTAAAGAAACTTTTCGTTTTGCTTCTTCTTGGTATAATTTTTCAAAATGAATATTGTGACCTTTAATATATAAATCTGCTAAGACTAATAGTTTATTTTTATAGTTTTCTGTATCCTGAGGGTCGATATTTAATAAGTCTGTATAAATATCAGCTAGTGCTTTATCATCAAAATTAGGATCATGTTTTTCTTTTCCTGTGCTCTTTAAGAAATTATCTGGAATTTCACCATGATTTATTTTATCGAGTGTGACTTGTAGTTCCTGAGTAGAGTTAATGACGAATGCGCGGCGTTTGTTAAAGTGAGTGCGTCCAATATTTAATGTGTAACTTATCTCTTCCAAAGTTTCATTTTGATATTGATTTGCTAACCACTGAGTTAAATCCGCTAGTTTGTCTTTTAATGCAGCATCAGTCTTGGCAGATAAAGTCACTATGTAGTAAGGTTTAGCTGTGCTTTGAGCGGAGATTGGCTCCGGAGCTTCTTCAATTACTAAGTGGGCATTCGTGCCGCTAAATCCAAAAGCACTTACTGCAACACGTCTTAATGTATCGGGTGCAGTTTCCCATGTTTTAAATTCTGTATTGACGTAAAATGGGCTATCTTTGAAATTAATATGTTCATTTGCTTGCTTGAAATTGATCGACGGTACTAGTTTTTTATGTTTTAAACATAAAAGTGATTTGATTACGCTTGCCACGCCGGCCGCTGCAGAAGTATGGCCAATGTTTGACTTAACGGAGCCAATGGCACAATATTGTTTTTTATCTGTATAAGTATGGAATGATTCTGTGAGAGCTTGGATTTCAATGGGGTCGCCTAATTTTGTTCCTGTGCCATGCGCTTCAACATAACTAATGGTTTCTGGATTAATGCCATAGTTAGCATACACATTTAATTCTAATTCTTTTTGTGAGAGCGCATTAGGTGCGGTGATACCATTAGTTTTTCCATCTTGGTTTATTGCTGAGCCTTTGATAACGCCATAAATGGGGTCTTGGTCTTGTAAAGCTTTGTCTAGTTTTTTGAGAAGCACAATGCCAACACCTTCTCCTGGCACAAAACCATCCGCATTATTATCAAATGCTTTTAATTTATTATCATGAGCTAACATGCCTGCTTTGCACATTCCAATATAAGGCGTTTCCGTTAAATAGAGTGTGACTCCACCTGCAAGCATCATTTCAGCTGCATTTTCTTGTAATGCTTTGCAAGCCAAATGAATTGCAACCAGAGAAGAGGAACAAGCCGTATCCATGGAAATTGCTGGGCCTTTTAAGTTTAAAAAATATGAAACGCGAGCGGGAAGTATAGCATTTGAATTGCCAATCATTTCTGCTGAGGTTCTTTCGATGTCAGGTTTTAGTAGTAGCTCAGCATAGTCATTATTCATTACACCGATGTAGACTCCACATACTTTATTAGAAATGTCTTGCATGGAATAACCAGCGTCCTCAATTGCTTTCCATGCCGTTTGCAAAACTAATCTTTGTTGTGGATCTATCCATTCGGCATCAGATGGGGTGATATTAAAAAATAATGGATCAAATTGATCGGCATTGCTGAGGAATCCTCCCCATTTGCTATAGCTTTTGTCTGGTTTTATGTTATCAGGATCATAATATTTTTCTACATCCCAACGATCTTCAGGAATTTCGGTAATAGACGATTTACCCAATGTTAAATTTTTCCAATACTCTTGTAGGTTGCTTGCCCCGGGAAAACGTCCTGCTATACCAATAATCGCAATATCTGTGTCGGGAATAGATATATTTTGTTTCTCTACGCTTTTTGTTTTTACTTTACTGTCAGTTTGCGAAGTAGTAGCCGTTTTTATTTCTGCGACCAGCGGTTTTGCGAGCATTTGTAATTGATGATTCATGTGCTCGGAGAGTAGTTCAATGGTTGGATAATTGAATATTTCGGTAACCGATATTTTTAAGTGAAGCTCTTCGTTGATTTTAGTTATCAATTTCACACCCATAATAGAATTGATACCTATTTCCTCAAATGATTTGTTGGATGGGATTTTGTCGATGGGTATTAGTAAAATACTAGCAAGTAATTCCTTTAATTCTTTTACGATTAGACTATTATCTTGTGTTAAATTATTTTTGTTTGTCTCAGGAATGGATTTTTTTACTGAGCTTTTTGTATTTTGCTGAATACCAATATTCATGTCATACCAATAATGAGTTTTCTCAAATGGATAAGTGGGTAATTCTATGTGTTGTTTAGTTTCTCCATGATGTAATTTATCCCAATCAAGCCCATAGCCTTCAACGTAGAAATTAGCGATGGCTTGCAGTTTTCCATAATAATCGTGAGTGGGAAGCTTGTCAGGTTCAATGATTTCTTTCATTATGCTCTTAAATAATTCATTGAATATAGCTTGATTTTTGATGTTGCTTTTACCATTCAGATTAATAAAAGAATTTTTGGCGGTTTTATTATCTTTGAGCTGCTGTAATGTTTCTCGTAGTTCATCTAAAGAGTTCGCCACTATTGCGCAGCGTTTTTCAAAATGTCTACGCCCTGTATTTAATGTGAAACTGAGGTTAGATAACGAAAATCGTTGATCATGTAGCATTGGTTTTGCTAGCCATTCACTTAGATCAACTATTTTTTGTTGCAGTGATTTTTCAGTTTTAGCAGACAAAGTTAATAAATAATATGGCTTTGTCATTGCGAGCTCAGCGCTACTCGCGATGACGATATTTGGCGCTTCCTCAATAATCACATATGCATTCGTTCCACCAAAACCAAATGAACTGATGCCGGCTATTCTTTGAATTTCTTTTCCTTCGGCAGTTTTTAAACGCGTCCACTCACGTGTTTTGCCAACGATATAAAACGGAGTGTTGTTAATTTCGATAAACGGATTCAATTCTTTAAAATTGACGTTACCGGGAATTTGCCCGTGTCGTAGTGCCAATAATACTTTAATTACACTGGCTATCCCTGCTGCAGATTCTAAATGCCCAATATTAGTTTTGACAGAACCAATGCCACAATAATATGTTGGATGATTGGTTTTTCCTTGTTGTTCTCTTAGTGTTTGGAATGCTTTTTTTAAACCATTGATTTCTACAGGATCACCTAAAGGTGTGCCTGTTCCATGCGCTTCCACGTAGCTAATATCGTCAACATCAATGCCTGCACGTTTGCAAGCGGTAATAATTACATCGGCTTGTGCGTTGGGATTCGGTACGGTTAAAGCATTCACATGGCCGCCATGATTGACAGCAGTGCCTTTAATGACGCCATAAATGGTGTCAGCATCAGCAAGTGCTTTAGAGAAGGGTTTCAATAAAATGGCTCCAGCTCCTTCACCACGTACGTAACCATTTGCCGCTTTATCAAATGTTTTACAGCGACCGTCTTCACTTAACATGCCAGCTTGGTTGAATGAATTATGCAATGTGGGTGTTAATATGGCGTTCACTCCGCCGACTAAAGCTAAATCACAATCGCCATCTTCAATGGCTTTCACTGCTTGATGTAATGCAACCAAAGCGCTGGAGCATGCTGTATCCACTGCAACACTGGGGCCTGAGAGATCGAGTAAATATGAGATGCGATTTGCTAATACACTGTGTGCATTTCCCAGTGGAAAATAAGCTGAATCTTCCCTAACGCGGTGTAGCAGTTCTACATAATCGTGACTGGCTACGCCAACAAATAATCCTGTTTTGACTTCGGCTAATTTGTTCGCGGTGTAACCAGCGTTTTCAATGGTATTCCATATGGTTTCAAGGAATATTCTCTGTTGCGGATCCATGAGGCTGGCTTCAAGCGGGGTGATGGAGAAAAAGTCTGCATCAAATTGATCAATGCCATCAATAAATCCACCCCATTTTAATTTGCTTTTGTCTTCTTTTTTAAATGTTTCCCAATTCCAGCGTGATTTAGGGATTTCTGTGATTAAATCTTTTTGTTGTACTAGGTTTTCCCAAAATTTTTCTAAATCAGGTGAGCCAGGAAATATTCCACTCATGCCTATGATTGCGATGCCATCTTTTTTATGCTCTACGGATTCTAATTTTATTTCGCTTTTTATCTTACTGGGAGCAGCTGCAGATGTTACAGATTCTGGTAATGGTTTTTGTGGAGATTCTTGTTTCGGTATAGGTGTTGCAACTTTTTCTTCAGGCAGAATCGATTTATGGCGTTCCGTCACCGCTGTTTTATAATTCTTTACTAAGTATTCTACAAAACTTTTAAGTGTTTTGTGTTCAAATAAAATAGCGGGTGTCATATCAAATCCATAATATTCATTCAAATCCATAGTGACTTCTGTTAAACCAATTGAATCCATGCCGTATTCACTTAAATGTTCATTCGGATTGATATCTTGTGGATTAATTTTCAGTGTTTCCGCTACCATTTTTACTACCTGAGCTTGGACTTTTTCAAAGAGTGATGCCTCACCCGACGAAGGTTCTGTGGCAACAGGTTTTGTGATTTCTGGTTTATGTAAGGACGGTTGCATAGTGATATTCCCTGGTAGTGGTCGCAGCATAAAGTTTTTGATATTCACAATCACTTTGCCAACTTCATCAGTAATTTGAATTTGAAATTCAGGTGGAGTATTTTCATCTGATTTAATTGATTTTGTGACATAGACATAACATCCTTGTGTTAAGGGTCCAAAAATATCGATTTGATCAATGCTAAATGGTAAATATAAATTGTTGTTATTTTGAATAAGTCCAAACGTTGCTTGTAATGCACCATCTAAAATACTGGGATGCAAAATAAACTGCGTGACATCATTTTCTACTAAATGACTGGGTAGTTTTATTTGAGCGAGAGCTTCAGTCTCGTTGCGCGAATAATCTTGAATCACTTGGAAACTGGGCCCATAGTTTAATCCTATGTTTCCAAAAGTAGAGTAAATTTCTGTGCGTGTTTGTTTTTGAGAGCAACGATTTTTAATAGCTGGAATGTCTAAGGTTGTGGTTTTTATTTCTGTGTTGGATGATGCGTAAATTATTTTTCCTTGCGCATGTACAATAGGTGTTGCTTGTTCACCTTGAGTGGTGATTTTAAAAATAGTTTCTTCTTCTGGATGATGTAGAGTGACTGTTGCTATTTGTTCTTGGCCAGTGACTTGAATAGGTCTCATCCAGATAACATGACTCAAGCTCATCACTGTTCGTTGCGGTGCTGCTAATGCTCCTGCGGCTCTTGCCATCTCTAAATAAGCTACAGCAGGTAATACAGAATTATCTTTGACACGATGGTCGTTTAAATAAAATTCCTTACCAGTTAATAGTTTCGTAAAGCTAAAAGTTTCTCCACTGGATGTATTCGTGTCGAGTAGTGGGTGTAAATGGCTCTCGAAAGTTTCTTTGGAGTGTGATTCTTTTTCCGGCAGCCAAAAATATTCTTTGTCAAAGGGATAAGTGGGTAATGCAATTCTTTTCTTAGACTCACCTTGATGCAAAGATTCTATGTCGAGATCGCCACCTTTTATGTAGGAGTTTGCCAATGCTAATAATTTATTATGATATTCATTGGCGCCATCGCTCTGCGGCGTGGATTGACATTGACTCAATGCAGTTTGTAATTCGGTAAGAGAGCTAACTACAAAAGCAAAACGTTTTTTAAAATGCATTCTTCCCGCATTGAGTGTATAACTAATATCTTCTAAAGATTCTTTGTGAATAGTTAATCCTGTTGCTAAGTCAATTATCTTCTTCTTCAGTGCGTTATCTGTTTTTGCTGATAACGTAATAAGATAATAAGGTTTGTTTGCGGGTTCAGAATTGATAGTTGCTTTGGGAGCTTCTTCAAGAATAATATGAGCATTTGCTCCACCAAATCCAAATGAACTTATACCGGCACGGTGAGGAACATCATTGCCCGCTTTGTCTTTAAATCGTTTCCACACTTCCGTTTTTTCAACGATATAAAAAGGACTGTCTTTAATTTCAATATATGGATTTAATTCTTTAAAATGTACAATGCCAGGTAATTTCTCATATTTAAATGCCAATAATAATTTAATAATACCGGCAATTCCCGCGGCAGCTTCTAAATGACCAATGTTAGTTTTAACAGTTCCAACTCCGCAATAAGCAGTTGGGCTATTCGTTTTACCTTGTTGTTCTTGTAATAAATGAAATGCATTTTTTAAACCATTTATTTCGATAGGATCACCTAAAGAAGTCCCCGTTCCATGTGCTTCAATATAACTGATCGTATCAATAGCGATATGCGCGTTTTCATTGGCTTTTACAATGACTTCAGTTTGTGCGTTTGGATTGGGAACTGTTAAAGAAGAAACATGACCTCCATGGTTGATAGCGCTGCCTTTAATCACACCATAAATCGTATCTCTATCAGCAAGTGCTTTGGCAAGGGGTTTTAATACAATGGCCCCAGCGCCTTCTCCACGTACGTAACCATTTGCAGCTTTATCAAATGTTTTGCAGCGCCCATCTTCGGAGAGCATTCCTGCATGACTAAATTCGAGATAATAAGTTGGTGTTAATAATGCATTGACTCCACCTGCAATTGCAACATCGCAATCACCAGCTTGAATGGCTTTTACTGCTTGATGAATTGCAATCAGAGAGCTTGAACAAGCTGTATCGATAGATTCACTGGGCCCATTAAAATCAAATAAGAAAGACACCCGGTTCGCAAGTACACTACGAGCGATCCCTGTTGCAACGTGAGCTGTTGTGTCATTGGTTTGATCTAACAGCTTTTCATAATCACCGGTTGAAACCCCAACATACACTCCCGTTCTAATAGCAGAAAAATCTGTTTGTGCATAACCTGCATTTTCAATCGCATTCCACACTACCTCAATAAATAATCGTTGTTGCGGATCCATACGTTCGGCTTCGTGTGGAGAAATATTAAAAAATTTCGCATCAAATTGAGCTATACCATCAATAAATCCGCCCCATTTTGCTTTGGTTTTGCCTTCTCGCTTATCTCCGTAATATTTTTTCCAATCCCAACGTTCTTTGGGGATTTCTTTAATCAAATCTTTTTGTGCAGCTAAGTTCTCCCAAAAAACAGTAAGATCGGATGATCCTGGAAAGACTCCACTCATTCCAATAATGGCAATATCTTGGTTGAGCTGTGCATTTTGCGCAGTGTTAACTGGACCAACAGTTGGTTTGGGTATTTCAATACGTTTTTGCATCACGATGATATCTTTATGGTGGTCTTGCATCACTGTCTGGTAACGGTCTACTAAGTAACGCGCCAAGCTTTTTAATGTTTTGTGTTCAAACAAGATTGCCGGTGAAAAATCCACTTCATAATATTCATTTAATTCAAAAGATAACTCTGTCATGGTGATAGAATCCATGCCAAATTTGTTTAAATCTTCTTCTGGGTTTAAGTTTTCAACATCCATGATGAGTACAGTTGCAGTGATCGCAACAAGATTTTCTTGTACTTTTTTCAACAGTGAACTGGTATCCGTTACGAGAATAGCTGAAGTTTTATCTTGCGTAATATGAGATGATGCGATTTTATTTTCGGATGTCCAATATCGTTTTCTGTCGAATGGGTATACTGGTAAAGCGATTTTTTGATATTCTGGATGGGGATACCAGAGTTGCCAATTGATTGGAATATCTATTTCCCATAAATTAATCAAGAGATTTGGCAGCGTATTGTTTAAATCATCTATTTTCTCATTGCCAATATCGATATGCCAAGTATGTGAGGTATATTCGTTATCAGTTTCTGGTTTTTCTGGCGGTTTCGCATTTAGCCAAGCTGTCGCATCGGGAATTTCGTGTAAGTGTTGATTAAATTGTTTGAGTACAATATATGGTTTGCTTGGATCTAACCGATATTGATGCTTGTGAATACGCGCTACGATTTTTTTCCATGAGGCATCTTTTGCATCTAACAAGAGATCTGCAGCGTCATCTCGAGTTAATACATTGTCTATCAAGAGATCAACTATTTCTAATGTGCTGACATTATCGATAAAGAAGATTTCAGCCAAGCTCCATTTCTTGCTCAGCTTTTTCAAACAGGAAAGCAGAATAATTTGTAATAAGAGCTGTTGGTTCTTTGTTAATTTTTCTGGTTGCTGCAAAACTTTTTCAATATTTATTTTTTCTTTTTCTAATATTTTTTCCCATTCCTCAAGATATTTTTTAAAGGTAAATTGATTGGATAACAATAAACTGGATTTTTTAAATAATTTTTCTTGAGCGCTAGGGTCGATGCTCAATTGACTGATAAGTGTTTGGCAATATGCTTCGGATATATAGTAGGGTTCAATGATTTTCTTCTGCTGCGTATCATAAAAACTGATATTGGGACGTTTGAATGAAATAACAGTTTTTTCTTTAGTAAGCCACTGTACGGCAGTTTTAAAATCAATCATGCCACAGAGCACAGCTTCTTCTAATTTACACATTTCTTCACTGATAATATAGCGAGGGTGTAAACCACTCATGAGTAATGCATGCCCTAACGTTGAAAGTGCAATGAGTTGGCTGAGTGGTTGAGTAGAATCATTATCATTAAATACTTTCTCTAACAATGCTTTTCCTTGTTTTAAGCTACGAATGGCATCCAAATATTCAGTTTCTAATGTATTCAGTAATGGGTATTGTTCGCATAATTTATGAAATACTGAATATTTTAATTTTTGTACGGGTTGTAAACGCAAAATCAATAGTTTTTTTCGGAGTTTCGCATTAGCTCCCAGTCGAAGTTCATTTTGAGTAATAGCTGTTTCTAAAAGATTTACCAGCTCGTTTTTGTTGTGTATTTGGCCGCCGTAGCGAAAGGCAAATGTTTCTCTTCCCATGAGGGTGTAACAAATATTTTCAAGTGCTTGTGACTGAAACCGTTCTGTTTTTACATGGCTTTGCCATGCCATCAATAATTGTTCTAAGCTGGCTGTAGTTTTTGCCGATAATATAAAAGGTAAAGAGGTTTTCATTTCTTTGATCGACTTGATTGGCGGAATATATTCTTCTAATATCGCATGCGCATTGATTCCACCAAATCCAAATGAACTGACACCAGCACGTCTGTAAGGAATAGAGTCGGCTAATTTCCATTCTGATAATTTATCTGCTAAGCAAAAAGGAGATTGATCAAAATTAATAATAGGATTGACGGTTTTGATGTTCAATGTTTTTGGAATTTTTTGATGTTGAAACATTAATAATACTTTAATCACGCCTGCAATCCCTGCGGCTGCTTCTGCATGACCGATATTGGTTTTGACAGAGCCGATTTGACAATATTGTTTTTTATCCGTGTGAAATGCTCGTGTGAGAGCTTCGATTTCGAGGGGATCACCTAAGGATGTTCCTGTTCCATGTGCTTCAAGATACGTAATGCTCTCAGAATCAACGTGACTGTCTTGGATAGCATCTTCAATCACTTGGCGTTCAATTTCGATTCGAGGCGCAGTGATCGATAAGCTTTTTCCAGCATGCTTTACTGCTGAGCCTTTAATAATTCCATAAACATGATATCCATTTTTTATTGCTTTTTTCAAAGAACAAAGCAGTAGCACACCTACACCTTCTGCAGGAACATAACCATTTGCTTCTGCATCAAATGTTTTGCATTGCCCGTCTGGACTTAACATGTTTGATTTTGAAAATGAAATATATTTCCATGGATGACAAATTACACTGACACCTCCAGCAAATGCATAATCACTCTCACCGTGCAGTAAGCTGCGTTTTGCATCGTGTAATGCAACCAGCGAAGATGCACAAGCAGCATCGATGGATTGGCTTTCACCGGTGAAATTAAAAAAATACGATAAACGATTTGCTAAAATTCCTTCATAGTTTCCCAGACATTCATAGCTATCTGTCGTATGTTCTAGGCCGAGAAGGTGATTTTGATAATCTGTTGACATAACGCCCACATACACGGAAGTATTGCCACGTTGTAATTCTTTTAGCGTTACACCGGAATCTTCAATGCAACGCCAAGTTTCTTCTAGTAACAGGCGCTGTTGAGGATCCATCGCAACTGCTTCGCGGGGAGAAATATTGAAAAAGGATGCATCAAAAGAATCAACTTGATCGAGCAATCCTCCCCATTTGCTAATGCTTTTGTTGGGCATTGATCGGTCAGGCGAATAATATTTGCTTACATCCCAGCGGTCAGGTGTAATTTCCTGGATGCTATTTTTGCCGGCTTTTAAATTATCCCAAAATTGATGATAATCTTTTGCGCCAGGAAAGCGGCAAGCCATGCCAATAATGGCTATATCTTTGACACAGGTCTGCTTTTTGGAATGTGAAGTTTTTTTTATCTTTTGTTTTAGCCACTTAAAGAGTTGGGGCATGTATCTCTCCTATTTTTGCACCCCTTTCTGCAAAAAAAGATGAAAAAAATATATATATCTCATGTAATTATAGTGCTAATTTTTATTATTTCTGTCGATAAAATGGCCAGGGTAAGAGATGAGCTATTAGTATCATTATGATATGATTAATAAAAATTAAAACGATACTATATATAAAGGATATGTATGTTTGATTTTGCCGTAATTGGGTCTGGTGTTTCTGGCGGCCGAATGGCTTATGAGTTAACTGTCGGTGGCGCGAAGTGCCTCTTGCTGGAAGCGGGTAATGAATTTGATTCAAATGTATTTCCTCTTGAAGAGATAGATTATTCCTCGCAAATGTTTTGGAATGGTGGCGCAGAATTGAGTGCCGATGCCAAGCTATTATTTTTGCGAGGGAAATGCTTAGGTGGTACTTCGGTTTTAAATCAAGCTTTGCTCGATCGTTTTGATGATTTTGCTTGGGATAATTGGCAGGATAAAACACGTATTAAATTTTTTAATGCGCAAGACATGGAGCCACATTATTTAGCATGCGAACAAACAATAGAAATTCAACGCATTAATGAAAAAGATATCAATGAAAATGCCAGAATTTTTATGCAAGGTTTTAATAAACTTCATTATGGTTGGGATTATTTGCATAGAGGTCAATCCGATTGTCAAATAGAAAAAGGTTCTGACTGTATCGCATGTCTAGGAGGTTGTCCTAGAAATTCAAAACAAAGTTCGTTGGTGACAACGATACGTCTGGCAAGAGAAAAGGGATTAGCAGTTAAATCTAATTTCGAAGTGCATCATCTTAATTTTGCTGCGAATGAAGTTGAAGTTGTTGGTCAATACCAGGGAAAGTCAGAAAAAATTATTGTTCCCAAAGTGGTGCTGGCTGCAGGTGCGATTGGGAATAGTGCAATTTTACTGCGTTCTGGCTTGAAAAAAATGCTACCTGCTCTTGGTAAAAATTTTTTATGTCATCCGCAAAAATTATTTTTTGCTGTTTTTCCTGAGCCGATTGATGCGCACAAACATGCTTTTCAAGGTGTGAAATCGAATGATATTCGCATTCGTCGTGCTGGAGTTAAATTCGAAAATGTGTTCAGTCCTCCTATTGCGATCGCATTTTTATCTCCCTTATCTGGAAAGAAACATATGCAGTGGATGCAGAAATATCGCCATTTGGCTTGTATTGAGGCTGCGATTCAGGATGAAGGAGCAGGATATATTGAAGTCGATAAACAGGATAATGTTCTTATCAATAAAAAGCTCACTGCTGCAGATCAGCAAAAATTACAATACGGAACACATTTAATAAAAGAAGTTTTTGCTTCTGTGGGTGCAAAAGAAATGATTGTGACTTCACAAGTTTTTGGCTTGCATTTGATGGGTGGTTGTTCTATTGGGACAGATTCTGCCAATTCAGTTATTGGGCCTGATTTCACTTTGCATAGTCATTCTAATGTTGCGATAGCAGATTCGAGTATTTTTCCAGCGTCTCCCGGAATTAATCCTTCTTTTACGATTATGGCATTGAGTCATCGTTCCAGCCAAAAATTATTAGGGAAATAAAAATATATGAAATTTGTTTCCGCGTATCTTAATGAGCGTCAACTTTCTAGCTTAAATGCTGTTGGTGATATTTTAATAGGCGATAGAGTTGAACACTTGTTTTCAAAAAGCGGGTGTATTAAAGATATTGATAGGGTTCTTAAATATATGTCAGAAAAAGATCTTGATGCGGTGAAGACTTTATTATCAATATTTTATTTTTGTCCTCAATTTTTATTACTATTTTTATTTAAATTAGTTGATTCATGCCGTAATTTCCCTGGACCTTTGGGCAAATTTTTCCGGCTGATTCATATCGCAGTGCGTGCTTTGGTTTTCAGTGTATATTATTCACAGTTTAATGTTTTACAGAATATTGGATATCATGTCGGTGTTTACGGAGCTCCAACATAATTATAGCAGCAAAGCATTTGCCTCTTGCTATTGATGCAAGGCAAATCGAATAAAGAGATTGCTTTAGAAATGAAGCTGTCGCCAAGAACGGTTGAACATTATTTTGAAACGATACGCAAACAGTTGGGGTGTTCAAGCAATAAAGAATTGATTATTTCGTATGGTGAACAATTACTTAGGTAATTTCTATTCAGTCTCATTCGGTACGGGGCAATAATTCAAAAGATCTTCTGGGCTCTTTTATTTCGTTTTAGTTGACATCTTAATGTTCCTGAAGGAGAATTCAGGGTTCGATTTTTTAGGGTTGAGGAGGGGTTCCCGAGCGGTTAAAGGGATCAGACTGTAAATCTGACGGCTCTGCCTTCGAAGGTTCGAATCCTTCCCCCTCCATTGGTATTACCCGAAGCGGGCGTAGTTCAATGGTAGAACTTCAGCCTTCCAAGCTGATAGCGTGGGTTCGATTCCCATCGCCCGCTCCATACTAGCTAGAGCGCCCATATAGCTCAGTCGGTAGAGCACTTCCTTGGTAAGGAAGAGGTCACCGGTTCGATTCCGGTTGTGGGCACCAGTTAAAAAGTGAGTGGAAACATTATATATATAGGTAACATCAGTCTTCTGGACATTGTTGTTAAATTTTCGTATAGGAGCGATTAGCAATGGCAAAAGCAGTATTTGAGCGCACAAAGCCACATGTGAACGTGGGGACGATAGGACACGTAGACCATGGTAAGACGACGCTGACAGCGGCACTGACAAAAGTGATGGCGGAGAAATTTGGTGGAGAAGCATTGGCGTATGACCAAATTGATAAAGCGCCAGAAGAAAAAGCGCGCGGAATCACGATTGCGACAGCGCATGTTGAGTATCAGTCTGATAAGAGACACTATGCGCATGTTGATTGCCCAGGCCACGCAGATTATGTGAAGAACATGATCACCGGCGCAGCGCAGATGGACGGAGCGATATTAGTAGTGTCAGCAGCAGATGGCCCGATGCCGCAAACGCGAGAACATATATTGTTAGCGCGTCAGGTTGGAGTGCCCTACATTGTGGTGTACTTGAATAAAGCAGATATGGTAGATGATAAAGAATTATTAGAGTTAGTGGAAATGGAAGTGAGAGATTTATTGAGCAGTTATGATTTTCCAGGAGATAAGACGCCAATCGTGATTGGATCTGCATTAAAAGCGTTGGAAGGAGATCAAGAGCGAAATAGGAGTTGAATCAGTTTATAAAATAGTGAAGGCGATGGATGATTACTTTCCGCAGCCAGAAAGACAGATAGATAAACCCTTCTTGTTACCAATAGAAGATGTATTCTCGATATCAGGCCGAGGAACAGTTGTGACAGGTCGAGTAGAGAGAGGGATCGTCAAAGTAGGAGAAGATGTAGAAATCGTAGGATTGAAGCCAACGATCAGATCGACTTGCACGGGAGTTGAAATGTTCCGCAAGTTGCTAGACGAAGGTCGAGCAGGAGACAACGTAGGTGTGTTGTTAAGAGGCACGAAGAGAGAAGAAGTAGAAAGAGGCCAAGTGTTAGCGCACGCAGGATCGATTACGCCGCACACGAAATTTGAATCAGAAGTATATGTATTGTCGAAAGAAGAAGGTGGAAGACATACACCGTTTTTTAAAGGCTATCGTCCACAATTTTACTTCAGAACGACAGATGTAACAGGCGAAGTGCCAGTTACCAGAAGGAGTTGAGATGGTAATGCCAGGAGATAACATTAAGATGGTGGTGACGTTGATAGCGCCGATCGCGATGGAAGAAGGATTGACGATTTGCAATCCGAGAAGGTGGTCGCACGGTAGGTGCTGGTGTTGTGGCTAAAGTTATAGAGTAAGATAAGATAGGCCAGTAGCTCAATTGGCAGAGCGACGGTCTCCAAAACCGTAGGTTGGGGGTTCGAGACCCTCCTGGCCTGCCAGAATGATGTATTAAGGTACAACATGCCGCTAAAATTAGTAGAAAACCAAGTAAACACACGATATGACTGGCTGAAATGGCTGGTTGTTGCGGTATTAATTGTTGCTGGTTTAGTAGCAAATTATTATTATAGTCAGCAGCCATGGCCATTCCGTTTATTAGGATGGTTGTTTTTGTTAGCTGTAGCTGCTGGAACTGCTTTACAAACAGCTCCAGGAAAGCAAGTGTTAATTTTTGCGCGCGAGTCGCGTAATGAATTGCGCAAAGTTGTTTGGCCTACGCGCCAAGAAACTCTGCAAACAACATTAGTTGTTGCAGCAATGGTTGTTGTGCTTGCACTCATACTCTGGGGTATTGATGGTATTTTAGTATGGCTTATTGGGTGGCTTACGGGGCAAAGGGGATAAACAATGGTGGATGATCAGGCAATAAAGAAAAAGCGCTGGTATGTCGTTCACGCATACTCTGGTTTTGAAAATTATGTAAAGCAAGCGTTATCCGAACGTATTCAAGTTGAAGGGATTGGAGATAAATTTGGCGAAATTTTAGTACCCACAGAAGAAGTGGTTGAATTGCGTGGTGGGCAAAAGCGCAAGAGTGAACGCAAATTTTTCCCTGGCTATGTGCTGGTGGAAATGGAAATGGATGATGAAACTTGGCACTTAGTTAAATCCATACCTAAAGTACTCGGTTTTATTGGTGGGACTAGTGATAAACCTGCACCTATCACTGGTAAAGAAGCTGAAATGATTTTGCAGCGTAGTGCATGAAAGCAGTGATAAACCTAAACCAAAAGTACTATTTGAAATGGGTGAAGTGGTGCGTGTTATCGATGGACCATTTGCTGATTTCAATGGCGTAGTTGAAGAAGTTAACTATGAGAAAAACCGTTTACGTGTTGCCGTGCTTATTTTCGGTCGTTCTACTCCAGTAGAATTGCAGTTTGATCAGGTTGAAAAAGGATAAATTGTTTACTGTCATGCCAGCGTGCTTTTAGCTGGCATCCAGAAAATCCCCCGTCGTATAGTCGTATAAAAAGCAGACGACTGCCCCTTTTTCAAAGTGAGCCGACGCGTGTTCCCACGCTAAGAGTATGCGGGGACAAGTTTTTACGCGGCGAGGGGATTTTTGCTCGCGACAGGCATGACAACAAGTTTATAAAAAATTTCTAACTTTCTGTTCCATTACCAAATTTTTTTGTTTATACTATCGCCCCTGCTGTTATGTATAAAAAGAAATTTTAAACCTAGATTCGGCAGTTGAACCCTCGCGGTAGGGCGCTCAACTGCCGAATCTAGGTTTAACTATTGGGGAGCCGTAAGGCGTTTGTACCCGTATTCGGAGTGATGTCATGGCAAAGAAAGTTAAAGCCTTAATTAAGCTGCAAGTCAAAGGCGGCTGCAGCAAATCCCAGCCCACCTGTTGGACCCGCGTTAGGTCAACATGGTGTTAATATTATGGAGTTCTGTAAAGCATTTAATGCGCAAACACAAACTCCCGGACGACAAGGCAAACCTTTGCCCGTTGAAATTACTGTATTTGAAGATCGTAGTTTCACTTTTATTATCAAAACACCTCCTGCTTCACATTTAATTAAAGAAGCAGCTGGAATTGAAAGTGGCAGCAGTACCCCTCACACCAATAAAGTAGGCAAGATTACTCGTAAACAATTGGAAGAAATTGCCAAAGTCAAAATGCCAGATTTAAATGCAGCAAGCTTAGAATCAGCGATGCGTTCTATTGCAGGCAGTGCGCGTAGTATGGGTGTAGAAGTGGAAGGAGGGGTAGTATAACGATGCCTAAACTAACTAAACGTAGACGCGCAATGCGCGAAAAGTTACAAGCAGGAAAATTGTATCCTGTCGCTGAAGCATTTACCTTATTAAAGAGTATGCCACCGGCTAAGTTCCGTGAAGGTGTAGATGTTTGTGTCATTCTGGGTATCGATCCGCGTAAATCTGACCAAGCTGTTCGCGGTGCTATTGTTCTGCCTAAAGGCACGGGTCGTGAAATTAGAGTGGCTGTATTTACGACACCTGCACATGCTGCGAATGCGGCAAAAAAGCTGGAGCGGATATTGTTGGCCTTGAAGATTTAGCAGAAAAAGTAAAAGCAGGTGAAATGAATTTTGATGTGATTGTTGCAACACCTGATGCAATGCGAGTGGTTGGCCAATTAGGTCAAGTATTAGGTCCACGTGGTTTAATGCCAAATCCGAAAGACGGTACCGTGACAGCGGATATTGCGACTGCAGTTAAAAATGCAAAATCAGGACAAGTGCGTTATCGTACTGATAAAGCAGGCATTGTCCAATGCCCAATTGGCAAAATTGATTTTGAAGTTGCTGATTTGACTCAAAATTTAGAAGCTATTTTGGCTGCCTTGAAAAAAGCGAAACCAGCTTCTTCCAAAGGTATTTATATGAAAAAAGTTACCGTTTCCAGCACCATGGGACCTGGTATACAAATTGATGTTTCAAGTGTAGGTATAGGGTCATAACATATTTTCCCTCTCCCGCAGCGCTCTTTCGCTGCGGGAGAGGGTGGCCCGACACCATGCTTTTTTATGGTGGAGGGGACGGGTGAGGGTTTTGACGGCGGCTTGTGCTAGAACGAAGTGACAAGCGCGAGACCCACCACCCAGTGGAAGAACTTTGTGCGGCATGGCATAAAATTTTATGCCTATGTCCGTCAAAGACCGTAGGTGCAGTCTATTGCTTAATTGATCAGTTTTTTTGGATCGCCTACGCAGACGGTGATGCCACAGCGGTATTGCTGTTTTTTTTAAGTTGTAAAGCGTTAGGGAGGTTTTTTTGTGACATTAAAATTAGAGGGCAAAAAAGCCATTGTTGCTGAGGTAGCAGAAATTGCTAAGCAATCCACATCTGCCATTGCTGCGGAATATAGTGGCTTGACGGTAGCGCAGTTGACCGAGTTTCGAAGCAATGCGCGTAAAGCAAATGTACGTGTGCGTGTAGTGCGTAATACACTCGCAAGCCGTGCGTTTGAAGGAACCCAGTTCGCTTGTATGCAAAAAGCATTAGTTGGACCACTTGTATTGGCGTTTTCTAAAGAAGACCCAGGTGTAGTGGCGCGTTTAGTACGAGATTTCGTAAAAAAATGCGATAAATTAAAGGTGAAAGCACTTGCTGTTGAAGGCCAGCTGCTTGCCCCGACTGATTTAAATGCTTTAGCAAGCTTGCCAACGCGTAACGAAGCGATTGCTCAGTTGATGTCTGTCATGCAGGCGCCGATTACTAAATTCGTGCGTACATTAGCAGAACCTCACGGCAAATTGGTACGAACTATTGCGGCATTGCGTGATAAAAAGCAAGCGTCTGCATAACAAAACAGTTTACTGAAATTTTGGAGTGATAAAATGAGTGCATTAAGTAACGAACAGATATTGGATGCAATATCACAAAAGAGTGTAATGGAAATTGTTGAGCTTATTAAGTCGATGGAAAACAAGTTTGGCGTTTCTGCTGCAGCTGTTGCTGTCGCTGCTGCTCCTGCTGCGGGTGGAGCTGCTGCTGCCGTTGAAGAGAAAACAGAGTTCAATGTTATTATGACCAAAACCGGTGATAATAAGATTAATGTGATTAAAGCAATTCGTACCATCACAGGACTCGGCTTGAAAGAAGCGAAAGATCTTGTTGAATCTGCACCAGCGACAGTGAAAGAAGGCGTTAATAAAGCGCAAGCAGCAGAAATCAAGAAGCAATTAGAAGAAGCAGGAGCGGCGGTAGAAGTGAAATAATGTCCTAGAGCTAGATTATTTAGGGCCTAGAAGCTAGAGAATAGAAAAAGTTTTTGAATATTCAATAGATAGCATAAACGAGGCGCAGCGTGTCAATGGACACGTTCTGCGGTTGCTTTTTATGTGCTATACTTGATTGGGCATTTAATTTTTTATCTAATCTCCTGGTTTTTAACGCCTTAAGTCCCTAGATTCTCTAGTTTCTGGTTCTCTGGTTTCTATGACGAGGTAATCTTACATGGGTTCTATGTACTCATATACTGAGAAAAAACGAATTCGTAAAGGCTTTAGTAAACATGCAAGCACCAGTTCAAGCACCGCCCTTACTTGAGCTCCAATTAGACTCTTATCGAAAGTTTTTACAGGCTGAAGCAGACCCTGAAAAGCGGGGTAGCTTTGGGTTACATGCAGCATTTCAATCTGTATTCCCTATTATTAGTTTTTCAGGCTATTCAGAATTGAATATGTGAGCTATCGTCTAGGTGAACCTATATTTGATGTTAAAGAATGCAGAATGCGCGGGTTGACCTATGGCGGCTTCGCTGCGCGTTAAAGTTCGTTTCGTGCATTATGATAAAGAAGCAACAGGTGATGCACGTGTTGTTAAAGATGTGAAAGAACAAGAAGTCTACATGGGTGAAATCCCCTTGATGACAGATCATGGTACCTTTGTCATCAATGGAACAGAGCGCGTTATTGTTTCTCAGTTACATCGTTCTCCTGGCGTGTTCTTCGAGCATGATCGTGGTAAGACACATTCTTCTGGAAAATTATTATTTTCAGCGCGAGTTATTCCTTATCGTGGATCTTGGTTAGATTTTGAATTTGATCCTAAAGATTCTATTTATGTACGTATTGATCGTCGCCGTAAATTGCCAGCGACTATTTTGTTGCGTGCATTGGATTACAATGTTGAAGAAATTCTGGCAATGTTTTTTGAAAACAATGTATTTCATATTAGCAATGATGGTAAATTCAGTTTAGATCTTATTCCTGAACGTTTACGCGGTGAAATTGCACCATTTGAAATTGAAAAAGCAGGCAAAGTGATTGTTGAAAAAGGTCGTCGCATTACCGCGCGCCATATTGGCTTAATCGAAAAAGCCAAAATTAAAAAATTAGAAGTCACAACAGAATATTTATTGGGTAAAGTTTTAGCTAAAGCAATTATTAATCCAGAAACAGGTGAAGTATTAGCGAATGCAAATGATATGATTACTGCAGATGTATTGAAATCATTTGTCGCTAATAAAATTAAAACCTTTGAAACGCTTTATATTAATGATATTGATCATGGCTCTTACATTTCAGATACCTTGCGTGTTGATTCAACGACAAATGCGTTAGAAGCACTGGTTGAAATTTATCGTATGATGCGTCCAGGTGAACCACCCACAAAAGAAGCTGCAGAAGCATTATTTAAAAATCTTTTCTTTAGCCCAGAGCGTTATGATTTATCTGATGTGGGTCGCATGAAATTTAACCGTCGTGTCGGTCGCAAAGAAATCACCGGTCCTGGTGTTCTCACGAGAGACGATATTATTGCTGTGCTAAAAACATTAATTAGCATCCGCAACGGTGAAGGCACAATTGATGATATCGATCACTTAGGTAATCGTCGTGTACGTAGCGTAGGTGAAATGACTGAAAATCAATTCCGTATTGGTTTAGTGCGTGTTGAACGTGCTGTGAAAGAACGTTTAAGCCTTGCTGAATCTGAAAATTTAATGCCGCAAGATTTAATTAATGCTAAGCCAATATCTGCGGCTATCAACGAATTTTTTGGTTCAAGCCAATTATCGCAATTCATGGATCAAAACAATCCACTTATCAGAAATTACACATAAACGTCGTGTTTCAGCACTTGGGCCAGGCGGTTTAACACGTGAACGCGCTGGATTTGAAGTGCGTGACGTACATCCAACACATTACGGTCGAGTTTGCCCGATTGAAACACCGGAAGGTCCAAACATTGGTTTGATTAACTCGCTGGCTATATACGCTAGAACAAATGAATATGGCTTCTTAGAAAGTCCATATCGCAAAGTGACCAATGGTAAAGTAACCGATGATGTTCTATATCTTTCTGCGATTGAAGAAGGTGACTATGTTATTGCGCAAGCAAATGCAACTATCGATGCAAAAGGCAAGTTAATTGATGCATTAGTTCCTGTGCGTCATCGTGATGAATTCACGCTTACTACACCCGATCGCGTGCAATTTATGGATGTGTCGCCAAAACAAATTGTGTCTGTTGCTGCAGCATTGATTCCATTCTTAGAACATGATGACGCAAACCGTGCATTGATGGGATCAAACATGCAACGTCAAGCTGTGCCGACGCTCATTACAGAAAAACCACTCGTTGGTACCGGTATGGAACGCATTGTTGCTAAAGACTCCGGCGTGACTGTGGTTGCTAAACGCGGTGGTAGTGTTGATTACGTTGATGCTTCACGTATGGTCGTACGCGTTAATGATGCGGAAGCAAAATCAGGTAAAACAGGTGTGGATATTTATAACTTAACGAAATATACCCGCACTAACCAAGATACGTGTATCAATCAACGACCTTTAGTGCAAAAAGGTGATGTGATTGAAATGGGTGATATATTAGCAGATGGCCAATCTACCGATCTTGGCGAATTAGCATTAGGGCAAAATTTATTAGTTGCTTTCATGCCATGGAATGGATACAACTTTGAAGACTCCATTCTCATTTCTGAACGTGTTGTTCAAGAAGATCGCTTCACCAGTATTCATATCGAAGAATTAACTTGTATTGCGCGTGATACCAAATTAGGCGTTGAAGAAATTACCGCCGATATTCCTAATGTGGGTGAAAGTGCACTCTCCAAACTAGATGAATGCGGAATTGTATTACATTGGTGCTGAAGTGAATTCTGGCGATATTTTAGTGGGGAAAGTGACACCAAAAGGTGAAACCCAACTCACACCTGAAGAAAAATTATTACGCGCTATCTTCGGTGAAAAAGCATCGGATGTGAAAGACTACTTCACTGCGTGTACCAACCGGTATGGAAGGTACTGTAATCGATGTGCAAGTGTTTACGCGTGAAGGCGTAGAAAAAGATGCGCGTGTTCTTGAAATTGAAAATAGCGAATTGGCAAAAGCAAAACAAGATTTAAGTGATGAATTGCGTATTCGTGAAAATGATATTTTCCAACGTATTGAAAAATTATTATTGAATCGCACAGCAGATGGTGGCCCAGCAAAATTGAAAAAAGGCTCCAAAATCACTAAGGCTTATCTGTCTGAAGTACCGCGTGAAAAATGGTTTGAAATTCGTTTACGTGATGCAAGTGCAAATAAGCAATTTGAAGCTGCTGCAAAACAACATAAACAAGAACGTCTCGATTTTGAAAAAGCGTTTGAAGCAAAACGCAATAAGATTACACAAAGCGATGATTTAGCACCTGGCGTATTAAAAATTGTTAAAGTGTATTTAGCAGTTAAACGACGTGTACAGCCTGGCGATAAAATGGCAGGACGTCACGGAAACAAAGGTGTTATTTCAACCATTGTACCTGTAGAAGACATGCCATATATGGCAGATGGTACGCCAGTCGATATTGTATTAAATCCGCTGGGTGTTCCTTCACGTATGAACGTTGGGCAAGTATTAGAAACCCACTTAGGTTGGGCAGCGAAAGGACTGGGTATTAAGATTGGTAAGATGCTTGAAGCGCAACAATCAGCAAGAAATATTCGTCAATTTTTAGCATCGATTTATAACACAGATCAACGTAAAGAAAATCTTTCCAGTTTAATCAGATGAAGAATTAATCACGCTGGCTAATAACTTACGCGATGGTGTGCCTATGGCAACACCTGTGTTCGATGGTGCAAATGAAGAAGAAATTAAAACGATGTTGCGCCTCGCTGATCTTCCAGAAAGTGGACAAGCTAAATTAACTGATGGTCGTACTGGGCGATGCATTTGATAGATCAAGTAACCGTTGGATACATGTATATGATGAAGCTTAACCACTTAGTGGATGATAAGATGCATGCACGTTCAACCGGTTCTTATAGTCTTGTTACACAGCAACCATTGGGTGGTAAAGCCAATTCGGTGGTCAACGTTTTGGTGAAATGGAAGTATGGGCACTCGAAGCATATGGTGCTGCATACACGCTACAAGAAATGCTTACCGTGAAATCAGATGACGTGGGTGGTCGTACCAAGATGTATAAAAATATCGTGGACGGCGATCATTACATGGAATCTAGTATTCCCGAAGCCTTTAACGTTTTAATAAAAGAAATTCGCTCGTTAGCGATTAATATGGAGTTGGAATAATTACTCGGCGCGTAGGGCGTAGCAATGACGTGTACGGTGATATTACTAAGGGGGATAAACTCTTGAAAGATTTATTATACCAAGCAAATAAGCAAGCACAATTAATGGAATTTGATGCGATTCATATCGGTCTCGCATCTCCAGACATGATGCGTTCATGGTCATTTGGCGAAGTTAAAAAGCCGGAAACCATTAATTATCGCACTTTCAAGCCTGAACGCGATGGATTATTTTGCGCTAAAATTTTTGGACCTGTTAAAGATTATGAATGCTTATGCGGTAAATATAAGCGTCTTAAACATCGTGGTGTTATCTGCGAAAAATGCGGCGTGGAAGTCACTCTTTCCAAAGTTCGCCGTGAACGCATGGGACACATTGAATTAGCGACTCCAATTGCACACATCTGGTTTTTACGTTCATTGCCATCACGTATTGGCTTGTTGCTGGATATGACACTGCGTGATATTGAGCGCGTACTTGTATTTTGAAGCATATGTTGTCATTGATCCAGGCATGACGCAATTAGAAAGTGGCCAATTGCTTTCAGAAGAAGCTTACTACGATGCCATTGAAGAATATGGCGATGAATTTGATGCACGTATGGGAGCCGACGCTGTTCAAGAATTATTGCGTGGTATTAATCTTGAAACTGAAGTCGCTAAAAATTCGTGAAGATATTGCTGGCACAACTTCAGAAGCTAAACTCAAGAAATTGACTAAACGCTTGAAGCTTATCGAAGCGTTTTTGGAATCAGGCAATAAACCTGAATGGATGATTCTTTCTGTATTGCCAGTATTACCACCTGATTTACGTCCATTGGTTCCATTAGATGGAGGTCGTTTTGCAACATCGGACTTGAATGACTTATATCGTCGCGTTATTAACCGTAATAATCGTTTAAAACGCTTACTCGATTTAAATGCACCCGATATTATCGTACGTAACGAAAAACGTATGTTACAAGAAGCAGTTGATGCTTTATTGGATAACGGTCGACGTGGACGTGCAATTACCGGTTCAAATAAACGACCACTGAAATCACTCGCTGATATGATTAAAGGTAAAGCGGGTCGTTTTCGTCAAAACTTGTTAGGTAAACGTGTTGATTATTCCGGCCGTTCAGTCATCGTGGTAGGTCCAACATTCCGATTACATCAATGCGGTTTACCCAAGAAAATGGCATTGGAATTATTCAAGCCATTTATATTTAGCCGTTTACAAATTCAAGGACTTGCTTCCACCATTAAAGCTGCTAAAAAAATGGTAGATCGTGAAGAACCCGTGGTATGGGATATTTTAGAAGAAGTGATTCGTGAACATCCGGTATTACTCAACCGTGCACCAACACTTGCACCGTTTAGGTATTCAAGCATTTGAACCTGTGTTAATTGAAGGTAAAGCAATTCAATTACATCCATTGGTTTGTACAGCTTACAACGCTGACTTCGACGGTGACCAAATGGCTGTTCACGTGCCTCTCTCACTTGAAGCACAGCTCGAAGCGCGTTCCTTCATGATGTCAACCAATAATATTTTATCACCAGCGAATGGAGAACCGATTATTGTTCCATCACAAGACGTGGTCTTAGGATTTATTATTTAACTCGTACGCGAGTGAATGCAAAAGGCGAAGGCATGATCTTTTCGGATATCAATGAAATTCATCGTGCATATGAAAACAATGCGGTGGAATTGCAAGCTAAAATCAAAGCGCGAGTTAAAGAATTCTTACGTGATGAAGCAACGGGTGAATTTAAAGAAAATATACGCTTAGTCGATACTACTGTAGGACGCGCTATTGCTATCTGAAGTATTGCCAAAGGGCTTGCCATTTGATTTAGTCAATTGCACCATGAATAAAAAAGCGATCTCTAACATGATTAACGTTTGCTATCGTCAAGTTGGTTTGAAAGCAACCGTTATTTTTGCGGATCATTTGATGTATACCGGATTCCATTATGCAACCAGATCAGGTGTATCAATTGGTGTAAATGATTTAGTGGTTCCAAAAGAAAAAACTGCAATCATTGCAGCAAGCTGAAGAAGAAGTCGGTAAGATTCAAGCACAATATGCTTCAGGTCTTGGTCACACAAGGTGAACGTTATAATAAAGTCGTTGATATTTGGTCACGCACAAATGATTTAGTTGCAAAAGCGATGATGGTAGCAATTGTCAACTGAAACAGTGAAAGATGCTAAAGGCCATAAAGTCGCAACAAGAATCATTTAACTCGATTTACATGATGGCTGATTCAGGCGCGAGAGGTTCAGCAGCGCAGATTCGTCAGCTTGCAGGTATGCGTGGCTTGATGGCGAAACCAGATGGTTCGATTATTGAAACGCCTATTACTGCAAATTTCCGTGAAGGTTTGAACGTATTGCAATACTTTATTTCAACTCACGGTGCACGTAAAGGTCTTGGCGGATACAGCATTAAAAACAGCTAACTCCGGTTATTTAACACGCCGTTTAGTCGATGTCGCTCAAGATTTAGTTGATGACAGAAGAAGATTGTGGTACGACTCAAGGTCATTACCATGACCCCATTAATTGAAGGGGGTGATGTTGTTGAACCTTTACATGAACGTGTATTGGGTCGTGTGACAGCACAAGATGTTTATGATCCTGCAATCGAAAGAAGTTATTATTCCTGCAAGGCACATTACTAGATGAACAAATGGTTGCTCAGTTAGAAGAAGTAACGGTTGATCAAGTGTCTGTGCGTTCACCGATTACTTGTGAATCCCGCTTTGGCATTTGTTCAGCTTGTTATGGACGTGATTTAGCTCGTGGTCATCGTGTCAATATGGGTGAAGCAGTGGGTGTCATTGCTGCACAATCCATCGGTGAACCGGGTACACAGCTCACCATGAGAACATTCCACATCGGTGGCGCGGCATCTCGTGCAACAGCAGCTAATAATGTTCAAGTTAAATTGACTGGAAAAATTAAACTGCATAATGTTAAATTGGTTGCAACATCACAGTGGTAAATTTATTGCTGTATCACGTTCAGGTGAACTTGCTGTTGTGGATGAACATGGTCGAGAACGTGAACGTTATAAAATTCCTTATGGTGCTGAATTCAGTGTTACAGATGGATCTAAAGTGGAAACAGGCCAAATTGTTGCTAACTGGGATCCGCATAGTCATCCAGTTATCACTGAAGTAGCGGGACGCATTAAATTTGCTGATCTTGTTGAAAGTGTCACCATGAACCGTCAAACCGATGAATTAACGGGTTTGAGCAGCATTGTGGTTACCGATCCAAAACAACGTGGTATCAGCGGTAAAGAATTGAAGCCAATGATTAAATTGGTTGATGAAAAAAAGGTGATGATTTATATCTGGCTGGTACGAATATTCCAGCACAATATTTCTTGCCACCGGATGCGATCATTAATTTTGAAGATGGTGCAAGTGTTAAAGTGGGTGACGTTATTGCGAGAATTCCGCAAGAAACATCAAAAACCCGCGACATCACGGGTGGTTTGCCACGCGTTGCTGATCTTGTTTGAAGCAAGACGTCCAAAAGATCCTGCTATTTTGGCAGAGATTTCGGGTGTTATCAGCTTTGGTAAAGAAACAAAAGGTAAACGTCGTTTGATCATCACGATGCCGACGGGTGAAGTGCATGAAGAACTGATTCCAAAATGGCGTCATGTGAGTGTATTTGAAGGCGAACATGTGGAAAAAGGTGAAGTAATTGCTGAAGGTGCGCTTAATCCACATGATATTTTACGTTTATTAGGAACCAGTGCATTAGCGAACTTATATTGTTAATGAAGTGCAAGATGTTTATCGCTTGCAAGGTGTAAAAATTAACGATAAGCATATTGAAGTCATTATTCGCCAAATGTTGCGTAAAGTCATTGTTGCGCATCCGGGTGATACTAGCTTTCTTAAAAGGCGAGCAAGTTGAATATGGTCAACTGCGCCTGAAGAAAATGATCGTATGACTAAAGAAGGTAAAATGGCCGCGCGTCATGAACCTATTTTATTAGGTATTACGAAAGCCTCGCTTGCAACCGATTCTTTTATGTCTGCTGCTTCGTTCCAAGAAACCACA
Source organism: uncultured Gammaproteobacteria bacterium (assembly GCA_963710715.1). Classification (GTDB taxonomy): domain Bacteria; phylum Pseudomonadota; class Gammaproteobacteria; order DSM-16500; family DSM-16500; genus CAVQBL01. The sequence goes on along the minus strand of CAVQBL010000015.1, from coordinate 248,806 downwards.
CGGGTGCTGACGGAAGCTGCAGTCAGTGGTAAATTTGATGAATTAAGAGGCTTGAAAGAAAATGTGATTGTCGGTCGTTTGATTCCTGCGGGAACCGGCTTGGCGTATCATGCTGAACGACGAGTTAATAAGAAAATACGTAGTGAGCGTGTGAGGGAATAATCCTCATCGCAAGCGCTTGGCCGTGGCGATCCAGGAGGTAGAACATTGCAACGTTCTTCTGGATTGCTTCGTCGTAAAAAGCACTCAACGCAATGACGATGTAGATATAGCTGTTCCAGAGGATTTTTATAAATATTATGAATTTAGATGCTGTCTGCTTGACATAATGCGTAGTCCTTCTTAGAATCGCGCCTCGTCCTTTATAAATTGGGGCGATAGCGTGTATTTGTTTATTTAATAGAGTGACTGAATTGTAGTGGAGTTTTGAAATGCCAACGATTAATCAGCTTGTGCGTAAGCCACGAGTGCCAAAAATTGAAAAATCGAATGTGCCGCACTTGAAAGGGTGTCCACAAAAGCGCGGTGTGTGTACGCGTGTTTATACAACCACACCTAAAAAACCGAACTCAGCTTTGCGTAAAGTCGCGCGTGTACGTTTAACCAATGGCGCATGAAGTCACAGCTTATATTGGTGGTGAAGGGCATAACTTGCAAGAACACTCTGTTGTTCTAATTCGTGGTGGTCGTGTTAAAGACTTGCCTGGTGTTCGCTATCACATTGTACGTGGTAGTTTAGATACGGCGGGTGTTGCAAATCGACGTCAGAGGTCGTTCGAAGTACGGTGCGAAGAGACCTAAAGAATAAAGTCATTGAATTATAATCTGATTTAAGTAGTGATGGGAATTACAGCAATGCCAAGAAGAAAAGCTGCAATTAAAAGAGAAATTTTGCCAGATCCATTATATGGCAGTGAACGGTTGGCAAAATTTATTAATGTTGTTATGCGCAGAGGTAAAAAATCATTGCTGAGAAAATTGTTTATAGCGCGCTTAACGAAGTTATCAAGAGCGTCTTAAAAAAGATAAATAAGCACTAAAGGTGAAAGAAGCGGATGAAGGCGAAGGCTCAGGGCTCTGGTGGCAATAAAGCAAAACTAGTTGCGTAGTAAGGATGCATTAGAAATTTTGGATAAAGCATTTAGACAATTTCGCCCAACCGTTGAAGTTAAATCACGACGTGTGGGTGGTGCAACTTATCAAGTTCCAGTTGAAGTATCGATCTGATCGCGGTATTGCACTGGCTATGCGTTGGGTTGTGCAAGCTGCAAAAGATCGTGGTGAAAAAACCATGGTTTTGCGCTTAGCAGCTGAAATTGTTTGATGCTTATGAAGGCCGTGGTGCAGCAGTTAAAATACGTGATGATATGCATCGAATGGCAAAAGCTAACCAAGCATTTGCTCATTATCGTTGGTAAAGAGAGGTATTAATCGTGGCACGAGCAACACCAATTGAACGTTATCGAAATATCGGCATCATGGCCCACATTGATGCTGGTAAAACGACAACCACAGAGCGTGTTCTTTATTATACAGGCGTTTCACATAAAATAGGTGAAGTCCATGAAGGCGCTGCCATTATGGATTGGATGGAGCAAGAACAAGAACGTGGTATTACCATTACCTCTGCTGCTACAACTTGTTTTTGGTATGGCATGGATAAGCAATTTCCACAGCATCGTATCAATATTATTGATACCCCTGGACATGTGACTTTACTATTGAAGTTGAGCGTTCCTTGCGTGTACTCGATGGTGCATGTGCTGTATTTTGTGCAGTGGGTGGTGTTGAGCCACAAACTGAAACAGTTTGGCGTCAAGCTAATCGTTATGGTGTTCCACGCTTAGGTTTTGTGAATAAGATGGATAGAGCTGGTGCTAATTTTCTTACGTGTAGTTGATCAAGTTCGTACACGTTTAGGCGCAAATCCTGTGCCTATTCAATTGCCTATTGGTGCTGAAGAACATTTTGAAGGTGTGGTTGATCTTGTTCGAATGAAAGCAATTTATTGGGATGAAGAAAATCAAGGCATGACGTATGAAGCACGTGAAATTACTCCTGAACATGCTAGAAGAATGCAAAAAATGGCGTGAAGAAATGGTTGAAGCAGCAGCAGAAGCTTCTGAAGAATTAATGGATAAATATCTTGAAGACAGGCGAATTAACTGAAGAAGAAATTAAAAAAGGTTTACGCACTACGTACATTAAAAATGAAATTGTTCCTTGTTTTGTGGTTCAGCCTTTAAAAATAAAGGCGTGCAAGCAATGTTGGATGCTGTTATTGAATATTTCCTTCGCCAGCGATGTTCCTGCAGTGAAAGGGCATTTAGATGATGCAGCGGAAACACTGACAGAAAGACATCCAACGATAATGAACCATTTTCAGCATTAGCATTTAAGATTGCAACAGATCCTTATGTTGGAACATTGACTTATTTCCGTGTTTATTCAGGTGTGTTGAAGTCAGGTGATACTGTTTATAACCCAATTAAAGATAAAGAAGAACGTATTGGTCGTCTTGTTACAGATGCATGCTAATGAACGTAGTGAAATTAAAGAAGTACGTGCAGGTGATATTGCAGCAGCTGTTGGCTTAAAGAAAGTGACGACAGGTGATACCTTATGTGATCCTGATAAAGTGATTATTCTTAGAAAAAATGGTATTTCCCAGAACCTGTTATTTCTGTGGCTGTTGAACCAAAGACTAAAGCAGATCAAGAAAAAATGGGTATTGCTTTAGGTAAGTTAGCGCAAGAAGATCCTTCTTTTCGTGTTCATACTGATGAAGAATCAGGTCAAACCATTATTTCTGGTATGGGTGAATTACATCTTGAAATTATTGTTGATCGTATGAAGCGTGAATTTAGTGTTGAAGCAAATGTGGTAAACCACAAGTTGCTTATCGTGAAACAATTCGTAATACAGTTGAACAAGAAGGTAAATATATTAAGCAATCCGGTGGTCGTGGTCAATATGGTCATGTTTGGATTAAGTATTGAACCGACAAGAAGCCGGGTAAAGGTTATGAATTTGTGAATGCCATTGTTGGTGGTGTGATTCCGAGAGAATATATTCCTGCAGTTGATAAAGGTATTCAAGAACAATTGCAAAATGGTGTTATTGCTGGCTATCCCTGTTGTTGACGTGAAAGTAACTTTATTTGATGGTTCTTATCATGATGTGATTCTAATGAAATGGCGTTTAAAATTGCTGGTTCCATGGCGTTTAAAGAAGGTGCAAAAAAAGCAAAGCCTGTTATTGTTTGAACCTATTATGAAAGTTGAAGTTGTTACCCCAGAAGATTATATGGGTGATGTGATGGGTGATCTTAATCGTCGTAGTGGTATTTTGCAAGGTATGGATGATTCACCATCTGGTAAAGTTGATTCGATGCAGAAGTTCCACTATGTGAAATGTTTGGTTATGCAACTGATCTTGCGTTCAATGACCCAAGGTCGAGCAACTTATACGATGGAATTTTCGAAATATAATGAAGCACCAGCCAATATTGCTGAACAAGTTATTGAGTAAAAGTACAAAGTAATTAATGTTAGAGATTTATTAAGAGGGAATAAATATGGCAAAAGCAAGTATTTGAGCGTACGAAGCCACATGTAAACGTAGGAACGATAGGTCACGTAGATCATGGTAAGACGACGCTGACAGCGGCATTGACGAAGTGTATTGGCGGAGAAATTTGGTGGAGAAGCAAGGCGTATGACCAGATTGATAAAGCGCCAGAAGAAAAAGCACGCGGTATCACGATTGCGACAGCGCATGTTGAATATCAATCAGATAAGCAGACACTATGCGCATGTGATTGCCCAGGCCATGCAGATTATGTGAAGAACATGATCACGGGTGCAGCGCAGATGGATGGAGCGATCTTGGTTGTATCAGCAGCAGATGGCCCGATGCCGCAAACGCGAGAACATATATTATTAGCGCGTCAGGTAGGTGTACCGTATATTGTTGTGTACTTGAATAAAGCGGACATGGTAGATGATAAAGAATTATTAGAATTAGTAGAAATGGAAGTAAGAGATTTGTTGAGCAGTTATGATTTTCCAGGAGATAAGACGCCAATCGTGATTGGTTCGCGTTGAAAGCATTGGAAGGAGATCAAAGTGAAATAGGCGTACCATCGATTTATAAATTAGTAGAAGCGATGGATGATTACATTCCGCAGCCAGAACGACAGATAGATAAACCATTTTTATTGCCGATTGAAGATGTATTCTCGATTTCAGGTCGAGGAACCGTAGTGACAGGCCGAGTAGAGAGAGGAATAGTCAAAGTAGGAGAAGAAGTTAGAGATTGTAGGATTAAAGCCAACGATTAAGACGATTTGCACGGGCGTTGAAATGTTCCGTAAGTTGTTGGATGAAGGCCGAGCGGGAGATAACGTAGGTGTGTTGTTACGAGGAACGAAGCGAGAAGAAGTAGAACGTGGACAAGTATTAGCGAAGCCAGGTCGATTACGCCGCATACGAAATTTGAAGCAGAAGTGTATGTGTTGTCGAAAGAAGAAGGTGGACGTCATACGCCATTTTTCAAAGGATATCGTCCGCAATTTTACTTCAGAACGACAGATGTGACGGGTGAAGTGCAGTTACCAGAAGGAGTAGAGATGGTGATGCCAGGAGATAACATCAAGATGGTAGTGACATTAATTGCGCCGATTGCGATGGAAGAAGGTTTGCGATTTGCGATTCGCGAAGGTGGCCGTACGGTAGGTGCTGGTGTTGTCGCTAAAGTAATTGAGTAAATAATACTATGGCAATTGGAAGAAAAAGTCAAAGAATACGCATTCGGTTAAAATCTTTGATCATCGATTGATTGACCAATCAACACGAGAAATTGTTGAAACGGCAAAAAGTACGGGCGCACAAGTTCGTGGTCCTATTCCTCTGCCAACGCGAATTGAACGTTATACAGTTTGTATTTCACCACATGCGGATAAAGATGCACGTGATCAATATGAATTACGTACGCATAAACGTGTGGTTGATATTAATCAGCCAACAGATAAAACCATTGATGCATTGATGAAGCTTGATCTTGCTGCAGGTGTGGATGTGCAAATTAGTGTAGATGCAGAAGATTAATATAAGTATGTAATGATATGGCTAGATGAGGTGATAAAAATGACATATAGGTTTGGTTGGAAGAAAATGTGGGATGACTCGTGTCTTTACTGAAGATGGTGTTTCTATTCCTGTTACAGTGATTGAAGTGTTACCTAATCGAGTTACACAAATTAAAACACTTGAAAATGATGGCTATCGTGCTATTCAAGTTACCACGGGCAATACGCAAGCGTTCACGCGTTAACAAAGCCAGAAGCAGGTCATTTTGCTAAAGCAGGTGTTGAGCCAGGCAGATGGTTTATGGGAATTTCGTAGTTGATGACTAAAGATGAATTAGATGATATTACGTTGGTTCAGAATTAAAAGTAGATCGTTTTACTGTAGGTCAATATGTTGATGTAACAGGCACAACAAAGGTAAAGGTTTTGCTGGTGTGATTAAGCGTCACCATTTTAGCTACGCAAGATGCAACTCACGGTAACTCATTGTCACATCGTGCACCTGGTTCTATTGGTCAAAGACAATCACCTGGTAAAGTATTTAAAGGTAAAAAAATGTCTGGTCATATGGGTGATGTGAGACGAACTGTTCTGTCACAACAATTGTTCGTATTGATGTAGAACGTAATTTGATTTTAGTTAGAGGTGCTGTTCCAGGTGCCCAGGTAGCTGATGTTGTTATTCGCCCTGCAGTAAAGAAGAGTGCATAAGAGAGAGGGCTAAGTAATGGAATTACAATTATCGGATTCAAAAAAAAAACTTGAAGTTGCTGATGATGTATTTGCTTGTGATTTTAATGAAGCCATTAGTTCATCAAGTTGTTACTGCTTATATGGCAGCTGGTCGTGCTGGTACAAAAGCACAAAAAACACGTGCTGAAGTTAGAGGCGGTGGTGAAAACCATGGAATCAAAAAGGTACAGGTCGTGCACGTGCAGGTACCATTCGCAGTCCATTTTGGCGTAAAGGTGGTGTGATTTTTGCTGCTAAACCACGTAGCTTATAAACAAAAAGTAAATAAAAAAATGTATAAAGGCGCATTGCGTTCTATATTTCTGAATTAATTCGCTTAGAAAGATTAATTGTGGTAGAGTGCATTTCGAAGTTGATTCACCTAAAACCAAAGATTTGTTAAAAAATTGAATGAGATGAAAATTAAAGGTAATGTATTAATTGTTACTGATTCCGTTGATGAAAACTTATATTTAGCAGCACGTAATTTACCTACAGTTGATTTAAGTGATGTAGCTGCATCAGTGGATCCAGTGTCATTGGTAAGAGCAGAAAAAGTGATTATTACTGTAGCAGCAATTAAAGAGTTTGAGGAGTTGCTGAAATGAACCAGGAACGTCTTTTAAAAATTATTTTATCACCGCATATTTCTGAAAAAGCAACATTGCTAGCTGAAAAACGCAATGAATATGTTTTTGAAGTGATGTCAGATGTGCAACAAAACCTGAAATTAAAGATGCAGTTGAGCATTTATTTAATACGAAAGTAAAAGCTGTTACGTATTGTGAATGTTAAAAGCAAACCAAAGACGATTTCGAGGTAAGAATTCGAAGGCAAACGTAGAAGAGCTTGGAAAAAAGCATATGTCACTCTTGCAAGACAGATCAATATAATTAGACTTTAAGTTGACGAGTAGGCAGAATAATAATGGCAATTGATTAAGCATGCTAAACCAACATCGCCAGGACAACGTTTTGTAGTGAAAGTTGTTAATAAAGACTTACATAAAGGTGAACCTCATGCGCCGTTAGTTGCAAAAAAGAATAAAACCGGCGGAAGAAATAATCAAGGTAGAATTACTTGCAGACATATTGGTGGTGGGCATAAGCAAAAATACCGTTTGTTGATTTCAAACGCGATAAAGATGGTATTGCAGCTAAAGTTGAACGTTTAGAATATGATCCAAATCGCAGTGCCTTTATTGCATTGTTGTTGTACGCAGATGGTGAAAGACGCTATATCATTGCCCCTAATGGTTTAAAAGCTGGCGATGAAGTTGTATTCAGGATCGAGATGCAGCAATTAAAGCCAGGTAATTGTTTGCCATTAACAAATATTCCAGTTGGTTCAACTAGTCATTGTATTGAAATGCAGCCAGGTAAAGGTGCGCAATTAGCACGAAGCGCGGGTGCTTCAGTACAATTTATTGCACGAGAAGGTATTTATGCAACCTTACGTTTACGTTCAGGTGAAATGCGTAAAGTATTATCTGAATGTCGAGCTGTTATTGGTGAAGTCAGTAATTCTGAACATAATTTGCGTTCATTAGGTAAAGCGGGTGCAAATCGTCATCGTGGTATTCGACCCAACTGTTAGAGGTATTGCGATGAATCCAATCGATCATCCACATGGTGGTGGTGAAGGTAGAACATCAGGTGGACGTCATCCAGTTAGTCCCATGGGGTGTGCCAACTAAAGGTTATAAAACACGTAAGAAATAAACGTACGGCTAAAGTTTATTGTCGTAGAAGAAGTAAATAGTATAATTTATTGAGTAAGAGGTGTCAGCGTGCCACGTTCAATTAAAAAAGGACCATTTGTTGATAATCATCTGATTAAAAAGGTTGAAGAAGGCTGTTGCGACAAATGACAAGCGACCAATTAAAACTTGGTCAAGACGTTCAATGATATTACCAGAAATGGTTGGGTTAACCATTGCAGTGCATAATGGCAGATTACATGTGCCTATTTATGTCACTGAAAATATGGTTGGTTATAAGTTAGGTGAATTTGCTGCTACACGTACTTTCCGTGGGCATTCAGGTGATAGAAAAGCGAAAGGCAAAGAAGAAGCAGAAAGCAGACGAGTAGAGGGTTAAGAATGGAAGTTGCAGCAAAATTAAAATTTGCAAGCTATCTGCCACAAAAATGCCAGACTGGTATGCGATCAGATTCGTGGGTTGCCGGTCGATCGTGCATTAGATATTTTAAAATTTAGCACTAAAAAAGCAGCTGCAGTTGTTAAAAAAGTTCTAGATTCAGCAATTGCTAATGCTGAGCATAATGAAGGTGCTGATATTGATGAACTTAAAAGTCGCAAAAGTTTTTGCTGATCAAGGTCCTACATATAAACGTATGCACGCAAGAGCAAAAGGTCGTGGATGTCAAATATTGAAACCCACTTGTCATATTACAGTCGTTGTTATCTGATGAGGGAGTAAAAAGTAATGGGACAAAAAGTTAATCCACTCGGCATACGCTTAGGCATTGTCAAAGACTGGGCATCAAGATGGTATGCATCCATCTAAAGATTTTGCTGATACTTTGTGCGCAGATCTTAAAGGTTCGTGAGTTTTTACGTAAAAAATTAGCGCTAGCTGGAATTAGCCGCATTCAAATTGATCGACCTGCTCGTAATGCAAAAATTACTGTTTATACTGCACGACCTGGGGTGATTATTGGTAAGAGCGGTAAAGAAGTTGAAGCCTTACGTGATGAAATTAGCTAAGATTGTAAAAGTGCCAGTTCATGTCAGTATTGAAGAAGTTCGCAAACCTGAATTGGATGCGAAATTAGTTGCTGAATCTGTTGCGCAACAATTAGAAAAACGCGTTATGTTTAGACGTGCAATGAAGCGTGCTGTGACAACAGCACTGCGTTCAGGTGCCATAGGGATTAAGATTTGTGTCAGCGGAAGATTAGGTGGTGCTGAAATTGCTCGTAGCGAATGGTATCGCGAAGGTCGTGTTCCGTTACATACATTGCGTGCTGATATTGATTACGGCACTTGCTGAAGCATTTACCACCTATGGTGTTATTGGCGTCAAAGTGTGGATTTTTAAAGGTGAAGTGATTGGTGATAAAGAACAAACTGAAGCTGCAACTGAAAAAGCTTCAGGGAAACAGGAGAAGTAATCAATGTTGCAGCCAAAGCGTACAAAATACCGCAAACAATTTAAAGGTCGCAATCGTGGTGTTGCTACTCGAGGAAATAAAGTTAGCTTTGGTGAATTTGGCTTAAAATCTGTTGAACTTGGCCAAATTACTTCACGACAAATTGAAGCAGCACGTCGAGCGATGTCTCGTCATATGAAACGTGGTGGTAAAGTCTGGATTAGAATTTTTCCTGATAAACCCATTACTAAAAAGCCGCTTGAAGTGCGAATGGGTACGGTAAAGGTAACGTCGAATATTGGGTTGCATTGGTTCAACCAGGACGCATGATGTTTGAAATTGAAGGGGTTACGGAAGATTTTGCACGTGAAGCATTTAGATTGGCTGCTGCTAAATTACCTGTTAAAACAGCATTTGAAACTCGGACGATAATGTAATGAAAGCGAGTGAATTACGAAATAAAACAGTAAAAGATCTTGAAGAAGAATTGCTTGCTTTATTTAAAGAGCAATTTAACTTACGCATTCAAAAAGGTGTTGGGCAAAGCCAAAACCGCATCTTTTTAAAAATGTCAGAAGATCAATTGCACGTTTAAAACAGTTTTACGAGAAAAAGAAGGTTCAAAGCATGATGACAGAACAGAACAAGCATCAGGTCGAACAGTGATTGGGAAAGTCGTCAGTAATAAGATGAATAAAACCATTGTTGTTCAAGTGGAGCGTAAAGTTAAGCATCCACTCTATGGAAAATATTTACGCCGCTTTTCTAAGATGAATGCACATGATGAAGAAAATACCTGCAATATCGGTGATATTGTTATGATTAAAGAAAGCCGCCCTTTATCGAAGACTAAGCATTGGGTGTTGGTTAAGTTTTAGAGAAGATGGAAGAGGAAGTGATATAAGCTTTTACGCCCCTTTTTCAAAGGGGGCAAAAAAAAATTTAAAAATACGCTTTTTTTATTTTTAAACAAATACAATAGTGATAATATTGGCGGTCTTTCGTGTGACTAACACGGGATCGAATAAAAATTGGAGTTAAGCATGATTCAAACGCAGACAATTCTTGATGTGGCGGATAATAGCGGTGCGCGTCGCGTGATGTGTATAAAAGTACTAGGTGGATCACGACGCCGTTATGCCAATATTGGTGATGTGATTAAAGTGAGTGTAAAAGAAGCTATTCCGCGTGGCAAAGTTAAAAAAGGAGAAGTCTTGAATGCTGTTATTGTTAGAACACGTAAAGGGATAAGACGCCCTGATGGTTCAGCAATTCGCTTTGATGAAAATGCAGTCGTGTTGCTAAATGCACAAATGCAACCAATAGGAACACGTATTTTCGGGCCTATTACTCGAGAGTTACGTGGAGAAAACTTTATGAAAATTATCTCCTTGGCGCCAGAAGTGTTAGTAGAGAAGAGATGATATGAATAAGATTAAAAAAGGCGATGAAGTCATTGTCATTGCTGGTAAAGACAAAGGTAATAAAGGCGTTGTGTTACTGTTTTGATGCGCGGCGAAAAATTATTAATTGAAGGTATCAATACAGTTAAAAAGCATGTTAAAGCAAATCCTAACACAGGTGATCGTGGTGGGATTGTGCTGAAAACATTACCCGTTCATCGCTCAAACGTGATGCTTTATGATCCTGCTACTGAAAAAGGCAGCCGAGTTGGAATTAAAACTCTTGAAGATGGTCGAAAGGTGCGTGTGTTTAAATCCAATGATGAAGTTATTGACGTGTAATGTAATGAAGGTGATGTTATGGCAAGATTGCAGGAAAGTTATAGAAAAGATGTAGTACCAAAACTGATGAATAAGTTTGGCTATCATTCAGTCATGCAAGTGCCACGCATTGTCAAAATTACCCTAAACATGGGTGTGGGCGAAGCGATGGAAGATAAAAAAGTTATTACTTCAGCAATGGCTGACATGGAAAAAATTGCAGGCCAAAAACCTGTTTCAACTTTGTCACGCAAATCTATTGCTGGTTTCAAACTTCGTGAAGGTTGGCCAATTGGTTGCAAAGTTACCTTACGTGGTCAACGCATGTATGAATTTTTAGATCGATTAATTTCGATTGCTTTACCGCGAGTACGTGATTTTCGTGGCTTAAGTATTAGATCATTTGATGGTCGTGGAAATTATAGTTTAGGGTTTAAAGAACAAATCGTGTTTCCTGAAATTGAGTATGATAAGGTTGATGCACTCAGAGGTTTAGATATTACTATTACAACTTCAGCAAAAACCAATAAAGAAGCACTTGCTTTATTGGAAGCATTTAATTTCCCATTTAAAGAAAAAGAAGTGAGCTAAGACACTATGGCTAAAACTTCAATGACTGAGCGTGAAAAAAAACGCACTTTGTTAAATAAGAAACACCAAGCTAAGCGACTCAAGCTTAAGGCGATTATTACAAACATGAATCTCGGCGAAGAAGAACGTTGGGATGCACAACTTAAACTGCAAGCAATGCCACGTGACTCAAGTCGTTCACGTCAACGCCATCGCTGCAGATTATGCGGAAGATCTCGTGCTTATAACAGATTGACGGGATTGTGCAGAATACACATGCGAAATGCTGTGATGAATGGTTTAGTTCCTGGCATGCATAAGGCAAGCTGGTAGTCCTCGTCATTGCGAACCCCGCGTTCTTTGCGCGGGTGAAGCAATCCAGGGGAACGTTGCAATAAGGGGTATTTAAAATATGTCAATGCAAGATCCAATAGCAGATATGTTAACACGCATGCGTAATGCACAAGCTGTTGGCGAAAAGCAGGTTAAAATGCCAGCCTCGCAGCTTAAAATTGCGATTTTAAAAGTGTTACAAGAAGAAGGCTATATTGAAGGCATGGAAGTGCTTTCTGCTGATGGTAAAAAAGATATCAATGTTATGTTGAAGTACTACCAAGGTCGGCCCGTTATTGAAAAAATTAGCCGCGTAAGTCGCCCTGGTTTGCGCGTGTATAAAGGACATAAAGAATTACCCACCGTGCGTTCTGGCATGGGGACAACCGTTGTTTCAACACCTAAAGGGGTGATGACAGAACGTGCTGCCCGTGCGCAAAAGCTGGGCGGTGAAATATTATGTGTCGTTGAGTAACGGAGAGAATATGTCTACGTCAACATCAAGAGTAGGTAGAAAACCAGTAGCAGTTCCCTCTGGAGTTGAAGTTAAAATCAACGACCAAAAACTTGCTATCAAAGGCCCAAAAGGAAATGTAGTCATTCCAATACATCCTTTTGTGCAAATTAATTTGGAAAATAATCAACTTAATTTCCAACCCAATAAAGGTGATTATTTCCGCAAAGGAACAGGTGCCAAATTACATAAATCAATTGTTGGGACAATACGTTCCAAGATTGCGAAAATGGTTCAAGGTGTGTCTCAAGGATTTGAACGTAAATTAGTACTCGTGGGTGTGGGTTATCGTGCGCAAGTGAAAGGTAAAGTTTTAACCTTGAGCATTGGATTCTCGCATCCAGTGAATATCACGGCACCCGAAGGAATTACTATTGAAGCTCCAAGTCTGACTGAAGTTGTAGTCAAAGGCGTGGATAACCATTTAGTGGGTCATGTGGCATCTATGATTAGAGCCGTTCGTGGACCAGAGCCATATAAAGGTAAAGGTATTCGTTACTCAAATGAAATCGTTGAGATTAAAGAAACGAAGAAAAAGTAAGGTATTTAACATGAAAAAAAAGGTTGAAAGATTACGTAGAGCAAAGCGTGGACGCATGTCGATCCGCGAGCAAGAGGTGACACGTTTGTGTGTGCATAAAACACCACGTCATATCTATGCTCAAGTTATTGCACCAACAAGTGATCGTGTGCTTGCCAGTGCATCTACGTTGGATAAAAACTTAAAAGTAAGCTCAAATCAACAGGTAATATTGAGGCAGCTAAACTGGTTGGTAAATTGGTTGCAGAGCGTGCCATCGATGCAGGTGTAAAACAGGTTGCATTTGACCGATCAGGTTTTAGATATCATGGTCGTGTTAAAGCATTGGCAGATGCAGCAAGAGAAGGCGGATTAGAATTTTAAGGGTTAATTATGGCGAGTTATGACCAAACGACAAAAAGTGATGGCATGATAGAAAAGTTAGTCGCAGTTTCTCGTAATGCTAAGGTAGTAAAAGGCGGTAAAATTTTTAGTTTTGCTGCTATAACCGTCGTCGGTGATGGTAATGGCCGCATTGGTATTGGCCGTGGTAAAGCACGTGAAGTGCCAGTTGCCATTCAAAAATCATTAGAGAGCGCACGTAAGAATATGCGTCATGTCGTGTTAAAAGGTGATACTTTACATGCACAAGTCAATGGAAAACATGGCTGCAACCAAGAGTCTTCATGAAGCCCGCATCAGAAGGTACAGGAATTATTGCTGGTGGTGCAATGCGAGCTGTATTTGAAGTATTGGGTGTGAAAAATATCTTGGCTAAAATTATTGGATCTACCAATCCTATTAACGTAGTCAGAGCAACACTAAAAGCACTCGAAAATATGACGACACCTGAATATGTTGCTGCTAAGCGCGGAAAAACAGTTAAAGAGATCGTTGGGGAAGATAATGGCAACTAAGAAAAAACAAGCAACACAATCACAATTAAAAGTAACGTTAGTCCGCAGCGTCATTGCAGCGTTACCTAAACATAAGGCAACTATAAAAGGTCTGGGTTTACGTCGCTTGCGTCATTCAGTCACTGTTGCTGATACACCTTGCACGCGCGGCATGATAAACAAGGTTAGTCATCTCATATCAGTAGAGGAAGTGTAAGTATGAACCTCAATACAATAAAACCTGCAAAAGGTGCAAGAACACCTGCTAAACGAGTGGGTCGTGGCATTGGTTCAGGCAAAGGTAAAACATGCGGTCGTGGTCATAAAGGTCAAAGAGCAAGAGCGGGTGGTTTTCATAAGCTTGGTTTTGAAGGCGGTCAAATGCCGTTGCAAAGACGAATTCCTAAATCAGGATTTCGTTCAAGAAAATCATTGTTGCGTGAAGAATTACGATTTATCCGATTTAAATAAGTTAAATATTGATGTGATCGACTTCGATGCGTTAAAAGCGGCAGGATTGATTAGAGTCAATACTAAATATATTAAACTGATTGCTTCAGGTAAGCTTGAGCGAGCTATTACGGTGCGCAATATTCCAATTTCAGCTGGTGCACGCAAAGCGATTGAAGCAGCGAACGGTAAAATCGAGGCATAAAGTAAATGGGAATAAATAGGCCAAGCATCAGTAGCGGCAATCCAGGTATTAGCCGATTTAAAATACCGCTTATTGTTTGTGCTTCTTGCAATTATTGTGTTTCGCATTGGTTCTTATATTCCAGTACCTGGATTAAATCCGCAGCGATTGCAAGAATTATTTAATGCCCAACAAAATAATATAGTTGGCTTGTTTAATATGTTTTCAGGTGGTGCGCTGATGCGATTTAGTGTTTTTGCATTAGGAATTATGCCATATATTTCTGCGTCGATTATTGTCCAATTGTTGACAGTATTATCGCCGCAACTTTCCGAGTTAAGAAAAGAAGGTGAATCTGGGCAACGTAAAATTAACAAATATACGCGGTATGGCACAGTAATTTTGGCGATCTTTCAAGCCTTTGGTGTTTCAAAAATGTTGGCGGCATCACGATGTCGCATTAGCGCCGGGATTTTCGTTTTATTTTACTACTACGTTCACATTAGTAACGGGTACCATGTTTTTAATGTGGCTAGGTGAACAAGTGACAGAACGTGGTATTGGTAATGGTATTTCGTTGATTATTTTTGCAGGTATTGTTGCTGGGTTGCCTGCGGCGTTAGGTAAGACCTTGGAACAAGTGAGAGAAGGTCAATTACAAGTTATCGCATTATTGTTGATTGTTGTTGCAGTTGTTGCGGCTGTAGTTGGGTTTGTTGTTTTTGTGGAACGTGGCAACGTCAGAATTACGATCAATTATGCACGACGTATGCAAGGTGGCAAAGTTTATTCGGCACAAAGCACCCATTTACCATTAAAAATTAATATGGCGGGTGTTATTCCCCCCATTTTTGCATCCAGTATTATTTTATTTCCTGCCACTATCGCTCAATGGTTTGGGCAAGGCAAAGGAATGGAATGGTTAAGTACGATTAGCGTTGCCTTACAACAAGGACAACCACTGCATATGTTATTATTTAGCGCTGGGATTATATTCTTCTGCTTTTTTTATACCGCGTTGGTGTTTAATCCAAGAGAAACAGCAGATAATTTAAAGAAATCGGGCGCGTTTATTCCTGGAATTCGACCAGGAGAGCAAACGGCTAAATATATTGATACGGTGATGACACGTTTAACTTTGGCAGGTGCAATTTATGTCACATTGGTTTGCTTACTGCCTGAGTTTATGATTTTAGCTTGGAATGTGCCATTTTATTTTGGCGGTACCTCTTTATTGATTATTGTGGTCGTGGTCATGGATTTTATGGCTCAAGTCCAAGCTCATATTATGTCTTATCAATATGAGTCGTTGTTGAAAAAAGCAAATTTGCGGAGTGGTGGGGTTAGTGGTTAACTGAGGTGAATTTATGAAAGTAGGTGCATCAGTAAAAAAAATTTGTCGCAATTGTAAAATTGTTCGCAGAAAAGGTATTGTGCGTATTATTTGTAAAGAAAAGCGACATAAGCAAAAACAAGGTTAATTTTCCCTAAGAGCTTGATTTTCTATTATTTTAATATTAAACTCATCCCCCTTTGTGTGTGGATAGTGGTTTGTATTGTAGGAGTGATTGAATGGCGCCGTATTGCAGGCGTAAATATACCAGTGCAAAAGCACATTGTGATTGGGCTTACCGCTATTTATGGTGTTGGCCGGAATAGAGCGAGTGCGATTTGCAAGGCAGCAAAAATTAATCCAGAAAAAAAGTAAAAGATTTTTCTGAAGCGAATTAGAAGGCTTACGTGGTGAAATTGCTAAACTACGCGTTGAAGGTGACTTGCGACGTGAAGTTGCTATGAATATAAAGCGACTCATTGAATTAGGTGCATATAGAGGTTTACGTCATCGTCGTGGTTTGCCTGTGCGTGGTCAGCGTACCCGAACTAATGCTAGAACGCGTAAAGGTAAACGTAAAGGTAATAATGAGTAATTGGGTATGTATCATAATTTAAGTTAGGAAAATAATTAGCAATGGCAGCGAATCAAAAGAAACCAAGTGAGGCAACAGCCGCTAAGTCTGCAAAAAGCGCTGCGGTAAAAATGCAAAATGCCGAAGGTGCAATGGCCGACGACGATCAAACTACGACAGGAACGGGTACCGGCACTGCTGAAAAGCCAGCACGTGGAAAAAAGAAAGCTAAAAAGCAAATAGCCGATGGCATAGCGCATATTCATGCATCGTTTAACAATACCATTGTAACGATTACCGATGTTCAAGGTAATACAATTGCTTGGTCGAGTGCAGCGAGTTGTGGTTATCGTGGATCGCGTAAATCAACTCCTTATGCAGCAGGTGAAGCTGCGACAAGTGTTGCGCAAGCTGCTATCGAAAACTTTGGCATGAAAAATGTGCAAGTCCGTGTGAATGGTCCTGGCCCTGGCAGAGAATCAGCAATTCGATCTTTGCATGCTGCAGGATTAAAAATTATATCAATTACTGATGCAACCGGTATTCCTTTTAATGGCTGCCGTGATTCCAAGAAGCGTCGTGTATAAGAGTAGTAGGAGAGAAGGTGGATGGCAAGATATCTTGGACCAAGATGTAAATTAGCTCGCAGAGAGAGTGCGATCTTTCATTAAAAAGTGGCGTAAGTGCTTTAAATTCAAAATGTAAATTAGATACACCACCAGGTATGCATGGCGCACGTCGTGGTCGTGAAACAGAATACGGCACTCAGTTGCGTGAAAAACAAAAAGTCACGCCGCATTTATGGAATTTTGGAAAGACAATTTAGAAATTATTTTAAAAAAGCTGCACGTCTGAAGGGTTCAACCGGTGAAAATTTATTGAAGCTTTTAGAAAGTAGGTTGGATAATGTAGTGTATAGAATGGGTTTTGGTTCCACACGAGCTGAAGCGAGACAATTAGTTAGCCATCGTGCTATTTTAGTGAATGGTAAAGCTGTCAATATTCCGTCATTTACACTGATGTCGGGTGATGTGGTTAGTGTTAGAGAAAAAGCTAAAAAACAGCTTCGTATTCAATCGGCGCTGACTTTAGCACAAGCTAGGCCAAGTTGTAGTTGGTTGGAAGTCGATCTAAATGAACTCAAGGGCTTATTTAAAGAGCCACCTGAGAGAACAGATTTACCATCTGATATAAATGAAAAGTTAATTGTTGAGTTATTACTCTAAATAATCTTTTGGAGTTGATGAGGTTGTTACATGCAAAATAATCCATATGATTTTTTAACCCCTCGTGAAATTGCTGTTGAAACAATCTCACCTTTTCATGCGAAAATCACATTAGAGCCTTTAGAACGTGGCTTTGGGCATACTTTAGGGACAACACTTACGTAGAATTTTATTTTCTTCTATGCCGGGCGCCGCCATCGTTGAAGCCAAAATAGATGGCGTATTACATGAGTATGGTGCTATTCCGGGTGTACAAGAAGATGTGATTGAGATTCTTTTAAATCTGAAAAATGTTGCAGTAAAGCTTGCATGGTCGTGAAGAAGTTACATTAAAGCTTAACAAAAAAGGTCCTGGTTTAGTGACAGCAGGTGATATTGAACTAGAACACGATGTTGAAATTGTTAATCCAGAACATGTCATTGCCCATCTTAACGATACAGGTTCACTTAATATGACATTGAAAGTTGTATTAGGCAGAGGCTATCAAACAGCTTCACTTCGTTATCGTGCAGGCAGCGAAGAAAAAGCATCTATTGGCGTATTGCACTTAGATGCAAGTTTTAGCCCAGTGCGTAAAGTTGCTTATTCTGTAGAAAACGCACGTGTTGAACAACGTACTGACTTAGACAAATTAGTCATTGATCTTGAAACTAACGGTACATTAGATCCTGAAGAAGCAATACGACGCTCAGCAACTATTTTGCAGCAACAGCTGGCGCCATTCGTTGATTTAAAATCATCACTTATTGCAAAAGACATAAGCGAACAGGCAGCAGTGAATCCACTCTTTTTGCGTCCTGTTGATGATCTTGAATTAACTGTGCGATCAGCAAATTGCTTAAAAGCGGAAAATATTTTCTATATTGGTGATTTAATCCAACGCACAGAAACAGATTTGTTAAAAACGCCAAATTTGGGTAAAAAATCACTAACAGAAATTAAAAATGTATTGGCATCCCATGGACTTGCATTGGGAACCCGTTTAGACAATTGGCCGCCGGCTTCACTGAAAGATAAAGAATAGGAAGGTTGTGTTATGCGACATCGTAAGAGTGGTAGATATTTTAGCCGTACAAGCAGTCATCGTAAGGCAATGTTTAAAAATATGATGGTTTCATTGCTGAAACACGAAATGATTACGACTACGGTTCCAAAGGCAAAAGAACTGCGGGGTTACATTGAGCCTATGATTACCATGGCAAAAACCGACAGCGTTCATCATCGCCGTCTGGCTTTTTCCCGCTTACGTGATCGTGAAATTGTTACAAAACTTTTCAATGAAATCGGTCCTCACTTCAAAACCCGTCCAGGTGGTTATTTACGCGTATTAAAATGCGGTAACCGCAAAGGTGACTGTGCTCCTATGGCCATTGTTGAATTAGTCGGTCGCGAGAAGGGCGAGTAAAATCCCTTGCCTCTGCATCGGGGGGATTTTTATTAATGCGTCTTCAACCAACTCACAATCTCTGCATTCGTTTGATCTAATACAGATAGAAACTGTTTACACAATTTTTCTAACAATTCTCGATTCCCAGTTCGGTAATAATCCTCTATATATTGGCAAACGTAATATAAACGGACAACACCGCAATAAGTACAAGCGCCTTTAAGTTTATGTGTGATAGTCGTTACTTTTTTCCAGTCTTTATTTGCACATGCAGTACGAAACGCTAAAATTTCATCATGAGAAATGCCTTTTTCGGCAAATAAGGAAAGCATGTTTTTTACTGCGGATTCGCTACCGAGAGTCGCCATCCCTTCTTGAATGTCTAACAGGGGATATTGTTTTAGTTCAACCAATTTGGCATTTGTGTTGGACAAATCTTTTCCTTTGAAAAATGTTTCTTGAAACCAAGATTATGCTCATCATCGTAATGCATTTGCATTGCCTTTTCAAATTATTATGTATACCATACCCAGCGAAATTTATATCATAACGAGGATAATGACATGAAAAAGCTATTCTATTCTTTCCTGATCGTCTTATGTTCTTTAGTAGCAGGTTGCGCAGGAAATATATCCCCAAACACATACGATAGTTCCGAAATTGGCGTTGCTAGCAAAGTTGTTCATGGAAGAATTATCGCAAAACGTGCTGTTAACATAGATAACCACACAGGTGCGGGCGGTTTAGCCGGTGCTACAGCGGGTGCAGCAGCAGGTACCATGGCAGGCCATAATGCAGCAACCGGTGTAATAGGCGCTGTGGGTGGCGCGGTAGTGGGAGGTGTTGTTGGGCATGGCGTAGACAAAGCAGTCAATCGTCATCGAGGCTATGAATACATCATCAAACTCAGAAATGGTTCTACCGTTTCTATCGTACAAGCAGAAGATTTGAATGTTCATGTTAATCAACGCGTATTAATTATTTATGGCGCGAAGACACGAATTATTCCAGACACGATTCCTCATGCTTAGGGCATTATTGCTTCTCTGCGGTTTTTTGCTCTCAGCGTGTGCTGCTGAAAGATGTTATCGCGGTGTTTCTGAGCCCGTTTGGCAGCAGCTCTCTGCAGAGCAAAAGCAGTTGATTGTGGACCGTTCTTATCATGAAGATTTTCCAAAAGGTTAACAAAAGTTTGTTATGCGAAAAATACACTATTTATTCTATTTTATAGTAAGCCTATGTTTAGTTGGATGTGTCACACCCGGTCCAGAACAACTGATGTCGCCTATACACTACAAGGGTAAGGTAAATTTTCATGTCGCTAAAAACGCCTATCTTTATTGGCAATCTGGAACGCAGTTTTCTGAAACAGAAAATATGTCATATTATGGTGGTGACCCTCTGGCAGCAATTATTGGCTCTGCAATTGAAGAACACCAACGAAAAACACATCCTAGCCGATATACCTATGTGTACGGTAGCGCTCAACAAGCCGTATTTATGACATCATTAAAAAATGCCTTGATTAAAAATAATGTGTTTAATCAAGTGGAAATTATTACGGCACCTAAATCTATTGGGCCCAATGATGTGATGATTACTGTAAAATTTAGATCGACTCGTATATCGAGTTATGAACAAAATGCAATTACTTTAACTGTCGATATGTCAATTCAAACTAAAAATGAAAAATATTTTAAACGTACTTACGTGATACATAATACTGAACCCGAAGGCAGGTTTGCAGGGCGCAGTTTTAAAGAACAACAAACGGAAGTTTCACAAAAATTGTTATCAAAATTAATAAACGGTTTAGAGCAATGGCATTCGTGACGATTCACGCCGTCATTGCGAGCCTCACGCTTTAGCTTTATGTGAGGCGTGGCAATTCAGAATGGTGATAAGTGACGGCGTGAATAGTTACTGGCATTAACATTAATAATGAGGAAAAACTATAATGCAAAAATTGGCAAATTTATTCATCACCAGTATCTGTTTGATATTTCTATCTGGCTGCGCAACCAAACATAATGTTGAGTTATCGGATAAATTTTGGAAAGAGCCAAAACATAAGCATAAAATTGCAGTAGCAAGAACGGCTGCGCCTAAAGCGCAAGTTCATCAAATCGGTGGCCAAGGCTTGCTTGATATGGCGATTACTTCTTCGATGGCAATACCTGTAGATCGACACTTAGCAAAAGTCGATCTCAGCTGGTATCCAGGGTTACAACAATCCTTTTTAAATAAATTACGCGCACACAAATTATCTGCGGTCGCTATTCAAGGATCCGTCAATTTAAAGCCACTACGCGCTTTGAATAAAGACATCAATCAATATGCTGATGTGAACTACTCGAATATTGTTGCCCCAGTGGGTGGTAATAAACTTTTAATTATCAAATTAAATGCGCTGGGTGCAGTGCGTCATTATTCGAGTTTTATCCCACTCGGTCCACCCAAAGCCTATTGCTCGCTTACGGGTGAATTAATTGATACCCAAAATCATCGTATTTTATGGCGTTATATAGCCGATGTGACTATGCAAGTGAAAGGTAATTGGGATCAGCCACCAAGCTATCCTAATCTCACATCCGCACTTAAAGTAGCAATGGCCACCGCTCAACAAGAAGTGCTTGAGAATTTTTTCTCGGGGCATTAATTTGTACCATATCATTCCCCACATCTCCTTCTGCCAATGAGTGTGAGTGCTGAAGTTAGATCGAAGCCCCGTCATTGCGAGCCCGCGCGCGCTTTTTTGCGTGGGCGTGGCAATCCAGGGAGCACAAAAACGTTCCCCTGGATTGCTTCGCATGAAAAGCACATGCTCGCAATGACGGGGCTTCGATCTAACTTCAGCGCCCACCGCGCTCATTGGCATAGTCAGGAGAAATTTTGAGATGTGGGGAATGATATGATTTGTACTTGACCCCATGGATTCGTGTAAAATTTAACTAGTTTTGATATTATTGATAATCTTCAACATTGCAGGAGTTTTTTCTATATTAAAAACGAGGAATAAATTTATGATATCTGATCATAAAGATAGATTTTTTAGGCCATTGAATATTACAAGTTTAAATGATGCGCTAAACTTCTATAAAGATTTGCTGGCTAAAAATAGATTAGACGAAGATGACAAAAAATTATTACGTATTTGTCAATCGAAATTAGCAGGCTACGCATGCGAATTCATTCTTTTTAGAAAATCAATCGAAGTAGAAAATTTACTTAACATGCACCCTGAGATTTTATTTTGTCAAGGATTAGCTAAAAATTACTCTGGAAATACATATGAAGGCAGCCCTTTTCAATGTGCGTTAGGGGAAAAAAATATTAATTTACTCAATAAAATGAAAACATACATCCCTTTGGTAAAAGGAGGCATAGAAAAAGCAAAAGAACAATTTTGTGAAAAATATCCTAAACTTTCTGATGAATTTCTTTTTAATGAAAATAAAGTGGAAAATAAACATCAAGAAAATATATCTGAATTAAAAAGCAAATTTTTGACAGAAAGTATACTTAATAAGTATATATCAGAAGTGATACTATATTATTACTTAATTGTTTATACAGATAGGGATCAGGGTAATAAAAATGAAACTACAAACGATATTTTGTTAGAAGCGGCTAGCGACTTAAAATCTTATTATACTTTATTAAAGGCTTTACCAGAAGCAAAATCAATTAATGATCCTGAACTTATTCAAATGTTTAACGCTGGAATGAATTATAAAGGTGGTGGTGATATCACCTTTTTGCTTCCTTCTTTACGCAGAGTGAAAGAGAAAATTCAAGAATTAAATTATATCTACGATAGTAAAATGGAGCTTTCAGGCGAATATCTTACATTTTTAAAAGCTGGGCAAAAACTTACAGCTGAGCATGGTGCATTATTAAAAGCAATGGGTAGGAAGCTTGGAATTTTACAATCAGATCCTGAGGAATTTTTAAACTTTTTACAGATAGATCTTAATGAATTTTATCAATTAGCTAGAAAAAAATTAGGTGGATTCGAAAAGAGCTCAGAAATTAAAATGAACTCTTATAATTTTCATGAATTAGCTAGAGCAATATCAGAAAATGCATCCTCAATTAAGATAATAAATGGAAGATATGTTGCAGATGAGATAAAAGCACTAAATGATTTTAAAGATACTTTTAAATCTAAAGGCGCCATGAAAACAGGAGAACACTTTAATCTTCAAATACTCATTGATGCATGTCTAATTTATTGCTATTACCATAATGGTTGGAATGACTCCCAGCGTAATTTATTTTTGGCTCAGGTAGTTGGTTTATTAGAACGAGATACTATTGAAATACTTTTACGTTACACTCAAGATCAAACAACCGAATCAACAAGAAGTCTAGAGCTAGGCGATCGTCCTAATATTTTTCCTTTAGATGAAAAATCTAACAATTGTTTAGGTCTAGACTTCGGGATTTGTGCTAATTTTGTAAGAAAAGATAATGTTCGCACGGGAGACATCGCATTTAGAGTGGCAGCACGTGTTGGTTATGTTCCCCCACATACTGAGAGCGCTTACGCAACATACCAATTTTTGACTAGCCTACAGATGGAAAAAACTATTGGATTTGTTGAATTTAAAGAATGGTTAAAACATGAGTTTAAAGAGGTATTAAAGCATAAGCAAGATTGCAATTTAGTAATAAGGCCTAGTGTGTAATTTGATTAGGACAGAGATAGATACTGTAACTCAGACACTCTTCATCGAAAACCAGGTGAAGCAGCAGACCGATTTACCTCTTGATGAATATTATTTTCTGAGCTTGAAGATAATCTTAAACGTTCGTGAAGAAGAGATATTTTTTTTATGGCCTTTTCATGGTTTTGAGTAGCTGCTTTTTCATACCACAGCAGTGCTTCATTTTCATTTTTCAAAATTCCAGTACCATTCTCATAACACATACCGAGTTTGAATTGCGCATTAGCATGATTCTGATTAGCGGCTTTGCGATACCAGCTCACTGCGGCTTTTTCATCTTTTTCAGTTCCTAGACCTTTTTCATAACATACGCCGAGATTGTACTGTGCAACAGCATGATTCCTATCGGCGGCTTTGTGATACCAGCTCAGCGCTGCTTTTTTATCTTTTTCAACCCCAGAGCCATTCAGATAATGTGAGCCAAGATTGATTTGCGCGCTCAGATGGTTCTGCTCGGCGGCTTTGCGATACCAATGCACCGCGGTTTTTTTATCTTTTTCAATTCCTAGACCTTTTTCATAACACAGGCCAAGTTTGAATTGCGCAGTAGCATTATTCTGCTCAGCAGCTTTGCGGTACTCATAAAACATGGCGGCATGTAAGTTTAGTGATGCTGATGTAATTGTTTGATATAGGTTTTGATAAGCAACGCCTAGACGATGATCCTTCATATAAAACGTCGGCCCCCAACTCGGCCGGGCAAAATAAGGCTGACCAGTATTATTATAAAAATAATCAACCCCCAGCTCTTGAGTAGAACGAGGAATCCCCCCGTTCTCAGCAAATACCTTATCACTAACATCGGTACTCCGATTGAGTTTTTTATCTTCGCAGAGTAAACCATAAAGACCACTAGAATTATCGCTATCAAGCTTGTTTGTTAATGCTCTCCTCGACGCAAACGATAATGCAGCATCTATTACACCAATGGTCACAAAACAATATTGATCTTCCTGATATCCGTACAGCTGCTCATTTTTCAAATTTCCGTCTTTGGTGCTTGGAATTTTCGAGGATTTGTGATTAGGATGCACCCTATCTAATAATTTAAAAGCCATAGGAATAAACTGAAGCAGGTTTAAAAAATATCTGTTATTGGTAATCACCGTGGGCATTGTGCTTGCTATATAGTTTCCCATTATAGTGCGGGCATTATTTGAGTCATCTTCTTTGATTCTCTCAAAAACATCGTTTAATACTTTTTTTTGTGCATCTTGTCTGATCTTTGCTTCTTTTTCATCCTTGATAGGTGATGCGAGCCGAGCTTGAACTAAAGCAAGTGGCATGGTTTCAGGTAATAATTCTGCGCGCAAAGTTCTTAATCTTTCTGCCATACCTTCATTTGATTTTATCGTATTATCCAGGTTGATGATTGCTAATTGCTCCAGAGTTCCTTCAAAAGTGTGGTCGACCCCAGATATTTGCTGAGTTATTCTAATTCGTGGCAGTAACACGCGTCGATTTGCTCTCACTTTAGCTTCAAGTGCATCAAGCGGGCCTGCAGGCAAAACATCATCGCGAGCTATCGCTACAGCATCTTGATAAATTTTAACCTCACTATTATGAAAAATAGTGTGACTACTAGTGGCCGGAGATATTTGAACATCATAAGCAAGAAATCCTGCCACTAATCCATCAAGTTCGAGGGGAAACTTAGCGCATTCCATGGCTGGTTGATCTAAGGGGCTAGGCGCGTGATTACTTTGAGTGATTGTTTGAGCAGATGTCGTATGTTTTGAATCGTCTTGATATGTTAGCTTTGAATGACTGTTACCGCCCATAAATAATCCTCGTTGTACTGTATATATTTTATTTGGGCAATTATAAAATATGGGATTAAATTTTGCACTAAATAGTTAATGAACCACTAAATCCCTCGCATCCGCGCGCCCATGATCATCCACGACTCGGACAATAAATTTTCCGGGGCGTGGATGCCGCCACCAAAAAGCTTGGTCGCGGCGGGTTTTCGCTAAAAAAGTTTCATTGAGGAACCAATAAAGCGTTGTGACGTCTGCATCCGCTGTTGCGGTGAAGGGAATAAGAGATTTTTGTGTTGCATCCGTGTGGATGACATAACCGAGTTGTGCTTGGGGAGATGTAATTTGTGGATCCATTCCAACAATTGCGGTAGTACGTTGTAAGACATCTTTACAACTCGCATCATAAGCGGGTGGTGTGCGACGTTGAATGCCTGCGCGTTTAAAAATTTTTAATAAATCCGAAGGCCAAAATTCATAAACTTCAAATTGTGCATTCTGATCAAATTGACATAGACGTAATCCAGTCTTTTTATCAATAGCGACTTCACGGTGAATAGTGTCAGTTTTAATCGGTGATTTTCCTGGAATAAACCAAGTGAGCTCAGTGTCTTCACAATAACGTGTGGGCAACATTCCTGATACTTTACACACTGGAGTATTAATAAGATTTAAATGAGCGGGTTTCTTTTCTGTAATCGGTATGTGGCCGAGATAATGATGCATGGCATCCGCTAATTCAAATAATAATGGCCCAGCGATTTTTTTTCCCACAAATGCTGCATTGCTACTATTATCAAAATTGCCCACCCACACGGCTAAAACGTAAGGTCCAACTACACCGATTGACCAAGCATCACGATAACCCGAAGAGGTTCCTGTTTTCCAAGCGATGGAAAATTTATTTTTATTAGAAACAAGATAACTCGGTTCTAAGCTAGAAGAATCTTTTAACATGTCGAGCACTAAAAAACTGGCTTCTGGACTCAGTAAACGTTTTCCAGGAAGCCTAGTTTGATCTTTACGCGTGCGTAGGGGGTGCCAAATACCATCATTCGCTAACATGGCATATAAACTTGTTAATTCTTGCATAGTGAGTTCAGCGCCACCTAATACAACGGCTAAGCCGTAATACGCTTCGGGTTTTAAATTTTTTATTCCTGCTATTTGTAAAAATTGATATAAGCTCGGATTGGCTAATTGATCAGCAAGATAAATCGCAGGAATATTGCGGCTTAATACTAATGCATCTCGTGCTTTTATGGGTCCCATAAAATCGTAATCAAAATTTTCTGGATTGTAGCTGCCAAAGCTGCGCGGAACATCTTTTAAAACAGTATTAGGATGAATTAAACCTTGGTCTAATGCTAAACCGTAAATAAAAGGTTTAAGTGCTGAGCCGGGTGAACGTTTAATGGATGTGCCATTCATTTGGCCGCCAATACGCTGATTAAAAAAATCCGCTGACCCCACTAATGCTTTTACTCCCATGTCACGCGTATCGATTAAAAGCACAGCTGCATTGTGCACGCCTATATTTTTTTTATGCGCTAAATAGCGACGTGTGACATCTTCCAGCGTTTTTTGTAAGTTCACATCTAATGTTGAAACGATAGCTTGCTGTGTCGGGGGTGTATCCAGCAACAGTGCATTGACAAAATGCGGTGCCAGAAAGGGCAGATGACGAATAGTTTGTATTTGCAAAGGCAAATCGACAAAAGATGGTTTGTTTTTGTCTTCAGGATGTTTTTCTAGCCAACGTGCGAATAATTTATTACGAATTTCTTTTAGGTTTTTTTGTCGCAAAGGGGAACGTTGAGCAGGGTTTTGTGGAATGACACTTAATATTAATGCTTCTTGCAAGGTAATTTGTTTCGCAGGTTTGTTAAAATAAATTAAACTCGCAGCGCCCACTCCTTCAATATTATTTCCGTAAGGAGCGAGATTCAAATATGCTTCGAGTAATTGATTTTTGCTGTAATGCATTTCAAGTTGAATCGCGCGCAGCATTTGCCAAATTTTTCCCGAAAGTGTTTTTGAATTCATTCCAAACCGTATGCGTGCAACTTGCATCGTAATAGTGGAAGCACCTATGCGACGCGATTTAACAAAAAAAGTTTGCCAAACGGCTTTGCATAGAGAAAGTGGATTGACACCCACATGCCAATAAAAATATTGATCTTCTTGCAGTAATGTTGTGGCAATAATTTGTGGAGAAATTTGCGATAAAGGAGTAAATAAGCGGTATTTGTCATCTTGACTGAGCGTGAGACGCAATAAGCGATGGTTTTCATCATATACAGCGCGAGAAAAGCTGGTATCTGACAGTAAAATAGGAGCCGAATAAAAAAATAATATGGCTAATAGGCTCGTGAGAAATAAGAAGCCTATGAGCCATTTGAGGTATTTCTTCATTTATTTGGGTTTAGGATTTGTAGTCAGAGGCATTGTTAAGAATGGAGTAGATGAACATTTTCTAAGTGGATAGCGGGGATTGGGGTAGTGGAACAATCCGCATTGCTTTAGTAGAGTGATATTTGATTTGTGAACTGGTATCCCTTTCTCCGTTCTTCTAATGGATACAGAAACTGTCTTTAGTGTTTTTGAGCAAAAATATTTCGCTGGTGGTACTTTAGCGTGTTGTCGGTGTAGCGCTGGTATGGATAGATCTAGTGCTCCTTCACTTTTACAACGCTTCATTGGAGGTTGCTGTATTGTGTTTTTGTCTTCTCGATGTCGTTTTAGATCTGATGGCATATTTTTCCTTAGTATTAAGTGAATGCGTAACTATTCACGATTCTTACAAAAAGAACTCGTCATTGCGAGCCTCACGCCTTTGCTTTATGTGAGGCGTGGCAATCCAGATGGAGTTTGTAGGCAGTACTGGATTGCTTCGTCGCGAAGAGCTCGCTCCTCGCAATGACGGCATAAAAAATAGTGTACCCATACGCTGACAAGAAGTAAAACTCGGGGTATGCTAGATTGAGCCCGGTCATTGCGAGCCTCACGCTTTAGCTTTATGTGAGGCGTGGCAATCCAGAATGGTGATAAGTTGTAGGGTACTGGATTGCTTCGTCGCAAAAGGCGCTCCCCGCAATGACGGCGTGAATAGTTACCTTCAAAGAGGCGGGGAAAATTACTCTTTGCTGACAATGAGGCAATCAATGAAACAATTTTTCTCATCACTCTTCGGCCAATTCTCTTGGCAGCGCCCAGTTTGGCTAAATAATATACGAAACCGAGCTGCTACAAATCCGGCTTTATTCTGGAGCATGATCATTGGCTTTCTGGTTTTACTCGGAATTATTGTCTATGGCTATCAATGGGACCAAAATCGCCCACGGCAAGCGTCGGTCACAGCGCATATTATTGCCCCAGCTATTACTCCCAACGCTAAAGAATTAGTTCCACATCAATTAATTATTGATTACAGCAAATCCGTTGCACCCTTAAAACAAATTAATAAAGAAGTGACTTCGGGTATTACTCTGGACCCCAACATGCCAGGTACCTGGCTTTGGGAAACGGACAATCGCTTGGTGTTTACACCTAAGCAAGATTGGCCAGCAGGCCAAACATACAATATTCATTTTGCCAAAAATGTTTTTGCGCCTAACGTCAACATAGAGAGTTTAAATTATTCTTTTGCAACGCAGCCTTTTAAAATTAGCATCGCTGAATTTAAGTTTTACCAAGACCCTGAAAATGCTGACTTAAGACAAGCAGTTGCTACGCTGCATTTTAATTACCAAGTGAATACGGCGAGCTTAGAAAACAATACGACATTAATTTTGCAAGAAATTAAAAATGCTAAATTGGATCGAGGTGCAGAGCGTTTTAAATTTACCATGACGTATGATGAAAATAAACGTATAGGATATTTGCATTCTGAAAGCTTACCACTTGCAAATCTTGAGCGTTATTTAGCATTAACCGTGGATAAAGGTGTCAAGTCAGCTTCCGGATCTGCCGCGACTACGGAGGCTGTTACTCAAAATGTACTGATTCCAGATATTAGTCATTATTTTAAAGTGAGCAATGCTGCTGCCACCATTGTACGTAATGATGCAGACCGGCCCGAACAAATTCTTACTTTAGAAACAAGCTTAGGTGTTACAGCAGCAGCGCTTAAACCCGCATTGCATGTTTATTTATTACCGCAAGATTATCCGGCGACTTCTGTAGAAGCAGAAAAAAAGAATTATCAATGGCAAAACCCAGGTGAAGTGACGCCGAATATATTAGCATTGTCTACACCATTGGATTTAACCACCCTACCTGCTGAGCGTGATTATGCAACATTACACAGTTATAAATTTAAAACGCAAACACCGCGTTTTATTTATCTTAAATTGGATAAAGGTGTGCAAGGTTTTGGACGTTTTACGTTAGCGCAAGATTATGTTGCTGTCATTAAAACACCTGATTATCCCAAAGAAATTGGGTTTTTACACAAAGGATCATTGCTGGCTTTTACGGGAGAGAAAAAACTTTCTGTTGTGGTGCGAGGATTGCCCGCAGTCAAATTTGATTTTGCGCGTGTTTTACCAGATGACGTTAATCAACTGGTTACACAAACCGATGGTAATTTTGGTCATCCTAGTTTTGTCAATCAGACTTTTAATGAAAATAACATCAGTGAAATTTTTTCCGAAATTAAAAAATTTGCTGCAACTGATTTAGCAAAAGAACAATACACAGCTTTAGATTTAGGTAAGTATCTTGCTACTAAAACTAATATGAATGGAGGACCGCGAGGTTTATTTTTATTAAGAGCACAAGGTTGGGATGCTGATAAAAACACGGCTTTAGATGTAAAATCCAGCCGTTTAATTTTGATTACGGATCTTGGCTTGCTCGTAAAAAATAATAGTGATGGTACGCAAGACCTCTTTGTGCAATCTATCACACAAGGTAAACCCATTGCGAATGCTAGCGTTGCTATTTTAGGAAAAAATGGTTTGCCGTTGTTGACGCATACTACGGATGCACAAGGCCATGTCAGTTTTCCGACGCTCCGTGATGATTATACCGATGCGCGCGAACCGACTGTTTATCTTGCGCGTTTAGGTAATGATGTTTCTTTTATTCCTTATAATAATACAGATAGACAATTGAATTATTCGCGTTTTGATGTTGGTGGCCTATACAACAATAACACCAATAATAACAATCAAGATTCGCAAAATTTAACTGCATATTTATTTTCGGATAGAGGCATTTATCGACCAGGTGACACAGTGCATGTGGGCATGATTGTGAAGCAAGCGTTTGCACGCTCACAAGCTGCCGGATTACCTGTTGAAGCAACTATTATGGACTCGCGCGGTGCGACAGCACTAGCTAAAAAGTTTACCTTGGATGCGACAGGCTATTTCAGTTTCGATTTTCCAACGGACCCCAATTCGCCCACAGGGCAATATGCCGTTTCTCTTTACACGGTTAAAGATAATCATGCCAATAATGTTTTAGGTTCCATTACATTGCAAGTCGCGGAATTTTTACCTGATCGCCTGCGTATTACAGCGCATCTCTCTCGCGAGCAAACGTCGGGCTGGATTTCACCTACTGATTTAACAGCTAAAGTAGGGTTGTGGAATTTATACGGTGCTCCCGCAACGGATCGTAAAATCAGTTCAAAAATTCTTTTAACACCGCAGTCAGTTCAATTTAAAGAATATCCCAATTACACTTTTGTCGACCCTTTGTTGGATCCTAAAAAACCTCCAAAAATATTTACTGACACCTTGCCGGATACGCGCACCAACGATCAAGGCCAAGCAGAAGTCAATTTGAAATTAGATCGTTTTGATAAATCGACTTACCAACTCACTTTTTTTGCTGAAGGGTTTGAAGCAGAAGGCGGTCGTAGTGTTGTGACACAAACCAAAGCATTAGTCAGCTCATTACCTTATTTTATTGGTTATAAACCCGATGGGGATTTAAATTTTATAAAACAAAATAGTCAGCGTAATGTGAATTTTATTGCAATTAATCCGCAGTTAAAACCACAAGCACTTGCGAATTTAAAAATGCAGTTATTGGCTTTACATCCCGTAACAACATTAGTGAAAAAGCCCGATGGCACTTATCAATACCAATCACTTATACAAACCAACGTAGTGAATACCCATCCGCTCATTCTTAACGAGTCAGGTATGAATTATGCATTGCCCACACAGCAAATTGGTGATTTTGCTGTGGTGATTTTAGATCAAAATAATGCAGAAGTAAGCCGAGTAAAATATAGTGTAGTCGGCACAAGTCAAGTTCCATTGCCAAAAAATGCAGAACTCACGATTAAATTAAATGAAATAGAATACACTGCCGGTGATGATATCGAATTACAAATTACTGCACCGTATACGGGTAGTGGATTAATTACGATTGAACGCGATAAAGTTTATGTTGTGCAATGGTTTAAAGCGAGCACGACAAGTTCAGTACAAAAAATCCGTATTCCAAAAGATTTCCAAGGCAATGGTTATGTCAATGTTGCATTTATACGTGATTGGAATTCACCTGAAATTTTTATTAACCCCTTAAGTTACAGCATTGTGCCATTTAGTGTGAGTTACAGTGAGCACAAAATTAATATTGATCTAACCGCGCCCGCATTAGTACAGCCGGGCGATACTCTCACTATGAGTTATAAAAGTGATAAGCCCGGTAAAATTATTGTTTTTGCAGTTGATGAAGGCATACTCCAAGTGACTCATCACGACACTCCTGATCCATTAGGATATTTTTTCCAGAAACATGCGTTAGAAGTCACAACGCAACAAATCGTAGATCAGATTTTGCCGAAATTTATCCAAGATCGTGAATTATCTGCAGTAGGTGGTGATCAAGGAACAGATGCATTACTGAAAAATCTCAACCCATTTAAGCGCAAGACAGATTTACCCGTAGTATATTGGTCTGGAATTGTCGATACGGATACTACTCCACGACAATTAACGTATCCAATCCCAGATTATTTTAATGGTTCGATACGTGTCATGGCGGTAGCTGCTGCCGCAAATGCAGTAGGTGCAGCGAGCAAAACCTCAGAAGTGCGTGGACCTTTTGTTATTAGCCCAAATGTTCCCACGTTTGTGGCTCCAGGCGATACATTTGAAATCACCGCAAGCATTGCTAATAATGTTCAAGGTTCAGGTGACAATGCTTTAGTTTCAGTGCAACTTGATACTTCGTCCGAGCTTGAAGTATTAGATTCAGCTCATCAAACGTTAACCATTAAAGAAGGACAAGAAAAGACGGTACGCTTCAAATTGAAAGCGAAATCATTATTGGGATCCGCGGAATTAACACTGACTGCAAATCACGTTGATAAATCCAGTAAAATGAAATCAACATTAAGCGTGCGTCCTGCAAGTGCGTATACGACTACTGTGAATAGCGGTAGTTCACAAGCTGCTAATAAACCCTTATCTCTTGATCGTGAACTCTATCCTGAATATCGAACAGTAGAAGCAGCTATTTCTGCAAGCCCTTTAATTCTTGTCGCCGGGTTACAACGTTATTTAGACAATTTTCCATTTGGTTGCACGGAGCAAGTGACGAGTAGGGCGTTTCCATTATTAGCATTGGCTAATCAACCGTGGTTAGTCAAAGATCCGCGTGCCATCAGTGATAAAGTGAAAGCGACGGTTCAAAAATTAGCACAGCGACAAATGACCAGCGGCGCTTTTAGTTATTGGCCGGATGTAGGAAATAATGCAAGCAATGCTTTTGCTTCTGTGTATGCTATGCATTTTTTAACGGAAGCAAGAGCGCAAGGATTTGATGTTCCAAGTGACATGTTGCGTGCAGGTTTGAATTATCTGAAAGAATTAGCTGCGCAAAACGTTTCAAACTTGGATCAAGCGCGTGTGCGTGCTTATGCAATTTATGTTTTGACACGCAATGAATTTGTGACCAGTAATTATTTAACCGATTTGTTACTGTATTTAGAAAAAGATACCACGCATGCATGGCAGAAAGATATTATCAGTGCTTACATCGCAGCGACGTATCAATTATTAAAAAGTTATCCCGATGCGGAACGATTTATTGATTATTTTAAACCGCAAACAAAGCAAGATGTGACAACCGATTTTAATAGCGGTGCAATTGCGAATGCGCAATATCTTTATTTAATTGCTAGACATTTCCCCGATCGTTTACCTAAGGTAGGTGAAAGTGTATTGACGCCATTGATAACATCACTGAATATTGATGAAATTAATACAGTATTGTCCAGTTATGCAAGTTTGGCACTCGCAGCATATGGACAAGCGTATCAAATGCCGAGTGGAATAAATTTATCAATTAGCGAAACACTCAAAGATGGCAGACAACAAATATTAACTGCATCGAATGAGGTTTATCAGTTGGTTAATATTGATAATCAAGCAAAAGCAATTAATTTTAATAATCCCAACAAACAAATTTATTTTTATCAACTCATGCAAGCGGGATTTGATAAAAATCTTCCCAGCGATGCTATTAAACGCGGCATAGAAATTTATCGTGAATATCGTGATGCGCATGGCGATGTCGTTGATAAAGTGAATTTAGGTGAAGAAGTAGAAGTGCATATTCAAGTGCGTGCATTGAATAATCGCTATTTGAGTAATGTCGCTATTGTTGATCTTTTACCCGGTGGTTTTGAAGTCGTGCGTGATACTGTGAGTTCAGAAAACTTGGATTATGTTGATAGCCGTGAAGATCGCGTGATTTTCTTTGGTAGCGTCAGTCCAGATGCAAAAGAAATTGTTTACCGCATCAAAGCGACTAATGCAGGTAAATATAGTGTACCGCCGATTTTTGCGGGGGCGATGTATGATCCCGGTGTCCGAGGGCGCAGTGTGGCGGGAAATATTACCATAGGTGTTAATTAACTATTCGGTTTAGTGCGAGCGCTGAAGTTAGATCGAAGCCCCGTCATTGCGAGCCCGCACGTCCCGCAATGCTTTTATGCGGGATCAGCGCGGGCGTGGCAATCCAGGGAGCACAAAAACGTTCCCCTGGATTGCTTCGCATGAAAAGCACATGCTCGCAATGACGGGGCTTCGATCTAACTTCAGCGTTGCCGGAACATTTTCCGAGATGACAAAGTTTGTAGTAAAATAAATCCTACTATGCTAAATAATAAAGATCACATCTATCTTCACCAAGCCCTTAGCCTTGCTAATATCCGCCGTGGTTTTTGTGCACCCAATCCGTCAGTTGGTGCTGTCGTTGTAAAAGATAATAAGATTATCGCAGAGGGTTATCATTTTGCTCCTGGTTCAGATCACGCCGAAGTCAATGCATTAAAAAAAATCACTGGTAATACTCAAGATGCAACAATATATGTGACCTTAGAGCCTTGCTGTCATTGGGGGAAAACACCCCCTTGCTCAGATGCATTAATTCAAGCGGGGGTGAAGCGAGTTGTGTATGCCTATCGTGATCCTAATCCCCTCGTTTCGGGAGCAGGAGAAGAAAAATTATTAGCTGCGGGAATTGCCTGTGAACATGTTCCTTTACCTGAAATTGATGCATTTTATGCAAGCTATCACCATTGGCATAAAAATAAAAAACCTTTTGTAACAGCAAAAATTGCCTTAAGTTTAAATGGAAAAATTGCTGGCAAGAATGGCGAACGTATTCAAATAACCGGTGCTGCATTGCAAGAATTGACGCATGCTTATCGCAAAACGAGCGATGCCATTTTAACAACGGCTAAAACCATCATCGCTGATGATCCGCAGTTGAATGTACGTATTCAGGATGAAATCATTGCCAAACCGATTTATATTTTGGATAGCCACTTAACTCTTCCTATGACCGCAAAAATTTTTACGACAGCACAGTCAATTACTGTATTCCACTCAGCAGCGGCACCTAAGAAGCGTCAACAAAGCTTAACTGCGCTTACTGCGCGTTGTATTCAAGTTGAGAGCAACCAGCAGGGTTTAGACTTCAATCAGGTACTGGATCACCTGGGCCAAGAAGGGATACATGACTTATGGGTTGAAGCCGGAGGTACTTGTTTTAGCAGCCTCTTTCATCAGCGATTATTACAGCGAGCCTTGATTTATGTTGCCCCTCGTTGGCTAGAGGAGGGAAAATCTGCGTTTTCTGAGGGTTTTTCCCTGGAGAGTGGTGCGGGCCAATTAAGGTGGCAGCAGGCCGGAAAAGATGCAATGTGTGAGATAAACTGGTAAAATAACCCTTTTTTTACACAAACATAGCCTAATTTTATGTACACTGGCATCATTGATCACTGTGGCACGATTACACAAGTCCAGCATTTACCTGGATCACGACGTATTTGGTTAACATGCTTATTTGCAGACTTGGCATTGGGCGAAAGTATTGCCATGAATGGAATTTGTGTGACGGCAACGCAAATCCAAGAGAATACATTTTGCATTGATTTGTCACCTGAAACCTTAAAACGGACTACAGCAAATGATTTTAAAGTTAATCAAGCTGTAAATTTGGAACGTTCATTGCAGCTTTCATCTCGTCTGGGTGGCCATATAGTGATGGGACATGTTGATCAAACGTGCAGAGTGAAAATGTTGCTTAAACATCATGAATTTCTTGAGATGAGATTTGCTGGACTGAACGCAGACACTAGAAAATATGTTATTAAAAAAGGTAGCATTGCTGTGGATGGTATTAGCTTAACGATTAATGAGGTTTTTGATGATGGTTTTAGTGTCATGCTGGTTCCGCACACACTGGAACGTACCAACTTATCACTATTACAAGAAAATGATAAAGTGAATATTGAATTTGATATGCTGGCGCGAATCTTTGTCGAGCAATGTCAACACTATCTTACTACTACACAACCAACGGTTTAATTTTATGACTTCATTTGCCTCAATTGAAACAGCTTTAGAAGAACTGCGTCAGGGTCGCATGCTTATTTTGTTTGATGACGAAAATCGTGAGCAAGAAGGTGATTTAGTCATTGCAGCAGAAAAAATTACACCTGAAGCAATTAATTTTATGACTAAACATGCGCGTTCCATGATTTGTCTTGCAGTAACAGAAGATATTATCAGACGATTACAAATTCCCTTAATGCCGGAGCGAAGTAAGCATCACAATCAAGCAGCGTTTGCTACATCGATTGAAGCGATGCGTGGTGTTACAACGGGTGCCTCTGCTTTTGATCGTGCTTACACAATTAAAGTGGCTGTTGATCCTACGTCCACTCCGCGAGATATTTCGATGCCCGGACATGTCTTCCCTTTGCAGGCACGCTTAGGCGGGGTGTTAGAACGACCAGGTCATACAGAAGGTAGTGTTGATTTAGCTCGACTGGCGGGTTTACAACCGGCAGCTGTCATTGGTGAAATCATGAATGATGATGGCACGATGGCACGTATGCCTGCATTAGAAAAATTTGCCCAGCAGCATAATATTAAATTGGTACGCATCAATGATTTGATTGCTTATCGCCTCTCACATGAAACAGTAATAGAAGAGGTTGCTTCTGTTGCTTTGCCACTTGAAATTAGCGAAGACTTTAAAATTAAAGTATTTCGTTATCGCTATGATTCATCCGAGCATATTGCGTTGATTAGTGGTGAGCTAGACCATAATAAATCCTGTTTAGTACGCATTCATTCCGAATGTTTAACGGGGGATATGTTTGGCTCTGTACGCTGTGATTGCGGCTGGCAATTACAACGCTCAATGGAACAAATTGCAAAAGAAGGTGGTGTACTGCTTTATATGCGTCAAGAAGGCCGTGGGATTGGTTTAGGTAATAAAATTAAAGCTTATGCTTTACAGTCTGAAGGTTTTGATACAGTTGAGGCAAATCATAAATTAGGTTTTGCAGCGGACCATCGACAATATGGACTCAGCGCGCAAATGTTGCATCATCTTGATATTAAAAAAATCCGCTTGCTGACCAATAACCCACGTAAAGTCGACGGTATACAGCAATTTGGTATTAAAGTAGTGGAGCGTTTACCACTTGAGATGGATCCGACTCAGAAAAATATTCATTACTTACAAACTAAGCGTGATAAGCTAGGACACTGGTTGCGCTTAGGCAGTAAGGATTAAAAATGCAAATATTGAATAAGCAAAATATACCTGGTTTTGATATTGCTATTGTAGTGAGTCGATATCACCACGATGTTACCGAAAAGCTATTTATGGGTGCGACGGATAGATTGAAGCAATTGGGGTTTACGAATGGTCAGATTACGGCAGCTTGGGTGCCCGGTGCAGTTGAAATTCCCATTACTGCGCAACGATTTGCAGCGACTGGTAAATATTCCGCGATTATTTGTTTAGGCGCAGTGATTTATGGTGAAACTCGACATTTTGATTATGTATCTAAGCAAGTGAGCGATGGTTGTCAGCAAGTAGCGCTCAGTCAGAATATTCCTGTTATTTTTGGTGTATTAACAACAGATAATTTAGCTCAAGCTTATGATCGCATCGGTGGCAACAAAGGTCATATGGGACGTGAATCAGCCGATGCGGCGTATGAATTAGTTTCTGTGTTGCGTCAAATATAGAACCCACATCTGTCATGCCAGCATGCTTTTAGCTGGCATCCAGAAAGAGCTCTTTAGGAGTTTTTATGCCATCTTTTGATATCGTTTCTAAGACCGATCAACACGAAGTAACAAATGCAGTGGATCAAACCAATCGCGAATTGAGTACTCGATTTGATTTCAGGGGCACGAATGCGCGTGTTGAACAGGGCAAAGAAGATATTACTATTATTGCACCCACTGATTTTCAGCTAAAACAAGTCGATGAAATCCTAAGAAATAAATTTGCGAAACGTAATGTCGATGTGCGCTCACTGGATTATAAGGATGCCGATGTAAAATTAAATGAAGCGAGACAAAATATCACTGTCAAACAAGGTATTGACGCAGAGACAGCAAAGAAAATAGTAAAGTTAGTGAAAGAGGCTAACTTTAAAGTTCAATCCGCAATTCAAGGTGACCATGTAAGAGTCACAGGTAAAAAACGCGATGATTTGCAGGTAGTGATTGCTATGTTGCGTGAAGCCAAGTTAAATTTGCCGCTGCAGTTTGAGAATTTTAGGGAATAATCTCTCTTTTATTTTAAGAAAATCCTGTCAGTTTTTGTAAGAAAAAATCTACAAAAATATGAATGTCTTATCGCTATTTTTATGTTAATAAATTGATTCTAATGCTATTTTTTAAATAATGCGCGCGCGGGTTTTTAGAGAAAAATGTTATGGCTTGCTTTAGAGGCTAGTTACTTTTTCAAAGTACCTGCTAAACTAATCAAGTGTCAAGGATGGCACATGGTGACAGAAAGGATTCTTGCAACCACTCCTCGTTTTGTATGCCCAAGGATGGATTATTTAGCAAGGATTGCTATGTCTGAGTTGAGCATCTTAGGGCGGGTTAAAACCCGCCCTTTTTTTTAAGTTCTTCAGCTATTTTGGACCCTCATCCCCCCGCCACCATCTCCATGTATGGTACTTCGTTCGCATGTTCATCTGCAGCTTCTGCGCGAGGTGCTGCTTGGTCTCGATTAAAAAATCTTGACCAGGATCTTGCAACTGAACCTCTAATCATATCGAATCAGAGTGATTTATGCTCAAATATTTGTAGGATATTTAAATCAGTTTTTGTAGGAAATTAGCCATTCGAAACGCTGAGTTTATTAAGTAATACGAGTTTTATGATTATAACTTATTGATTTAATTTATTTTTATTTTATTTGAGGATATGCTTGATGAGCTCAGCAAGGCTTTAACAAAAAAAACCCGTATTTTCAAGAAGATAAATTTATTGTAACATGAATTTAGCTTAGGATGGCTACGGTGACAGAACGGATTTCTGCAACCACTCCTCGTTTTGCGTGTCCACGGATGGAATTTAAGCACGGATTGCTATTTGAGTTGAGCATTTTAAGGACGACGAAAGTCGTCCTTTTTTTTGCTTACGCTTAACTATTCACGCCGTCAGCTAAAGCGTGAGGCTCGCAATGACGAGTTCTTTTGAAAAGTGAAAAGGATATGGATAATAATTTAACTATTCAGCGGATGATTGAAGAATATGCCGAAAAAGCACCTCATCACGTCGCGATAATAGATGAGAGGCTTTCCTACTCTTATAACGAGCTTAATCAACTAGCGAATAAGCTGGCGCATTACTTGCAAAAATTCGAATTGGAACCTGACACGCTAATCGCTATTTCTATTGATAGATCACCGCAATTGCTTATTGGGATACTCGGCATTTTGAAAGCAGGCTGTGCTTATCTGCCATTAGATCAAAATCACTCAGCGAATCATTTAAAAGATCTATTAAAAGATTCTAGAACACCTGTTCTTATCACCCAATCAAAATCGAGAGAAAAGTTTTCTGATTTTTCGGGACACATTATCCTAATAGATCAAGATTGGCATGAAATCAATTTCCAATCTTCACACAATCCATCTTATCCTTCTAACCCCGAAAATCTGGCTTATGTTATTTATACTTCGGGTTCAACAGGAAAATCTAAGGGTGTTTTGATTGAGAATAAAAGCATAGTGAACTACACCCAATGGTTTGGTAGTTATAGTGCATGTCGTCCCCAGGATCGCGTCGATTTTTCATCGCATATTATTTTTGACATGGCAGGGACAACGACTGTTACTGCACTTGCATTGGGATTGCAAGTTGTTATATGCCGCGATGAAGTGAAAAAGGATATTCCCCAATATCTTTTACATTTAAATAAAAATAAAATTAACATTATCAAATTAACCCCGACTTATTTTGACATCCTCGCACAGCAAGCAAACAATCACGCTATAAAGTTACCCCATTTGCAATCTATCATTTTAGGCGGAGAAATTTTATATGCGAAAGATTGTATCGCTTGGCTTAAAATGTATCCCAAACATGTTTTATTTAATGAATACGGTCCGACTGAAACAACGGTAGCTGTCACTCAATATAAAGTGACGACTGAGAATATATCCAAATTAGGAGTGATTGTTCCTATCGGTAAACCCGGTTTTAATATGGATTGCAAACTATATAACGATGGTAAGCAAGAAATGTCATTGGGAAAAACAGGAGAATTGTATGTGCGTGGAATGTGTTTAGCGCGAGGCTATCTTAATCAAGAAGAATTAACATCACAGCAATTCATTCATGATCCTTTTCATCCTGAGTCGCATGCAAAATTATATAAAACCGGCGATTTGTGTCGCTATTTACCAGATGGAAATATTGAATTTATAAAAAGAATAGATGATCAAGTGAAAATTCGTGGGTATAGAATAGAACCAGCGGAGATAGAGATGTGTCTGGAATCGCATCCTTTAATAAAAGAAAGCAGTGTGGTTGCGCGTGAAAACCCGTCACAAGAAAAACAATTGATAGCTTATTATGTTCCCAAGGATGAGAATCAGCTCCCCAGTCATCATGAATTACGCGAATACCTGCACCAGAAATTGGCTGATTATATGATTCCATCGTTATTTGTGATGTTGAAGGCATTTCCAATCACATCAAGCGGAAAACGGGATAAAAAAGCATTCCCTGTTCCTGAGGTTGAAGAGCAGATTGTTGCACCTAGAACTCAATTAGAGCGCCAATTAATTAACATCTGGCAGAAAATATTTCACCTAAAAAAAATTGGCGTAGAAAGTCATTTTTTTGAATTGGGTGGGCACTCATTGCTTGCAGAAAGATTGTTGATGGAGATTGAAAAATCCTTAGGTAAAGAAATTCATTTGGAAGATTTGTACAAAGCCCCCACCATTCGTCAGTTGGCGCCAATCATTGCGGCCGCTGCTGCGTCGTCCCATTCTTGTGATGTATTCGCGGGATCCAGAGCGGCATTGGATAACAAAGGTGTTATCCCGCTCGCCAATTTCCAGTTTGTTTTTTGGATAGCCAATTTATTTGAACCAAAAATACAAAAAATGAACATTGTAGCGAGAAGGCGATTATCAGGAAGATTGGATAGTGAAGTAATGACTTTTGCATTGCAGCAAGTTTTAGAAAGACATGAAGTTTTGTCTTATCAGGTAGGGAAATTTTTTCCTGTTCAATATTTAAAGAAAAATATTCGATTTAATATTATTGAAGAAGACCTGACAAACTATTCAGAAATGGAAGCAGAATTGGAATTATCTGTGTCACTGAATAAATTGATTGGTCACAAAACATGGCAAAAAAACCTGCCATTAATAGTGGTGAAATTATTTCATCTTAACAATGCCAAATCAGAATTACAGATATGCGTGCCACATATTGTCTTCGATGATATTTCTGAGGAAATATTGTTTTCGGAGTTATCTACGGCTTATCTTCATTATAAGAATGATTCTCGTTCAATTCCATTAGATAGGTATGCTCAATTTAAAGACTATGTTTCATATGAACGTGATCATTCAAACCAAGATTTAGAAAGAGATATGGTATTCTGGAAGCAATATTTGCATGACACAGCACTTTTTACGTTTCCCGAAACAGAAATTATTCGTAATATGAAAAATATTCCTTACTCAACCTATATGGAATTGCCTTCTGATGTAATGGAAAATATACATCAGATCTGTGCCCATTCTTCCATTAGCATTACGGATCTGCTGAGTGCTGCAATTGCATTAGCTTTAAATAAAGAAGTAGGGTATCTTAATAATAAAATACTGATTAATATTGTTCGCTCTATCAGAGAAAATGAAGTTCATGACAAAATGATTGGTTGTTTCCTTAGGATTGACCCCATCAAAATTGATGTTAAAGCTCACTTAAATTTAATCGAATTAGCGAAATCTATACAACAATCCAGAGTTGATACTGAACCTTATCAGGCATGTTCAGGAATGATAAAAATTGCATGCATGGATAAAAGCAAAAAATTTATTAGAAATTTTGTTATGCATATTTTTTCTACTATCTATTGCGCGCTATTTCGTAAATTAAAATTAAATCCAAAAATGCTCACGATGTATGGGCTATTAAACACGGTAAGAGGGAGAAATCAATTTGTGATTAATATTAATTTACTAAATAATTTTTTGTCACCCAAATACGATAAAACTTTATTTGGATTT
This sequence comes from uncultured Gammaproteobacteria bacterium, assembly GCA_963710715.1. Classification (GTDB taxonomy): domain Bacteria; phylum Pseudomonadota; class Gammaproteobacteria; order DSM-16500; family DSM-16500; genus CAVQBL01. The sequence continues at coordinate 206,617 of CAVQBL010000015.1, read as the reverse complement.
AAACTTGAAAGAACCAAGATCCATACACATGACATCTTAAATGTTAATAACGTTCTGGATATTTGTCTTTTCAAAGATGAGAATTTGGAGAAAGCGTATCTCGCTATTTCCGGTAATTTAAAAGCATCGTTTCGGCAATTAATAGGTGATGAGATAGTTTTTGCGCTAGCTCCAAATTTTGATTCGAATCATTAGATTTCTATACTAGGTTTGGAAAGAGCTCTATTAGGGTGTCTTAGTTTACGCCAATTACGTCAAATCCCAAGGCGCGAGCAGCTTTTGAAAGTTGGATGTCGTGTGTTAGAAAGATTATTTCGGAATTTTCCTCTTTTTTCCAGAGAATAGCAGTGGAAAGATGGATCGCGTCAAGGGTTTTTAAAGTGATAGGAAAAGGTTCGCAAGCACGTTGAGAGATTGTGTCTGTGAACTTGATGATGTGTAAAGATTTGATTGTTTTATGAAGAGCAGCATGTCTGTCTGCAATTTCGTCATCTGAAATTGCAAGCTCATGTCTCATGCGATCTATAGTTCGAAAGCATTCTATCTTTAGAATTTCGTTTGTGGCATAGCTCTGTATATTTTTTGGAATTTTTAGAGCGTTTTTTTCACCGAAAATAATTCTAAGAAGAACTGAGGAATCAATATAAGCTTTCATCTTTCGCCTCTTTCTTCAATAAGAAATTTTAAACTATCAATTTTTTTATTTTTAATTGGCTTAAAATGCAAATTAGCTAGGTTTAATTGCTCTATGGGTTCTTCAATAACTAGATTAGATTCCACTGGCTTAAAAGGCAGCACGCGAGCGAGAGGTTGGGTTCTATCTAAAACGATTACCTCTTCTCCTCGTCGGATATAACCTAGATATTTGCCCAACTGTGCCTTAAATTTTGCAATGTTAACAGATTTCATAATGCCACTCCTACATGACTATTCATGACTACATTATAGTCACTTTTGTACAGAATTGCAAGCATAGTGTTAGATAGATTTTTTTAAGAAGGATTTATTTTTTTGCATGCCGCATCAATCTTTTCTTTTTTTGCTGTTGCCGCGGGGTCAGCGGATTTTTTTTATGCCGATAAGGATTTTCACTGCTTTTGAGTTCAATGCGCACGGGTGTGCCCATGAGCTTCAAGCGGGTTTGAAATGTATTGGCTAAATAGCGTCGATAGGTATCAGAAAGTGCATTCACTTGATTCCCATGAATGACAATCACAGGGGGATTATGGCCACCCGAGTGGGCATAGCGTAATTTTACTCGTCGACCATGTACGAGTGGAGGAGAATGTTGTGTCACTGCTGCGGTGAGAATTTTAGTTAATTGTGGTGTCGCTAATTTTTTATTAGCGGATGCATGCGCTTCATCAATGGATGCAAAAAGATTTCCAACGCCAGATCCGTGCAAAGCAGAAATAAAATGAACGCGTACATAAGGAAGAAAATTTAATCGGCGATCGATAGTCGTGCGTGTCTGATCTTTTTCATCCAGTCGCATGCCATCCCATTTGTTAAATGCAATGACTAAAGCTTTGCCGCTGTCAATGATAAAACCCAGTAAGCGTAAATCTTGATCGGTTACACCTTCATGTGCATCCATCACAAACAATACGACTTGCGTGGCTTCAATGGCTTGTAAAGTTTTTACCACGGAAAACTTTTCTGTGGCTTCAAAAATTTTTCCACGCCGCCGAATACCTGCGGTATCAATTAAAGTGTAATTTTTTCCTTGGCGTTCAAGAGGAATAAAAATACTGTCGCGTGTCGTGCCGGGTTGGTCAAAAACAATTACGCGTTCTTCACCTAGCATTCGATTTATGAGTGTGGATTTGCCCACATTGGGCCGGCCGATAATAGCTAGCTTAATTCCTGTTTCAGCACTGTCTGTCTCTTCTTTTGCGTCAGTAACATCTTTAAAAACCGTTTCAATTAATTCATTGATCCCGCTTTTATGCGCAGCGGCAATGAGATAGGGTATTCCAAATCCTAATTTATAAAATTCCGCTGCAGCCACATCAGAATCAAGACCTTCGGTTTTATTAACGACAAGGAAAGTTGTTTTGTTGAGTGGCCTTAATTTTTCTGCGACCAGTTGATCTAATGCGGTGACTCCTTCTCTGCCGTCAACCAAAAATAATACTTTATCGGCTTCTTTGATAGCTTGAAATGATTGATTTGCCATGAGCTGGTCTAAATCATTTTTCTCATTAGTGATTCCGCCCGTATCGATCACAATGAAATGGTGTCCAGCAATATTCGCTTCGCCGTATTGTCGATCACGTGTCATGCCGGGAAATTCAGAGACTAATGCCGCACGCGATTGTGTAAGGCAATTAAATAAGGTTGATTTACCTACATTGGGACGTCCAACAATGGCAATGACAGGTATCATGAGGTAATTGTGTATGCTACAAGCCTACCTTCTTTGGTGACAACATACGTAACGTTATTGTCAACAACAGGGGCTGCAACCATTCCTGAGCGATCGACTTTGGTTCTAGCAATAAAGCGGCCATCTGTTTTATTTAACCAATGCAAATAACCTTCACCGTCACCCACAACGATATAGTTTTGGATAGTCGCAGGGCCAGTGATATTGCGTGCAGTTAATTGAGGTTGGCGCCAATCGACATTTCCTGTGTGAGCATTGAAAGCCCAGATATGGCCTTTAGCGTCTGACACATAAACTCGTTGGTTATCCACAGCAATTCCTATGTAGGAAGAAATGTCATGCGTCCATATTTCTCTACCGGTTCTAAGATCCAGCGCCGCAACTTTGCCTTGATATGTTGCAACATAAATTCGATTATTGAAGATAATTGGATCTGCGTCGATGTCCACCATGCGCTGGATGGCAAACATGCCTTCTGGCGTGGCAATCGTTTGTAGCCATAGCAAGCTGCCTTCTCGTAGGGTGAATTTTCCAAGATTACCACTTGCAAAACCCACAATAGCTGTTTCATTATGAATACGTGGCGTGCTGGCTCCGCGTAATATTAAAGTTGGCTCAGTCTGTTGATAATGCCATAAAGTATGGCCATCTCTAACAGATAAAGCAGTTAATTGGCCGTCTATGCTTTTTACCAGTACTACGCCGTTGCCAATAGCAGGGCAAGCGAGAATTTCGCTAGCGACACGGTTTCTCCATAAGAACCCACCATCGACTTGCCGTAGTGCGATGACTTCCCCTGCATGAGTGCCAACCACAACTAAACCTTCATTTGCGGAAGCTCCAGCACTGATAGGTAATTTAGTGTTATTTCTCCAAAGTGTTTTGCCTTGAGAACGACTGGATGCGGTCACACTACCGTTTTTATCCGCTGTAAAAATTCTTTGCGGAGTGACAGCAGGAACAAGCTTGATATTGGTATTTTCGACTCCTGCATTCGGCATTGCGTACCAAAGAGAATACACTCTTGCTTCCGGTTTGAAAGCAACTAAAGGTGCAGGCGCAGGTGTGTTATCTTTATCGAAAAAACTACATGCACAGAGCGCACTAGTGAGCACACTTATCATTATAATTTTAATTTTAGAATTTTTCATAATGGATCTCTATTTATATTTATGCGGGTGAATGATTTAAATTGTCAAATTTCATTTGCAAAGTGGGACGGATAATTTCTGCATTGGGTAATTCTTTTAATGCGGTTTGATACGCTTTTTTTGCTGCCGCAGCATTATTCATGGCAAGATAAGCATCGCCTTTTACTTCTTCTGCCAGTCCCTTAAAACTGTTATTCCTTACATTGCTCAATGCATCAAGAGCAGCTTGGGGTTTTTTTTCAGAAATTAAAATTCGTGCCAGACGAATACGAGCCATATCTCGTATTGCGTGATCTTTGCTATGGTCCACAGCCCAGTTGAGTTGATTAATGGCTTCTGAATAATTTTTTTTGAGTGTGGCATCGCGTGCCAGCATGAACGCTGCCATGGTTGCATAAGGAGTGTTAGGGTATTTTTGTAAAAGTTTTGTAGCTTGTGTAACTGTTCCATCCGGATTATTTTGCGATCTTAAGGATAGCATGTGATCATAGACAACAGAGGCACGCATTAATATTTTGTTTTGTTGGCGTTGATAGTAATGCCAACCAGTAATAATAATAAGCGCGACCACAATGCCAGCCAGAATGGTTAAGCCGTAGTCTTTTACCCATTTTTTTAACTGTTCAATTTGTTCTTGCTCAGTTATATAATCAGTCAAGGGGAGAAACTCCTTAATATTAGCGATAGCGCATTTTAGCGGATTTTGGGGAAAATGCCAGTGAGAACATCCAATGTTACTTATTAAATCTTAATGGTTTTCTTAGTCACAACAGCATTTATAAGGCTGGAAATTTTATAACTCCAGCCTTGAACTATTTATCTTTCCTACTGTTGTTACGGCAGGAGCTTCTTGCGCCTCATCACGAGATTCTGATTTATCTGTAACACGAGAGAAAAAAACATGTCTAAAATAGGGAGAGAGCGAAGCTTCTTCTAATTTTTCCTCTATGTTTTTTGCTGGGCTAAAGATCAAATTGTTGGTAGGATTACAGAACACAAAAGTTTGGCAGTTTGGATTTAGCTTTCTTCCATTTCTAACATGAACATGCGTGCCTTCTTTGCCTCTCGTGATAGCCATTATCGTCTCAGCACTTTCACGTTTCGCATTCGCATCAATAAAAGAGAGTCCTACCTCCGTTTCACCAACTACTATCGCCGCTGAGTAAGCTTTTCCTGGTTCTGGCTCATCAACTCTGTTAAGAGAACCTGTTACTTTTTGTATAAGCTGACCGCCTGCCCTATATATACAAGACGAGCCTACCTGCTTGACAATAGCGCTCATTTCATCTGAAGAATAAGAGTGAGAGCTAACACCTCCTATATCTCTATCAAAATGAAAGCCATAGCAAGGGTCCTTACGAGCTGCTGCGCCTGAAATTGCGCTGCCCCCTTGCAATGCTAGAATTCCAAGAATGATTGTTCTAAGTAATTTATATGGGCTTGGCATGTTAAGTCCTCGCTAGTGGTAATTAGATATCGTTATTATACATATTTTTTACATCACTTTAGCAAATGGGTTGAAATATCCTGGTTAAGTATTCTACCACTTCCGCTTGTTTAACCATCGCCTGCGGCACATTTTCCCTCAGTGGTTTAATTGAAATAGCCTGCTGCTGTAATTCATCATTACCTAAGATTAATGCAAACAGCGCACCGCTTTTATCCGCTTTTTTGAATTGATTTTTTAAAGCACCACCACCGCAATGTAACCATAAACGTAAACCAGGAATATTATCCCGCAATTGGTCCGCGAGTTTTAAACTCATTTGGAAAGCAGCATCGCCATCTGTCATGAAGTAAACATGTAGTGGACTTGCGGGAGGATTCTTATGGACGTGCTGTGCTAATAAAACTAAACGTTCCATCCCGATCCCAAAGCCTAGGGCAGGTGTGGCCTTTCCCCCTAATTGTTCAACCAAGCCGTCATAGCGCCCACCGGAGCAGATTGCGCCTTGTGCGCCTAGCTCAGTGGTTACCCATTCAAATACGGTTTTTGTGTAGTAATCAAGTCCGCGGACGAGGCAGGGATTGATTGTATAAGTTAATCCTGAGCTTGTTAAATAAGCTTGTAACTCTGAAAAATGGGTTTTTGATTCTTCATCCAGATGATCGATTAATTTAGGCGCATTCGCAATTAATTCTTGCATGGCTGGATTTTTGCTATCCAAAATACGTAAAGGATTGGTGCTTAAGCGACGTTGACTGTCTTCATCCAATTGGTTTTGATGTTGCACAAGATAATTAACTAACTGTTCACGATAGCTTGTACGTACAGCGGGTGTTCCCAATGAATTGAGCTGCAAATTCACATGCGACTTTAATCCCAATTTTTCGAAAACTTTGGCGGCAAGTAAAATGAGTTCTGCATCGATGTCGGGGCTCGCGATACCAAAAACTTCTGCCCCGCATTGATGAAATTGACGATACCGACCTTTTTGTGGGCGCTCATAGCGAAAATAAGGCCCCATATACCAGAAACGCTGGACTTGGTTATACAATAATCCGTGCTCTATCCCTGTGCGTACGCAACTGGCGGTGCCCTCAGGGCGTAGGGTTAAGCTTTCATTATTACGGTCCGCAAAGGTATACATTTCTTTTTCAACGATATCGGTTGCTTCGCCAATGGAGCGTTTGAATAATTCAGTTTTTTCAAGAATGGGAAAGCGCATTTCTTGATAGCCATAGCCATGTAAGACTTCGCGTAATACATTTTCTACATGCTGCCACGTCGCGATTTCTGGCGGTAAAATATCATTCATACCGCGAATTGCTTGAATGGGATTTACCACGAGTGCATGCCTCTTAATCCGTTTCTAAGCCTGGCTCGGGTATGTCCATATCCATGTTGGCAACACGGGGATGGGGAGGGGTAGCTTGGTTTTTGCGCTCTGCAGTGACTATATTAGCTTGAGGGGGGGTGGGCTGTGCAGCTGGAGAGCTTGTTTCTGGAGTTTGCGGTGAGGGCTTCGCAGTGGAAGCCATAGCTTGATTAGAAGTTGCTGATGGTGCTGGTGTAGGTTGAGCAACAATTTTTGTGTTATCTATATCTGAGAAGTAATGATTATGGTTATTCCACCAAATAACAACAAGGGTGATTAAAATAGCAATCACAGGGTATGTTATCCAGCGAACATAGCGATGGCTATTCTCCAGCACTTTAGGACGCGTTTGTAACGCGAGATTTTCGGTGATATTGGATTGTGGTGTCATAAGTCCAAGCTCGGTAATGGCTTGATCAATTTCTTTTTCCGGTATATTCAGAAGTCGTCCATAAGAGCGTACATAACCACGCATGAAAATCGCAGGGGTGCCATGTACAGAGTCTTCATTTTCAATGGTAGTAATGATTTTCAGATTTAAATATAGACGTGAAGCCGCTTCTTGTGGGGTTAAATTCAGAGCTTCGCGAGCGGATTTGAAGCGCAGACCCCAACCACTTTGTTTGGCCACTTGTTTGTCTGGACTATTCACTTTTTGTGTTTCGCTTATCATCATGTCTTTTTCAGTATCCATGCCTGTCTCGCTCATCCTAGTTGAGTGGTAATAGTATACCTTATGTTATAGCGTCGCCGAAACCACTTTAACTTTTAGGCGCTCACTACGCCGGGTACGATCTTTAACTTGGCCTACCAATTGACCACAAGCAGCATCGATTTTTTCGCCACGCGTTTTTCGAGTAATGCAGTTGATATTAGCATTTATCAGCATATTACGAAATTTATCAATGGTTGTATCATCCGAGCGCTTATAAGTAGTATTAGGGAAAGGGTTAAAAGGTATCAGGTTCACCTTGGCTCTGACCCCATTGAGTAAGGCAATTAATTGTTTTGCATGCTGAGGTGAGTCATTAACGCCTGCTAGCATCACATATTCCATCGTGACATAGCGCCGTTTATCGTTTTTAAAGAAGTCTTTACAAGCTTGTATTAATTCTTTAAGCGGATATTTCTTATTCAGTGGTACGAGTAAATTACGTAACTCGTCATTGGGGGCATGTAAGGAAACAGCGAGTGCTACATCACTTACTTCACATAAGCGATACATTGCAGGGATAACACCTGCTGTGCTCAGTGTAACCCGTCGCTTCGAGAGTCCGTAAGCAAAATCATCTAGCATAATGTCCATCGCGCTGACAACGTTATCAAAATTGAGTAGGGGTTCACCCATGCCCATCATGACTACATTGGTGATGGCATGGTCATGGGCGCCTTGACTGCGAGATAAGCTGCGCGCTGCCACCCAGACTTGTCCAATAATTTCAGCAACAGTTAAATTGCGACTAAATCCTTGTTTGCCAGTGGAGCAAAAATCACAATTCAGTACACACCCCACTTGAGACGATACGCAGAGTGTGCCGCGAGTTTTTTCTGGGATAAATACGGTTTCAATACAATTGCCATCGGCTAAGCGTAAAACCCATTTGTGAGTGTCATCCGGGGCGGTATTTTCATATGCGACTTCCGGTGGGCAAATTTCAACAATTTCAAGCAATTTATCACGTAGTTGTTTGCTGACGTTGGTCATGGCATGAATATCTTGTACGCCATGCAAATGGATCCATTGTAAAACTTGTTGTGCACGAAATGCTTTTTCACCCAAATTTACAAAAAAATCAGCTAAGGCTTTGCGGTCAAAGCCAAGTAAGTTAACTTTTGTTGTTTGGGTGAGGGCAGTCATGTTTTATGCAAGCTCAGTTTCTTTGACATAATGCACTATTTCTTCGGGTTTAAAGAAGAAAGCAATTTCTTGTTTTGCTGTATCTGCTGCATCTGAGCCATGAACAGCATTGTGGTCAATGGATTCAGCAAAATCAGCGCGTATAGTTCCAGGAGCAGCTTCTTTAGGATTAGTTGCACCCATGATTTGACGATTTGAGGCAACAGCATTTTCACCTTCAAGTACTTGTATCATGACTGGGCCTGAGCTCATGAAGTTAACGAGTGCTTTGAAAAAAGGGCGTTCTTTATGAACGGCATAAAAACCTTGAGCTTCTTTTTGGGTTAAGTGTTTCATTTTAGCTGCCACAATACGTAAGCCAGCCTTTTCAAAACGACGATTTATTTCACCAATCAGGCGTTTAGCAACTGCATCGGGTTTGATAATTGACAACGTTTTTTCCACAGCCATGTTCTCTCCTAATTATATGGATTTATTCAAGAATGCGTATTATAAGCAGGTTGTGCAAAAAATGCATTAAAAAGGTGTAACTTTGGTAAAAAATGGTATGAGTAGAGATCCATGTGTTTGCCCATGTTGCGTAGGGCATAGATAGGTCAGGTAAGTCGTCTCTATTTGAGACATTCTGCAAATAGATTAATATGCTGCTCTTCAAATTGGATTTTGCTGCAAGGCTTATGGAATTTCGAAGCTTTAAAAAGGTTATTCATGTCTTCTTCAGTGCGATGTACTAAATACCATTCTAAAATATACTCCATTAAAGCTTTATCAGGATTATTCGGATGGAAATTCCCCAAAATAATTTTTCCGCCTGGCGCCAAATAATCATAGAAATAGTTAATCAGCTTAATGACTAGTTCATCTTCAAAATAATCAATAAGGCCTACGCTATAAATTAAATCAAATTGCTTAAACTCAATTTTTTTCTTTCCCAAGGCTAAATAAATCAGGTTTTCGTTAATTAATTCAATTTGTTTCCCTAGCCTTAACTGGTCACGTTTATCAGCAGCATGTGCCAATGCATGAAGATCAAAATCAATTAAAGTTGCTTTAAGCTTAGTTTTATCCTGCAACTGTTGGTAAGCATCAAATATTTCTACCGCAGGTCCGCAGGCAAGGCTAGCCACATTGACTGTTTTATCTTTTGATTGGGTAAGTGCCAATATTTCTTTCGTTAGGATGTGGCGGCGATTTCTCACAGCACATGCAGCTGCTACGTTGAGAAAACATTTGTCAATTAAAGGCCCAATGACGCCGGTGCCCCCACCTTGATTTTGATAGACTAATTCTATCATTTCATAATCACCTGCATATCCGCGAGGTTTGGTATAGGCACGTTGCATAAGGTCGGTTAATAAAAGAAGCGGCAAAAACTCAATTTGAGCTTGCTTTCCCAGCTGTTTTTTTGTGTTTTCATCGAGTGAAGATTTTGCTCCTAGCAGTGTATTTAAATTGTTAAAAAGATTTTTAAATTGTGCTTGTGTTTGTTGATAATAGTTTTCTGATACTTGTCCAGTGGTTAAAGTCTCTTTGCTAATCTCGGCAATGAGCTGTTTAAAATTTTGGAATTCTTTAAGGAGGGTAGCAGAGGCGGATTCATGGTGAAGTTTGTCGCTGATGTTTTTAGAATCTTGAATGAATTCGAGTTCATCTATTGTTTGTCGAAATCTGTTGGCAATGATATTTGCGAGCGATTTGTAAAAATTTGCAGCAAAATATTGGTCTTGAGCGAGTTTATCTCGTAGCGTTTTCTTGGGAAGCTTTAGTACAAGTGTGTCATCTTCTGCTATTAATTTAGCTGTGCTTTTTCCTTCATTTAAAAAGGAAATTTCACCCACAATTTCTCCTGGACCAAGAAGTTTCGCAGGTTGATGTGTGTTAGAGAATATAAAGACTTTTAATAATCCTTGGATAACAAAGTATATTGAGTCAATATCGGTATTTTTTTCTATAAAAACAGCATTTTTTTTAATATGCTCTTCTTTGCTGGTATTAAAGACCCAATCAATTTGTTCTTCATCAAGGTATTTTAACAAATTGAACCATTTTGCCATAATTAAAGTCCTTTTTATTCAATTTTAAACATTATTCATCACTTGGGAATCTACAGTATCTTCTTGTTTAATCTTTTTTCCTCAACTCTGAGTAATGGGGGTCAGGCCTGAAAAACTGACTTATTATCAGTGTATGCCATTCCCGTGAAATTTTATTTTGTTCTTCACAAGTAATAATCCATTTAGCATGAATGATGTAATCAATGTTTTTCATGATGTGTTATTCTCTGTTGTTTAGTTTTCTGATGATATATTACTACAATGATATTAATTATTGTTAAAGTTTTTGAGATTTCTTAAATGTTCGATTAACTCGTGTATATTTGTTGCAGGGTTTATGGAGTTAGTTTTATCGTTGTGTTCCTGCAATTGTTTCGCGTGCTTTATTGCAGTGTCCAGTTTGTCGATTAAGTCATTAAACCAATGTTTAACAGTCTTCTTGTTATATAAAGGAAGTTTTTTTTCTAAATCACTAGTTACGTTTTCAGATGCTGATTTTTTACCACTTGAGCTATAAGCTTTTGTGGTATAGCTAAAATGGAGCAGTAGCCATATTTCATAGCAAGGCGTTGAAACTATAGTTTGATAAACAGGCTTGCTTTTGTCTTCAGGATTTGATTTATGGTCGTTAAGTTTTTTGATAGCCCGCTGATAGCTTTCGTGTTTATCGCGGTCAAAAATACAAACTATGCGATCAATACCAGGAGTTGTTCTTGCTATTTCTATGCTATGTTCTACTACGCTGATAGGAGCGGATCCTTTGCTAGGGATGATCCTAACATTTGCAGTATTTAGCCTAAAATATTTTATTATTTCATTAAGATAATTAGGTAAACTTTTGCTGTCTTCACAAACAATGAATATTGTTTCGTAAGGTGATTTTTTTGCTTTGTGCCGAGCAAGTTCTTTTTCACTGCGAATTTTTATTTTTTGAAACAGCTTATCTGATCCCACGTCCTCTTCTCCATTATAAATTAAACTCGCCAAAGAAAGGGAGTGCGCCATAGCGACCAATTAGGTAACCTTTTTCGAGGGCTTCACCTTTGCGAGGACTAAAGTCAGTGAGAGGGTATAGGTGAGATGCCTGTTCCTTATCTTTTTCCATAAACCAAATTTGATCGCGGCGAAATAAGGTCGTGTATCTAACAAAGAAGTATTATGAGTCGTAAAAATTAGCTGAGCATTATTTTTGTTTAGATGAGTATTTTGTATGAGATTTACTAAAAATCGTACCATTTTTGGGTGAAGCTTGCTATCCAGCTCATCAACCACTAGTACTTTTCCATTTTGTAATACATCATGAATTGGCCCGGCATAAGCAAATATCTTTTGCGTTCCGTGAGACTCTTCGTGAGTGAAACTCCACAGCGTACTTTTTTCCTTGATGAAAAAGAGTCGCACTAGGAATTTCGGTCTTCTTGCTTGTTTTCTATCGTTGCCAAGCCAGATTCTAAACGTATTTGTACCTGTTGGCCTTTTTGCATTTTAATTTGAACATCAGTGATTCCCAAGATCTGCTGCTTGTAAAAGAGCTGATAATTCTGTGGTTTATCCAGACCCATTTTTAATACGTTCCATTGTGTAAAATGGAAGAGGAGTTGCATTGATTCCAATAATAATAAGTTTATTCACAAACCAATTAAAAATTGGGCGGAGTTGTTCGCTATTTAGATTAACCGCTGTTGAAAGAAAAGCGCGTTTGCTCGTGTTGATTCACTCCATAAGGTATGTTGTTTTTTGCCGCCGATCAGATGTGGGCCAAAATACCAATGATATTTACCTTTTTTACTAGTCATAATTTCGTTCAAACCACCGTTGTGCTTTGCGCTCTACATAAACGAGTAAGCCATTCTTTAGTTACGCGAGTAGCATTAAGCTCAAAACCATATTGATAACGTATTCCGTTTTCAACAAAAGTAACTTCAAACTCAGATGGTTGATTGATTGTTTCGGAATCAAAGCGAAAGGACGAGATATTTAATTTTTGTCCTTCACGAATACCTACAGCAGAGATTTCTACCATGCTTCGCATAAACCCAAGAGCTGAGATTAGGTTGCTTTTGCCGCTGGCATTTGGGCCATATAGTACTGCTGTGCGTACAAGGTTGAATTGCAGAGATTCCACTTGGCATGCAATTGGTTGCCTGCAAGGAGTCATCTTTAGCTGCAACCATGCTCAATTTTTGGGGTTCTTTAATTGAGCGATAATTTGCTAACATTAAATTCAATTAACATATGTAATTTTCACCATTTACAACAAAATAATATCAATTATTGCATAATTTATGCAAAAATCAAGTTTATTTTAGTTATTTTGTATGGTATTATATAGAACTTAATAATATCGTTTAATATATAGTGGATGTAATTATGATGAATACAATAATGGATACGATAAAAAGTATTAACTGGACTGTGGTTACTGCGATTGTTACTGCCATTGGGTTGTTGTACACATGGCTGAAAAATTTTCGTGATAATAGGTACAAACGATCACAATTTTATTTGGAACAAATTAAAGATTATTTATCTAGGGCTGTTGTTCTTCTGTCTGAAGGTGGCAACAACAACATAAAATGGCATCAAGCAATAGAGTGTTTAAAAACAGCCGATAGTCTCATGGACAAGCTAACAGATAAATCACATCAACGCATTTGTTTCGCAGATTATTTTTATACTGCTTATTGTATAATTGATATAGTTGGCAAAATTGATGATTTTAGATTTTTTTATGGCATTTTAGAGTATAGGAATAGAGACTCAAAGGAGTTGTACAGCGAAAGTAACCCTAAAGATTTGAAAGAAAAGTGCTTAAGAATAGCACCGGAGGCTTTGCGCACTCTTTGTGCTTACGTGTGTACTAATCAAGATTTTAAAGATATGGGAGGGTGGGGTTCATTAAATTATGGCACAGTAACCGCATCTTCTTGCTTTATTTTTTCCCCCCAGCTTTTTGCTTTTGCTATCAATTCTTTTTCGTCTAGTGTAGTTAGCTTGCGATTTTTCAATAATTGTTTTCCTGCCACCCAAACATCGGTGACTTGATTGCGAGCAGCAGCATAAACTATTTGCGAGACGGGATGATAAAGCGGTAGAGTTTCAATTTCATCTAAATGAATTGCCACTATATCTGCTGCTTTGCCAATTGTTAAAGAGCCAGTGATGTGATCAATGCCTAGCGCTTTTGCGCCATGCAGAGTTGCAAGCTTTAAGCTTTCTTCAGCAGGCAAGCTTTCAGGGTTTTGTGTACTTAATTTAGCAAGAAAGCTCGCGACACGCATTTCTCCTAACATATTAAGATCGTTATTACTGGCTGCACCATCTGTGCCAAGCGCAACATTAATTCCAAGGGATCTTAATTTTGTTACAGGACATAGTGCCGCTGGCTAATTTCATATTTGATTCTGGGCAATGCACGATGTGAGGTTTTTCAGTTTGCAGAATCGCTAAATCTTCTTCGTTAATTTGTGTCATGTGCACAGCAATTAAACGTGGAGAAACTAAACCTATTTTCTGTAAACGTTTTAGTGGACGAAGCTTGGTTTGTTCTAATGAGTGTTTCACTTCATCAGCGGTTTCTTGAACATGCATATTGATTTTTAAATTATATTTTTCTGCGATTTCTTTGACGCGAATTAAATTTTTTTCTGACACTGTGTAGATAGCATGTGGCGCGAGTGTTGCCGTGATTAGGGGATGATTTTTGTATTGTTGATAAAACTCTAATCCTTTATCAAAATATTCTTGTGGTGTTTTTGCCCAGGCAGTTGGAAAGTCCATAACCGTCATGCCAATGTGCGCACGAATACCCGCGGTTTCTGCTGCTTGTGCAGTGGCGGATAGAAAGAAATACATATCATTAAAACAAGTTGTCCCGCTGCGAATCATTTCTGCCATCGCAAAAAGCGATGCATCGTGCACGAATTCATGACTAACCCATTTTTTTTCTGCTGGCCAAATATGATTATTGAGCCAATTCATCAGCGCTAAATCATCGGCTAATCCACGAAAATAATTCATGGCGATGTGAGTATGAGAGTTAATGAGCCCAGGAATGAGTGCATGCCCAGTAAAATTTTCACTGGATTTGGCAGAATATTTTTTTGTTGCTTCTCTGCTTGGCAAAATATCTTTGATCAAGCCATCTTGAATAACGAGTGCATGATTTTCTAAAATTTTATTTTGCTCTTCACACGTGATAATCCATCTTGCATTAATAATGTGGTCGACGGTTTTCATTGAGAATCTCTTTTGTTTTTGCTGGAGAAATTTTGGGGCACTGTATTAAATACAGTACCCCAGGATATATTAACTACGCTTGAATACATCGTGGCTAATCATGCGAGCGCCAGGACCTTCTGCGGCTATCTGTGCGGATGGATGCGCAACGATAGCAGTTGTGTCGATAGTCTTTTTATTTTCTTCAATGTTGCCGGTGAAAGTGACAATTGAGCCACATTCTGGATAACTTGCAGTAAAACTTATAGCATTTTTAGCTATAAAACCTACGATAGGTCTTTTCATACCAATAGCTTGCTGACATTGTTTTGAGGCAACTGCAGTAGTGAAAGTGCCTGAGAGAGTATCGTCTGGATTAAACTGTAATTTTAATACTGAGCCGCGGGTATTTTTGTAAGTAAACGTGTCGCCGGCTGCAAGAATGCTTTGGTTAAGCAAGGATAGACTGAGGGCAGTAATATAAGCAATATTTTTAAATTTCATTTTTAGCTCCTTTAAAGGGATAAAACATACTCAGAGGATCCATTATAACAAATTAAATTTGATTACCGTAGTCTATTCCATATCCGCGCTTGCTTCTCATATATAAATGAATGAATTTTCGATAGACAAAATAATGAACATTATAGTAAAATTGCGTCATTATTTATAATATTATCGGGGAGTTCAATAATAAAATGCTAAGCCATCATATTGATCCACTATTGAAAGCGGAAAAAATTAAAGACATTAAAGCGTATATTTCAACTCTCCCAGAGCAAAAAACTATGTTCTTCAATCGCTCGGAAGTAGAAAAAGAGAAAGAAAGAAGAGGTATAATAAAAGCTGCAAATGCTTTAATAGATGCACTAGAAACAGGGAAAGATATACGTTCATTGTCAAAGGAAGAATACCCTGGTTTGTATAGGGGAAAACTGGGAGAAATTTATCAAGCTTTACTCGAAGCACCCGAACAGAAAAAAGAAAATAACTATAGTCCTAAATTCGATAGTTGAGCCCTCCCTTGCTGCGGTGGTCTCCACTCATCTATTAAAAGTAAATAAGGATCTGCTGCAACAAGTTCTTCTTGTGTAAGCCCATTTTCTATAGCTTTATTTAAGTGATAATCTATTTGTTCAATACGATTTAAAGTTGCGAGCACTGTAGGGGAAACGGTATGGTTAACCCAATTACAAATGGCTGAACTTTTTCAGACTACTAAAAAAAATAAGCAGGAAATTACACTCTATGAAAGCATTATTAGTCAGCGACACTCACGGTAAGCTGGATGTCGTTAATCAATTAATCGATAAGACCAAAGCGGATTTAGTAATTCATGCAGGTGATTTTGGTTTTTATGATGAGACTAGTTACCGCCGATTAAGTACTCGTGAGTTGCTCTTGTTGGTGTCGCATTCTCCATATTGGCAAAGATTATGGTTGATAAACAAACTAACCGAGATAAGTTAATTGAAATTGTGCGAGAGCATAAGCTGTTAGGTGATTTTTCAGATTATGCTAAAAATAAGAAGCAATTTGATGTACCGGTTTACGCAGTTTATGGTAATCATGAAGATGCTGTTGTTATTAAAGAAGTAAAAAATAAAAATTTAATAATTTATTTTTGCTTGACGAAGATAATGTCTACCAAATAACAGAAAACAATGAATTAGCATTTTCAATTTTTGGTTTGGGCGGTAATTTTTTGGTGAGTAGAAATTACTTAAACAACCAATCGCAGGGAATGCAGGAAAAGTTTGGGCGACACTGCATCAATTCGGTGTACTGTATCAGAAGCTAAAAGAAAAAAACTAAGCCTTCTTTTTTTGTTTCGCATGTAAGTCCAGGCAAAGAACCATTATTAACTCGCTTGATAATCCATTTCATGCCAAATTTTTGGATTAGTGGGCATATGGGTGCGCCTTATACCTGTATATGGAATCAATTTACAATTCGTGAAATAGATGAGTCGCTAGTATGGTTTAATTCGCAATTAACAAAGTTGGATGAATTGCCTATAGATGGTTTGACACCAGAAGCAAAATTGGCATATGAATTAATAAAACGTGAAATTCAACGGGATGAATTTTGGTTTAAAAAAATGTGGAATATTAATCTTCCTGATGTGAAAGATGGATATGCGGTGTTGAACTATTCAGGAGGGAGATTTTATTTGGAAAGTTGCTCTTTGCTGGGCGCATAAGTAAGACCTGAGTTATACAGCTGACAGTTACCTAGCTTTTCAGCTTATTATTTCCCATGTATACCTTAAGAAAGGCCGTACAATAAAATATTGGCATTAAGTTGCCTGTATTTTTTTACATTGGAATTTCTAGGAATTTGGGAGCAAATGTATAACCCAAATTTTAAAGGTGGCGAATTCGACACCTTTAGAAAAGAAGCTGGATAGCTAACGAATGAATTATCTCAGAAACTGATCGATCCTGTCGCATTTTCCAAGACTTTCTAACCTATTCAATGCCTGATAAAGAATGAATAGCGCTTGTAACGTAATAATCTTTTTCAATGATGGATGGATACTGAATGCGTAGTGTTTCTGCTGTTAGCAATACAAGTTCTTTTAATTGTTCTTGGGTGAGTGGCTTATCCACGTATTAGCTCCATATCATGATAGCGCAATTGCCTGCGGAATCTATCTTTTAATTTTGTAGTTGGATTAGCAGGAATTTGTGTTGATCTTCCCGCTTGATAGTCTTGTTCTTCTTGGGATGGCTCCCAGCGAATATTTAATCTGCTTAGTGCTGCTCGCATTGTAGGGAGCACACCCTCTTTGAGATAGGTCGTTTGAGCAATTTCAGATCTGGCTAGTTTGGCGTATACCCCATAGCCAAGCTTTGTTAGATATCCACCTTTAATAAGACGATCTAAGGCGCGGCTAATTTGACGAGGGTTAGCGATATTGGCAATATCTGAGCGCAAAATAATATCTCCTGAAAGCCGCTCTATGCGCTTTAGGACTTTGAATGTGATGCTTTTGTTAAACGATACTTTCATAAGGTTAGTGCCTGCCAAAAATGGACATATAAATTATAGCAATACATTGGAAAGTTTGCAAATTGATTCTTATTCAATGAGTTATAGGTTGTTAATTTGTCGGAAAAACAAGGGATTTTCAGGAATCTCAGGAACATCAATTGGCGGAGAGGGTGGGATTCGAACCCACGTGGGAGCGCTAGCCCCCCATCCGATTTCGAGTCGGTGCCGTTGTGGCCGCTTCGGTACCTCTCCGTGACGGGTCTATTTACAATTCTACCATGCTGGCCAGAAAACTACGATTTGTTGCGGTTCGCTGCTCACATATTAACAACATATGCTGCGCTGCGATCCTCACAAATCGTAGTTTTCTGGCTCAGCCTGGCGAATTGTAAATGGACCCTACGACCCTACCACAACTCAGGTGGTGTTAAATCTACTTTCGTGTTGCGATTATAGTTATGTTCAGACGTGGGATAATGTGCAGTGATTGTAGAAGAAGAAAGCCCTGGGGGTATGCGTAAAGGTGGAATAGATCGTGCTTTTTGATAGTCGAGTGAACGATTTTTAATTATCCCATTCTCACCGTAAATGTAACCACAACCTGTAAGGGCTAACAAGGATGCAAGTAAAAAAATATTTTTTGTATAACGTAACATAACAAAGCACCTAAATTTATGAATTAATTGTTTCTGGCATTAAAATTCCTGCGCTGCGCATGGCTTCTCTGACATCATGATGAAACTTTGGATCAAGCTGTAAGAGTGGTAAGCGTATGCCGGTTGGAATGCGTCCCATGGTGTGTAGTGCCCATTTCACTGGGATGGGATTAGCTTCCAAGAAAAGTTTTTTATGCAGTGGCATAAGCTCAGCATTGAGTTTTTTTGCAAGTTCTTTATTCCCAGATAATGCTGCTGTGCACATGTCATGCATTTTGCGTGGCGCAACATTGGCTGTGACTGAAATATCGCCTTTCGCACCGGCAAATATTAAATCCATGGCGGTTTCATCATCGCCACTGTAAATTGCGAAACTTTTTCCGCAACGCTTTAAAATTTCAGTTGCACGCTCAATTTTTCCCGTTGCATCTTTAACTCCGATAATATTGGGAATTTTTGCTAAACGCTCAATTGTCTCGGGTAATAAATCACAAGCAGTACGGCCAGGTACATTATATAAGAGTATAGGCAAAGACACTTTTTCTGCGATGCTTTTATAATGTGCATATAAGCCATTTTGTGGAGGCTTGTTGTAATAAGGTGTTACGATGAGAGCGGCATCTGCACCGGCTTTTTTTGCATTTTGCGTTAATTCAATAGCATGTTGCGTGCAGTTACTTCCTGTGCCTGCAATAACGGGAATGCGTTTTGCAACTTGTTTTACCACGCTGGAGATGATTTCAAATTGTTCTTCATCACCCAGGGTAGCGGCTTCTCCTGTTGACCCTATGACAACAAGCCCATCTGTGGATGAAGCAATGTGCCATTCCACAAGGTCGTGGAGTGACTTTTTGTCAACAGAGCCATCGGTTTGCATGGGTGTGACTAATGCAACTATGCTACCTTGAAACATATATGCCTCCTATGGATATGAAAAATGTGGTTTATGTTAGCAGTATCCCATATTTTTTTACACATATATCAGTATAATATGTGTCGATTATAATAAAAGAGTATGGTTATGAATACGACATGGTCAGAATTATTGTGGGGTAAAAACGCCAAGTTTGTTTACCTATTAATCGCGGCTATTATCTTATTGTTTACAATGTTGGGTGGCCGAGAGCTTTGGACACAAGAAAATCGTTGGGCAGATATTGTGAATGGGATGTTTTATCGCCATGATTTTTTGCATCCTTATCTTGCAAGCATTAATTATTACGATAAGCCATTATTATCGTATTGGCTAATAGTGGCTGTTTCTCATTTTATTGGGTTTACCGTATGGTCACTACGTTTACCTTCCGCACTTGCAGGAATATTGGCGATTTGGTCCATTTATCGCATTGGCCTAAAGTTAAAAGATCGGCAGTTAGGTTTGCTAGCGGGTTGGCTATTATTAACAACTTTTTACTTTGTTTTTTGGGCTAAAACCAGCAGCGCGGATATGCTTAATTTAGCAGGCTCGTTATTTGCTGTATCCTGGTATATTGAAAAAAAATCTCAACAAAACTTCATTAATTACGCGGTTTTCTTTTTAATTCTTGCAGTGACATCTTTGTGTAAAGGACTGGTTGGCGCTATTGTACCGCTATTAGTTATTTTGCCTGATTTATTAATGCAAAAAGAATGGAAAAAGCATTTACATTGGCGTTTTTTCTTAAGCATGGTTCCCGCGGCAATTATTTACTTTCTGCCCTTTTGGGCTTCAAGTCATTTTAGTCATGATGGTTATAGCCAAAATGGCTTATATCTCGTATATCGAGAAAATATTTTGCGTTATTTTCAACCATTCGACCATAAAGATCCGATTTATAGTTATTTTATTTATTTGCCGGTTTATTTATTACCGTGGGCAGTTTTCTTTATTCCTGCATTATTCTCTATTAAATCCCGTTGGCGGAGTATGTCAGCCAATTCCAAATGGATGATATGGGCGTGCTTGTTGCTATTTTTATTTTTTACCTTAAGTGGTTCTCGACGCAACTATTACATTTTACCCATGGTTCCATTTGCTATTTTATTTACGGCAGATTGGATTTTAGCAGGTAAAGATATATTCGCTAGACGGTATGTGTGGGCAGGAAGAGTTGCTGCTATGTTCTTTTTGCTCTTATTTCTTAGTTTTGATGTGATACAACCTTTACTTGCTTTGCAGGGAGGGTTTAAGGGGTTTGCAGCTAAGTTGCATCAAGAAGCAGACAAAACCAAACCTTGGTCTGAGTGGCGTTTTGTCATGCTAGATGCGGATAACAAAGTGCGTTTTTATTTACAGTTATCGCCGGAAGTAAAAAATCATGCTATTCGTGGTGAGCGTGTAGCGCAAACAAAAGAGAGTTTATTGAAAAAATGGCCCATTTTAACAACAAAGCCCGCGGATGTAAT
The DNA here is from genome assembly GCA_963710715.1 of uncultured Gammaproteobacteria bacterium. Lineage (GTDB taxonomy): Bacteria > Pseudomonadota > Gammaproteobacteria > DSM-16500 > DSM-16500 > CAVQBL01. The sequence continues at coordinate 186,090 of CAVQBL010000015.1, read as the reverse complement.
ATTTATTAGCCGCAAGAGTTACGAGCCTTTATTACGTAATATTTTAGTAGGTTATCAAGTTGTGGAAGCTTCGCCTGGGTTAGGAAATCATTTATTGCAGATAAAGTCTCCTAATTTGCCAATTGCTTTTATACCATTAAAAGAAGAAACGGGTTGATTTTTTTGTAAGCGCTATGCAAAGGCATATTATTTTTTATGTTTTTATAATATTATATACCCATTACACCTCAAGATGCGAAGTTTTAACATCCAGATTGCGAGAAGTTGAAACGTTTTGATTGAGAAAAATCGCAGGAATACTTGCCTGTATTTCGAGATTTTTCGATTGAAAAACGTTTCAAATTCGATGCAAGATGGATTGTTAAAAGTCGCATCTTGAGGTGTAATGGGTATACAACAATTACCGTAAAAAAGGATACCTTCATGACAGACGGTTTATTGCAAAAGCTTGAGGAAAAACTGCTCGCTTTAGTTCAAGAGCTTGATGGATTACGCAAAGAACTTAATCTGCGAAAACAAGAAAATTCCATACTTAAAACTGAAAAATTTAATTACACAAAGCGTTTGCAAGAATTAATTTCTTTACTTGAAGCGCAGGATAAATCAGGCGGCTCTTTCGCTGATAATGTTGAATCTTTACATGGAGCTGAAAACGAAGCCGTTGCTGGCTAGCCAGGGATCCTCTAGTTAAAAGTTTTTTTGTTAACCCCACAGGGAGAGTAGGAAATGATATCAGCAAAAAGTCATAGAGCGAAGGTCAGAAAATTGAAGAAGCAGATAACCGCTTGGAAGCGAAAGGAAAAAGCAGCGCGTAACAAATTGCGTTCTGCCCTGGTTAAAGTTAAGAAAGTGACAAAGGCTTACAACAGTAAGCTAAACAAAAAAGCGAAAGAAGCAAAAGCAAAAATCGCTGCAGCTGAATCAGCAGTTTATGTCAAGTTATCCAAAACCATAAAAATGAAAGGTAAAAAATCCAGAAAAGGCAAAAAGACGAAAACCTTAGTTGTAATGCATCACTCCAAGGCGCATGGTAGAAAAGCTAAGCGACGTAAATCAAAAAGATAAATAAAGAATAAAACGTAATTATTCACGCCGTCATTGCGAGGACCCCTGCATGCTCTTAGCAGGGGGACGAAGCAAGTACTGCCTATAACTTATCACCATTCTGGATTGCCACGCCTCACATAAAGCAAAAGCGTGAGGCTCGCAATGACGAGTTCTTTTTGTAAAAATCGTGAATAGTTACCTTTTTTGAAAAATCCCCGTTTTTATTTTAGCAATCAATTATATTTTCCACCCTACATCCCAACTCTCCCTCCATTAATTTCACATTTATCTTATCACCTACGCAGATTTCTTTTGCTTTGCGTAAAACTTTTTGATTTGCTGTTGTTGCAATTGCAAACCCGCGTTTTAATGTGGCCAGCGGGCTTAATGCATCCAATTTTCCAGATAAAGTGGCGAGTGATTTTTGGTGATGTTGTAAGGATTGAGCAATGAAATTTTGCATGTTTTGTTGTTGAATATGTAATTGATGGCGCAACTCCCGAATACGGTGGGTCGGGGTGTAGCGAGATAATTTAGCGTGTAATATTTGCAGATTTGATTGATGCTGCGTGATTAATTTATTTTGCAAGCGGATCAATACAGCTTCATTTAAGTCAAGTTGTTGAGCTTGTTCAGTGAGACGTCGTTTGGGATGTTGCTGTTGCAAATGTTTTTTTGTCCAATCTAAATGCTGTTGCAAATGTTGTAATTTTTGCTTCATCAAGCGCGCAAGCTGCTTTTCATCTTGATTAATCGATTCTAATAATTCTTGCTGATCAGGTGTTGTCAATTCGGCTGCTGCAGAAGGGGTAGGCGCGCGCAGATCAGCAACAAAATCGGCAATGGTGAAATCAATTTCATGACCTACACCGCTAACGATAGGAATAGTGCTGCGATAAATTGCATGTGCAACAATTTCTTCATTAAATGGCCATAAATCTTCAAGTGAGCCGCCACCGCGTGCGAGAATGATGGCATCACATTCGTTACGGCGATTTGCAGTTTGAATGGCTTTGACAATATTAGGAGCGGCAGATTCACCCTGCACCAGTGTTGGATAAATAATAATGGGTACGCAGGGGAAGCGTCGGTTTAAGACGCTTAAAATATCTCGGATCGCAGCGCCAGTGGGCGAAGTAATTACACCCAATGATTTAGGTAGAGTAGGAATTGGCTTTTTACGTGCGCTATCAAATAATCCTGCTTCGAGTAAGCGCTTTTTTAATGCCTCAAATTGTTGGCGTAATCTCCCTTCGCCAGCTTCTTCTAAATGTTCAATCAATAATTGAAATTCACCTCGACCTTCATACAAACTGATGCGGGCTTTGACCAATACATGTGTGCCATCTTTGGGAGTGAAACCTAGCTTACGATTTTGCGGGCGAAACATGGCGCAACGCACTTGGGCGAGTGCATCTTTAAGTGAAAAATACCAGTGCCCTGAATTGGGTGCAGCAAAATTGGAAATTTCACCTTCTATCCAAATGGATGGAAAGCTTCCTTCAAGCAAAAAGCGTACTTCGCGGTTTAGGCGACTGACGGTATAAATTTCTTGTGTTTGGCTGATGTCGGTGATGGTCATGCGGGGTATTGTATGCTTTGTGCCTCAATAAAAACAGTGTATAATACTGTGTTAATTTTTCTCCGGAATTAACATATGCTGCGACTCGTTCAAGATGCTCTTACATTTGATGATGTTTTATTATTACCTGCTGAATCGTCTATTTTACCCAAAGATGTAGACCTCAAAACTAAGCTGGCGCGTGATATCACTTTAAATATTCCTATTTTATCTGCTGCTATGGATACGGTGACGGATGCGCGTTTAGCGATTGCGATGGCGCAAGAAGGTGGCCTTGGAATTATCCATAAAAACATGACCATTGAGCAGCAAGCATCCAGCCGTTCGCAAAGTGAAAAAATTTGAAAGCGGGGTTGTCAAAGATCCTATCACTGTCTCTCCGCAAACGACGGTGCGACAAGTATTAGATATTATTAAAACCTATAATTTCCATGCGTTGCCTGTCGTTGAAAAAAATCAAGAATTAGTCGGTATTGTGACTAGCCGTGATTTGCGTTTTGAAACCAATCTTGATCAAGCTGTTTCTAACATCATGACTCCAAAAGAACGACTAGTGACAGTCAAAGAAGCGACTGATCGCGAAATCGTGCGTAAACTCTTGCATAAACATCGCATTGAAAAAGTGTTAGTCATCAATGATGCATATCAATTGCGGGGGATGATCACGGTTAAAGATATTTTAAAAGAACAAGGAAAGCCTTTTGCTTGTAAAGATTTATTAGGCCAATTGCGAGTAGGGGCAGCGGTTGGAGTCGGTGTTGAATCAAATGATCGTATTGCTGCATTGATCACAGCCGGTGTGGATGTTCTCGTTGTTGATACTGCACACGGGCATTCCAAAGGCGTGCTAGAGCGCGTGCATTGGATTAAAAAACATTATCCGCAAGTGGCTGTGATTGCCGGCAATATTGCAACTGCAAAAGCAGCTAAAGCCTTAGCTGATGCAGGAGCGGATGCTGTCAAGGTAGGCATTGGTCCGGGATCCATTTGTACTACGCGTATTGTGACCGGAGTCGGTGTGCCGCAAATTACTGCGATTGCTAATGTGCGCTGACGCATTACGCAAAACCCAAATAGCCATTATTGCTGATGGTGGTATTCGTTATTCGGGTGATATCTACAAAAGCCATTGCAGCAGGAGCCTCTGCCGTCATGATTGGTAGCTTATTTGCGGGAACGGAAGAAGCACCGGGTGAAGTAGAGCTTTATCACGGTCGTTCTTATAAAGCATATCGTGGCATGGGTTCATTAGGAGCCATGGCGCAACGCAATGGATCCAGTGATCGTTATTTCCAAGAAGGCGTCACAGCAACAGATAAATTAGTACCGGAAGGAATTGAAGGCCGAGTGCCGTATAAAGGTAGTGTGGTAGCAATCATTAATCAAATGACCGGTGGTTTGCGTTCAGGAATGGGCTACACAGGTTGTTCTAATATTGAAGCGTTACGAACGACGGCAGAATTTGTGCGTGTCACGAGTTCAGGCGTACGCGAAAGTCACGTGCACGACGTACAAATCGTCAAGGAAGCGCCAAATTATCAATTTGATGAATCCTATTCATGACAACAGATATTCATGCACAACGTATTTTAATTCTCGATTTCGGGTCGCAATACACTCAATTGATTGCGCGACGTGTGCGCGAAATTGGCGTGTATTGTGAAATTTATTCTTCTCATGTTTCAGCTGAAGCAATTCGTGCATTTGCTCCGCGCGGAATTATTTTATCGGGTGGACCTGAAACAGTGACAGTGACTGAAACGCCACGTGCACCTGAAATTGTTTTTAAGCAAGGATGTCCTGTGCTAGGTATTTGCTATGGCATGCAAACCATGGCTGAGCAATTGGGTGGAAAAGTTGTATCGGGTGCTAAGCGTGAATTTGGTTACGCACAAGTGACATTGAAAAACACATCGCAATTATTTCACGGTCTTGAAGATCATCTCGCAAAAGATGGCGCATTTGTTTTAGATGTTTGGATGAGCCACGGTGATCATGTTGATAAATTACCGCCGGAATTTTCCTTGCTGGCTAGCACGGAAAACTGTGCCATTGTTGGCATGGCTGATGAAACGCGGCATTTTTATGGATTGCAATTTCATCCGGAAGTTTCTCACACACGTCAAGGAGCGCATATTTTAAAACGGTTTGTGTTGGATATTTGCCAATGCAAACCATTGTGGACAACAAAAAATATCAGTGAAGAAATTGTAACAAAAATTCGTGATGTTGTTGGCAGGGAACGAGTCATATTAGGCTTGTCAGGTGGGGTGGATTCTTCGGTTTTAGCTGTGTTATTACAAAAAGCCATTGCTGATCAATTAACGTGTGTGTTTGTTGATACGGGTTTGCTACGTTTAAATGAAGTGCAAGAAGTGCAAATCTTATTTGCTAAGCACATGGGAATGCATTTAATTACTGTGAACGCAGAGGAGCGCTTTCTTGCAGCGTTGTCTGGTATTGATGATCCTGAAAAAAAACGCAAAATCATTGGCAGATTATTTATTGAAGTTTTTGAAGAAGAGGCAAAAAAAATTAAAGATGCAAAATGGTTAGCGCAAGGGACTATTTATCCCGATGTGATTGAATCGGCAGCAACACAAACTGGCAAAGCGCATCTGATTAAATCTCACCATAATGTAGCTGGGCTTCCTGAAAAAATGCATTTAAAATTATTAGAACCTTTGCGCGAATTATTTAAAGATGAAGTCAGAAAATTAGGTGTAGAAATGGGTTTGCCTTATGATCTTGTTTATCGCCATCCATTCCCCGGACCTGGTTTAGCAGTTAGGATATTGGGTGAAGTTAAAAAAGCATATGCAGATAAACTGCGGCTCGCCGATACTATTTTAATTGAAGAATTACATAAAAATGATTTGTATTATAAAGTGAGTCAAGCGTTTGTGGTTTTCTTACCTGTAAAATCAGTGGGGGTGTTAGGTGATGCACGTCATTACGATCATGTGGTTGCGATTCGTATTGTAGAAACAGTCGATTTTATGACAGCGCATATTGCACGTATTCCTTACGAATTATTAGAAAAAATTTCTAATCGCATCATTAATGAAGTGCCTGGTATTTCCCGCGTAGTTTATGATGTTTCGAGTAAACCACCGGCGACGATTGAGTGGGAATAAAAGCGGGAGAGGATTTTTCAATGTTCTCTGATAATGATTTTTCCTGGATGCAACATGCGTTTCAATTAGCAAAACAAGCAGAGCAACAAAACGAAGTTCCGATTGGTGCGGTTTTAGTATTAGAAAATAAAATAATTGGCGAAGGTTTTAATCGACCTATCATTGAATGTGATCCTTCCGCGCACGCTGAAATTGTTGCACTGCGCGCAGGTGCAAAGCATCTTAATAATTATCGTCTTGTTAATACAACTTTGTATGTGACATTAGAACCATGCTTGATGTGTATTGGCGCGATTACGCATGCACGTGTAGAACGTGTTGTGTTTGGTGCAGCAGATCCTAAAGCCGGGGCAGTTAGCAGCATGTTTCAAATAGGTGAAACCAATAAATTAAATCATCGTGTTAAATATCAAGGCGGTTTACTGGCAGAGCAGTGCGGTAAAATATTAAGTGAGTTTTTTCAAGAGCGGCGGTGAGAGCTTAAAATGTGCACGCTTTTTCTCCCAGTATTTAACAATGCTGCTATGATCAACGAATTGACCTGCATCTGCTTCTGCAATACCCTTTTTAATTTCCTTCATTTGCCATTCTTGGTTTTCGAGGAAAGATTTATTGCGGTGAGTAACCTCGGTGAGCTTGTCTAAGCGCGTAGTAGTGGGGGTCATATCAATTTCTCTCCCAAATGTGTTATTTGGTGTACAATACAGCACATTTACGGCATAGAGCAATAAAAAATAGCTTGTATTTCCCCCAAAACCAGGGTATCATTCACTTCCATTTTATTTATTATTCTTCCCGGTGCACCAATGAAAACCCATGGCTAACTAAATGAAATTGCGCAAGATAAGGTGTTGTGCTGTCTAATCAACAGCGTAACAATTTTAGCATTTAATTTATTAGTTATTTTTAGCCAGGTGTTTTTATGAATCTTCCCAAAACTGTTTATTCTTTTTTATGGTATTTTGTTAAGCGTCAGCCAGTTGCATTTTCGTTTATTTTCATCGTAGCGATTGCGTTTGGCTTGAATGATGTTGCTTTTCCTTACTTTGTTAAATTAATTATTAATACCTTATATGGTTACCAGGGTCCACGTTCTGGCGTTTATTCTGCGCTCGTTTTTCCTGTTGGCATGTTGCTAGGTTTTTGGTTTGTCGCAGAGGTCATTGTGCGTGCACAGGGAATTGTTTTAATTTATGCTTTTCCTAATTTTCGAGCCAATATTCGTTATTCAGTATTTGATTATGTTAAATATCATTCGCATGAATATTTTTCGGATAACTTTGCGGGAAATATCGCTAAGAAAATGGCGGATCTGCCGAATAGCGCACAAATGATGTTGGAAATCCTCTTCTTTAATTTTGTCACTGTTATGGTGGGCTTTGTGTTTGCGCTGATTCTTATGTGGATAATTAGTCCGATTTTTTCAGGAATTTTGTGCGCATGGTTTGTGTTACATATGGGAATAACATTTTTATTTTTATGGAGTGGTAATCAAAAGTGGGAAGTGCATGCAGAAGCTGTGTCTACTTTAAGCGGTAAGATTATTGATACCATAACCAATATTTTAAATGTGCGGTTATTTTCTCGTGGTGCATATGAAAGCCAATATTTGAAAAAATTTCAGCATGATGAAATCCAAAAATCTAGGCATGCGATGTGGTTGATGGAAATAATGCGTATCTGCCAGAGTATTTCAGGTATTTTGTTAATTATGGCTATGTTTGCTACTTTAACGTATGGTTGGGTACATGGATGGGTTACGCTGGGGGATTTTTCTCAAATCAGCATGCAAACGCTTTGGCTTTGTACTTTTATTTGGTACATGAGTTATCAATTGAGCTTTTATGTACGTGAAATGGGAACGATTGATAATGCTTTAACTTTAATTACTCGTGGTCATGATATTGTCGATGCTCCAAACGCAACATCTTTGCAAGTGAGCAAAGGAGAAATTTATTTCGATAAAGTCACTTTTGCGTATCAAAAAAATCGACCCGTGTTTGAAGAATTAAATGTTGTTATTCCTGCGGGACAGAAAATAGGCTTGGTTGGTTTTTCAGGATCCGGAAAATCAACTTTTGTAAATTTAATTTTGCGTTCCTATGATCTAACGTTAGGACGTATTATGATTGATAATCAAAATATTGCTGATGTGACTCAAGATTCATTACGCGCACAAATTGCAATGATTCCACAAGACCCGACTTTATTTCATCGCACTTTGCGTGAAAACATTGCTTATGGATGTTTGCATGCAACGGAAGAAGAAATTTTACAGGCTTCTAAGCTTGCATACTGTCATGAATTTATCGAAAAATTAGCGGAAGGATATGATGCATTAGTAGGTGAGCGCGGAATTAAATTATCCGGTGGTCAGCGGCAACGTATTGCCATTGCTCGCGCTATCTTAAAAAATGCGCCGCTTTTAATTTTAGACGAAGCGACTTCATCCTTGGATTCAGTGACAGAAAAAATGATTCAAGAAAGTTTACAAAACTTGATGCAACACAGAACAACCATTGTTGTTGCGCATCGTTTATCAACGCTTGCGAATATGGATAGAATTTTAGTATTTCACCAAGGGAAAATCATTGAAGATGGAACGAAAGACAGTTTATTAAAAGCAAAGGGTCATTTTGCCATGCTTTGGAATATGCAAACAGATGGGTTTTTGCCTTAGATATAAGCGTTCTTTGCCGCGGGAGAGGGTGGCTCGTTACTGCGCTTTGTGCAGTAACGAGCGGGTGAGGGGGCGTTAGTAAGATCTAACAATCACTGGCGTACCAATATTTACAAAGTTATAACGTAACCATCTAGCATCATCAACATGCATGCGTACACAACCATGGCTCACATTTCCTTCCACAACGTGGCCTGCTGGCGATCCATGTAAGGCTTGATTGCGATTAAAGTACATGCAATATGGCATAGGTGCGCCACCTGTTGGAATCGGAAATCGAGTAGAGTAGCAACCTGGACCACCTAAAGAGAAAACATGGAATGTACCAACAGCGGTATGGCATCGACGATGCAAGTCACGGCAATAGTCTGAGCCTGCTGAGGCGAGACCTGCTTTAACGAGATGCCCACCCTGATAAGCAGCCCAAGTATGTGTTCTTGGGCTAACGACGACCACTTTTCCTCCATAGCCGACATTTGATGGGACGCGCGATTCGTAACTGCCATAGTAGGCTCTATGATGACTAGGGCGATGGTACGTACGCTGGTAATTGCTAGCTAAGCTGTAAGATGGATAAAGCATCAGGAAACCAAACACGTATAAAGCAATGCACAGTTTTATGTTCTTCATGGCAAGTGCTCCTTTTTTATACCCGTGTTATTAATTTTAGGCTAAAATTTAAACAATTGTTCAATTTTTGTCCCTTGACTGCTTAATGTATTGATTAATTATGATATTTAGTCTGTTTTAACTAAAAGTTGCCTTAAATCAGAATCTTATGAAGATAGTAAACTGGAGTTTTCAACAAGTTAAGTTGCTACGCAGTCGTGATTAAACTAGACTGTTAGTTATGTAGTTCTCATTATTTGACTTGGTAATAACCCCATGAATAACGCAAAAAAGACATTTATGCGTTGTGTATCTTATTGCACAGCTGCAAGTTATGACTTGCCGGGGCTTGCCAACGCATTGAGACGCAAAGGATACATCACCCGCTTAACGCGTGATGTGCTGCAAGCAAATAATCCTAAAAAGCCCGGTGATTTATTTTTTTTCGCGCACGGATCTTTTGTATGTTGGGGTTTAACGAAACGGCAAGAGTTGAAATGGGTGGATCAGGTGCGAGAGTTTGCGACGGCACCACTTACAACAATTGAAACCGATCATTTTTGTTTTCGTTTTGGTGAAGAAACGTCGATTGATGCACATGAACGTTTTAAATTGGATGTAATTACTCTGGATTCGGATGACCCACAAATTAAATTAGCCATTTCATATGGATTAGGACAATCTATCAAGCTCGAAGCATTTGAAGATGCTATCCAAGAAACCATTAAGAAAAATAGTTATTTGCCGGAAGAAATTGCAAATCGTGGTGTGATTTCATTATCTAGGCGCATGATATTTAAGCGTATGGGGGAAATCTTTCTTGCGCGTACATCCATTAATTTAAGTATTGAATATTTAGATGCCCCCGAATTTTTTTGGCGTAATCCAAATCTTGAGCCGTTTTATATCATGACAAAAAAGTTTTTAGATATTCCGAGTCGCGCCATGGCGCTCAATCAAAAACTGGATTCGTTACAAGAATTGCTAGACATCTTAAACAGCCAATTGCAGCATAGACATTCAAGCTTGTTAGAAACCATTATTATTCTATTGATTCTGATTGAGATCGCAATTAGTTTGGTGCATTTTTAGACCTAAAAATGGTGGACACGCTTGTCCCCGCTCAAACCGTGCGGGGAAAAAGCTTTGCCACCCTACATCTAATTAAAGAGTTGCTCACAAATATTTTTACAAACAAACTCCACCGCATATTTTCTTACACGCTCACCACGAAATGGAATAACAGTTTCAACGTGTTGTTGCTTGTTGTGATAAAAAGTAATAATTAATTTTGTTTTTGCGTTTTGCGGGAGGTGTTGCCAATATTCTGCTAGTCCTTCAATTCTTACTTGTGGCATATCAGTAGCAAAATTGAGATGAGAATTGGTTTGCCAGGTTTTAATGGTGGATTCTAATAATCCGCCGGTGGCTAAATCAGTTATTCCTAGTGTAAAATTTAATGTGAGTAATTTTTCTTTTAAAATGTCGGATGCAGTATGTTGCCCATCGCCGATAATATGAGGTGCAATGGTTTTTTCTATCAGTGGTACCAAGATTTCAAAATCGGATTGATTATTGGAATGTAATTTAAATTCAGTGTACGGATAAAATAAACGATATCCCGTGACACACGCATACGGTTTAGCGAGCGCATCAAGCTTTTCTGCAATTTCTCCTTCGCTTACGCTAAAAAGTAGCCATTTTTTATGGAATGAAATGCGCGAGAATTCTGCTTGTTTTAATGTGGGCAACACAGTGCTATCAACCATAGGTAAACATTCATTCGGTGGACCTGGGAGCATAAAAATAAATTTTCCATTTTTCTGAATCATGCAACCGGAAGCAGTGCCGTTTGGATTAGTAATAATGGTAGCGCCTTCGGGAAAAAGTGCTTGTTGGCGATTACTGTCAGGAAAAATTTTATATCCAAAGTGTCGTAAGAGATTACAAATTCTTTCCCATGTTGTTTCGTCAAATACTAACGGTTGATTTAATGCTTTGCCTAGCGCATAACGAGTGACATCATCGGATGTTGGGCCTAAACCACCCGTCATAATGACTGCTTGGTGTGTGTTAAGTAAAAATTGTAAGGCTTGTTCGATTTCATCAATGTTATCAGGTACCGATATGTGCGTACGAATTTGCATGCCTTGATTTGTTAAGCGCAGTGCAATTTCTTGCGCATTGGAATTGATAATATCGCCTTGGGTAATTTCATCCCCAGTTGCTAGGATGGCGATGGTGTGTGAGATAGGACGTTCTCTCGTCATGAGGGTTCCCTTTTATTACTATTCTGGATTGCCACGCCTCACATCAAGCTAAAGCGTGAGGCTCGCAATGACGATACTTATCACTGGTTCTCGTGTTGCAAGAGCCATTTTTTAATATCTAATTTACCACCTTGCGTTTTCCCTGCATAGCCACCGATGTGGTTTTGTGCAACGACGCGATGACAAGGGATAATAACGGGAATAGGGTTGGAGCGGCACGCATTGCCAATGGCGCGCGGACTGGTTTTTAATTGCTTAGCGAGCATGCCATATGTGACTGCGCTACCACTTGGAATTTTACGCAATGCTTTCCACACTTTTTTCTGAAAAGGTGTGCCTTCAAGGTGCATGTCAACGCCAAAGATATGTTGAGGATTTTTTAAATAGTGCTGTAGTTCTTTTGTGACATGGCGAGCGACGTTATCTTTGGGCGCTTGAGGTTTGCTGTTTTTTTGTAAGAAATCAATGCGAGTGAGTTTGTTATCTTCTATGTGAATACCGAGATTGCTGAAGGGGGAGGGGAGGATTGCTGAGTAGTTTTTCATATGAAGCATCCAGAAAAATAGGTTTTTGTCATTGCGAACCTTGCGCTTTTTGCAAGGTGAAGCAATCTAGTGCTGACTGGATTGCCACGCCTCACAAAAAAGCGTGAGGCTCGCAATGACGCGGTATATTGTTACTCCTTAGCCGCTTGATCTTCTTGTGCACTATTTTCGTTAGCGGATGTTTCTTCATCCACTATGCGGTTATTCATGGATAACTTTTCTTTAATACGTGCTGCTTTTCCGCTGAGTCCGCGCATGTAATAAAGTTTAGCGCGTCTTACATCGCCGCGACGTTTGACTTCAACATTTTCTATTGCTGGACTGTAGGCTTGGAACACACGTTCAACACCCACACCATGAGAAATTTTACGTACAGTGAAAGATGAGTTAAAGCCGCGGTTGCGCTTTGCTATTACTACACCTTCAAATAATTGCAAGCGTACACGATCACCTTCTTTTACTTTGACTTGTACAGCGACGGTATCGCCAGGTGCAAAATCAGGAATCTTTTTTGTGGCTTGCATTTGTTCTGCTTCAAGCATTTGAATTACTTTACTCATGGTTGTTCTTCCTCAGTCAATCTAAAAATTTATATTCCTGAATGAATTCCATTAGCAGCTCTTGCTGAAATTCATTCAATGTTAACTTTGCTAGCAAATCGGGTCGTTTCAACCATGTTTTTCCTAATGATTGCTTTAAACGCCAACGTTCAATCTTTTCGTGATTCCCGCTTAATAACACATCGGGAACCGTCAAACCTTGAAAATTTTCTGGTCGCGTATAGTGCGGGTATTTTAATAATCCCGAACTAATGGAATCTTCCGCGGCAGAATCTTCGTGACCTAATGCACCCGGGATTAAACGAGTGGTAGTATCAATGATGGCCATAGCAGCTAATTCACCACCGGATAATACATAATCGCCAATGGACCATTCTTCATCTGCTTCTTGTTCAAGCAAGCGCTCATCAATTCCTTCATACCGTCCCGCGATTAAGATTAAACATTCTTTCGCGAGTAACTCTGCCGCTGCCTCTTGATTATATAGTTTCCCCTGCGGTGTCAAATGAATCACAACTGGCTTTTTCGGTGCAGCCTGTTTTGCTGCATGAATCGCATCTTGTAAAGGTTGTGCCATCAACACCATGCCGGGTCCGCCACCATAAGGACGGTCATCGACATTGCGATGTTTATTTTGCGTATAATCGCGTGGGTTCCAACACGCTACCGTTAACAATTTATCTTTAATTGCGCGGCCAGTAATTCCATATTCAAGAGCGGAAAGCATCTCAGGAAAAAGAGTAATAATACCGAACCACACTTAAATTAATTCCCATTTTACATGCATTACTCGCTCATCTAAATTGATAGCGGTAATGACTTCATCGGGTAGATAAGGGATTGCAATTTCCTTATCACCTTTCACCACTAATACATCATTAGATCCAGTGGCGATGATATAAACAATTTTACCTAGTGTTTGACCGTCTTGATTAATGACAGTTAAGCCTTCTAAATCAGTCCAGTAATAGTCATGCTCATTTAATAAAGCAGGTAGCTCAGAGCGCATGACTGCAATTTCTTTTCCTGTTAGCAAGCGCGCTTGTTCGGGATTACTAACACCTACTAGCTTTACTACTATACCTTTTCCATGCTCGCGGCCGGCTTCGACTTTGATAGGTTTCCAGCTATTTTTATCCATTAAGTACCAAGGACTGTAGTTCAAGATATCGGCTACGGTTTCACTGAAAGAAGTAATTTTCAGCCAACCTTTGATGCCATATGTGGCACCTACTTTACCTATAATCACATATCTAGAATCTGAGTTTTTCATGGAAACTTCGTCAACTACCTATTACTTGGTAGTAGTCTGATCAGCGGCAGCCTGTTCCCCAGTTTTCTTGTAAGTCTTTATCAATTGCAAAACTCTGTCAGAAGGTTGCGCACCGGTAGAAATCCAATAGTTGGCACGTTCTTGGTCTAGGTGTAAGCGTATATCTTTGCCGGTTGCAATCGGATTGAAGTATCCAATGCGTTCTATATAACGCTTTCCGCAAGCTTTGCGTCTGTCAGCGACAACAATATGATAAAAAGGGCGTTTTTTTACTCCACCCCGTGATAAACGTATGACTACCATTACTTTTTTCTTCCTAAGTTAAATGTATAAGGCGATGAATTATACGCGAGTTTTCAATGTTTGCAAACAATCTAAATGACTAAAATTCTGTATGGGAATCTAGTAGGAAGCTATAATAAAATATGGGAGCAATTTAAATTTATCTATTCAGATAAAATATAGGAGATAACATCGTGAAATTCATATCAAAAGTATTGATGATGAGCATAATCATAGTGTCTCTTGGGCTATTAAGCAGCTGTGGCACAGTCAGGGGATTTGGCCATGATGTTTCAGCAACTGGACATGAAATTTCAAAAGCTGCTAGTTAGTCGTAGAAAAATGTTGGATTACGACGCAAAAAGCGCGTCTAATCCACCCTATAATCCACCGGGTGGAAATCCTGGAGGAAATCCTCCAGGTGGGAATTTACCCTGCATGCCACGCATGAGGTTGCGTAAGCCGCCTTTATTGGAAAACTTCTTTAGCATTTTCTGCATTTGCGTAAATTGTTTTAGTAGACGGTTTATTGCTTGGATATCGGTACCTGAACCGGTTGCAATACGGCGCTTGCGAGAACCATTTATCACTGCAGGGAAGCGCCGCTCTTTGGGGGTCATGGAATTGATAATAGCTTCAATTTCCTTCAGCATTTTATCATTCACTTTGTCTTTTGCTGCTTGTGGCAAGTTACCCATACCAGGCAGTTTGCTCATAATACCCATTATACCGCCCATACTAGTAATCTGTTTTAGCTGATCACGAAAATCTTCAAGGTCAAATGTTTTGCCTTTCTTGATTTTTTTCGCAAGTTTTTCAGCTTTTTCGCGGTCAATATTGCGTTCTGCTTCTTCAACCAATGAAACAATGTCGCCCATGCCTAAAATACGCGAAGCAATACGTTCAGGATAGAAGGGTTCCAAGGCTTCCATTTTTTCACCGATACCAATAAATTTGATGGGTTTGCCAGTGATTTGTCGTATCGATAATGCAGCACCGCCACGTGCATCGCCATCTGTTTTTGTAAGAATGACGCCGGTGAGGGATAAAGCTTCATTAAATGCTTTTGCAGTATTAGCAGCATCTTGGCCCGTCATGCTATCGACAATGAATAGAGTTTCAGCGGGGTCAATTGCTGCATGTAAACGCTTAATTTCTGACATCATTTCATTATCAATGTGCAAGCGCCCTGCGGTATCAATAATGACAACATCTATCAGTGTATTCTTAGCATGTTGAATCGCAGCCTCTGCGATGGCAATGGGATGTTGATTTGATTGGCTGGGGAAGAACTCAACGTTGATGTTTTTAGCTAAGGTTTCCAATTGTTGAATTGCAGCAGGTCGATAAATATCCGTACTGACCACTAAAACCGTTTTTTTCTGCTGTTGCTTAAGCCAGAGAGCTAATTTTGCGACAGTTGTTGTTTTACCGGATCCCTGTAATCCAGCGGTTAAAATCACAACCGGTGGTTGAGCGTTTAATTCAAGAGCATCATTTTTCTTGCCCATTAAATCAATTAACTCATCATTGACCAGCTTGATAAGTGCTTGGCCTGGGGTCAGGCTTTGCATGACGTCGGTACCAATCGCCTTAGTTTGGATATGGTCAGTGAACTCTTTAACCACAGGTAAGGCAACATCCGCCTCAAGTAATGCCATGCGTACATCACGTAAGGTATCTTTTATATTTTCTTCCGTTAAGCGCCCGCGCCCGCTTAAGTTTTTAATTACGTTAGTTAATCGTTCTGAGAGGTTGGTAAACATAATTTTAATTGCCAAATGTATTTAAAATGATGAGGGATTATAACTGAATTTTGTTTAAGGCGCGAAAAAACATTGTCCCGTGGGTTTTCCACGAGACGTGAGTTTTTAAGATGATGACTTTGTTGGTACTGTTGCGGCGGCGGCAGTAGATGATGGCGCTGGTGTTGTTGCGGCAGCAGCAGAAGTTGGCTGAGTGGTTGTTGCGATCGCAGCAGAAGCACTAGCATTTGGCTTGGTAGCTTTTGCGGCCTTGGCAAAATATGTTATGTTGTAACCGTTTAAAAAAGCAGAAAGTGTTGTTGATTGGATGGGATCGGTTGATTGGGCGGGATCAATAGTTGGTAATTGGCGAAGACCTTGTGGGTCAAGTACAGTAGTTTCTGATTCTACTGTAAGCGTTAAACGTTTTTCGAATTCTTTGTCAAAAAAAGCTTCTTTTTCCACTGTTGTGAAAAAAATTCTTGGCTCTATTTGAGGCGCCTTGCCACCACTCTTTTGAATTTCTCCGAGATAATATTTTTCCGTATCTTTATCAACTTCGTGGGTTTTCAGCTGCTTTGACAAATCTACAAAGGATTGGCTATAACGCCCTTTTTCTTTATATTCATCATCACACTTGTTTCTTATTAAGCGGATTAGTGTGCGTAGATAAGAGTGCTGCTTTTCCTCGGCTAGTTGACCTGAGCTAATAAGAGGGCTAATTCGTGAAATGAGATAATCTGAATCGGCATTGTAAGCCTCATCAATCAATTTTTCATCATGCGATGAGTTTAACCAATTAAATGTTGAGATAAACGCATCAAGCTTTTGTTTACAATAAATCAATTTTTGAAGTTTATTTGGTTTACTACTGTAACCCGTAGCCGAAATGGCACTTAAGCTTTTGCGACAGCCAGCTTTCGGACCTTCTTTTACTGGGATTTCTTGGTTTAGATTGAGATCAGGATGAGCGCTGAATAAAAAACGAGCTATCTTATAAAGTTCCTCTTCTTTCTTAGCTTCATAGCTCCAAAACGCCATATGGGCCAAGGGGAGATAGGGGGAGGTTTTACGTTCATTGAGTAACTTAACCACTTTGAAATGACCGCGAGCTGCTGCTAAAGCGGTAGGGGTGAAAATATACTCGGGCTGCTTACTGCTAAGCTGACGCTTAATCTGTGTATCTGGATCAACGGCAAGGTGCTCTAAAGCTTTTTTGCTACTATAGATTTGAGAAGCTTGCATTATGGTGTTTATTATCTCGCATTGAGTTTCCTCTGGCTGATCAGAGGTGACGGTCTTAATCAGCTCTGCAGATGCGTCATTTGGCATTATGGTCTCCTAGTTTTCTTATAGTAACCGAGTCACTTTAGCTCAATTCAATTATTTTTGTCCAGAAATGGATTGTTTCCTCATACAGAATTGCAATGTTGTTTGTATCTATTGACACTGTCAGTAATAACCATTAGAAAATAACGTTCATAATTTAACGAACAGGTGCCACTTGAGTGATTTTGAATTAACTATTTTTGGTTTGACTTTGGTATTCCTGATCCTTTTGTCTGCATTTTTTTCTTGTTCTGAAACGGGATTAATGGCTATCAATCGTTATCGTTTACGCCACCGGGCTCGTATGGGCAAACGCTATGCGGTTCTGATTTTAAAATTGCTTAAACGCCCTGACCGTATGCTAGGGCTCATTTTAATTGGCAATAGCGTAACAAATATCGTTGCTTCTGCGTTGGCAACATTAGTTGCAGTGCAGTTGCTGGGTAATGCAGGTGTCGTGTTATCTACCGTGATTCTGACTTTCGCCATTTTAATTTTTGGGGAAGTTGCACCTAAAACCTTGGCTGCTTTATACCCCGAGAACGTTTCAAAGGTAATCGCATGGCCTATCACTATTTTATTGAAGTTGTTTTATCCACTGGTGTGGCTTATCAATGCAGTTTCAAACGGTCTTTTGCGGCTATTTGGTATTCGAGTGAGTGATTCGCGTGCGGACCCTTTAAGTCGTGAAGAATTGCGTAGCATTGTGTATGAGACAGCAGGGCGCATTTCACATGAATATCAAGATATGTTGTTAGGAATTTTAGATTTAAATAAAGTGATTGTGGATGAAGTCATGGTTCCGCGACATGAGATTATTGGAATTGATATAGAACAAGATTGGAGTGAGACACAAAAACTCATTGCGAATAGTCAGTATGATTGGTTACCGGTTTATCGGGAGCACATTAACCAAGTTGTAGGTTTTTTACATTTACGTGACTTCATGCAAAGAGCTGTCATGCAACAGCCGATAAATAAAGAAACTCTATTAAAAACCTTGCAAGAAGCTTATTTCATTCCGGTTGGAACACCACTGAATATTCAATTATTGCATTTTCAACGGCAGCGTAAACGCATTGCTTTAGTGGTTGATGAATACGGAGAAGTTCAAGGGCTGGTTTCTTTAGAAGATATTTTAGAAGAAATCGTCGGTGAATTTACGGCGAATGTTTCAACCACACATAAAATTATTCAAGCGCAATCCGATGGTAGCTATTTGGTGGATGGGGCAATTACTATCCGTGAGTTGAATCGTTTTACCAAGTGGCGATTTCCAACACGAGGGTCGCGTACATTAAATGGCTTGATTATTGATAGTCTAGAAGCGATGCCACACGCGGGTACGTGTCTGCGTATTTCCGGTTATCCAGTCGAAATTGTGGATGTAAAAGAAAATCGTGTGAAGGTTGCACGAGTTTTTCCACGCGATGTTAGGGTCGGTTGACATTTCTACTCTGCCGGCCATAAAGCATCGATTTTCTGCGATCCGCTGCTCACATACCACCCACGTATGCTGCGCTGCGGTTCTCAAAAATCGATTCTTTCTGGCTCGGCATAGCGAAATGTCAACGGACCCTAGGCAATGATTAATGCTGCTACCACATTTCTATTTTCTGAGGTTAAGGCGTTATAAGTACGGCAAGCTGCACTGGTATCCATAATTTCTACCCCCACACCTTGATTGATTAAGTCGCCATAAAGTTCCAAGGCAGGAAATTGTAAGCTTGTTCCAGTACCAATTAACAAAATAGCAGGTTTTAATGCGATGATCGTATTTAAACTTCCTCGAGTGAGCTCGGTAATGGTTTGTGGTGGCCAATCAGTAATCAATTTTTCGGGGGCAATAATGATACTTCGGGTATAAGTTTTTTCATTGACTTGAATGTATCCTGGTTTAAATGCCACAATTTGATAACTGGCACGGTTTTCATCGAGTTGTAGCAATGACGACATGATGTTCTCCCAGAGGTATATTGAAATTATAACATATGAGGTAAAAAGATATGACGGAAGTTCAAGCACAAAAAATTAAGCTGACTCTGCCATTGAAAACGGTAGCGGGAGCATTATTGTTTGCGGTTTTTTTGGGGCCTGTTGGGTTGCTTTATGCAACTTCTTTGGGTGGCATAATCATGATCTGTTTGGGTTTTGTTGTATTTTCTAGCCCCTATCTGGTGCCTAAAATAATGGTGTGGTTAATTTCATGTATTTGGAGTGTTATTGCGGTAAATCGGTATAATAAAAGAATTATAGCAAGGGCAGACACATAGGTCTGCCCATTTGAAGGATAGCGCAACATATGGGAAAAAAAATAATCAGGCGCAACGCAGAAAAAACGGAATGGATTGCGCCTCACCTTCACCCTATTTTACATCGCGTTTATTCGACCCGTGGGATTCAATCTCATGTAGAACTTCAGTGTGACCTTGAGCGGTTGTTGCCATATCAAAGCTTATCTGGAATTGATCCGGCAGTGGCTTGCCTCGCAGAGGTATTGTCACAGCAGAAAAAAATTCTGGTGGTGGGTGACTTTGATGCAGATGGCGCAACTAGCACGGCTGTTGCAATTCGTGCGCTGAAGAGTTTTGGTGCGCAGCAAGTGGATTTTTTAGTTCCCAATCGATTTCAATTTGGATATGGCTTAACACCAGAACTGGTTCAAGTTGCAAAAAATTTTTCGCCAGCTGTGATTATCACAGTTGATAATGGCATTGCAAACCATGCTGGAGTCATTGCAGCAAAGGAGCTTGGCATACAAGTTATTATTACGGATCATCACTTGCCCGCAGCAACATTGCCCCCAGCGGATGCCATCGTTAATCCTAATCAACTACATGATGCGTTTGCGAGTAAAAGTATTGCTGGAGTGGGTGTGATTTTTTATGTGATGTTAGCGTTACGTCGCCATTTAATTGCTAACAATTGGTTTGTGCAGCAATGTATTCCTGAACCTAATATGTCGCGTTTGTTAGATCTGGTTGCGCTGGGGACGGTAGCAGATGTTGTTTCTCTTGATCACAATAATCGGATTATGGTGCATCAAGGCTTGCGACGTATTCGCGCGGGACATTGTGTTCCAGGAATTACAGCATTATTAGAAATTGCTAATCGCAATCAGGCGCGTTTAGTTGCTACCGATTTGGGTTTTGCAGTGGCTCCACGTTTGAATGCAGCAGGACGTTTAGATGATATGTCATTAGGGATTGAATGTTTACTCACAGATGATTTGTCGCAAGCGAGAGAAATGGCGCAACTGCTTAATCAATTAAATGAAGAACGCCGCGTGATAGAACAAGATATGTCAACCCAAGCGTTTGCAGTATTAAATAAATTTTCCTTAAATGAGACGCAGCAATTGCCACACGGAATTTGTTTATTTGATGCTGAATGGCATCAAGGTGTCATTGGCATTTTAGCTTCACGCATTAAGGACCGTTTTCATCGTCCCACTATTGCATTTGCACTTGCGAATGAGACTGAAATGAAAGGTTCGGCACGCTCAATTCAAGGTGTTCATATTCGCGATGTATTGGCAACTGTTGCAACGCAACATCCCCATCTCATCTTGAAGTTTGGTGGGCATGCAATGGCGGCAGGATTAACAATTCCTCGAATTGCATTTGAAGAATTTTCTAAAGTATTTGCTGCAACCATTTCAGCACAAATTAAAGAAGAACATTTAAATAATTGTTTGCTGAGTGATGGAGAATTGCAATCACATGAGTTAACACTTGAAGTGGCTGAGATCTTGCGTGAAGCAGGGCCGTGGGGGCAAGCCTTTCCTGAACCATTATTTGATAGTATATTTAAAATTGTTGATCAGAGGCTCGTGGGTAATAAACATTTAAAAATGGTTTTAGAAAAAGATGAAAAAACAGTGGATGCGATTGCATTTAATGTTAATTTAAATCATTGGCCAAATTATCGATGTGATGCTGTTCATGCAGCTTATCGTTTAGATGTAAATGAATTTCGTGGCCGCAGAAGCGTACAACTTATTGTTGAACATTTAGAATTGGTGGGCTGTGACTAAAAAACTTTATTTATTGATCACGATGTTGTTTTTTCTAAGCATGACTGCTTGCTCGCAGGATAACAATGCACTGTCTGGTTATATTGAAGGAGAATACACTTATATTAGCAGTGGTGTTTCTGGTACTTTGCTTACCTTAAATGTTAAACGCGGCCAAACAGTCAAAAAAGATGATTTACTCTTTACTCTGGATCCACAGCCAGATGAAGCCGCGATGGAATCTGCCAAGGCTAAAGTTGGGCAAATGCAAGCGGAGGTTGATTTTGCAAAAATCCAATTAGCTCGACAAAAAACTCTTTATGCACACAATGACACTCCGAAATCTGTAATGGATCAAGCCCAAACGGATTACGATAGTTATATAAAACAATTACAAACAATGGAACAAAATGTCATTCAAATGCAGTGGGCTTATGAGCAAAAAACGGTAGCGGCGCCTATATCGGGTTATGTTAACGATACTTTTTTCCGTGTGGGTGAAAAAGTTCCAGCCAATCAACCTGTACTTGCTTTACTTGCTCCTGAAAATATTAAAGTATTATTTTATATTCCAGAGGGTCAGCTCAGTACCATTCATCTAGGACAAACAATTTATTTTAGTTGTGACGGTTGTAATAAACAAAAAATAGCAGCAAAAATCAGTTATATTTCATCAGAAGCAGAATACACGCCGCCGATTATTTATAGTCAGGGTACACGTTATAAATTGGTATACCTCGTGCGTGCTGATATTCCAGCCGATATGATTACTCAGTTTCATCCAGGACAACCGGTGGATATTATTCTTCATGACTAATCATTCTCTGGTTATCGATGTTAATAATCTCAATAAAAGCTTTAATGGCAAACCGGCAGTGATTAATCTGCGCTTACAAGTTCGACAGGGTGAAGTGTATGGGTTTTTAGGTCCTAATGGCAGTGGTAAAACAACTACATTGCGAATGCTTTGTGGTTTATTAATCCCAGATTCGGGTGAGGGCCATTGCTTGGGTTATGATATTTTGACGCAGTCCTACTCGATCAAAAAAGAAGTCGGTTACATGACGCAAAGTTTTAGTCTTTATCATGATTTGACTGCGATTGAAAATTTAGATTTTATCGGCCGCATGTTTCAAATTAAAAATCGGAAACAAAAAATTTTAGACTGTATTAAAACCTTTAATTTAGAACGATATAAAAATCAGCTCACTGGCAGTTTATCGGGTGGTTGGAAGCAGCGTCTTGCTCTTGCTGGCTGCTTATTACATGATCCAAAATTATTATTACTGGATGAACCTACGGCAGGTGTGGATCCTAAAGCACGCCGCGAATTTTGGGATGAAATTCACAAGTTATCTTTGCGAGGTATTACCACTTTAGTGAGTACTCACTATATGGATGAAGCGGAGCGTTGCACCAAGCTTGCTTATATTTCTTATGGTAATTTATTAGCAACAGGAACGATGGATGAAATTATAGCATATTCAAAACTTCATACTTGGGTGATCGATGGAGAAAGATTAATGGAATTGGCAGAGCGATTAAAAAGTCTTCCCGGTGTAGAACAAGTCGCCTTTTTTGGTCCGCGTTTGCATGTGAGTGGAAAAGATGAAAAGCAACTTATCCAAACCATTCAAGCGCAACAACAACCCGGTCAAGAATGGCGCAAAATTACGCCAAGTTTGGAAGAAGTTTTTATTAACTTAGTTGGAAACACTGAGGATAGGCTATGAATCGTTTCTTCTCATGGCAACGTTTAATCGGGATGATTTCGAAAGAATTTACGCAAATGATACGTGATCGTGCTACTTTTGCGATGATGATTGGATTGCCTTTAATACAACTTATTATATTTGGTTATGCTATTAACACGGATCCTAAGAATTTACCTACAGCAGTTATTTCTGCTGATGAAAGTGTTTTTACGCGTAATTTTACCGCTGCTTTACAAAATACAACTTATTTTAAGATTTTACCCGAAGTTAAAAAAGCCAAAGATGCGGAACAGCTTTTAGCGGAAGGTAAGATTCAATTTATTGTTTATATCCCGCAAAATTTCTCCGAGCGATTAGTACATAACACTAAACCAGAAATTTTGGTTGAAGCAGATGCAACCGATCCATCGACAACTGGAAATGCACTCGAAGCTATTCAATTATTAAATGCTTCTCTTTATAACCAGTATTCAGGTAGCTTAGCTTATTTGCGTAACCAAGGTCCTCCCGTTAATTTAGTGGTGCAAGCTAAATATAATCCAGGTCGCATGACACAATATAACATCATTCCGGGCATGGTGGGGGTGGTTTTAACCATGACACTGGTTGTGATCACGGCGCTTGCAATTACTAAGGAAAGAGAGCGTGGCACGATGGAAAGTTTGTTGGCAATGCCGACGAAGCCAGCAGAAGTTATATTAGGTAAATTGGTTCCTTATGTTCTCGTCGGTTATATTCAAGTGTTCATCATTCTCCTTCTCTCGTATTATTTGTTTTCTGTGCCTATACAAGGAAGCGTGTTTTTGTTGCTATTTGCGTGTTTACCTTTTATTGCCGCAAATCTTGCGGTGGGGCTCATGTTTTCTACAGTTTCCGAAAACCAACTGCAAGCGATGCAGCTTTCTTTTTTCTTTTTTGTGCCGTCCATCTTTCTTTCTGGTTTTATGTTTCCATTTCGAGGTATGCCTGAATGGGCTCAAATCATAGGTAATTCGTTGCCACTGACGCATTTCATCACTATAGTCCGTGGGATTTTATTGAAAGGGAATGGATTTTACGAAATTTTGTCTAGTATCGAAGCTATTTTAATCTTTTTGGTTGTCGTTTTGTTGCTCTGCATAAAGCGCTATCGGCAGACGTTATAGGGTCTGTTTACATTTCTACTCTGCCGGTCATAAAGCATCGCCAGAAAATATCAATTTTCCTGCGACCCGCTGCCTACATATTACCAACATATGCTGCGCTGCGGTTCTCGAAAATAGATGCTTTCTGACTCGGCATAGCGAAATGTAAACAGACCCTAGTAAAACCACCAATAAAACATAGGACACATTTTTTGCTATACTTAGCTTGGTAGCTAGTTATCGTTTACTTATTGGAGGATCGCAGCAATGGCAGTTAAGAGAAAATCCAGTGTTGGCAAAAAACGTGGCTCAAAGAAAACCCATAAAAAAAGAAGTTCGCGCTAATTAACGTGGATATTGCGTAGCATAACCCACTCCACATTTTAGCTTACGCAATATGAACGTTATGACGTGATGCTTTTACACGAGATCTACTCAAAAGGTACCTGGATGGGTGCCTTTTGTTTTTTGTACTTGACCCCATTGATTTTTTAATTGATCATATTTTGATAAGAAAATAGAAACTAAGTTGCGTTTAGGTTAAAATTCTGTCACTTTAACTGTACTTTGGCCATTTTAAAAATGGTGGGCACACATTGCTTCTTTGTGTAGGGTGGGCAAAGGCTGCTCTTTAGCCGTGCCCACCATAAACGCAAAAAAGAGGAGAAAGTAAAATGCCATTGAATTTAGAGTTTACGCCTAAAAAGAAAGATATCAAAGCAGACTCACAAGAGGTTAAGGATTTTCCTAGTGTTATACTAGGAATGCCTTATCTTATTAACCAGGGTGCTGAGATTGTCGTTAATACTGATCATGATAATAATGTGACGCTTTTTAAATTAAAAATTCGAGGTATTACTGTAGTCGATGAAGAGTCTTCGAATATGCTTGCTTCAGTTATTTTTGAACGATTGGAAGAAGCTAGTGATTTATTTTGTTTAAAAACATGCGGTAAGTGTGAACAGCGATTGCTTGGAGAAGGGCTTTTCCATCATAGTAGATTTAAACCAATTAAATCAAAAAATGCCAAAGAAGTTTCACGTATAAAGGAATTAAACATTCCTGAAGAATTCTGTTGCCCATTGAGCGGCGATATTATTGATCATCCAGTCTATGATATTAGAAGTCCAACGGTAGTGTACGATTATAGTTTCTTGAAATATTGGTTAGACAAGTCATATCCTCAATTGATGCCTCATACTAAATTGCCTTTTTTAAAGGAATTTTTAAAAGTTAACTACGAATTAAAATTAAAAATCGATAATTTTGTTAAGTCAGCAATTGATTCATTCGAGCACGATACACTTCGTAAAATATTATCAAAATGTGGTCTTCAGTATTCAGAGGATAAAGCAACTCTTAATCTAGCTTTGCTGAAATTATCCGAATCTTGCAATGCCATTACTTTTAGTGATGACCTTTCGATCTTGTTTAGGTTTGGTGTTAACGTAAATGCTCAAGACCCAACAAAAAAGCACACTTCTTTGCACTTGATTTTAAGAAATAAACAATTCAGTGTTGCTGCACTTAAATTAATTTATAGTGGAGCCAAAATAAATATTGAAGATGCTCAAGGTATTACAGTATTTGATATAATCAAAACGTTTTCAAATGAAGAAAAAAAGCTCGTGCGTATATGTTTGTGAGAAACTAGGATTAATAACTACTTCTTCTGAGGGTGATCTAATTCTTAACTCTCAGCGTATTTCTAATTTACAACGGGAAGGATCAGATGAAAAAGGATCTAGTACCACGGTATCTTTTGCTCGTTCACCACATTTTAACTCCCCTGTTACTGCTACTGAGGATGCGCATACTTTATTACATCAAAAAATTGATGCAGTGCTCAATCAGGATGTTAAACGTGCTGAACTTGCTGCATTTGAAAAACCTATTAAAGAATGCAATTATACGCAAGCATTACGTAGAATTTGTAACTTTGAAAATGTTCATAGAGTATTTCCATTAATCGAAGCGTTGCTTCAATTTAAAGATAAGCTCAAATTTGATATTAATGAGCAGAAAGGCGATGAGCAATGTGCTGCGATTCATTATGCAGCAAAGAAAGTAGCTGTTCATGGAGATCGTTCGATCTATGATTTATTAGTTAAATATGGTGCTAAAGAAGATGTAGTTGACTGGCATGGGAAAACAGCATCTCAATATTTATTGAGTTCTTTAGCAGCAAAGCATCCTCCATCAGGTATCAGATCATGCAAATAAAATTCTTAAAAATAAGTGTAAAGCCTATGTTTTGTCAACTATGAGCTGTTCTTTTGCCACAGTTGTCAGATTAGGTTTTTGAAAAATGCAAAGTATACCCTATGGCATTACCAAATTGGGCTGATTTTTTAAAATCGACGGAGGTAGCCAAATTAGTAACTGTGCTGTGACGTAAAAAATGAATATCAAAAATAATTTCTGTTATTGATAAAATCCCATCTGGCAATTCAATGTCACAGGCTTGCGATGGTGTGATGTGGATTTAATTAAGCAACACGCCTTTATTCACGCTGGTCAGGCAAAAGCCAAAAAAGCGATCCCTGTCCCTTTAAATGTAGATGCCATAGCTATTTTACGTAAGCAAATCGGCAAGCATCATCAATTTGTTTTTACATACCGTGGCCAACCCTATAAAAGGAATGCAATACAAAAGCATGGCATAAAGCATTGAAGCGTGCAGAGATCGAAAACTTTCGGGGGCATAGAATGCGCCCCCTATGTATCCGGTATACACCCCTTGATTAACTGGCGCGCCCGGAGAGATTCGAACTCCCGACCACTTGGTTCGAAGCCAAGTACTCTATCCAGCTGAGCTACGGGCGCGGCTTGAAGGCGTATTAAAGCAAGTAAAATTATTAACTTCAATGGTTTTTTGGTAACTATATTGCCTCAACATCTATTTCGACATATATTGATTGTAAGGAAGCGTTTTTCTTAAGGAAGCCGCAATGGAAAAAAAATTAGCACCTACGCGAAGATTTATTGCTCATTTAGCACGTAACATCATTTTTGGACTTCTGTTTATCGCAATCGCATTATTCATTGGCATGCTTGGGTATCATTTATCCGAGCATATGTCTTGGATTGATGCTTTTGTGAATGCAGCTATGATTTTATCGGGTATGGGGCCATTGGGGCAGCTTAATACGTTTGCAGGAAAGTTATTTGCTGGAATGTATGCACTGTTTAGTGGCTTGGCATTCATAGTTATTATAGCTGTGATTTTTGCACCGGTTATTCATCGATTTTTTCGTAAAATCCACTTGGAAAGTGGTAAGGATTCAAATTGAGCATGTCTGAAGAAAACCAAAAAATTGATATCGAATCCACTCTAAATAATAATAATAAAGAAGCGCAAGAAAAAATAAATATCGACAAGATTAAAATCTTGCAGCGTGATTCGTTCTTGGGTGTTGTTACTAATTTAACATGTGCAACACTTGTTATAGTTGGATTATATAATGCAGCACGTCTAGCTCATTCTCCTGTGCAATGGATATGGTATTGGTATAGCGCAGTGATAGTAATATCGATTTATCGATTTGGTATAGTTGCTTTTTTTTACAATAAAAACCAGTACGACAAGATATATGTCTATTTATTTATAATGGGTTCCACGATATCTGCTATGCTTTGGGGCATGTTGGGTTCATTTCTTATGCCAGCTACAAGTGTGGCGCAAATGATTGTTATTGTCATGCTTTCAGGTATTACTGCGGGTGGTATTCAAACCTTGCAAGCCAATTTATGGGCAAGCTTTCTGTTTTTAGCAGCTGTGGTTTTTCCAGTATGTATTTGGCTTTTTATACAAAGTAACGTTGGCTATTTTATTTTGAGTTTGGCTATGCTGTTGTATGTAATTTTTATGATAGTCATCTCTCAGCGCGGAAATGCTCTGATTAATCGAGTATTACAATTAAAATATGCCAACCTACAGTTAGTTGAAAATTTATCGAATGTTAATCAAAAAATGTCATTAACACTGACTAAAATGCAAAAGCATGAAAATGAGTTACTTCTCATTAATCAAATGAATGAAATGTTGCAAACAGCAAGAAAATCGGAAGAAGCTTATTCTATTATTGAAATAACAGGAGAAAAGTTATTTGGAAGCTTCAACGGCGCGCTGGCAATTTATGATAAAGTAACTGAAGGTTTAAACACAGTTGCTCAATGGGGAAACTCAAAGTTGTTAAAACCATTATTTTTGCCGGACGAGTGCTGGGCGTTGCGTGGCGGACATATTTATGTTGTTAAAAATGTTCAAGATACTATTTGTTGTAAGCATTTTCTTTCGTTACCGACAGGAGAATATTTGTGTTCTCCACTCATTATGCAAAATGAAATGATAGGAATTTTATTTTTAAATTCGACAGTAAATGATTTTATGACAGAAGATCAGAAACAAGTGATAACAGCTTTTAGTGAGGTTGTTAAATTATCTTTAGCAAATATTAAGTTACACGAAGTATTGGCGGAGCAAGCAATTCACGATCCGTTAACTGGATTATTTAACCGTCGTTATCTGGATAAAATATTGGCTCGTGAGCTTTTGCGAAGTGCTCGTGATAAAGAAACAGTATGTGCGGGTATGTTCGATTTGGATTATTTTAAAAATTTTAATGATAAATACGGACATGAAGCGGGCGATGAAGTGCTTAAATCGGTAGCAACACTTTTGCAAAACGAATTTCGTGGCCAAGACATTGTGTGTCGTTTTGGTGGGGAAGAATTTATGGTGATTTTAGTTAACAGTAATTTGGACGGAGCGCGATTGAGGTTTCAAAAAATTTCTCAAGATATTAAAAATATACGCATCATTTTTCAAGGCCAAGCTTTACCACAAATCACTGTCTCTATTGGAATAGCTGCGGCACCTCAGCATGGTACTACGGCGAAAAATTTAATACGTGCTGCTGATCAGGCATTGTATGTTGCTAAAGAGCATGGACGGGATAGAGTCGAGGTTTTTCACGAGAAATAATAATCCTAAATTCGGTAATCCGAAACTCCTCCATTATGCTTGTTTAAAGCTAACTAGGTTTGCAGCGGTTTGATCGAAGGTGAGAGTCGTTGTACAGCCTGCTTCTCGATTTTTTGAACCGATTAAGCAATCTGCAAAGTCTGCACGGTTTTTTTTATATTCTGCTAAAGCGTTCTTAATGATGTATCTAGTGCGATACCTCTCTTTGACTACAGTTGTTATGTTGGGTCGTTATCCCATTCTGCTAGAGGAAATGGGTAAAGAATTTACATTTAAAAAGTGGTTAGATTGTGATTGTATGTGTAAACCTTGCCACGTTTGATTTTTTTGCCGCTATTAAGCGCCGCGTCTGCTTGTTTTATCAGCAGAGTGGGTAAGGTATCTACTGTGGGTGTAAGCGCTGATAAGCCCATTGTCACTGTAACGGAATTAGAAGTGGATAAACCATTGTGATTTATATTTCTCTTATGGATCGCCAGCTGTATTTTTTCAGCAATCTGGAGCGTAGAAGCGACGTCCGTATTTGGTAAAATGACAGTAAATTCATCGCCACCATATCTAGCTGCGAAATCTCCCGGCCTTCTTGCACATATTCGTAAGGTTTGTGCGAGGGCATAGAGGGCTTTGTCCCCTGCTATATGTCCGTATGAATCGTTATATTCTTTAAAAAAATCAAAATCTAGAAATATGAGTCCTATGGGATATTGTTCACGTTGCGCGCGCCGCCACTCTTTATCGAGTACTTCATCAAAATAACGCCTATTAGCGATGTTAGTTAACGCATCATAATGGGTGAAATGTTCCAATAACTGACTTTTGACAATGCTTAGCTTGCGTAATAAAAATTGTGTTCGAATACTGCTTTCATGAACATAACTTGCAATTACGCATAAACTTGATGCGCCAATAAGTAGGTAATTATTTACGAAAAACCTATATTCGTCGGTCGATGTTGATACTTCATTGAATTTATAGCTGATGTTAAAGGCGATTATCACTGTAAGCATAATAAAAATTGAGTACCGAAATTGAATATTGGTAAGAGTGATGACAAATAGTGCGGGAAGAATCATACCTTGATAAACCAAGTCTTTCATGGGAGGGGGCGCCAGAGCGCCTATCGTAGATAGGCCAATTAAAATTGTTATTGCATAAGTAAGAACAATGAGTTGTTGCCAATAAAAAAATAATTTTGTGTAAGATAAACCTAGTAAAATCAGTAAAACAGGAGAAACCATCAGTATGCTGATTGAGAAAGGAAGCTTCCAGTGTGGGAAAAACATAAGAATGAAAGAGCTGCCACCGGCGAATAGGATGAAACCAAGCACCAATGTAAGTTTAGATCCATGTAAGGTCTGTTGGAGATAATCGTGCTGGAAAGATTTTTCCAGCTCAAGTGGAAAGCGTTTGATGCCGCCCATTTTTGTCAAAAGGAATGAGAGTAACTCAATCTCAGCATACAATGATTCTTTGATATCTGATGACAAGTGTAGCTCCTTCAACTCATTATACTTTATAATTATATTTGATAAATAAGGTTTGAACCATAGTCTGCGTTTATATGGGCTATGTAGGGTTTTGAAAGTTAAATTTTTTCTTCTTTTAAAAGGTTAATAATTGTGCCGAGCTCATCTGACATTGGTCGACAGCCTACAAGTATTGTTGAATATTTTCGCACTACTTGATAAATAACGTTGGCTTTTTCACTTGCTTTTTCAATCCCGCGTAATTCAAGTGCTTGGACGGATGCTAATAATAGAATGGCTGTTAGGCGTTCTAAGTTAGCGACGGATTCTTTAAAATCCAATGCAGCATGAGTTCCCAAACTGTTGACATCTTGATTGTCACCTTCAGTAGGAAGAGTAAATGCTTGGTGAGATTGTGCCAATTTACGATTTTGCACGGCTAACGCAGCGGCAAGTAACTGAAGTGATCGGAACCCATTATTTTTTCCCGGATCTTCTACGAGATTAGTAGGAAGATTATGATTTTTGCGTGGATGTACCATGTTTGCAAGTAAAGCGTGTATCCAGGTCGAGGCTTGTGCTATATCCATTTTCAACATATCGCAAGCATCTGTTACATAATATCCCATAAAATTTGCGCTATGATGAATTTTGTTATCCACTGCGTCGATAATGGGATTATCATTAATAGAATTCATCTCATTTTCTATCCAAATGATTGCTTGGTCGAGGTTCTCTTGCAAAGGTCCAAAGCCTTGGGATACTGCACGTAATGAATAATAATCTTGCACACGCTTTGCTGTTTTTATTGTAGATGAATCATGAGCAGTGTCATTCGTGCGTAACTCATCTAAATCAGTTAGTAAACGACTGCCTTTCCAGAAATTTAACATGAAATTATTGACCCTATTTTCACCCGCTTGTCGTTTTAGTTGGTGCACGAGCGGATGATAAGCACTACTAATAGTCATCATTGATTCGAGTGACATAGCAATGGCTGAAAGCATTTGTTCAAATAATCTTTTAAGGTCAAGAAGAGTTAAACTAGCAACCGCAGTCATGAATGAAGTGCCGTTAATCATTGCAATCCCATCGCGTAGCTCGGGCTTGTATTTTTTCAGCCCCGTGATTTCAAGCGCCTGTGGTGCTTTCATAGTTTTGTTTTGATAGATGACATCCACATTTTCGCCAATAATTGCTGCTGCTATCATTGAGAGTGGAATTAGATCGCCACTTGCGCCAATTGATCCATAGTGGCGCACGATGGGAGTAATCCCAGTATTTAAAAAAGACAGAATGGCTTCTACTGCGCAAGATTTTACGCCAGAGTATCCTTGCGCTAGACAATGTGCTCGTAACATCATCGTGGTTCTAACAATTTCATTGGGAATAATATCCCCCAAGCCACAAGCGAGTGATTTAATAATATTTTCTTGTCTTGCATTAATAGATTCGCGATACACCGCTAAATCATTATTTTTTAAATGAGGATCAAGAAAATTTACTTGATCACCAAAATTTGTATTAATGCCATAAATAGGTGTACGTCGGTCAATGGCAGCTTTTAGGAATTGATAAGAATGCTCCATTATTTGGTGTGATTCGCGGCTTATATGAACTGGAATTGCTTTTGTGGAAAGTAATTTAGCATCTATTAGTGTTAATTTGCAGTCAACTCCTATCACGATGTGTTGTTTATTTGTTATAGAGTTATTTCTATGTTCAATGGTTTCTTCCATGATTATATTCAGACATGAGTCTGAGCTCCTTTGTGTCCAAATTTACAAATTCTATAAAACTTTGACATCGTGAAAATTAGTGCGATAATTGCATGTTATAGTAATAATGTAAATAGCCTTGTGTCTGTCGAGTGAAATTCGCGGAATGTTTTTTTCACGCGTCAAAAAAGATTAAAGGGAAATTATCTGTGCTAACTATTTACTTTAAATCTAAAAATCTCATTTCTATTTTGCAAAATAGAGCTGTTCGTTTGCCTCATCAACCCGCATATTTATTTTTAGAGGATGGGCAGCACGAAACAGCGCAGATTACCTATGGTGAATTAGACAGAAAAGCACGCTTAATTGGTGCATATTTGCAAAAACAAAATTTGTTTGGCCAGCGTATTTTACTTTTATATCCAGCAGGTCTTGAGTTCATTACCGCATTTATGGGTTGTTTATATGCGGGAGCTATTGCTGTTCCGATTCATTGTCCCAAAATAGCCGAATTTGAAAAAGTGGGTGCACTTATCAATACCATTGCAGAAGATGCAGATATTGCAGGTGTTTTTACCACGCAAACATATGTTAAAAAAACAGCAGAGTGTCTCAAAGAATCGGCTGATAAAATATTTATTGCAGATACAATGAATATTGATTCTAACCTATTGGTAATGTATCAAATACCTAAAATTCGAGATGATACAATAGCTTACTTGCAGTATACCTCTGGTTCAACTTCCGCGCCTAAAGCGGCAGTTATTTCACATAAAAATTTAACTCATAGCTTGAAATCTACCGTACAAGTATGGTGTTACAAAAAAAGTAGCGTCACCTTGGTTTGGGCCCCTCACTCACATGTATATGGTCTTATTTGTGGACTACTCGTCCCACTTTTTCATGGTAGTTTAGCCATTTTGATGCCGCCGGAAGCTTTTATACGATATCCGGCATGTTGGTTAAAAACTATTACTAAATATCAAGTGACGCATAGCGGTTGTCCCAATTTTGGGTATGAAATTTGTGTGCGAGAAATAAATGCAGCTGAATTGGTTGGCTTGAATTTAAAAACATGGAAAGTTGCTATCAATGGTGGGGAAATTGCTCAGCTTGGTACTCTCGAGGCATTTAGTCAAAAATTTAGTCCTTGTGGATTCGACATAAAATACTTTTGTTCGGCGTACGGTATGTCTGAATTAACGGGTGCAATTGCAGCGAGTCAATATGGAAATAAACCCACTCATTTTAATTTAGCAACCGAAAGTTTAAAAAATAATAAAGTAGCTTTTGCCAATAAGAAAACCCCTTCCCGTAAATTTGTTAGCAGTGGATATTTATTGCCCGGCTTGCATGCGGTTATTGTTGATGCGGATACGCATATTCCATTGCGAGCAGGAAAAATTGGTGAAGTTTGGCTATCTGGAAAATCAGTAGCAAATGGCTATTGGCGACGGCCAGAAGAAACAATCAAAGCGTTTCAAGCAAAATTGCCGGATTCTGGGCAAATGTATTTTAGAACGGGTGACCTTGGATTCATTCGCAAAGAAGAACTTTGCTTAACTGGACGGTTGAAAGAAATGATCGTCGTATATGGAAAAAAATATTATCCATTTGACTTAGAGGCAACAGTAGCAAGTGTGCTTAAAGATTTTCCAATAAATAATTCACGTGCTGCTTTTTCAATTGTAAATAAAGACAAGGAAGAAGTGATTTTTTTAGAAGAAGTAAGAGGCGAAGTAAGTGCTGCAATCCAAGATGAGATGAGTGAGATCATTCGCCGTGAGATCGTTAGTCGCTATGGCATCGAGCTTGCCGGTGTTATTTTAGTTGAAGCCAATTCGTTGCCAAAAACATCCAGTGGAAAATTGCAGAGAACATTGTGCAGAAAACAATTTTTGGAAAACAAACTTAAAATTATTAAAAAAGCTATGCTTGTTGAAGCGAATGTTTTGGATTTGACCGACAAATTGCAGCGCCACGATAGCGAAAGAAAATTGAAATTCTTAAAGCACATTTCTTTAATATTAAATTTAGATGAAAAAAAAATAGATTTAAATGCGCCATTAAGCAAATATCATTTCGATTCGGTTACATTAATTAAAGTGAGCGCAGCATTAAATGATATTTATGGTTTAACCCTAACCCCGGCGATATTATATCAATATGCCACCTTAAATGAATTTTTTGATGATATCTCTATGAAAGTTCAAGAGGGAAAGCCAAAAACAGACGCAGCCAAGATAGATTCGCAGATTTCAGCAAGCTCAAATTTACCATTACACGCAGATACAAAAGATATTGCCATTATTGGCATGAGCGGGATATTTCCGGGTGCCTCTGATTTAAAGATATTTTGGGATAACTTATTGTTAGGAAAAGATTTGATCACAGAAATTCCAAAAGAACGCTGGGATTGGAAAGAATTCTATGGTGACCCTTCTGAGTCCAGTAAGACAAAAGTAAAATGGGGTGGTTTTATCGAAGGAATAGCTGAATTTGATGCAGATTTCTTTAATATTTCACCTCGTGAAGCCGAGCTTATGGATCCTCAGCAACGTCTTTTTCTTCAGACTGTTTGGAAAACAATGGAAGATGCGGGCTATTCGCAAGTCGAATTTGCTAAATTGAATGTAGGGTTATTTGTTGGTGTATTTAATAATGATTATGCTGAACTTTTGCAAAAAAGTAGCAATACAGATGCCTATGTTGCGACAGGAATTACTCACAGTATTTTAGCAAACCGAGTTTCTTATTTGCTAAATTTACGGGGCCCAAGTGAAGCAATTGATACAGCTTGTTCGAGCTCATTAGTGGCTATTCACCATGCTGTTCAAGCGATACGAAATGGTGATTGTGACATTGCACTTGCTGGCGGTGTGAATGTGCTACTGACTCCTACAACCTATCTGATGGCAAGTAAAGCGGGAATGTTAAGCGAAGATGGACGTTGTAAAACCTTCGATAAAAAAGCAAATGGTTATGTCAGGGGAGAAGGTATTGCTGCTATTTTATTGAAGCCACTTAGTAAAGCAGAAGTGGATGGCGATCATATCTATGGTGTTATAAAAGGCACCGCAGTCAATCATGGCGGGCACGTGAGTTCGCTGACTGTCCCAAATCCTAATGCACAAGCAGATGTGATTGTTGCTGCATATCGCCGAGCTGGAATACCCGTTGAGAACATCCAATATATTGAAACTCATGGAACA
Source organism: uncultured Gammaproteobacteria bacterium (assembly GCA_963710715.1). GTDB lineage: Bacteria > Pseudomonadota > Gammaproteobacteria > DSM-16500 > DSM-16500 > CAVQBL01. The sequence continues at coordinate 150,794 of CAVQBL010000015.1, read as the reverse complement.
GGAACGGAGTTAGGGGATCCGGTAGAAATTAATGGTTTAAAAAAAGCATTCAATATTTTGCGAGATGAACAGAGGGTAAAAAAACTTTCAAACTATTACTGTGGCTTAGGTTCCGTAAAAACGCATATTGGACATCTTGAGTCGGCCGCAGGAATTGCTGGTGTTATTAAAGTATTGCTTGCCATGCAGCATAAAAAAATACCTGAAAATTTGCACTTTAAAGAATTGAATCCTTACATTGAACTTGTTGACAGCCCATTTTATATTGTTGATAAGACAAAAGTATGGGAGCCTCTAAAAGATGAGACAGGGTTAGACATTCCTCGGTTAGCGGGTGTGAGCTCATTTGGTTATGGAGGAACAAATGCGCATATTGTCTTAGGGGAATACCCTAATCAGACTGTTTTATTTTCGGCGGAATTGAAATATCTTTATCTCATCGCATTGTCAGCAAAAACACAATTAGCATTGCAACAGCGTATTAAAGAACTGCACGATTGGTTAATGCGGCAGACACAACAACCTTCTATAGAAGCGTTGTGTTATACGTTAAATATAGGGCGAAATCACTTTGAGAAACGCTGTGTTTTTTTAGTCAAATCCGTTGAAGAGTTGCAAGAGACACTTGAACGCGTGTCACAAGGTCAGGAAGTTGAAAATTTTATTATTAATGTCAATGAGGCGGATAAAATAAAAAATCGCCCCGCCCTTGAAAAAGTATTTAAATTATTGCATGCAGAAATAAGTGCGAAATTACCCGTGAAGGAACAGCGAGATAAGTTATTAGCCTTAGGAAATTTTTATGTCGAAGGTTATGAGTTGGACTGGAAGCTATTATATCCGAGCGAAATAAAAAAGCGAATTTCACTACCAACCTATCCGTTTGCAAAAGATTTTTATTGGGTGCCTTCATTACAGTCTAATTTCCCGGAACGTTCGCGTGCCAAAAATATGCAAAAGAAGATTGTACCGGCAGAGCAAATCCATTTTTTATCTTCTGTCCAACAAGATTTTATCACGCATGTTTCTAGATTGTTGAAAATAAGACCGGACGCTATCAGTTTAACGGCGTCATTAAGTGAATTGGGATTTGATTCAATCACATTTAAAGAATTAGCTACATGCTTGGAAAAGCAATATGGTGTTCAATTAACACCGGCCATATTTTTTACCTATACAACCATCGAAACGTTAAGCCAATATTTATTGAAAACGCATCTCGCCGAAATTACACAATCTTATAATCAGACAATAGATATACCCGTTTCAGAGTCAGATGTTTCGATTTCTGCTGCAGCTCTCATGCCTTCTCATTTTGAACCGATTGCGGTTATTGGAATACAGGGTTTATTCCCCCAATCAAAAGACTTATCCGCTTTCTGGGAACATTTACAAGCAGGCAATGATTTAGTGAGTGAAATTCCTATCAACCGTTGGAATTGGCGCGAAAATTATGGGGATGCGAAAAAAAATCCCGATAAGACAAACTCTAAATGGGGAGGTTTTTTAACAGAAGTTGATACATTTGATGCGGGTTTTTTTAATATTTCGACACGTGAAGCAAATCTCATGGATCCGCAACACCGGCTCTTTTTAGAGATTGTGTGGAAAACAATAGAAGATGCAGGGTACAACCCCATCAGTTTTTCGGGACATAAGGTCGGTATATTTGCTGGTGTTGAATTCTCTGAATATCAAACTTTAATAGCAAAAGAAAAAAATGAATTGCATGGTTATGTTGCGACAGGAAATTCGCATAGTATGTTGCCGAATCGCGTTTCTTATTTTCTAAATTTTCAGGGGCCAAGTGAAGCTATCGATACAGCTTGTTCAAGCTCTTTAGTCGCTATTCATCGTGCGGTCAATGCGATTCGTAATGGCGAATGTTCTCTTGCGGTTGCGGGTGGTGTGAGTTTAATGTTGAATCCGGATACTTTTGTTATCACGAGTCAACTAGGCGCATTATCTCCCGATGGACGCTGTAAGACTTTTGACAAAACAGCAAATGGATATGTTAAGGGAGAAGGTGTGGCAGCGGTTTTGCTCAAGCCTTTACATCAAGCGCAAATCGATGGTGATCATATCTATGGTGTCATCAAGGGGACTGCGGTTAATCATGGCGGTAAGGCGCAGTCTTTAACGGCGCCTAATGCTGCTTCGCAGAGTGCATTGTTAATTAAAGCGTACACAGAAGCAGATATTGATCCTGGAACCGTTACTTATATAGAAGTTCACGGAACAGGAACAGAATTAGGTGACCCGGTTGAAATTGAAGGGCTAAAGCAAGCGTTTAGTGTTCTTATGCCCGGGAAAAATCATAAAAAATCGTATTGCGGCCTAAGTTCTCTTAAAACCAACATTGGACATTTAGAGCCGGCTTCAGGTATTGCAGGGATTATAAAAGTTTTATTGGCGATGCAGCATGAAAAAATTCCGGGCATTTTACATTTTAACGAATTAAACCCCTATATTAATCTCACCGATAGTCCATTTTATATTATTGATAAAACCCAAATATGGGAAAGATTAAAAGGGGAAAAAGGTGGCGAAATTCCGCGTCGCGCAGGGGTGAGTTCATTTGGTTTTGGCGGAACGAATGCGCATGTGGTGCTTGAAGAACCCTTATCACATCAACCAGCAGTACGCGAACAAAAACCGTATTACTTATTAACTATTTCTGCTAAACAAGAGGAAAGCTTAAAGCAAAAAATAATCGATTTATATGAGTGGTTAAAAGATAATTTTCATAAAGCTAATTTAGAGTCATTATGCTTCACGCTGAATGTTGGGAAAGCGCATTTTGATGTGCGTTGTGCACTGGTTGTTAGTTCATTAAATGAGTTGCTTGAATCATTGCAAGCTTTAATAAATGGTCAGCAACCTACGCATTGTATAATGACTATTGATAAAACAACGGGTTCAAATGGGCCAGTCCTTACAGAAATATACAAATCTGTATTAGAAGCTTTAAAAGGTCACGTAGATATAGCGCCAGAAACATATAGAGAAAAGTTATTATTGTTAGCCGATTTATATATTAAATGTTATCCCATCGATTGGAATTTATTTTACACTGGTGAAATAATTCGACGTGTAGGATCATTGCCCGCCTATCCATTTGTAAAACAACGTTATTGGTTTGATGCAAAAATATCGCCTGTTTCTGTGCCTATTATCCAGCCAACGTTGCAATCTGCGATGCCAGTGGCTTCAACAGTGGATTTGCAAGAATTTACACAACATTATCTAAAAACAATTTTTTCTGAAAAGCTACATATGCCGCTGGAAAACATTGCTGTTGATGTGACGTATGAGGTGTATGGTGTTGATTCGGTTTTAGGGTTAGAGATTACTGAACGTTTGGAACAAGATTTTGGCACATTACCAAAAACATTGTTATATGAAAGAAGTCAGTTAAAAGAATTAGCCACTTATTTCCAACAGAAATTTAATCCTGTGCTGAAAAATTTGGCTCTTAAAGCGACAGCAAATAACAATAATGTAGGCATGATGTATTCAGATAATAAAATTGCGGCTCCATCAAATTTTGTATCGGAGAAAGAGGTGATAAATAGCAATTATCATTTAGAAGAAATTGCCATCATTGGATTAAGTGGGATTTATCCAATGGCAAAAGATATTTTCGAGTTGTGGGACAATTTAGAAAAAGGACGTGATTGTATCACTGAAGTGCCGATTGAACGCTGGAATTATAAAGATTATCCAGTGATGGTGGGTGGAAAAGAAAAATATTATCAGTATGGTGGTTTTATTCCGGATGTTGATAAATTTGATCCTTTATTTTTTGGCATTGCACCACGCGATGCTGCTTTAATGGATCCGCAAGAAAGATTATTTATGCAATCCGCATGGGCAACCTTAGAAGATGCTGGATATACGCGTGAAAGCTTACAACAGACAGTTAATAATAATGTAGGTGTTTTTGCTGGAGTGACTTATAATTTTTATCCCTTGTTTATCGCGGAAGAGTGGTTTAAAGGCAATCGCATACCACTTGATATTCAACTGTTCTCCGATGGCGAATCGTGTTTCTTATTTTCTTAATTTGAATGGGCCTAGTTATGTAGTGGATACAGCGTGTTCATCATCATTGGCTGCCATTCATTTAGCGTGTGAAAGTATTGCGCGCGGTGAATGCACAATGGCAATTGCCGGTGGGGTAAATTTATCATTGCATCCTTGCTAAATATCATATGCTGGGTAGCTATAGTTTTATGTCAGATCAAGGTCGTTGTGCCAGTTTTGCTGAGGCGGGTCAGGTTATGTCCCTGCGGAAGGTGTGGGATCGATTCTACTTAAACCACTTTCACTTGCAATCCGAGACAATGATCGTATTTATGGGGTGATTAAAGCAGCAGCATGAATCATGGCGGGAAAACCAGTGGTTATACGGTACCTAATCCCAATTCACAAGCGATGTTGATAAAAAATGCGTTGGCCAAAGCTAATATTGATCCACGTACCATCACTTATATTGAAGCGCATGGCACAGGAACGTCTCTGGGTGATCCAATTGAAATGAGAGGATTACAAGAAGCATTTGAACAACAGACACAAGATAAACAATTTTGTGCGATTGGTTCGGTAAAATCAAATATTGGACATTTAGAATCTGCTGCCGGAATTTCACAGCTCACAAAGGTATTGCTGCAATTGCAACATAAAAAACTCGTTCCTTCATTGCATGCAGAAAAATTGAATCCTTATATTGATTTTGCACAAACGCCTTTTTATGTGCAACGTGAATTAAGTGAATGGCATCCAGCTGAGGGGGCACCACGTCGTGCCGGAGTCAGTTCATTTGGTGCGGGCGGAACGAATGTCCATTTAATTATTGAAGAATTCACTTCACTTGAAACTAGCCAAAACGTAAAAATCAACAGTCCCTTTATTTTTTTAGTATCGGCATTCAATGCAGAACGGCTGCTTGGTTATGCTAAGAAGATGCAAGAATTTTTTATTAATGAGAGTAAAAAATATTCCTCGGAAGAAAAATTAAATAACTGGTTAAGTAATGTGTGCTATACCTCGCAAATTGGTCGTGAAAGTATGCTCGCACGCTTGGCGATTATAGCGTCTTCTTATAACGACTTACTGCATAAGTTAACTTCGTATGTTGAGCAATCTAAGCAACTCGCTAATCAAATTTGGATTAATCATTCAGCTCAAATAAAGCATAGTAATGAAAATTTATCTGTGTTGATACAGGCGGGAGCGCATGAAAAATTAGTCGAGTTATGGATAAGTGGCGTTAAGATTGCATGGGAAAAGCTTTATGCAAATAACAAGCCAAAAAAATGTTATATTCCAACGTATCCCTTTGCAAAAAGACGTTGTTGGGTGCCAACCCAAGATGTGCAAACAAATGAACAAGCTCCTATAGCGATCAAAGAAAAAGTAGAGCAAGTTAATTTTGTTGAGCCACCTGTTGAAAAAGTAGCAGTAAGCGAGCAAAAAATACAACCAGAAGTGTCTGTAGAGTACGATAATATATTTTTATTAGTATTAAATACACTTTCTAAGTTATTAGCGTTAGAGGTTTCTGAAATTGATCCCGATGTTGCTTTTATGAATTATGGCATGGATTCTATTATAGGGATTAATTTTGTTGCTGAACTTAACGAGAATTTTCCAGATATTCTTACACCGATGGATCTTTATCGTTATACAACTGCGAGCCAGTTGGTTAGATTTATTGTGCAAACTTTTAAGCCGGCGGCAGTAGAAAAAATAGTTAGCGAATCTGAAGTTGATACATTTGCAACAAAAGATGAGAGTCAATTTTTACAAGAAACTGCACACTTAGACAACGAGCAACTTAAAAAATTATTAGAGGCTGAGCTGGAAGAGTTTGCTGACTTATAACACCATTTATGCTCGCAATAACGAGACTAAAGTTATGATTTTCTCACAAAATATTTAAGGAATTAATAATGACAGAACAGGTAACATTGCAAAAAGCACTATACACCATTAAAAAACTAAAACAATTATTGCAAGAACGACAAGCTAATTACTCACAGCCAATTGCGATTACTGGCTTAAGTTGTCGTTTTCCGGAGGCGATAGGAAAAGAAGCCTATTGGAAAATGCTGAGTGAAGGTCGCAATATTATTTCTCGTCTGTCAGAGAAACGCTGGGAGCAATTAAAGGGAACGCAGGAAATTGCATTACGTGATCCGCAGCATCCCTATTGGGGAGGATTTTTATCTGACATCTCTGCTTTCGATGCGTATTTTTTTGGGATTAGTCCGCGTGAAGCATTACGCATGGATCCGCAACATCGCTTATTATTGGAGGTTGCTTATGAAGCAATTGAAGATGCAGGTCTCCCGGTAGAAAATTTAGCCGGTTCAAAAACAGGTGTTTTTTCAAGTTTATATGTGAGCCAATTGGCGCATATGCAAGAAATGGATATCGGAAATGGATGCGTTATTTCTGCCAACAGGAAATGCTATTAGCATTGCAGCAAACCGAATATCTTATTTATTTGATTTACGTGGACCCAGTATCATTATTGATTCCGCATGTTCTTCTTCATTGGCAGCGTTACATTTGGCCTGTTAAAATTTACAGTAATAATACTTGTGAATTAGCACTGGTCTGTGGTGCCAAGCTTAATTTATTGCCGTATGTCAATTTTGTGTTAACAAAAGCAAAAATGTTATCGCCGGATGGACAATGTAAAACATTTGATGCAAATGCGAATGGATATGTGCAGGGAGAAGGGGTAGGTGTTATTGTATTAAAACCGTTAGATAAAGCATTAAAAGATAATGATAGAATTTATGCCGTTATTACAGGCAGCGCAATTAATCAAGATGGAAAAACCAATGGATTAACGGCACCAAATGGATTGCAGCAAGAAGAGTTATTAAAATCCGCTCATCAGGCTGCCAAGATTGATTCACATGATCTATCGTATATGGAATGTCATGGAACAGGCACTTTTCTGGGGGATCCAATCGAAATACAAGCTTTAGGCGAAGTGGTTGGTAAAAAACGGGATAAGCAAAAACCCTGCTGGATTGGTTCAGTAAAAACTAACATTGGCCATTTGGAACCTGCGGCAGGTGTTGCAAGTGTTATTAAAGTTGCCCTTGCTCTCTCGCATGCTAAAATTCCACCCCATGTTAACTTCTCGACACCGAATCCACACATTGCTTTTGATAAATATCATTTCCAAATTCCGCAGAAAATGGAAGATTGGCCAAGGTATGGTTCGCATCGAATGGCAGGCGTGAGTGGATTTGGTTTCGGTGGAACAAATACGCATGTTGTTATGCGAGAGTTGTCTGATCAAGAAAAACCTGTTGCATTATCTAATGATCTTGGCAAAACAGAGATTTTTACCTTATCTGCAAAAGATAAAACCGCATTGAGCTTATTTATTGATAAATGGTGTGCTTATTTAGAAATAAATCCTTCACTGGATTTAGGACAAATTTGTCATAATATGCATTTAAGACGCTCACATTATTTTTGTCGTTTAGCGATTACCGTTAATTCGACAATGAAGTTATATGAGGCATTATGCAAATTAAAAAATCAACCCTTAGAAAGCTTTGCTAATTCAGAAAATATTTTTATTAACCTTAAAAAAGATAAAATAGATGCAACAAAATTTTCGAGTGGAGAGCAAAGGAGGGATTTGTTTTCGCTCGCCATCACGTATGTTAATCGTGCCAATATAGATTGGAAAAAACAGGAAGAAGGAAGAAGTTATCCTTATCTTGATTTGCCATTGTATCCATGGCAGCACAAAGATTATTGGCCACCCTTGGTGGGACATAAGCTGCAAGTAGCGCCTGATGCTGTCATCGATCCTTACCCATTGCAAGCAAAACAGATCATTTCCCCATTGAGTACTTTGCAATTTGAATTTAAGGTCGACAGTAAGAATGTACCTGATATCCAAGATACTTATAATATTTTGCATGCGGGTTATTATATGGAAATTTTTGCATTTACAGCAAAGCAGCTTTCTCAGCAGCCTACTTTTGCAATAGAAGATCATGCATTTTTATCGCCGTTAATCGCGCCGAATAACACCATTATCACGATTCACGTTATTTTGGAGAAATTGGATGAAAATATTTTTTCCTATAATTTTTTCAGTAATACCTATGGGCAAAAAAATTGGGTCCATCATACTAAAGGTAAATTAATTTTAACTAGGATGGCAGATAAAAAAATAGATTCAATTGAAGCCATTAAAAAACGTTGTCCTATAAATGAACCTGCAGAAAAACTCTACGAAAGAGTGATTGCAATGGGGATGCCAGCAGGGGAAAGTATTCGTTGGACGCATCAATACTGGCGGGGAGAGAAAGAGATTATATGCGAATTTCGCCAACCCGCGATTACTGTTGAGAAAAATGAAATTTTTGTATTAGGCATTCATCCTGGCATTATCGATGCATCCATACAGCCTATATTTAAATTGTTACCTCCAGAATTAGTTAAACCTTATATTGCTTCCGGCATTAAAAAAGCTGTTTTTTATGGGATGAAAAAAGGGCCTTTTTATTTGTTTGGTACATTAAAAAGTGATACGGCGACCGAAGGGCAAATAATAGGAGATTGCTATTTAGTTAACCAAGAAAATCAACTGATTGCTGAATTTGTAAATGTAACATTGACACAATTAGATAATAAAATTCAAATAGAAAAAATTATGCAAGCAAAGGAGCAGCATAAAAAAATTGATTTAACATCATTGCCACACAAAGAACGTCAAGAATATATTATTAACTTTTTGTCAGAACAAATTGCTCTTATTTTTTCAATGCCCAAGGAAGATATTGAAATTAATCGTTCATTGAGTGCCATGGGGATAGATTCTTTAATGGCATTAGTGTTGATGAGGACTTTGGAAGTGGGATTGGATGTAACTTACTCTATGCAAGCTCTTTTAGAGGGACCCACTATTGCTGAACTTGCCGATTTTGTACTAAACAACGTTCAGGGTTCATCTGCTATACAAGCTAGCACAAGTCAATCCACCAGCACAGAGAATAATTCTAATGTATGGATTAGCTACAGACAGATTCAATCGAATGTAAAAGCGCGTTTGTTTTGTTTTCCATATGGTGGTGGCGGGGCATCTATATACCGCGATTGGCAAAAAGATTTACCCGATTCTGTAGAAGTTTGCCCGATACAGTTGCCAGGTAGGGAGCATCGAATGGATGAAAAGCCAATGGATAATCTCAACACAATAGTGGATGCTTTAATTGAAAGTCTCCAACCGGAACTTAATTTGCCATTTGCTTTTTTTGGACATAGCTTTGGTTCACTCATTGGTTTTGAGCTTGCGCGACAGCTACGTAAACGTCACTTACCACAACCACGTCATCTTTTTGTATCAGCATTTCCTGATCCTAGGACACCTACAAAAAGCTTGGATAAAATTATTCAACAATTGCAGGCAATCGATATCAATTTATTCGATATGAGTAATCCAGCATCTGTTATGAGATTAAGCGATGAAAAATTAACAAAGTTATCCGCTATTTTTAATGAAAATGGTATTGCTGACTATGGCAATCATCTAATGAATAAGGACATTGTAAAAGTACTATTGCCAATCTTTAGCGGAGATATGAGTATTGTGAAAAATTACCAATATCGCGATGCAGAACCGCTTGATTTACCTATCACAGTATTTGGAGGTAAGCGCGACACGTGGGTTTCCCATCAAGATCATCTGTCATGGGCTGAACGCACACGAGTAAAATGTGAAATTCATGAATTTGATAGTGGGCATCTTTTTATTAAAGAAGATTACATCAAAAATCAAATTTTACAAAAAATTAGTGAGGCGCTTATTCAATAAAACGTTATCCCTGCGAAGCGGGGAGGATTTATTTAAGTAATATTCCACGCCATTTGCGCAGCAAAAACATTTGTTTGTGTATTATTATGACCAATTAATGCAGCAACAGGTGTGGATAAGTGCACTGATGCTTGCTTGAAGAATGAGTGCGCGTAAGCAACATCATAGCCTATGCACGGATTTTGTTGATAGTGTGCGCCAAAACCAACAATCGTAGCGCTACCGATGGGATCTGCGACAGCGCGATCCCGCGCATTTGATGGTGTATTCATGAATTGTACGCCAGTGCGTAGCAACCATTTTTCATTTATTTTATAGCTTGTACCTACAGAGTAATCAAAAGTGTTATGAAAATTCAGCGAAATAACCTCTGCAATTGTGTTTCCACCCGGAATGATTACATGTCTCATGGTTATTTTTTCTAAGGTGCTCCAGTTGGTATAGAAGAAAGTGCCCATGATAGTCCATTGTTGATTGATATCATGTTGTAAAGTTAATTGCGCGCGCGCGGGTAATGCGGCATAGGTTCTTTGATTCGTGGTTCTGGCATTACCTAGAGGTAATGGTGCGTAAATTTTACTTTCTCCTGTAGTATGGAACATCATCCTAGAATTGAAACTTAAACCGATGCGAGAACATGGCGTAGCTTGGAATAAGATACCTCCATGCCAGCCATAACCCCATCCCGACAAATTATTCTGGCTTTCAGAGTCGGGAAATGGAATAGGGGATTCAACCATACTATTCAAAGTAAATGCTAAGCGAGCAGCGTCCAAGCCAAGGCCGGCAGATACTCGATCTGTTAATTGCACACCTAAACTTGGACTTATATTAATCACAACAACTTTAGATCTTGTGGAAATATAACGCACAATAGAATCTTTTGGATAAATTGTTCCTAATGCAAATGGAGTATTTACGCCGAAACCAAAAGCAGCTTTATCAGAAAGAGGAACTGCATAATAAAATACGGGAAACACCGCGCCTATTCTACTTGAGGCTGAGCCTTTTTCTGGCGGAGCGGGCGGAGCAGATGGGATGGATGTTCCAGTGAATCTTGTATTGCCCTGAATACCTAAAGCCCCAATCATTAATTGCTGGTGATTCAATTTCACTAGGCCGGCGGGATTGGCATAGGCTGTACTCGCATCGTTCGCGGAAGTTGCCCAATCTGCATAAAGAGTGCCTAATCCAGCAGCGTTTATAAAAGGAAGACTGAAATCAGATGCTATTGCGTGGGACGATGCAGCGATGAGTGCAAAACTAATGTTTAAATAAATAATTTTTCTGAAAATATTCCGTATCAATTAATGTCCCTTTTGAAAATTTGATTCATGCTAATGATACAATAATATTACTCAAGGTACAAACCATAATAGTGCCAATTAGATAGTAAAGGTTGATCATAATTTATATATCAAATTGAGGAATATTTAGCTACAATTGTTAAGTTAGAAGCTATAGCACCACTATGAGAATGCGCATGTTTGACTTTTAGGGAGGAAAACAAATGGGTCGCATCCACTTATTTGAGTTTGAAGATCTAAAATGGTGTCCTCGCATAGTACGTGAAGCAACGACAGACTTTTTGCTGAGTTTATATAACATATTAAATATTTATGAACCTGCTTTTAAGAAAATCCATGAGCTTATAGATAAAACAAAAATTAATTCGATTATCGACTGTTGCTCAGGTAGTGGTGGACCTAACACACATTTGCGAAAATACCTAGATGAAGCGGGAAAAAAATCAACGACTATTACTCTTACAGATAAATACCCTAACATTAAATTATTTGAAAATTTAGCATCTCGCTATCCAAATCGGATTATGGCTTGTAAGGATTCTCTTGATGCAACTCGAATGCCTTCTTCGTTGAAAGGCATGCGGACATTTTTTTCTTCATTTCATCACTTTACACCCGACCAAGCAGTAAAAATATTACAGGATGCTGTTAATAATGGTGCGCCAATTGCAATATTTGAATGTACTCAACGTCACCCACTCGATTTTATCCGCGTTTTATTAAGCCCTATTCTTATGTTATTAATGACGCCATTTGCTAAAAGGCTAAATTGGAAAAAATTTTTTCTGACATACATTTTACCGATTACACTCGTAACCAATATGTGGGATTATTTTGTATCGAACTTGCGTACGTATTCTCCCAAAGAGTTGGAAAGTTTAATTAGTCGAGTCAATGCGCCTGGATATAAATGGGAAGTGGGTAGATTGTGGTCGAAAAAGGCAATGTCACATGTTCCTTATTTAATTGGATATAAAAAAGAGTTGGCAGAAAAAAATATTTAGTTTCATTCCACTAGGATAATTGCGTATGGGAAATCACATTATTTCCGATCGTTTTACTAAATCTTCTTCGCTTAATGCAGCTGAGAAACAAGAGATTGAGCATAAAGTTGAATTTGAAGTTGTAAAATCACACTACAATATGATTAAACTTGGAGCGGTAGCGAATGTCTTATCTGGAATATTTGTGATTTGGATTCTTTATGGCGAAGTAAGTTTATCATTACTCATCGGTTGGTATATTGCTCTTGTTCTAGCTAATGTAGCGAATATTGTTTGGGCTAATTATTATAGCGGTAGCATAGCCAAACCCGACTTATTAAAAATGTGGCGGAAGGGATTTTTTTTCCTATTGGCAGCGATATGCTTAATCTGGGGTAGCATAGGTATATTGTTTGTATCTCATGACGCACATTATGAATTATACATAATTACTTTCTTACAGGTTGTTGTATTGGGATTTAGTTTTTCATCCGTAACAGATTTTATTATTGCTGTGCTTAGTATAAGTTGCCTATTGATTCCTACGATATTTTATCGTTTATATTTAACGATTTATTCCAGAATGACTATAGGTTATGACCCTAATCTAAATTTGGCATTTGGTATAAGCCTCTTTATTTTGGGAGCATTTTTAGTGGCGGCCTGTTATTTTGGGGACCGGTTGATAAAAAAATTCTTTAAAGTTAGCTTCGAAAATACGCTTCTTAATCAAAAGCTGGAAAATATGAATAAATTTCTTGAACAGCGTGTTCAAGAGCGCACTCTCGAGTTGGAAAATTCTCTTAAATTAGTACAGCATCAAGCTACTCATGATTTATTAACGGATTTACCTAATCAGCGATCATTATTAAAGTATATAGAATCAGCCATTAAAACTAATCATTCATTTGCAGTTATTTTTTTCTCTTTAAATGAAATGGAAAAAATTAGCAATGGTCTGGGACATCAAGCGGGTGACTTCGTTATCAAAGCTGTTGCACAGCGTCTGCAAAATATTTTTGAAAAGCTTTCAAGGCTGCATTTTAACTTCGTTCATTACAGTCTTACTCTTTCTCGTAAAGATGTATTTGTTATCCTATTGGAGCCAGTTACAAAATTCGGTGAACTTGAAGAAAATGCGGAATATCTTTTTTCATGTATAGATGACCCTGTTCGCATTGATGATCAGCAGGGGATTAAGCTTACTGCCAGCATAGGTATCAGTACCTATCCAAGAGATGGAAGAGATATTAAGTCACTGCTGATGAATGCAGACGCAGCTATGTTGCGTGCTAAACAGCAGGGTGGCAATAGCTTAAATATCTATGATGCTAAAATTAATGCTGATTTATCTAAACAAATAGAAATTGAGAGTTATTTACATACAGCAGTGAAAAAAGGCGAATTTCTTTTACAGTATCAGCCTTTTGTAGATTTAAAAACTGGGGTAATTTGCGGTGCTGAGGCATTGGTTCGTTGGAAGCATCCATTATTAGGTTTGATTTCGCCAACAATTTTTATCCCGCTTGCTGAAGCCAATGGGGTTATTATTGCCTTGGGAGAGTGGGTGTTGCGTACCGCTTGTGTAGAAGCAAAGCATTGGCATGATCTGGGATTTAATTCATTAAAAATTTCAGTAAATTTCTCAGCTAAGCAATTGCGCAAAAAAAATATTACACAAACCATTACCCAAATATTAAAAGAGACTAATATCAGGCCAGAATACCTTGAGCTTGAGTTGACTGAGTCGGAAGCTTTCAAAAATGAGGTAATTCCTATTCTTAAACAATTTAAAGCCATGAGTTTAAGTTTATCAATTGATGATTTTGGGACGGGATACTCAGGATTAACTAACCTAAAATTATTTGCGATTGATAAATTAAAAATTGATAAATCCTTTATTAAAGATATAGCTACGAATGCTGATAGCAGAGCAATTGTTGCAAACACAATTGATTTGGCAAAAAATATAAATGTGCAGACTGTTGCGGAAGGAGTGGAAACAAAGGAACAATTGAAATTTTTACAAGAGCACGGCTGCGATATGATACAAGGATTTTATTTTAGTGAACCGATGTATCCTATTGCGTTTAGTGAATTCTTGATGAGTGACAAAAAACTTATTGTTGAATAATAAAAATTTTATAAAATATCAAACAAATGATATATCGCTCTTTAAACAAAAAAGTGTTATCCATGTTTCCGGTATATACCAAGAATTAATGGCGCGCCCGGAGAGATTCGAACTCCCGACCATCTGGTTCCTGTAATGTCGTTCCATTTTGGATATGCCAGCTTGCCCAGGTGTGCCTCAAGTCGTGCCATCTAAAGTTTTCAATACCAGCTCGTGCTAATGCTTTCCGCCAAGCTCGCGTACTGCATTGAGTGGCAGGCCTATTGTTGTAAACGAAAACGTACCGGGGGTGCATGCCTACTTGGTTTTTTAAAACATTAAGCGCATCTTGATTTAATGGTACACCTAATGCTTTTTTATTTTTGCTCTGTTCAGGATGAATAACGATATGCTTAGCTACCATATCAACATCTTTCCATTCAAGATATGACACGTTACTTGCGCGCAATCCAGTTGCTAAAGTAAATTTAGCCATGTTTTGCAAATGCGATGGTAACTCTGCCAATAATTTATTTGCTTCCTCTCTGCGTAGCCATCTAACGCGAGCATTATTTTCTTTTCGTAAGCGAAACAAAGGCACTTTATCTATCCACTCCCAATGTCTACATGCTCGCATTAATACAGATCGAATTAGCGCTAGCATTCTATTAACAGTTGCTGCAGTAACCTCTTCTTTTTCTTTAATTTGGGCAAGATTTTCAATTACGTCTTTGGTTATGTGGGATAGCTGATATTTGTTTAAATGTTTTTGTAACCATTTAAAAAGAGAGATGTCATTGTACAAGCTTTTTTTATGCTGCATTTCCTTAAGCCAGCGTACTACGGCGTCTGGCCATGTCATACTTGGTTTTTTGCCAAGCATGATTTGTTGTCTTATTTCATTCCTTCGTTTTTCTTCATATTCTTGCGCGTCTCTTTTTGAAGAGCATCGAGTAGACTCCTGCACTCTGATTCCGCAGATTGAGAATCTTGTGTAATAGAATGGGCTGTCTTTCTTTTTGCTAATTGCCACGTTTCATTTCTCTTGACGTTAATATCGCTTGTGTCGCTTAAGGTTTTATAAAAATTTCGTACGAACTCAATTAATTCATCCATTAGAAACATCCAGCGGTTTGAGGAACATTTATCAGGTCGTTTAGAGTTATTTACTGACCGTGCATTGGGAGAGCCTGTGCGTAGTGATGACCCAGAATATATCAGTCGCGCTATACGCGAAGAATATATTCAGGGATCATCCCTAACGATAGTGCTTTGTGGCGCTGAAACCTATAAAAGAAAATATGTAGATTGGGAGATTTATTCCACACTTCATCATCAACATGCGTTGCTTGGGATTTGCTTGCCAACGTGTGCACGTACCCCAGGATTATTGAACGTAAATGCGATTATCCCGAATAGATTGTATGAGAATACTAATTCGGGTTATGCGCATTGGATTACATGGGATCAGCAATGGGCATCAAATCCTGTTCTATTCGTAGGCCATATTGAGAGTGCAATTCAAAAGAGTATGAATAAAACGTTGACAGCTTAATAACTGAACAGCTATTATCCCCCGGATTTGTACCTAAGTTATATCTTGTTAGCGGAGACACACATGACAGACGATTTTACCCAACAGCCATTTGCTGATGCAGAGTTCGCTGAAAATCCCGAACAACGTTGTCCTTGTTTGCTTCTCCTTGATACATCTGGATCTATGTCTGGCGAACGTATCAAAGAACTTAACGCTGGTTTGATTGCGTTTAGAGATGAGCTTCAATCGGATGCTCTAGCTGCAAAACGTGTTGAACTGGCCATTATGACTTTTGGTCCTGTCGCAGTAAAAACTCATTTCACAACTGTCGATGGTTTTTATCCGGAAACTTTGAGTGCAACTGGCGGAACGCCGATGGGCGCAGCAATTACCGAAGGTATCCAGCTGCTTAAAGAACGAAAAGAATCTTATCGGGCAAACGGTATTAAATACTATCGCCCATGGATATTTCTCATCACTGATGGTGCACCTACTGATAACTGGGATGGTGCTGCACAAAAAGTACATTCTGGCGAAAGCAAGAAAGAGTTCATGTTCTATGCCGTTGGTGTCGAAGACGCAGATATGTCCATTTTAGAAAAAATCTCTGTACGACAACCGTTAAAGCTCAAAGGTCTCGCTTTCCGTGAGCTGTTTGCATGGCTATCCAGTTCGCTCAGCATGGTTTCACAGTCAAGTCCTGGCGAGGTTGTGCCTCTTCAAAACCCTGCAACACCCGATGGATGGGCAGTGGCTGGATAATATGAACCAGTGGCGTTGGGTTGCAAGTTCCCGTATAGGCACATCACATCAACGACTGGGAACTAGAAAGCAAGATGCATTCAAATGCTTTCTAGCGCCCTCACAATCCCCAATCATTTGTTCTATCGTAGCTGACGGGGCTGGCAGCGCCGAATTTGGCGGGCAAGGCGCATCTATAGTTTGTCGGACTCTTTCCTTAGCATTGAAAGCTCATTTTAAAGCTAGTGATGACTTACCAAGCAGCGACGACATGTGGGCGTGGCTCGATAATGTTCGGGATTCTTTAGGCAATGCCGCAAACAATAGAGCCGTACGAAGACAAAGCTTCGCTTCAACATTAGTGATGCTCATTGCATCTCAAGATCGATCTGTTATTGCGCATATTGGTGATGGAGCAGTAGTTGCGCGTGATAATACGGGTAAATGGACAGCATTATCCTGGCCCGAAAATGGTGAGTATGCTTCTACGACTTACTTCGTGACAGATGATCCAGTTCCACGTTTGCGGGTGACTGAGGTATCTGAGGCATATAATGGATATGCACTATTCAGCGATGGAATAGAAGATATAGGTTTAGATCAAAGTGGGCTAATGCCTCACCAGCCATTCTTTAATGCGATGATCCGATCTTTAGATCAATCCCCAATAATAGGTCATAATCAAAGCCTCTCATCCGCTCTTGGAGCCTTTCTTGATAGCGAGCGTGTATGTTCGCGTACAGATGACGACAAGAGTCTAATCCTGCTCTCTTCATTATGACTAAGGCTAAGACTCAATATTATTTAGATGGCGTACCCCTATTGCTGGGAAAGCAAATAGGTCGCGGGGGTGAAGGTGTGGTTTATTTGACCTCAAGCTATCCGGGTACAGCAGTAAAAATTTATACCGGTCCTGAAAACACTCAGCGAGAAGCTAAGGTTTCTTCGATGGTGAGGCATAAGCTTGCTGAGAAGACAAGTTTAGTAGCTTTTCCTAAGGGTGTAGTTAAAACAAAAGCTGGTATCTTTGCTGGTCTTGCGATGAATCTTGTTTCTGGGCATCGTCCACTACATGAAGCATACGGACCAAAATCCAGAAAGATACACTTTCCTAATGCAGACTATAGATTTTTAATTCGAGTAGCTACAAATATAGCAAGGGCTGTTGGTCAAGTTCATCAGACGACTTGTGTGATAGGTGATATCAATCACTCAGGCATTCTTGTATCCAACGATGCGACCGTTGCAATCATTGACGCAGATAGTTTTCAATTTGAGGAGAATGGAAAGCATTTTCCCTGTTTAGTTGGAGTTCCTGACTTCACGCCTCCTGAGTTGCAAGGTAGAAGTCTAAAGGGTGTAGTTCGAACGAAACATCATGATTATTTCGGGCTTGCTATTGCAATATTTCAGTTACTTTTTATGGGACGCCACCCTTATGCAGGGCGACATCCAGACCAGAATCTTTCTCTTGAGCAAGCTATAGCAAAAAATCTATTCGCATATTCCCGTCTGCGTAAAACACAGATGACGCCCCCGGGTTCTATCGTGACTCTTGATGATTTTCCTTCCGATGTCGCAAATGATTTTGAGCGCGCATTTGGCGTAGATTCATTATCGCGCCCCAGTCCTGCAGAGTGGATTGAAACTCTTAAACGACTAGAGTCACAACTAAATCGATGTGAAACAAATCCCATGCATTATTATCCGTCGGGGGGAAAAAGCTGCCCGTGGTGCAGGATGGAATATAATAGTGGTGCGGTATTATTTATAGCACCGCTGGTAATATCTTCAGCGACATATACCATTCACCCAAACATGAGCATCGATAAAATATGGGCTGAAATTGAAAAAATTTCTATACCACAAGTAAATTACATAAACCCAAAATTATCAACTTCTCCAATCATTTCTCCAAGTCATGATGCACAACAAAGTATTTCTTCGTTGCAAGGTGTAAAAATATTTTCGGTTGTAGGGATAATAGCGGCAGTGTTCGCTTGGGTTTACGCGCCAACACTTTTCATTATATGGATAATTGCAGTTATTTTCTGTTGGTCACAATTTTCTAATGCATCCATTAATAATAGCAAGTGGATTGATCGTTATAAAAAAGCAGATGACGCGTTTAATGATGCATTGGTGATATGGCAGCAGAGGTCAGGGGTGGAGAAATTATACGAAATTCGATCTGGCTTAGAGAGTTCTGCAAATGAATTGCGAAATCTTGCAGCACTTGAATCGCAAGCGTTAAATCAGCTTAGGTCAGATCATCGTAAAAATCAGTTATCAAATTATCTAGATCAGTTCTTATTGAGCAGAGCAACTATACTAGGAATTGGGTCTAATAAAAAAATTGTTTTGGCCTCTTTTGGTATTGAAACCGCAGCTGATATAAATAAATCTGACATTATAGAAATTCCAGGATTTGGTGAGGTGACTGCTACAAGACTGCTTGAGTGGCGTGAAGCTCATGAGCGTAAGTTTGTATATAATTCAAAAATATCGTCTATGGACACAAAGACTCAAGCAAAAATTGAAAGTGAGTTTAAGAAAAAATCTGATGCTTTAGTCAATCGTATTTCATCAAGCTTTATGGAGTTTCGGCAAATACTGAACCAAATACAGGCGCGAATTACAACCAGTGACAGTAAGCTTAATCAGTTAGTTGCAGCACGAGCTCAAGTTGAAGTGGATCTGGAATTTTTGGGTATCTCAAAACCAGCATGCGCTTCCAAGAAGTCAGTGTCTGCGGTACTAGGATCAAAGAGTACGAATAATTCATATCAAGGGGCATCAGCTAGTACGACAAATGCAATGAAATGCTATCGATGTAACTCTGTGATGGTTCGGAGAACTGCTCGAAGAGGACGTAATATGGGAAATTCATTTTGGGGGTGTTCAGCATATCCACGATGCAGAGCAACAAAACCATAACACGTACATGATATTGATAAGGGTTCAACCAAGTGCTGCACATTGTATGGCAGGACAAAGAACGGCGGCTCCAGTGTGTGAATCTGAAGATGCATCAGAAGGTGGTAGAGTGGGCTTAAATGGCCAGTAATTATAGATTTATTTTTTTTACAATTTTTATTGTTGGGTATTAATATATGGGTTTCAGATATCAGAAGAGAGTTAAATTAGGTAAAGGTGCTGGACTTAACTTCAGTAAAACAGGCGTGTCAGCGAGTTATAGAACAAAATATGGTTCTATTGGCCCAAAAGGATTCTCGATTAGAACTGGTATTCCAGGTTTAACATATAGAGGTGGGAAAAAAAGTGATCTAGCAGGAATTATGATAGCAATAGCTGTAATTGCTGTGGGAGCATTAATAGCTTGGAATGTGTTTTTATTTATTGGCTGGATAATAAGAGAGGCTTATCATTTTGTTTTAAGAAAAAGAATGGATAGGCTTCAGAAAAAAGCTCAGGCTAATCAAGGTGGGGCAAATAAGGTTCCATAAGGTAAATTTGATTTTGTACTGCGATAGTACCCAATTATGGGCACTATCGCAGTACGTTTTGAATTATGTTGGCTATGAAAAGTTCCTCATTAACTATGAGTGCACTTCACCAATTCTGCACCAGGTTAGGGTTATTTAAGGCAAAAATAGGTGTTATAATGCTTGCTTTCGTGGTTATGTCGATTTGTAACTAGATGATTATTAAGCTCTTTAAGAATCGCAGTACCTTTTCGTAGACAGTATAGGCGTAATTAATTTAATTTTTAAATCAATAACTTGCGGTGCTTTAGCCACACCAAAATCTATGTAAACCTACTGTAATACACAGTAATTCTACCTCAGCTTGGTACGATTTTGGTACAGTTCAGCCGCTGCCAGCAAAACCCCTGCGTGCTTTATGGCCATATTCAAGCAAAAAAGATAACGCTATTAAAAAGTGATAGATGATTGTGTTAATAATTAGTACAATCCCCTCCTTTCCTCTATTAGGAAAACCTTCAATATAGATTCATTTCTATCAATGTTTAGTAAAAAAGAGAGGATTGACATGCAAACTTCCATGAATGGCTCAAAATTTTCTGCGCTTTTTAAACAGCTTGCAGCATTAACTGAGATGCCAAAAGAACCTTTGCTTCAAATCAAGCCGTCTGTTATGTCGATAGAGATTTTGCAAACAATATTAACCAGCATTTTAGGTGAATCTATATCTATTGTGTTTCCCGATGCAATTGAAACTTTAAAATCTGATCGTTCAAAAAATATATCGTTGGTAAAACAAATTGCGGGTTATCAGGTTGAAGGAAAGACAGTAGAAGACAAATCGATATTGAAAGGAAAATCTTTACAAAAGCCTTTAGTAATGATGTTGCCGGAGATGGGGTCTAATCAATGGACGGTGTGTGTAGCGCTACCAAAGAATTATAAAGCTCCTTTTGGTGAATCAATAAATAATTCACAAGATGAAGTACTTTTTTATATGGATGCGAGAATAACAAACCGCCCTCAAGAAATGCCCGCGCATTTTGTTCAGATTTATCAATTATTGATTGGGGGATGCTCTTATACAGAGACCCGTTCAGGCAATAAAATCACCATTCCTAAGACTTTCTCTTCTCCAGTGATGTTTTTTAACGGCAGTCATAAACAGCAGAGCGATATTGCAGATAGTGCTGGCTGGGCTATTTATAATGCTGTCATGATAATATTAACTGGTCATGCACTCTTCGCAGAGAAATTCAGTCGACCCGATGCAAATGCGACTTGCCGTTTGCGTCGGTGGGTTCAAGATACTATCTCTTCTCTTCCTGTAGTTACAAATTCTCCGGTAGTTGAGATAAAAGAAAGTACTTCTGTGCTAGTAGCTCCCACTGAAAGTGGCAATTCATTATTGCGAGTGATGCCTTCACTAGGAACTGCTTCTTTGCCTAAAGATACATTACAAAAGAATGAGGTGATTAAGAAGGACGTAAAAGAAAGTAAAGAGAAGCCAATTCTTTCAGAAAATAAAGCGGTTGAGACATTTCACGATCCAAGCCCAGCATTACCTCCTTATTCGTTGCAAGCAGTTCATGCCATTCTCTGTATTCATGGTATAAGCCATCAACCAGATGAAAAACCTTCTCGTTGCATGCATGATCAATATGATATTTATGCTTATCCTTGTCAGCCATTGTTACCTGCTATGTTTATCAAGGATACCATTAACTATTTTCTGGCGAGAGGGAAAGAGGTGGGTAATCGGCGGGTGTGTTTTTTACTGGGTACATTGAAAAAGCCTGTAGCAATTATTATGCAGTCTTCTCAGATAAATAAAACCGTTGCAGAAAAACTACATTCATTATTGCATGCGAAGAAACTCCATACTGCAGATGACATTTCAAAAGACGCAGAGTGTTTAAAGTTGTTTAGAAGTTTATATAAGCAAGTAGAAGGCGTGCTTTTAGGAGCTGGAATACAGAACTCTTTAGTAGCTCAGCTTCAACCATTTATCGTACAAACTTACGAAAATCACGTGAACTTTGGTTTCATAGAGCCCCCTCAAGTGAATCCTACTATAGGATTAACTGAACAAATACGTATTGCGCTAAAGCACGGAATAGAGGCAGGAATAAAACATACTGCCATAACTGCAAATGTAATGGCACAGCATCAAAAACAGTGTGCGGGTATTTTTTTGAAAGCGCTTCACAACATAAAAGAAAAAAACCCAGAACAACATACTCAAGTCATGAGTTACTTGGTAATGCTGTTTAAATATCTAGCGCTAACATTACAACGTCAACAACGTTATGGTAACTTAGGGAATAATCTAGAGGAGTTAGAGTTATTATTAGCTCGGGACAAACGAGCGAAGGAATTAATTTATCAAGGAACAATCATTGTTGAACAAAGTTTAAATGTATTGGATATAGAACCACTCACACAACTCCTTCTTGTTAAAGATCATTCGGAACAACTGCTTAAAAATTTGCAGGACTCTCATAAGAGTCAACTTAAAATGCTTCACGCTTGGGAAGTTGACATTAAAAATAAGATAGCTGCACATGATAAGCGGTTACCTTATTTATGGCGCAAAAGTAAAAAAGGGGTGGCTTTTGTCTATCATAATTCTTTCGCTCATTTAGGTTCGGAGTTACTCCATTGGGTGGGGCGCCCGGTTGTTAAATGGGTGAGTGATAGTCGAATTGTCCAATCGATTAAGACATTTAATCAAAAAGTGATGAAGATAATTGTATCGGGTGTGACCCCTCCTCATTTAGCTAATCAAAGTGCCGAAGCAATTAATTATTACTTGCAACAAATGAGTGTGCCGCGTTTACTGAAAGCAACAGGAGCTGGATTAGGTCTTGCTTATAGTTATTATCTCGGGTTTTACACACTCGCTCGCATGCTAGGCGTAAGTACGTTTGCTTTTGAAGTGGGCGAATATTTACGTCAGGGACATATTAATGATGAAAAAGCGATCGTTGTTCCCCCTTCTCGCTACTTTCCGAGTGCAGCTAATTGTGTGAGAATCATAAGCGTTGCTTTTGCAGTAATTGAGACTGCTTGCGCGCACGACTATCAATATCTTGTTAATACGGTTGGTGGTTTTACCGGTAGCGTGACTGCGACCACACTTGGTCAATGGTGCTTGCCTGAGTTGAGAGTAGCACCTGGACAACCTCCCACAGAAGATCAAATATTTGGTTTATTTTTATTATCCGTCAGTGGCCAGAATTTGGGGTATAGCATGGCGAGTTTAGCAACGGATACGTGGTCAACCGTTTCGGCTAAATTAGCAGCACAAGGCCGTGCGTTAAAAGAATTGGAAACACGAGTGGAGCAAGGGGAAATAGCTGATTTGAAAATCGAGGTACCATCGATGCTATTATCTCCGAGTCTTTGGTTTAACGGAGAAAATCGTTTGAATGTTGAATGGCGTGATGTGCGCACTCAACTTTTTTCTCGAGCAGACTGCCAAATTCGAACACTCGATACCTTTCCAAGGAGTAGCGAGTTAGATTGCATCACAACACAAATGGGTCCACCTCGTTTGAATAACCCTTAACTATTTTTAACGTATCAGGAGATATATAATAATGAATGAACAACCTAAATCTGTTTCTCAAGAAAAACGCTCAGAACAAGTGCTTGCTGTACAGCGGATCTATACCAAAGGCAGTTTATTTGAAGCAGCAACGTTAACTTCTCAGTTACTCAAAGCGATGCCTAATCCTATTGTTGATATGCAAGCTCATGCAGGGTTTAGTGAACGAGAGGACCATACCTACGAAGCAGTATTAACTTTGCAATTGACAGGCAAGCACGAAGGAAACTTACTCTGGCGAATTCAATTGCAACAAGCGGGTCTTTATACATTGAAAGGGTTTGATGATGTGCAGTTAAAAATGGTATTGAATGGTTATTGCATGAATCAATTATATCCTTATGCTTGTGCTGCTGCATCTAACATAGTGATACAAGGCGGATTCTCACCGATTTACTTAGGACCAATGAATTTTGAAATGTTATATCAAGAGCAGCAGAAGCAAGAGAAAAAACAGGCGGCAGAAAAACAATCTAAAGAGACGGTGAAGCATTAGATTTTACTGAAGTGAAAATAAGAACGATATGGTTCAGCTGGCAAGGGTATAACTTGACCAGCTTAGGCCTAATAGTGTAGTTTGCTTGTTTACAATTAGAACATAATTTTAATATTTGAAATGGAACTTACAATCAAGGAGAGATTTATTATGTTTAAATTTATTGGCAACAAAGTGGGGAAAAAGAGTATAGAATCAATACGGGAAAACCTTGAAGAAGCTAAACAAGCACAAAAACAAAATAAGCTCCCGCTATCTTTAAAATTATATCACCAATGTGTCGAAGATCTCCAAAACATCTGTAAAGACAACCCATCGCAAGCTGTTAAAGAGCTGCTAGCCTCTGCTTATGTTTGTTACGGAGATGTTTTAAAAGCCTCAGGTAAAAATGAGGATGCGAATACTAACTATTATAAGGCAAAAAATCTTGGATATATCCCTTTAGATCAAAAATTAAGTGAAGAGCAACGGCCTCACTTAAAACCTAATAAAGAGAGTAAAGAGGACAAGCTAGACGTTAATATGCCCACTCAACAAGTGTGGGATACTTTGCAGTTAGTTCAATTGTTAAATTCTGAAGAAAGGAAAAATGGAGTTTACCATCAACATGATCGTAAGTTAGCTTTAGAAATTATTAATCAATTTGCACATAACAAAAATAAAAATACTCGCGATTTCATCAATGAAGTTGTTGAATTTGCTCTTGTTACTGATAAAGAAATTCATCGGCAATTACTTGATCACTTAGTTACGGCAATTTCTGGAAAAGATAATGTTTTTTCACATACTTCTTTAGTAGTTGGGCTTGCTAAGGTAATCCAAAAGTCCAACCCTGACATGCTAAGTGCGGACGATATGGTGCAAATTTTAAAAGTCCTCACAGTGCAAATGAATAATGTTCACAAACAAGATGATAAGAAGCTTTACTTTTTTGTTCGAGCCATTTCAATCTTATTAGATGCTATGGTAGATGCTAACGTGACAGGCCTACGACGTGTTGAGCAACATGACTTACTTCATGATACTCTTGGACGGTTGACTCATAATGAATTGGGTCAGCTCGATAGCAATAGAAAAGCTCGGTTGATTTATCAGGTTAAGTACGCTCGTCAAGCCTTATTTCGTATTCCTAACGATGAAAGCAAATTATATGCAGTTTTGCGTCGTGTCTTAAAGTTAGCAATGGGCGCGGCTGGTGTCGTTGCAGCAGTGCAGCTAGTGAGTCCAATGTACTTAATAAATGGTCTTGCGCAATTTAAAGAAGCTTTAAAAGTTCAATTACGTCAAAAAGATTGGTATGAAGCTTTGCGATATATAGAACTTTTACTGCGTAGTGATCAAATTGAGGTTTTCAAAAATTTTCTTGAAGTGGTTGAGGGCCCCGCTGAGGAAACATTTGCGTGGAGGGTATTAGAGTTGTTACGTGAACGGATAAATACTCGTGAAGAGCTATCAGTACGCCAACAAGCTTTGGGTTTTGTTGAG
Source organism: uncultured Gammaproteobacteria bacterium (assembly GCA_963710715.1). Classification (GTDB taxonomy): domain Bacteria; phylum Pseudomonadota; class Gammaproteobacteria; order DSM-16500; family DSM-16500; genus CAVQBL01. The sequence goes on along the minus strand of CAVQBL010000015.1, from coordinate 125,217 downwards.
AAAATTTTCTTAGATGAGAAGCATTGGGGTAATCACCTTCCAGTTCAAACTAAAGCAGTAAAAATTTTAAATTTCTACCAACGAGATGTTAATCCAGAATTACGGAAAACGGCAGAAGCTATTTTACAAAATTTAAAATCCAAAGCAGATGCAAAAAAACTCAAAGTTATTACCGCACATCCATTTGATTTGAATAAACCGAGACGTAAACTAAAAGCATCTAAGGTATTTCCGACCCGGTTATTAGAGGATGCTAAACAAAAGCTTTGGCCTAACTCAATTGCTGCACCTGTTCATGCTGATCCTGAAACCATGCTTGCTAATAGGATAGAAGAGCATCGCAAAACTGTTTTAGAGGATACAGAAATAAAAGAAGAATTGTCTACCTATATACCAGTCAACGGGGCACATCGTATTACCGATCAAACCGTTTTCAATTTAGAAGAGGAAATTCGGAAGTTTTTAACGAGTGATAACAATACTCTTCTTTTACAGGGGGGAGCAGGAGGTGGTAAGTCGCTTTTTAATCGTTATTTGGAAAGGCGTTTATGGGAAGCTTATAAACCAGGGGATAAAATTCCTCTTTTTATTTCATTGCCAAGTTTTTTTAATCATGAACAAGATCTTTTGAATGAGCATTTTAGGCGTCATAATTTTAAAGAGGATGAAATTAATATATTAAAGAAAAAATATACTTTTATTCTTATCCTCGATGGTTATGATGAAATGCTGAAATTTATCAATTTGTCGAAGTTAAACAAGTTTGATACTCGCCATAAAGTAGTCATCACTTGTCGCTCAGATCATATTAGTAATAAAAATTATCGAAGTTATTTCATCCCTCATGGATATGATAGCTTTAAAAATAATGATCCTTTTGTTGAAATGACAGTTGTACCTTTTTCAAAAGACCAAATCGATAATTATGTTAAAAAATATTTAAAAATACATCAACAAGGCGAACAAGTCCCCGATTCTAAAGCGCCCCATTCTAACCCTAAGTGGAGAACAGCTGAAACCTACTTAGATTATTTTCAGAAAATACCAACTTTGCGGGAGCTGATTAAAACACCATTTCTTTTAATGATTGCTATGAAAGTGATGCCTTCTCTTATTAGTCAGTATGAGCAGGAAGCTGAAAAGCGAGGGACTCCTCCTAACATCACGCCAGCATATCTTTACGATGCATTTATCAAGCAATGGTTTTTGCGTGAAGAGGAAATTCTGATGCGTGCTGGCAGTAACCCGGAAGATGGTAGTGATATCAAAGAAACTTTCTTGGAATTTTGTATGGAGCTTGCTAAAGAGATAAGGAAGCAAGACAAGGGAACTGGGGCTCTCTATGTGCCGCCGCGTCAACCATTATCTGATTCTTCTGTAACGAGTCCGTGGGAAAAATTCTTCGGTAATCGCAACCCACGTGATCCATGGGCATTGGCGCTCCGAGCAGCACCTTTACGCAGACAAGCAATTCAAGGGGGAGGCACTTGCTATGAATTTAGGCACGCTGCGCTATTGGGATATTTCTTCACTAGAAAAAATCCTGAACGATCCAATGAATTTCAGTTTCCTGCCGCTCCTGCACCTGTAGCAGAAAAAGAAAATGAACTGAAGGTGGATTCAAGTTCAGCGCCATTAGCTGTAAGACAAGGGATATTTGCAACTACTGTTACTCAAAATCAACTATCTCAAGATGCTGCTCAATTACAACCTTCATCTTCGAAGGCTGTGCTTAGCTTGACCAGTAGCTAGCTAGTAACGATAGTTCCTTTTTGATTTTCAAAAAGGACAGGGAACGGTATTGTGCTTAAGGAAGAGGGGTTAGTTAGCATGTTTTCTACAATCTCGGAGGGGTTAAAAGCTTTACAGCAACAACAGTTAACAAAGTTACCTGAAGAATTGTTATATATTCCAGTACAAGGCAGGCGTACTCTGTTTTCTACGGAAGAGCCCATTAATTTATCTACAGTGGTAGAGAATTTTTTGGATAGTAATCTCCACCCAGAAAAAATTTTGCTGCTGCAAGGCGATGCAGGCTCAGGAAAAAGTCTATTTTGCCAAAATTTAGTGAGAGGTTTATGGCTGCGCTATAAAGAAGGCATGCCTATTCCCGTATTTATTTCTTTACCAGGATTAGCTAACCCTGCCCGGGCAATAGAAGAAACATTTAAAAGTTTCATAAAAGTGGACGATGAAAAAAAAGATGGATTTAGTACGGAGCAAATCGCTGAGCTTAAGAGTACGCAACGATTTATCTTTGTTTTAGATGGTTATGATGAAATGCGCCGCTTTCTCAATCTTTACGAAGCTAACCAGCTAAGGGAATGGAATGCAAAAACCATTATTACTTGCCGTAGCCAGTGGCTTTATCATATTCCCAAGCATGAACATGAAAAGTTTTTTGCGCCTTCATACCAGGGTTGTCCGCAAACACACTTGTTGCAACGATATTGGGTTGCTTTGTTTTCGGAAAAACAGATAGACAATTATTTAAAACAGTATGCAACTTCTCACACTCTCCCCTTGCCTGTCACGCGGCAACAGTTGGAAGCAATTTTAGGATTAAAAGAATTAATTAGCACGCCGTTTTTACTTTATTTGGTTGCAAAAGAATTTCCTAATATCGTTACTAAACTGCAAGAACAAAAAGAGGAAGGAGGCCAAAAAGTTACTCGAACAGCACTGTATGATATTTTTATTGAAAATCTTTTTCGTCGAGAGGAAGAGAAACTTAAAGCTAATCATAAGATAGATGAATCCGTGGACCCTAAGCCTGATTTTTGGCGTTTTTGCAAAAATGTAGCACGGGTAATGCGGCAAAATAATGTAGAAGTAGCTACTTATTCTCCTAATGATAAATCGGGCCCTTGGAAACAATTTTTTAGTGATTTTAAAACAAACTGTATTCGTTCTGCTTGTCCAATACGTGAAATAGGTGTAGATCAGAATCAGTATGGCTTTATTCATGGCTCTTTGGCTGAATATTTTTTTACTACTCAAAAATTCAATGATGATCAAGCACAACAAGCTGTAGTCATTTCTCAGGAAGTAGTAAAACAAGAGCAAGTTTCCGAAAGAGGAATGCTAAATTTAGAACATAATATTCATATCACATATTTTACGTCAGAGGAGATTGGTCTGCTAGCAAATCAATTGGATGAAAATTCTGTAGATAGAAATTTTGTAGAAATTAACCAGTTAAAAACAGATTGTTTTTCTGTATTACAAAGATCAAAGAAAGATGAGCGTTATGCAAAAGGGGCGGCGAATGCGATTAGTGTTCTTAATCGGGCAAAAATTTCATTTTCTGAAATGGATTTTTCTGAAATACGTATTTCTAAGGCTGATTTAAGCTATGCTATTTTGGATCATACCAATTTACAAAGAGCAGATTTGCGTGAGGTGAGCCTGCGTGGAGCTTGGTTACGTGAAGCAGATTTAACGGGCGCTAATATGCCGGGAGTGCAGTGGGGAGAATTGCCATGGTTAAAGTTTAGGAGTGAAGTTAATGCCTGTGCTTATTCGCCTAATGGAGAATGGCTAGCGGCGGGCTGTAAAGATAATAAAGTTTATTTATATAATTCAGTGAATCGGAGTTTGGCCCATACATTTGAAGGACACTGGACTGATGTGACTTGTATTGCGTTTGGTTCAAATGATTTGTTGGTTTCAGGAAGTAAAGATAACACGTTGCGGCTTTGGGACGTGCAGCAAAGAAAACCATTGCATACTTTTGAAGGACATAAAAATTCTATTAAATGTGTTGCTTTCAGCCCTGATGGGTTGCTATTAGTTTCAGGAGGGAAAGATCATAGTTTACGGTTTTGGGATTGGAATACTGAGCATAGAAAGCCTTCACGTGTTCTTGAAGATCATAAGGACGAAGTTAACTCAGTTGCTTTTAGTGCGAATGGTTTGCTCGCTTCAGGGAGTAGAGATGTTATCTATTTATGGAGTGTGAGTGTAAAAGAGAAAAAATTATTACATATCCTTAAAGATGCTGGGAATGTTAATTGTGTTACCTTTTCTCCCAGAGGCTTATTGGCTTCAGCCAGTGATGATGGGATGGTGCGTTTCTGGGATGGAGTAGCAATTTTAAAAGATCCAAAGCTTAGTGATAATCATGTTCAACTTAAAGGACATACAAAAGCTGTTTATTACGTTGCTTTTAACTCTAAAGGAATATTGGCCTCAGCAAGCCGAGATAACACAGTGCGTCTCTGGGATATCGAATCGAAACAAACCATTCATGTTTATAATGGTCATGGTAATTCTGTTTATTGTCTTGCTTTTGATCCAAATAGCTCATTGTTTGTTTCGGGAAGTGCTGATAAAAGTCTTCACATATGGGACTCATTATCTACAAGAGATACATATAATATAGAAGGACATATAGGTGGAGTTTACAGTGTTGCTTTTAGCTCAGGTGGTTTATTAGCTTCAGCAAGTGATGATAAGGTTATACGCTTGTGGGAAGGTAGTTCTGGAAAATTCATAGATAAGTGTGAAGGGCATGAAGGTCAGATTTATGGCCTAGCTTTTGGTCCAGATGGATTACTCGTTTCGGGTAGTTCAGATAATAGTGTGCGTTTTTGCCAATCGAAAAATAAAGAGATCATTTATACTTCTAAAGAACACAAAGATTGGGTTAAAAGTGTTGTTGTTCTTTTAGAGAAAAATTTATTGGTTTCTGCTGGAAATAAGAGTTTGTTTTTGTGGGATATCAAAAACTGGAAGATTTCGCATATTTTTGAGGGCCATGAAAGTCAAGTAACCAGTGCTGCGTTTGGTGAGAATGAATTACTTGCTTCGGGAAGCTGGGATAGAACAGTACGCTTATGGGATCCTCATTCTAAGAAAGCACTACACATTTTTTACGGGCATAAAGATTGGGTGACGTGTGTTTCTTTTGGCCCTAATAATATACTTGCTTCTGGAAGTCACGATAGAACTATCCGTCTGTGGAACACAGAATCTAAACAGGATATTCATACTTTCGAAAAAGGTCCCGGTTATGAAAGAGGAATGGGATATATTTTATGTATTGCGTTTGCTCCGAATGGTTTGCTGGCTTCTGGTAGTGATGATTGGCGATTGCGCATATGGGATGTTATTAACAAACAATGTGTAATCACTGTTAATGGATTTGCTGGTAGTGTCAATACACTTGCTTGGCGACAAAAAGAGAGCGAACTTTTGCTTGCAACCGGAAGCAATGATAGTGCGGTGAGGTTATGGCAAGTACGTCAAGATAAAAGTAAAAGCGTTCAAGTCATACTTCGATGGGCGAGTTCTCAATCAATTTTAACGGCAGATAATGCGAATCTTCGACAAGTTCAAGATCTCAGTGTTGCGAGCTTTGACCTACTTTTACAACGTGGTGCCCGTGGTAAGCCTGCCAATATTAAGGAAATCGAAGAGAAAACCACCGAAAATAAATCGGCTTTAGAGTGGAAACTAGCAGCCGAAGAATATTCTCGTAAACATGAGTACCAAAAAGCAGTGAATTGTTATGATAAAGCATTGAAGCTTGAACACGGCGATGAGAAAACACTGAACGCTAAAGCTGTCTTGTACACTAAGCTTAAAGAATTTATTTCTGCAATAGAATGTTATGACGAAATACTTCTAGGTAACACTCAAAACAACGAAATTTGGGGTAAGAAAGGGGTGCTTTTGTATAAGCTTGGTCACTTTGCTCAGGCGATGAGCTCTTTTGAACAGTTAACTGACAAATCAATAGGTGATAAATTTTATTTGAAATTAATGGGCTATTGTTGGTTTTATTTAGGTAAACTTGATAAATCGTTAGAATGTTTTGAAGATATTTTAAAAACAAATAGTAAAAGTCTCGAAGCAATTTGCTATAAAGGTTATATCTTGCTATTACAGAAATCTGTTGAATCTGCAGAAAAGCTTTTTGACCAGGCGCTGAGCTATAACAAAGATACTTATCTAGCCTATTTAGGTAAAAGTTTGATCTTGTTGATGGCTAAGAAAAAATACGAGGCAGTGAAGAATGATTTTCATAAAGCGGGTGAGAAAGTAAATAATTCTGAAGAGCAACTTGAGTTTTATTTCGTTAAAGGAAAAATGTTGGCTGCGCTCGGGTTTCCAGCACATGCCAAACAAGCTTTTGAAAAAGGATTACATATAAGAGCTGATTATGCTCCGATTTCAGAAGAGATAAAAAAATTGGAGACTGTTTTAGATTCAGAAAATTCAAATCAAGCTAACCCATTGTCTATCACTATTTTTCCAGCTGTCAGATCGCACATCAGTGCGAGTCATTCTGATGAATTAGTCATTGATGATGATAAAAAATATGATAATTTTTTAAGTGAATTAAGATCGCTACATCAGCAAAAATCGTCAAGGCCTAATACTCCTGGAGGCATTAGAGCTCCCGAGTCTAAAGACTTGAATGTTGATGAATATTTACAGGCACCGTTACAAAAAGATGAACGACCGCTGAGAAGATTGCTGGAAGGGTATCTTATTAACTATAAGCAAAACCGCCATGAAAATAAATTAGCGGAGCTATTACAAAGATATTTATTTTTGTTAAATCCGGAGTTAGAAAAGCATCCAACTATCGAAGGAAAAAGCTCTGCTTTATTTCATCGAAAAACGGCGCCGGGTGATCGCATTTTATATTTTCTAGGAAGGCAGTACGTCAGTCAGGGCGAATATGAAAATATATTAGTAAACTTTATTGCTTTATTTATTGATGAAATTAAAAAAGATAATTTTTGGAAAGGTCAAGCAGAATCTCAACAGCTCTATACCAATGCTTTAAAGCTATTTCGTCGCACCGGTTTAACAGAGATGTGCATGATATTCACGGGCTCAGCTGACCCAAAAGAGAAAAAAGAAATCAAAGAATCTTTTGAGCGACTTTGCAGAAATCCACAAAAACAGCAAGAAGTTATTCAGAAAATTTCTGAGATGACTCATACGGACAAGAAGTCGATAAGCCAATCTCGTCCAATCGCCATCACGAGGCTGACAGCACCACACAGTGGCTCAGTAGCATCACCTTTATTGTCGCCTTTGCATTCATCTTCTACACCAACTGAATTTATTTCTCTAGGCTCTAATTCGAAGCATGGCTCAGATACGAAATTATCTCGAGATGATTCTGCAAGCACGCTTACACCGAAGAAGTAAGAGAGTATGCTTTATTTTAAAAGAAATTTAAAAGGAGTAGAAGGTATGCCAGCAAATTTTGATTTAAACAATCTTAATGGTAAAAATGGATTTAAGTTAACAGGGGCAAATAGTACTTTTAATGATGCTGGTTATAGTTTCTATTACGTTAATAATATCGGAGACATCAATCATGATGGAGTATCTGATATTGCTATTGGTGCACCCAATGAAAGCCCTAATAATATCACACAAGCAGGAACAACCTATGTAGTTTTTGGAAAAATTGGATCCTGGAATGCTAGCTTGGACCTAACCACTTTAGACGGTAACAATGGATTTGCTATATATGGCAATGCTGCTGGCGAACTCAGTGGTTTTTCGGTTGCTGGAGCGGGTGATGTAAATGGTGATGGAATAGCAGATCTTATTATTGGAGCACCTGGAAGTTATGGCGGAACAAGCTATATTATATTTGGAGGTTCAGGAATAGGGAATGGTGGTTTTCTTAATCTTTTAAGCTTAGATGGTAGCAATGGGTTTATTGTTAATAATACTGTACCTAGTCAGGAGCTTGGTTACTCAGTAAGTGGTGCAGGAGACGTGAATGCGGATGGATTAGGAGATATCCTTATAGGAACTCCCTATACAGTTAATCAATATGGGGTAACTTTTGTTATTTTTGGTAAATCGGGTTCTTGGGAAAGGCTGGTGGATCCCGCTACTATAGTTGGTCAAAAAGGATTTGCTGTGCAGGGTCCTGCTCTTACGTATACTGGTGCTTTTGTCAATGCAGCAGGAGATGTCAATGGAGATAGAATTAGCGATTATGTTATTTCGTCAGGTGTAGGAAATACTTATGTAATTTTTGGAGCAGTGGGACTTGGGGCTCCTGGTTCTTTGAATTTGAATGGTAAAAACGGTATTCTCATTCCTACGCTTGCAGGACTGTTAAATGGTTCCCCCACTTCAAGGATTGGCTATGTAGCTGCTGCTGGAGCGGGGGACGTAAATGGAGATGGAGTTGCAGACTTTATCATTGGCATGCCGTTTAAGATGGCACATGGCGCTGATGTCTCTGGAGAAAGTTATGTATATTTTGGACAAAGGGGAACTTTTATCCTCGGGACTTTAAATGGTACCGATGGATTTACTATTCCTCCGATTGGTAATGGTGTCTATCTTAACGGTTTGAATGGTAAGTCAGTTAATTTTGCTGGAGATTTTAATGGAGATGGTATAGATGATTTTATTGTAGGAGCGCCTGGTGACACAGCTGCAGGAAGCGCATATCTTATCTTCGGCGCAGTAGGTATTGGAAACTCAAGCATTTTCGACTTAACAAGCTTAAATGGTAATAATGGACTTATTTTTTCAAATGGGATTGCTAATAGTCAGTGTGGTTGGTCAACGAGTAGTGCGGGCGATATAAATGGAGATGGTGTATCAGATATCATTATCGGGGCAGCTGCAGTTCAAAACCCTGGTACCGCTTACGTAGTTTTCGGTTTTGGTGCCCCTGAATTAGTAACCAATCAATTAACAATCAATCAAGCAGAAACTCGAGTTTTAACTGCAGCTAATTTAAATGCAACAGATCCTAGATTTCCTAGCGATGGATTGATATTTACGGCGAATAATGTACAGCAAGGTGTTTTTTCTTGGAGTAATGGGACAAAACCTATCTTTAGCTTTGCACAATCCGCTGTGCGTTTAGGACAAATATTATTTATTCAAGATGCCAGTAACCTTGTTCCCAGTTATGCTATCAGCGTGACTAATCCCGTGCCAATTACTACGGTTCCTAAAGCGGCTACGATTTCCTTTAATGCCGCACCGATTATTGTTAATAATACTTTAACACTTAAACGTTCTCAGACAGTGATGTTGACTGAGAGTGAATTAGCAGCGACGGATATTGATAGCCCCGCGGCTAATTTGACTTTTACCATTAGTAATATTGTGCATGGTCAATTTAGCAAGGTGAGTCAACCCACGGTTCCTATAGTGACTTTTATACAGAGCCAAATCAGTGCGCGGCAAATACAATTTAGACATGATGGTGGTATTAATCCACCTAGTTATGATGTTTTGATTAACGATGGGAAAATGAATGATTTAGCGGGACCTCAGCCGGTTAATGTCCATTTTGATGTGGGTGATTTGTCGAGCGGAAATTCGAATTTATCCGAGTTAGTTGGAGGTATAGCTGGAGCGTTGGTAGCAGTAGGGTTACTCTTCTTTGGATCTCGGTATATTTTAGACAAAAAAAACAAAAAGAGTGTACATGATTTGTTAAAAAGTGGTGCCTCATCTTATGAAATAGAATTACAAGAATATAACAGGAAAATTATTGGTTCGATTGTTAACGAGATTTTTGAAAAGATTAAGACAACCAATATTTTATCTTATCGCGGTGAAGATGCTACACGAAGTTATGTAGCATCTATTGAACGGATGATAGGAAAATTAAATGAACATAGAGTGAATCTTGATTTTGATAGTATGGATGTGAGTGACAGAAGCTTCTTAATACGAGAGATAGTCCAGAAAACACGTCAATTTACTGTTTCTAAACGAGAAGGTTATTTTGGTAATTTTTTTAGTGCAGAGATTACACCGAATCAATTGGACAGCAAAGTAGATGAGATTGCTTTTGCAGTAAAAGAATCCGTGACGAAATCCCGACCGAATTTAATTTTAGAGCCTGGTGCGCCTTTACTAACATCACGGGTATCGGTTGTGAAAAAATTGAGTACCTCTAACTTGACTGAAATAGATGATATAAAAATTGTTCGTGTGAAAAGCTAGCTGATCTTGAAATCATACTGTCATTTTAACCAATAAGGAGGAGTATTTATGCGAGCTGTATTTCCAGCAACGATAGATGTATCACAATTAAATGGTCAAAATGGTTTTATGATAAGTGGGGGAGTTGGTAATTCTGTTAGTGGTATAGGCGATGTGAATAAAGATGGGATAGCTGATTTGATAATTGGAGCACCTGATGCCAATTCTGGCACAGGTGCAAGCTATGTGATATTCGGCGGTTCTGAAATAGGTAGCTCGGGGACACTGAATGTCGCTGACTTAAATGGGGCTAATGGTTTTATGATAGTGGGGTTTGGTACAAATGCAGAAGGTGGTAATTCTGTTAGTGGTGCAGGAGATGTGAATAAAGATGGTGTAGCTGATTTGATTATCGGAGCACCTCAGGCCACCAACTCAGTAGGTTCTAGCTATGTGATATTTGGCGGTTCAGGAATAGGTAACTCAGGAACATTAAACGTAGCGAGTTTAAACGGAGTTAATGGTTTTAATATAACTGGATTTTCGATGAATGCCCAGGGAGGTCGTTCTGTTAGTAATGCAGGGGATGTAAATAAAGACAATGTAACCGATTTAATTATCGGAACGCTTAATGCCAATGCAGTCTATGTAGTGTTTGGAGGTTCTGGTATAGGTAGCACAGGAAAATTGAGTGTGGCGAGTTTAAACGGTAATAATGGTTTTAATGTGATTGGGTTTCCTGCAAGTGCTTATGGTGGTTGGTCTGTTAGTAATGTGGGCGATGTGAATAAAGATGGTGTCGCTGATTTGATTATTGGAGCGCCTTATGCCAATTCTACTGCAGGTGCTGTCTATGTAGTGTTTGGAGGTTCTAACATAGGTAGTTCAGGAACCCTAAATGTGGCGAGTTTAAATGGTACTAATGGTTTTAATATAACTGGATTTTTAGCAGATGCTCAAGCTGGTTATTCTGTCAGCAGTGTAGGTGATGTGAATAAAGATGGTGTAGCTGATTTGATTATCGGGGCGCCTATCAGCAACTCTGGAGGAGCTGCCTATGTAGTGTTTGGAGGTTCAGGAATAGGTAGTTCAGGAACCCTGAATGTGGTGAGTTTAAACGGTACTAATGGTTTTAATATAAATGGGTTTCCAACAGGTGCTTTCGGAGGTTCTTCTGTTAGCAGTGCAGGTGATGTGAATAAAGATGGTGTAGCTGATTTGATTATCGGAGCGCCTCGGTCCAACTCTAATGCAGGTGCTGCCTATGTAGTATTCGGAGGTTCTGACATAAGTGGCTCAGGAGCCCTGAGTGTGGCGAGTTTAAACGGTACTAATGGTTTTAATGTGACTGGATTTCCAGCAGGTGCTCAAGCTGGTTCTTCTGTTAGCGGAGCAGGCGATATAAATAATGACGGTATAACTGATTTGATTATTGGATCAAATAATGAGAATAGCTATGTAATATTTGGCGATTCTCTTGATTTAGTTAACAATCAACTCACTATTCGTCGTGGTGGTACCCAGCTGTTAAATGCGACTAACTTGAATGCAACGGATACGAAGCATAATCTTGCCGCTATACAATTTGTTATTACTAATCTACAACAGGGTGAGTTCGCCTTGGTCAGTAATCCAAGCCAAGCTATTACAAATTTTACCCAATTACAGGTGAATGCTCAGCAGGTGCAATTTAAGCAGGATGGCAGCTTTAATTTAGCGCCTAGCTACGATGTTTCGGTTTATCACAGTACCACCGGATTTGCTTATGTCCCACCCGCTCCAGCGCAAGTTAATTATATTTCTATTGTGCCTTCTTTAGGAAATAACCGTTTAACGATTAATCAAGGTCAAACGGTTGTTTTAACCCCTACTGATTTAAGTGCAACAGATACCTACGATAATATTGCTAATTTAATTTTCAATATCAGCAATATACAAAACGGGCAGTTTACGTCTGTGAATAGCTCTGCGATTTCATTAACGCAATTTACGCAAGGTAATGTTACCCGTGGGGATATTCAGTTTATTCAGGATGGCTCCAGTAATGCGCCGAGTTACGCAGTGACCGTTATTGACAGTTATGGATTTACAGATGGACCTGCGTTAGGCAGCATAACGTTTAATAGTGACCCAAAATTAATTAATAATTTCCTCAATATTAATCAAGGCCAAGCGGTGACTTTAAATTCTGCTAATTTGCTGGCAGTGAGTGGTAGTGAGACGCCTAGCAGTAACTTACTCTTTACGGCGAGTGCAATTCAGCATGGTCAATTTGAATATGTGAATAATACAGGAGTTGCGATAACAACATTTTTGCAACAAAAGATTACGGAAAGTAGTGTCGCATTTGTACAGGATGATAGCAGTCATAGCCCTTTTTATAATATGTCAGTGAGTGATGGTACGTTATCAACGATACCGATGCCCGTGACCGTTAGCTTTAATGTCAATCCACCCCAGGATATTGCGAGTAATAATAATACTGCTCGTAATGCGGCGATTGGTGCCAGCATCAGTGGGGCGATGTTAGTGGGTTTCTTTTTGGGTACCAGATACTTTTCAAATCGCAAAGCTAAGCAAGATTTGAATGATTTGCTTGTCAGTGATACGACTGCAGTTGAAAAAGAACAAAAACTTAATGGAAAGGTAGTGAGTTTAGTTGCGAATAAGATATTTGAAAGTTTGAAGACAACAAATATATTCTCTTATCGTAGCCTGAGTGATACGCGTGATTTTTTGCTGGCGATTGAACAAATGATATGGAAGTTGAGTGATTCCATGGTCAATCTTGATTTTGATGCAATGGATGCAATGGATTGTGGATTTTTGCTCAGTGAAATAGCGCGGGAAACGAGGAGGCATGCTATTTCGAGTACCGGTTATTATACGAATATTACTCATTTCTTCCGTGCAGAGATTACTCCCCAGCAGTTAAGCAGCAAAGCTCAGGAGATAGCTACTGCGGTGAAGGAAACAGTTGCGAAATCTCGGCCATATTTAATTTTAGAACCTGGAGTTAGTTTACCGATATCAAGACAATCGATCGTCAGGAATCCGAAGGACCCTCTAGAAATGAAGTTAGTAATGACAAATAGTCCATAATCAGATAACCAGACGAGGACGTTAGTATAGAATGGGTGAAGGCCATGGCTGCATCCACTATCGATTTTAATCAATGAGGAAGAGTATTTATGCGAGCTGTATTTCCAGCAACGATAGATGTATCACAATTAAATGGTCAAAATGGTTTTATGATAAGTGGGGGAGTTGGTAATTCTGTTAGTGGTATAGGCGATGTGAACAAAGATGGGATAGCTGATTTGATGATTGGAGCACCTGATGCCAATTCTGGCACAGGTGCAAGCTATGTGATATTTGGAGGTTCTGAAATAGGTAGCTCGGGGACACTGAATGTCGCTGACCTAAATGGGACTAATGGTTTTATGATAGTGGGGTTTGGTACAAATGCAGAAGGTGGTTTTTCTGTTAGTGGTGCAGGGGATGTTAATAAAGACAATGTAACTGATTTGATTATCGGAGCACCTCAGACCACCAACGCAGTAGGTTCTAGCTATGTGATATTTGGAGGTTCAGGAATAGGTAGCTCAGGAACCTTGAGTGTGGCGAGTTTAAGTGCTACTCGTGGTTTTAATATAACTGGATTTTCGGTGAATGCCCATGGAGGTTATTCTGTTAGTAATGTAGGGGATGTAAATAAAGACAATGTAACTGATTTAATTATCGGAACGCTTAATGCCAACGCAGCCTATGTAGTGTTTGGAGGTTCTGGTATAGGTAGCACAGGAACATTGAGTGTAGCGAGTTTAAACGGTAATAATGGTTTTAATGTGATTGGATTTCCTGCAAATGCTTATGGTGGTTGGTCTGTTAGCAATGCGGGCGATGTGAATAAAGATGGTGTCGCTGATTTGATTATTGGAGCGATTGGTGCCAATTCTGCCTATGTAGTGTTTGGAGGTTCTAACATAGGTAGTTCAGGAACCCTGAGTGTGGCGAGTTTACATGGTATTAATGGTTTTAATATAACTGGATTTCCAGCAGGTGCTCAAGCTGGTTATTCCGTTAGCAGTGTAGGTGATATAAATAATGACGGTATAGATGATTTGATTATTGGAGCGATTGGTGCCAATTCTGCCTATGTAGTGTTTGGAGGTTCTAACATAGGTAGTTCAGGAACCCTGAGTGTGGCGAGTTTACATGGTATTAATGGTTTTAATATAACTGGATTTCCAGCAGGTGCTCAAGCTGGTTATTCCGTTAGCAGTGTAGGTGATATAAATAATGACGGTATAGATGATTTGATTATTGGGGGACCTTATGTCAATTCTGATGCAGGTGCTAGCTACGTGGTATTTGGTGGTACTAGCATAGGTAGCTCAGGAACATTAAACGTAGCGAGTTTAAACGGAGCTAATGGTTTTAATATGATTGGATTTTCAACAAATAATGAAGGAGGTTCTTCTGTTAGCGGTGCAGGTGATATCAATAATGACGGTATAACTGATTTGATTATTGGATCAAATAATGAGAATAGCTATGTAATATTTGGCGATTCTCTTGATTTAATTAACAATCAACTCACTATTCGTCGTGGTGGTACCCAGCTGTTAAATGCGACTTACCTGAATGCAACGGATACGAAGCATAACCCTGCCACTATACAATTTGTTATTACCAATCTACAACAGGGTGAGTTCACCTTGGTCAGCAACCCAGGCATTGCTATTACAACTTTTACCCAATTACAAGTGAATGCTCAGCAGGTGCAATTTAAGCATGATGGTAGCTTTAATTTAGCGCCTAGCTACAATGTTTCTGTTTATCACAGTACCGGATTTGCTTATGTTCCACCCGCTCCAGCGCAAGTTAATTATACTTCTATTGTGCTTTCTTTCGGAAATAATCGTCTAACGATTAATCAAGATCAAACGGTTGTTTTAATGCCGAGTGATTTAAATGCAACAGATACGTTAGATAATGCTGCTAATTTAATTTTCAATATAAGCAATCTGCAAAACGGGCACTTTATATCAGCGAATAGTCCTGCAATTTCATTAACGCAATTTACACAAGGAAATGTTAGCAGCGGGAATATTCAGTTTATTCAAGATGGCTCCAGTAATGCACCGAGTTACGCAGTGACCGTTATTGACAGTTATGGAATTACAGATGGGCCTGAGTTAGCGAATGTTATATTTAACAGTTATCCGCAATTAATTAATAATTATCTACATATTAGTCAAGGCCAAATGGTAGTTTTAACGTCTGCTGATTTGAGTGCACAAGATAGTGAGACGCCTAGCAGTAACTTACTCTTTACGGCGAGTGGGATTCAACATGGTCAATTTGAATATGTGAATAATACAGGAGTAGCGATAACAACATTTTTCCAACAAAAGATTACGGAAAGTAGTGTTGCATTTGTACAGGATGATAGCAGTCATAGTCCCTTTTATAAGATCTCAGTGAGTGATGGTGCGTTATCAACGGTACCAATGCCCGTGACCGTTAGCTTTAATACCAATCCATCCCAAGATATTAAGAGTAGTAATGATACTGCTCAGAATGCAGCGATTGGTGTCAGTATAAGCGGAGTGGCGGTATTAGCTTTTCTGGGCACTCGATATTTTTTAAGTCGTAAAGCCAAGCAAGATTTGGAAGGCTTTTTTGCGAGTGATGTCTCTGCAATTGAAAAAGAGCAAAAACAAATTAATAGAAAGATAGTCAGTTTAGTTGCCAATAAGATATTTGAAAGAATTAAAACGACAAACATATTATCTTATCGTAGTGAAGGTGATACTCGAGATTATTTGCTAGCGATAGAGCGAATGATATGGAAGCTAGATGAAATGAGAATCAGCCTTGATTTTGATGAGATGGACATAAAAGACAAAGAATTTTTACTAAATGAAATAGTGCAAAAGACACGGATGTACACTCTCTCTACGGAGAGCTACTATGCAAAAGCTATAAGCTTCTTTCGTGCAGAGATTACGCCGAGTCAGTTAGATGACAAAGTTGATGATATCGCATTTGCGGTGAAAGAAACCGTCACAAAATCTCGATCGAATTTAATATCAGAACCTGGGGCAAGTTCACAAATAGCTTCAAAGGGATCAATCGTAAAAAGCTCGAAAGATTCTATTGAAATGATGATATGAAACTAGTGACGACTAATATTCCGTAATAATTTTGAGAGTAAATAAAAGTTTTTAGCCGTCCATGCGAACTGTGGGCTGACGAGAAAACGAGGGCATTAATGTAGGGTGGAGACCGTAGGCCGCATCCGCCATACGATTTTAATCAATGAAGGAGTATTGCTATGCCAAATATTATTTTTCCAGCAGTAGTAGAGCTTTCTAGCATCAATGGTCAGAATGGAATTATCATGAATGGAAACGTTGGTGATAATTCAGGTATTTCAATAAGCAATATTGGCGATGTGAATGGCGATGGCAAGGCAGATTTTATAATAGGTGCCTGGCACGCTTCTCCAGGTGGTAGAAGTGGTGCAGGGAGTGCCTATTTGGTTTTTGGTGGCTCTTGGTTAATGGGTAATGCTACTTTAGAGTTGTCTACACTGAATGGCACAACTGGTGTGCGAATCAATGGGGTGTCTGCCAATGATGAGACTGGTCGGTCGGTCAGTAGTGCTGGCGATGTGAATGGCGATGGCATGTCAGATTTTCTAATAGGTGCCCCTGCTGCTTCTCCAGGTGGGAGCGCTTATTTGGTTTTTGGTGGTTCTTGGTTAATGAGTAATCCTACTTTAGAGTTGTCTACACTGAATGGGACAACCGGTGTGCGAATTAATGGGGTGTCTTCTTTTGATGGTACAGGTTTTTCGGTCAGCGTTGCTGGTGATGTGAATGGCGATGGCAAGTCAGATTTTCTAATAGGTGCCCCTGTTGCTTCCCCAGGTAGTATAACTCACGCAGGGAGCGCCTATTTGGTTTTCGGTGGCTCTTGGTTAATGGGTAATCCTACCTTAGAGTTGTCTACGCTGAATGGTACAACCGGTGTGCGAATCAATGGAGTGTCTGCCAATGATGAGACTGGTTATTCGGTCAGTAGCGTTGGCGATGTGAATGGCGATGGCAAGTCAGATTTTCTAATAGGTGCCTCTTATGCTTCTCCAGGTGGTAGAAGTAATGCAGGAAGCGCTTATTTGATTTATGGTGGACCCTGGTTAATAGGTAATTCTACTTTAGAGTTGGCTACGCTGAATGGCACAACCGGTGTGCGACTCAATGGAGTGTCTTCTGCTGATTTGACTGGTTTGTCGGTCAGTAGTGCGGGTGATGTCAATAGCGATGGCAAAGCAGATTTTATAATAGGTGCTATCGCAGCTTCTCCAGGCGGTAGAAGTAGTGCAGGGAGCGCCTATTTGGTTTTTGGTGGCTCTTGGTTAATGGGTAATCCTACTTTAGAGTTGTCTACGCTGAATGGTACAACTGGTGTGCGAATCAATGGAGTGTCTGCCAATGATCAGACTGGTTTTTCGATCAGTAGTGCTGGCGATGTGACTGGCGATGGCATGTCAGATTTTCTAATAGGTGCCTATACCGCTGCTGATCAGGCGGGGAGCACCTATTTGGTTTTTGGAGGTTCTTGGTTAATGGGTAATCCTACTTTAGAGTTGTCTACGCTAAATGGTACAACTGGAGTGCGAATCAATGGGGCGTCTTCTGGTGATTTGGCTGGTAGCTCGGTCAGTAGTGCTGGTGATATCAATGGCGATGGCAAGCCAGATTTTCTAATAGGTGCCAGTGACGCTCTAGGCGGTGAGACTAATGCTGCTGGCAGCAGTTATTTAATAACCGCCTTTGGTAACCAACCACCAGTATTGCTCAATAATCAGCTGAGAATTCATCGTGGTGGTGTGCGGTTATTGAATAGTAGTAACCTTAACGCGACCGATTTTAGTAATAATCCAGCCAATCTACAATTTGTTATCGGTGATTTACAACAAGGCCATTTCGAACGTGTGGGTAGCTTAGGCCAAGCAATTGCTAACTTTAACCAAGTTGACGTTAACAATCAGCAAATACAATTTGTGCATAATGGTGCTCAAAATATAGCACCGAGCTATGCTGTTCAAGTGAATGATCTTGCGACTTTTGACGCCTATGTGCCTTCAACTACTGCTACTATTTTTTATACTCCGATTGAGCTTAACCTACTCAATAACCGTTTAACGATTATCCCGGGGCAATCAGTAGTATTAACCAGTAATGAATTAAGTGCGGTTGATAGCCTGGATAATTCTGCTAATTTAATTTTTAATATGAGTAACATACAGCATGGAAGTTTTAGTCAAGTCATTAATCCTACGGTTGCCATTACCCAATTTAATCAAGGCAGTGTGACCACAGGGAAGATTCAATTTACGCAGGATGGCACTGCTAATAGTCCAGGTTATACCGTCACCGTCATCGATAGTTTTGGTAGCATTAATGGATCTAACCCTTGCAGTGTAACGTTTTATTTAGAGCCGAGGCTCATTAATAATCAATTGACCATCGTTCAAGGCGGATCGGTTACCTTGTCGAGTAACGACTTAAGTGCATCGGATGCCGTAGTATCAAATGATGCTTTGGTTTTTACGGCGAGCGCAATTCAAAGTGGACAGTTTGAGAATATTAATTCGCCAGGAACTTCCATTATGAGTTTTGTGCAGCAGAGCATACAGCAGGCGGCCATTCAATTTGTACAAGATGGTAGTATCAATAAACCTTCTTATAACATATCGGTAAGCAATGGCGTGTTAGCGACTCCACCTGAGCGTGCTGCAATTAGTTTTTCTCTCAAAACAAACAATACTATTGTAGTCAATAACGATAATACAGCCCGCAATGCAGCTATTGGAGCAAGCGTTAGTGCCGCATTTTTATTAGGTATTTTTGGTTTAAGAACCTATTTAAAAAAGAAAACCGACCAAAACTTGAATAATTTTTTAACGAGCAGCGCGCCGGCTTATGAAAAAGAGCAGTCGGAGTTTGATAGAAAAATTATTGCTTCCGTTACGAATAGGATTTTTGAAAGGATTAGGACGACAAACATTTTATCCTATCGTAGCGAAAGTGATACGCGTGATTATATAGCCGCGATTCAGCGAATGGTCTGGAAGCTCGATGAGTTCCGGATCAATCTTGATTTTGATTCAATGGATGCAACAGACCGTGGGTTTTTATTAAGTGAAATAGTACGGCATACCAAAAAGCTTTCTGTTTCCCCTCAAGAAAGTTATTTCGCAAAGTTTAGCAGTTTCTTTTCTGCAGAAATGACACCGAATCAGCTGGACAGCAAAGTCGACGATATTTCTTTTGCGGTGAAAGAATCCGTGACAAAGGCTCGACCGAATTTAATTCTAGAGCCAGGAGCAAGTTCACAGATACCTTCAAGACAATCGATTATAATGGTGCAAAGGGGCTCTCTGGAAATGGATGAGGTGAAACTAGCAACGACGAATAATCGATAATAATTTTGAGAGTGATCAGGATCTATGGCGCGCCCGGAAAGATTCGAACTCCCGACCACCTGGTTCGTAGGCAGTATAGGCGTAATTAATTTAAATTTTAAATCAATAACTTGCGGTGCTTTAGCCACACCAAAACCTATGTAAACCTACTGTAATATACAGTAATTCTACCGCAGCTTGGTACGATTTTGGTACAGTTCTGCCGCCAACGAAAATTAGATAGCTTTGTTTCGAGGGGCGTATTAATTCGCCTCGCATTGGCATTACAGGAGCGCTCAGAGGAACAACGTTTTACGGTATTTCTATTTGACCGCACCTTGTAAGCCTTTACTACTGCTATCTACTTTTTTGCACACTGATCTCCTACTTACCAAATTTTTTATTGAGCAAATCGCTAACAAAACATATAATACACACGAAAAGTGTGTATAATTAATATAGGATTTAAGATGAGCAAGATTTATAGCAGCCGCGAGATTATTCAGCGATTAAAGGATGATGGGTGGTATGAGGTTAGGGTGACTGGCAGCCATCATCACTTTAAGCACATTGTAAAAACAGGAATTGTGACTGTGCCTCATCCAAAAAAACAAATAGGCAAGGGATTGTTAAATAGTATTTTAAAACAAGCAAAATTGAAGGGAAAATAAGTTATGGTTATTGAATATATTGGGCTAGCTGAAAAAGTTGACGACGGCTATAGCGTTTTTTTTCCTGATTTTCCTGGTTTTGGTTCAGCGGGTGATACATTGGAAGAGGCGCGAATAAACGCTAAAGAAGGTTTAATAGGTCATATTGAATTAATGATTGAAGAGGGTGAGCGCATGCCCAAGCCATCTTCTTTAGATAATGTGATGAACTTGCGCGATGCAAAAGGGTGCATTCCTTTAATTATTCCTATTATAGAGCCATCTGGTAAGGTGCAAAGAATAAATATCACAATGGATACAGGATTGCTTCAGGCCATTGATGTGGTGGCCCATCATCAACATAAATCGAGATCAGCTTTATTGGCTGAAGCTGCACAAAGACTGTTGGGTGAGCTTTAATAATAGCAACACATGATATGACGTGGTTTCCTTTCTTTTTTATTACCGATAAAAATTTGAGTTAAAACATGGAAACATTAGAGCAGCTGCTTGCTAGTATTGATGTAAAAGAAATCAAACTTAGCGAGGCTGCCTGAAGTGTGGTTACCTTGGCGAAACTGAAACTCCATTAAATACCGATTTCTAGTTTGCACATCCGCATACTTCTTGGGAGCTGGTTTAAATGAAAATACTAAATGGCCTGAAAGGCTTTTAAATAAAGGAGATAAAATGAAATCGATTTTAGAAATTTCGGCAGCCACAAATGATCTAAAGAGTCACTTTGACGTATTATCTTGCTTCCTTCATAGTGCGACTACATTGCACGCCGCCGCATGTGATGGTATTGCTAGTAATGAAAAAAATTTTATTGGAACAGTAACAGATGATCTTTGGAATAAGCATTTTATCACAGCATTTTTTTTGTTTAGGCACACAATTGAGATAGCAATAAAAGCCTTAATAAAGGAAATCAATAACTTTGATGCTCATGGTCACAATATAAAGAGACTGTGGGAAGAAAATATTCCCAATCACCAAAATGTATTACCTGATGAAATTAATAAAGCGTTTTCTGTACTTGAAAAATATCATATCTTAGAAAACGCGCAGTTGTTTCGTTACCATGTAGATAAAGGCGGGGTCACTTTGAGAAGTATGCAGCCTATTAAGAGTGAAGACTTTGATGCGTTATCTAGTGTTGCATGGGCTATACGACATACAATCCTAGAGTGTACTCATGCAAGAAAGGGTTTGCCAGTTAAATGATAGGGCAAGTTGGCATGTTCAAAATGGGACATCTTTACAGGAGCGGCGCATTCTAACTCCAAATGCGACAATCATTTTTGTACTGCTGTATAAACACTTCGTTGGGGGTTTTGTACCCTAAACATTTTCGAGGGCACCGGTTCATTTTTGCAGCCAGTTGGTCAAGGTCTGCCTGGACTATTTTGTCAATATCAGTCTCCCTGGGCAAGTACCATCGGAGTCGTCCATTCATGTTCTCATTGCTTCCTTTTTGCCAAGGTGAATGGGTTTCACGATAATAAACTTTGCATTTGATCTGCTGTTCAAGAGATCGATAACCAGCGAATTCACAGCCTTGATCAAATGTGATGGTCTTACACATTTTTGCAGGAAGGTCAGCAAATTTTATTTTTATTTTATCCATCACACCTTGAGAATGTTTGCTATGATTTTTTATTAGAAAAACCATTCGTGATTTTCTTTCAACAAGTGTTGTGACAACTTTTTCTTTTGTTCCTTTAAATTCAATTGTGTCGCCTTCCCAATGACCAAATCTTTTTCGTGTAGAAATATCTTCAGGCCTTTGCGTAATTAAGCGTATTTTTCCATATCGACAAGGACTTTTTTGCCGACTATAACGTTTTTGTCTTTTTGGTTTTTTATACGGTAAGCAATAATAAAGTTCTTTATTTTTTGATTGATACACAAACTGATAAATTGTTTCAGGGCAAGCATAAAAACTCAGTTTATGATATTTCATTCGACCTGAGATTTGTTCTGGGCTCCAACCCTTTTGTAAGCTTCTGACAACGTAATCACGTAATACTCCATTTTTTTGTAATTTGCTTGGTCGTTTTTCTTTTGCTCGTTCTTCTTTTTTCAGTTGAGCCGCTTTAGGCAAATATCCCTCTGATTCGCTATTGCGATTCAGTTCTCGGTACAACGTTGATCGGTGTTTTGACAACCGATTGGCTATCTCAGTGATTGGCAATCCCATTTCAAGAAGTGTATAAAAACGACGTCGATCTGAGATCGACAAATGAGTATACTTACCCATGCGACAGTCTCCATGCTAGATGAGTTCTAGTCAAAATAGCGAAGGTGATATTCGGCGAAAAATGATAGAAGCTGATGTGGTAGAGTGCATGATTGCTCTGCCGGGGCAGTTATTTTTCAATACACAGATTCCTGCATGTTTATGGTTTCTCACTAAACAAAAAACCAAACGTAAAGGTGAAGTGCTATTTATCGACGCGCGTAAACTCGGTACGATGATTAGCCGTGCACAAATTGAATTTTTAGATGCTGATATTCAAAAAATTGCAGATACAGTTCACGCATGGCGTGATGATGAAACTAAAAAAGCTTATTTTGATATCGCTGGTTTTTGTCGCAGCGTGACTTTGGCTGAAATTGCCGAGCATAGCTATGTGTTGACTCCGGGTCGCTATGTTGGCGCGGAAGTGCTGGAGGATGATGACGAAAATTTCGTTGAAAAAATGCAGCGACTTACGGAAACGCTGGCAGAGCAAATGGCAAAAGGCGCAGAGTTGGATGTTTTAATTCGTCAGCATCTAGTTAAACTGGGATATAAATCATGACTGAACAAAAAAATCTTACACATGGTGCTGAATATAAAAAATGGATTGTCGAATTAAAAACCAAGCTGAGGCAGGTTCAGTTAAAGGCTGCAGTAGCGGTTAATCAGCAATTGCTAATTTTTTATTGGGAGCTTGGAATTGATATTGTTGAAAAGCAAAAACATGCTACTTGGGGCGAGGGTTTTCAGAAGCAGTTAAGCCGTGATTTAATGGCGGAATTTCCTGCTATAAAGGGGTTTTCTGAGTGAAATCTTAAGTATATCCGTCAATGGATTCTATTCTGGGCTGGCGAGGCTGCAATTGGGCAACAGCCTGTTGCCCAATTGACCCAGATCCCTTGGGGTCATAATTTAGTTATTATTACTAAGTGTAAAAACACGACAGAAGGTCTGTATTATGTGAAAAACACCCTCCAACATGGATGGAGTCGCAGCGTTTTAACCCATCAGATTGAAAGTCAACTTTGGCAGCGAGAAGGTAAAGCACTCTCCAATTTTGCGCACGCTCTTCCTGCTCCTCAATCTGATTTGGCACGTCAAACATTAAAGGACCCTTATATTTTTGATTTTTTGAATTTAACCAAAGAACATGGTGAAAAAGAGTTGGAGCAAGGATTGATTGAGCATATCACCCAATTTCTTTTGGAGCTGGGCGCTGGGTTTGCCTACATTGGCAGGCAAGTGCCGCTTCAAGTAGGCAATCGTGAATTTTTTATTGATTTATTATTTTATCACGCTCGACTTCACTGTTATTTGGTTGTTGAATTAAAGACTGTGGACTTCGAACCTGAACATACAGGTAAGTTAAATTTTTATATCAAAGCGGTAGATGAGCAATTACGACAAGAAGGTGATGCGCCCACTATCGGACTTTTGTTGTGTAAAGATCATGAGAAATTAGTGGTTGAATATGCCCTTAGTGATATTCATAAACCGATTGGTGTATCCGAATATCAGATTACACGGTCATTACCTGAAGAGTTCAAATCTAGCTTGCCAAGTATAGAGCAGATTGAAGCGGAGTTGAGTGATGATTTGGAAAGTTGCGGTTGATGGGGTGAAAGATGGTGAGAGGGTATGAGTTCTGAGTGGCAAATGACAATTTGGGCAATCTAGCAACCCTTGAATATGGTATAAGAGAATTAATTATGATAGAGATAACATGGGGGGATTTTAAAAATAAAATCATTAATGAGCATAGAGATGATACATGGGCGTATAGGGGGCAAGCTTCCGAGAAGTGGCAATTAGAATCAACATTATTTCGCTTTATAAGTAGATCACAAAAAGAGATACAAGCGGCTGGCTATTATCAGATTCTATTATCAGTATTATCAAACGAAAAAATAAAAAATGAGAATATTGCATTTTATAGATCGAAAAATATATTATTACTGATAGCAAGGAGAATAGATTGGTATTTTCATCGTAAGATGAAACTGATACAACGTAGAGCGTATGGTTTTCGGAATTTTGAAAATTATAGATTACGAGTTAGAGTACTGTGTAGTTAGGCGAAGTGCCCCCTAAAGTGGGAAAGACCCTATTTTTGCAAGTGACGCAAGATGGTATCTAATTTGTAACCCATGTCTCCGGAATAGCCCCTTGATTATTGGCGCGCCCGGAGAGATTCGAACTCCCGACCACCTGGTTCGTAGCCAGGTACTCTATCCAACTGAGCTACGGGCGCGTAGTTGGGTTTGTGGTATTGAGCCGTGTATTAAAGCAATTAAGCTGGGTAAATTCAAGTTTTATGTCTCTTTCCCACTGCGGAGAGAAATCTCTATAGTCTCCTCTCCCGTATCGGCATCATAAAAAGCATGATGCCGATCCACCCTCTCCTCCAATAAAGAGCATTGGAGGAGAGGGGAAAAGGAATTTTTTTATATCTATTGGCGGAGAGAGAGGGATTCGAACCCTCGATGGAGCTTTTGGCCCCATACTCCCTTAGCAGGGGAGCGCCTTCAGCCTCTCGGCCATCTCTCCAATGTTATTTTAGATGTGAATGAATATTATTACAGCATATTGAGGAGATTACTCTTTTTTATCCTTTTTTTCACGTTTCTTTTTCTTCTTGGTCAACAGCAGCAGCAGCTGTTCTGCTAGTAGGCCGCACCGTGCTTTTTTCTTGCTGAATACGTTGATAAATTTCTTCGCGATGAACAGACACTTCTTTAGGCGCATTGATACCAATACGCACTTGGTTACCTTTAATACCAAGCACAGTTACGATGACATCGTCACCAATGACTATAGTTTCACCCACACGTCTTGTTAATATGAGCATTTATCCATCTCCTTTAAACTACCTTGTTATTAATACCTCTCCATTTGAGATGTTAGCGAATATGTTTTATTCATTTCCTTAAGTATTGCACTGTTGTAATACTTTGAATTCACATCATTTTAGTCAACAGCAACTAAAATAACTTAGCACTCAAAGCTAGTAATGGTAAACAAAATAAGCTTTTTGTGCACTTAGGTTCTTTTGTTCTAAGTGTGTGCAATAGTAAACAATAAAATGATTCTGCAAATAGGATTTGCATTTTTTTATTCCCTTAAGTATGTTTCTATAAAAGCATATTGTTCTTCTAGATGGCAATTTATCTAGTTCAAATGCCTGATGGACGGCACGTACTCCGTGTTCAAATGTACTTTCATCGACAACCACAGAAATTTTAATTTCAGAAGTGGTAATCATTTGAATATTAATTCCTGCTTCGCCAATGCTTTAAACATAGTGCTCGCTACACCTGTATGTGAACGCATGCCAATGCCTACTAGAGAAAGCTTTGGCACTTTGGGGTTGGTTTTGATTGATACAGTACCACCTAATTCTTTTGCTATTTCTTCAACTATTTTCAATGCTTTTGGCGTAATCTGGCCGTTGACAGTAAAAGTAAAGTCGGTAGTTTCTTTATCAGCTGCATTTTGCGCAATCATATCAATTTCAATATTTGCTTCACTGACTTTGCCTAAAATATGGCCTTCAATGCCAACTTGATTGGGCACGCCTGAGAGGGAAATAATGGCTTCTTCACGGCTGAAGGCAATACCGGATACTAAACGTTTTTGCATAATTTTATCCTCAAAAGTGACTAATGTGCCTGGGCCATCAGTAAAAGTGGATAGTACGCGCATGGGAATATTATGTTTGCTTGCCAATTCAACAGAACGCATTTGTAATACTTTAGCGCCTAAGCTAGCCATTTCCAGCATTTCTTCAAAGCTAATTTGTGGCAATAATCGTGCTTCTGGAATCATATGAGGATCGGTGGTATAAACACCATCCACATCAGTATAAATTTGGCATTCATCTGCTTTAAGTGCAGCAGCGATGGCAACAGCAGTTGTATCAGAACCGCCTCGGCCTAAGGTCGTGATATCACCACGTTCATTAATTCCTTGAAAGCCTGCGACAACGACCACATAGCCGTTGTGCTAATTCTTGTTGAATAATTTCGGTTTTGACTTCTAAAATTCGCGCTTTAGTGTGGGTATTATCCGTTTAAATACCGACTTGCGGGCCGGTATATGAGCGCGCAGGACAATTTTTTGCGTTGAGAGCCATAGCTTAGCAGCGCCATGGAAATTTGTTCGCCCGCTTGAAACGAGCACATCGTATTCGCGTGGATCAGGCTCGGGCGTTAAGCGTTTGCGCTAATTGGATTAAACGGTCTGTTTCTCCATGCATAGCAGAAACAACCACGACAACATCGTGTCCTTGCTGTTTTGCGCTTAATTACTTTTCGAAGCACATGATGAATACGTTCTAAGGTGCCTACGGAAGTTCCGCCATATTTTTGTACAATGAGAGCCATGTTTTAATGCTTCCTAAACTATTGTTATATGATGCCTGATCTTTATTGTTTTGTCTATTAAATGAACATTGTTTTTTGTATTTAAGCTTGTTATTTACTTACTTTAATTTCTCTTCAACCCAAGAATAAACTGATTCCAATGCTTTCTCCAAATTCTCCGGCTGATTTCCACCCGCTTCCGCTAAATCAGGTCGGCCGCCGCCTTTCCCCCAATTTGCGTTGCAAGCATATTGACGAGTTCGCCGCTTTGATCTGTTGTATTTTATCTTTTGTGACACCGGCTACAACAGTCACTTTGTCATCTTTTACGATAGCTAACACAATTACTGCGCTACCTAATTTATTTTTTAATTGATCCACAGTGTGCGCAATGATTTTATCATCCATATTATCTACTTTAGCAGTTAATACTTTTACACCAGAAATTTCTTTAGCTTGAGATACTAAATCTTGACTCAATGTGCCAGCGAGTTTTTCTTTTAACTGTTCAATTTCTTTTTCCAATGTGCGCACACGTTCATCAGCTTGTTGTAATTTTTGTTTTAATTCAGTTTCACGTTTTTCTATCCATTGAAGTGCTCCCGCACCCGTGACAGCTTCCATACGACGAATGCCTGCAGCAACACCGGTTTCAGAAGTAATTTTAAATAATCCAATGTCACCCGTGTGATCCGCATGCGTGCCGCCGCATAATTCCATAGAATCACCAAAACGCACGACGCGAACTTGATCACCGTATTTTTCACCAAATAATGCCATAGCACCTTCTTGGATCGCTTCTTCCGGAGTAGAAATACGCACAACCGCTTCGTGATTCATGCGAATTTCTTCATTGACATGGTCTTCAATTGCTTTTATTTCTGCGATGTCAGTGGTGCGGAGTGCGAAAAATCAAAACGTAAACGCTCTGGCTCAACTAACGAACCTTTTTGAATAACATGTGTCGCCAAGCTCTTGGCGCAAGACCATATGTAATAAATGAGTTGCAGTGTGATTTAATACGGTGGCAGCGCGCGTTTGCATCAACTTCTGCTAAAAGCCATATCACCGATTTTTAATTGGCCTGTTTCTAATTTTCCGATGTGCAAATGCGTCTGGCCTTGTCTTTGTGTGTCAGAAACACGAAATAAACTGCCATTGGTGCGCAACACACCTTGATCGCCCACTTGGCCGCCGGATTCAGCATAAAATGGAGTGCGATCTAAAATAATGAGCCTTTTTCACCTGCATTTAAGTGAATCAACAAATTTTCCATCACGATAAATTGCAATAATTTTTCCGGTTTCAGGTTCGTTTTCTATCAAAAGATTTTTATAACCGATAAATTCTGTAGGTGTTTCAATGTTTGCACCGGTTGTGTAATCTGCTGTCAAATTTACTGGCTTGTCGTGAGCGTTCGCGTTGTTTGTTCATGGCAGTTTCAAAGCCATCATAATCAATCATAAGATGGCGTTCACGAGCAATATCCGCCGTTAAATCAACTGGAAAACCATAAGTATCTAAGTTTAAATACCATTTCGCCAGAAATGATTTTACCTTTTAATTCACTCACAACTTGTTCAAATAATTTTAATCCTTGGCTTAAGTGTTGCACTAAATTGTTCTTCTTCTTGGCGTAATACTTTTTCTATATGAGATTGTGTTTTCGATTAATTCTGGATAGGCATCACCCATTTCTGCACGAGTGGCTTAACGAGTTTATAAAAGAAAGGTTCGGTTAAGCCTAATTTATTTCCATGGCGCAATGCACGGCGAATAATGCGGCGTAATACATAACCTCGACCTTCATTCGAAGGAATAACACCATCTGCAATTAAAAATGCGCAAGAGCGAATATGATCAGCAATGACACGCAATGAAGTATTAGTGAAATCTTTGAGTACCAGCGAGTTTTGCAATGGCTTTAATTAAATGGCTGAAAAAGATCAGTGTCGTAATTGTTATGCACACCTTGCATGACGGCAGCAATACGTTCTAGACCCATACCTGTATCGACAGAAGGTTTAGGCAATGGAGTGAGGGTGCCATCCGTTGCGCGATCGTATTGCATGAATACTAAATTCCAGATTTCGATATAGCGGTCGCCATCTTCATCGGGACTGCCCGGGGACCACCAGCAATATTTGAACCGTGATCATAAAAAATTTCTGTGCAAGGACCGCAAGGACCAGTTGGGCCCATTGACCAGAAATTATCTGTCTTCGCCGCAACGCGAAAAACGTTTTGGATCGATTTTTATTTCTTTTAACCAAATATCTTCGGCTTCATTATCATCTTCGTAAATACTGTGATCCATAATTTTTCCGGTGGTAAATGTAAAGTTTTAGTTAAAAATTCCCAGGCAAAGCGAATAGCATCACGCTTGAAATAATCACCAAAACTAAAATTGCCTAGCATTTCAAAAAATGTATGGTGACGCGCTGTATAACCCACGCGTTCCAAATCATTATGTTTGCCACCCGCGCGCACACAGCGTCTGCGATGAAGCAGCTCGTTTATAAGGGCGTTCTTCTTTGCCAAGAAAAACATCTTTGAATTGCACCATGCCTGCATTGGTAAATAAGAGGGTAGGATCATTGTGCGGAACCAATGAGCTGCTTTCTACAATTTCATGCTGATGTTCATGAAAATAATCTAAAAAGAGCTGCGTATTTGGTTTGCTACTTAGCTTTTTTCATGATTCATTTGTCACTGTAAATACTTTCAATTTGTTCTTGTGTAAACCCTCGATATTGCAAAAAGCGCATTTGTTTTGCGCGAGTTTTAAAATCATGTGGCAATTGGTTTTTAAACCGTTTTTGCCACACTTTGCGCACATCAGTAAACCATGCATTATCAGCGATATTGATGTGATGTCTGCAATCAAATCTTCAGCAATGCCACGCTCATGTAATTCATGACGAATGCGTATGTGGGCCATAACCTTTTGTGCGGCGATAATGAATATAATTTTCTACAAATCGCGCATTATTTAATAACCCTTCGTGTTGCTAAGGTTTAGTAAGGACGTGGATGAATTTCCCCATCCATAATAACCTTTCGCACTGTAATTTTTGCAGTAACTCATGCTGAGAATGTCACGGCGCGCGAGCAAGATTCAGTGCTCTGCGTCGGATTATCACTGGTTATTTGCTCAAGTCTCAAGCCTCTTCCTCTGCCGTTGCGCCTTCACTGACAGGAGCTTTTGTTGCCCGCAACCAGCATTTTTTCGCGGATTTTGGTTTCAATTTCTTGCATCAACTCGGGATGTTCTTTCAAGATATATGCGCGCATTTTCTTTGCCTTGGCCAATGCGTTGACCATTATAGCTAAACCAGGCACCGGATTTATCAACTAAACCTTGTAACACACCCAGATTCAATGATTTCACTTTCACGTGAAATACCTTCGTTGTAAAGGATATCAAATTCAGCTTGTTTGAAGGGCGGCGCGACTTTGTTTTTCACCACTTTGACGCGAGTTTCACTACCAATGATTTCATCGCCTTTTTTGACACTGCCAATACGGCGGATGTCTAAACGGACGGAAGCATAAAATTTTAAGTGCATTACCACCAGTGGTGGTTTCAGGGTTGCCAAACATTACGCCAATTTTCATGCGGATTTGGTTGATGAATATGACTAATGTATTAGAACGTTTGATATTTGCTGTTAAGTTTGCGCAGTGCTTGCGACATAAGACGCGCTTGTAAGCCCATGTGTTGATCACCCATTTCACCTTCAATTTCTGCTTTGGGGGTGAGGGCAGCGACGGAGTCGATGACGACAACATCTACCGCGCTGGATCGTACTAGCATATCAGTGATTTCTAAGTGCTTGTTCGCCGGTATCAGGTTGGGAAATAAGCAATTCGTCAACATTGACGCCTAAACGTTTGGCATAAGCAGGATCTAACGCATGTTCAGCATCGATAAATGCGGCTGTACCTCCTTTTCTTGACATTCTGCAATGACTTGCAAGGTAAGTGTGGTTTTACCGGAAGATTCGGGTCCATAAATTTCAACGACTACGACCTTTAGGTAAACCGCCAATGCCAAGAGCAATATCTAGAGTGAGTGAACCGGTAGAAATCACTTCAATATCACGCACGATGGCTGGCGTCACCTAAGCGCATGACTGAACCTTTACCAAATTGGCGTTCAATTTGGCTTAAAGCTGCCGCTAGGGCTTTTTTTTTGTTTTCTTCCATTGGATTGTCCTTTGAGAATAGTAGTTTATAAAAATAAGATCTGATTATGACATAAGTTTTCTGGGGAAGGGTACTAGAGGTTGCGCTGAGAAGAAGGAAATTTTTTGTTGCGAGAACGAGTGCAGATGTAGGGTGGGCAAAGCGAAGCGTGCCCACCACAATCAATGAAATGGTGGGCACGCTTCGCTTTGCCCACCCTACATTGAGAACTATCTGAGTATACACTAAAGTTCTTTCCAAACCCGCGTCTTTTGTTGTTAATCTTCGTTGCACCTGCGTTACGCTGCTCATGTATCACCAACATACACTCCGCTGCGTTACTCGGTGCGCCTCGATTAACAACAAAATACTAGGTTTGGAAAGAACTCTACTATATTTTTAATGGTATCTCCCCACTATATTCATTAACTCCTCCAACGCAATCCTAATGGACTGCTCACGAATGGAGTCTCTGTCTCCTGACAGATGATAAACCTGTGTTTTAGTGGTTAAATTGATTCCCGCCCAAGCAAACCAAACTGTTCCCACGGGTTTTTCAGGGGTTCCACCGGTAGGGCCGGCAATGCCGGTGATAGCAACGCTCACCTGTGCCTGGCTATGTTGTAATGCCCCTTCAGCCATTTCGCGCACGGTTTCTTCACTAACAGCGCCAAATTTGGCCAGGATGATAGTCGATACGCCTAACATTTCTTCTTTGGCACTATTACTATAAGTGACAAAGCCACGTTCAAACCATTCAGAGCTACCAGAAATGCGGGTAAGTGCATAAGCTAGACCACCGCCCGTGCATGATTCAGCAGTAGCAAGTTTCCATTCACGTTTTTTTAATTTTTCGCCAATCTTTGTCACGAGCTGTTCAGTTGTTGTTGTCATGCTTCTTTACCTTGTTTACGACTCAGGGTAGAGTTCTTTCCATTGGTTTGGAAAGAACTCTAGTATAAGACTATCATATGTTTAAGTAGGTAAAAACAATGACTGCAGAATTAATGGATGCAATAAAAAATCATACACCTATGATGCAACAATACTTGCGTATCAAAGCGGAGCACGCGGATACGCTATTATTTTATCGCATGGGAGATTTTTACGAATTATTTTTTGAAGATGCGCAAAAAGTTGCACGTTTACTGGATATTACTTTAACCGCGCGTGGACAATCTTCTGGTAAACCCATTCCCATGGCAGGTGTGCCTTATCATGCAGCCGAGTCTTATATGGCTAAGTTATTACGCCAAGGATTATCCATTGCGATTTGTGAACAAATCGGTGATCCCAAAACGAGTATAGGCCCGGTTGAGCGTCAAGTGGTGCGTATTCTAACACCGGGTACAGTGAGTGACGCAGCATTTCTTGAGGATAACCAAGATAATTTATTAGCGGCTGTACATGGAAAAGATAATCATTACGGAATTGCGACTGTCGATATTAGCAGCGGACGTTTTCATTTATTAGAAGTGCAAAGCCAAGAAGCACTTTACAGTGAATTAGAACGATTAAAACCCACCGAATTATTAATCAGTGAAGATTTTCCTTTAGCTATTTCACGTGCGGGAATCAGAAGGCGTCCGCCATGGGATTTTGAATATGACGACGGCACTTCGTTTGCTAACACAACAAATGCAAACGCACGATCTTGCAGGTTTTGGTTGTACGGATATGCCGCTTGCGATTTCTGCAGCAGGCTGCTTATTACAATATGTCAAAGAAACGCAACGCACAGCATTGCCACATATTCGTGCACTGTCAGTAGAGCGGCGCGAAGACAGTGTGTTGCTGGATGCAGCAACGCGCGAAATTTAGAATTAACCACCAATCTTTCAGGTGGTAATGAAAATACTTTATCTGCTGTGTTTGATCACACAGCGACTGCGATGGGAAGTCGTTTATTAAAACGCTGGATTAATCGTCCTTTACGTGATCATGTTGTTTTGCGTACGCGACAACAAACAATTAAAACACTTTTAATTGATAGAAATTATTTAGCTTTGCACAATGTGTTGCGTGGTGTGGGTGATTTAGAACGTATTTTATCCCGAGTTGCATTGAAAACAGCGCGCCCGCGCGATTTAGTTGAATTGCGCAGTACTTTACAAACTCTTCCTGAAATACAAAAACAATTGCGTCATGTTAATTGCTTCTGCTGAATCATTATTAAAAAAACTCGCGCAACAAATACGAGAATTTCCAGAAATGTTATTCTTTGTTGCAAACAGCAATCATTGAAAATCCACCGGTTACGATTCGAGAAGGGGGTGTGATCGCGCAAGGATACGATGCCAAGTTAGATGAATTACTTGCGCTCAGTGAAAATGCCGGTCAATTTTTATTGGAATTGGAAGAGCGCGAAAAAAAACGCACGGGTCTTTCCTACATTAAAAGTGGGTTATAACCGTGTGCATGGATTTTATATCGAAATTAGTCGCGTGCAAGCACAACAAGCGCCCGCTGATTATATTCGTCGTCAAACATTAAAAAATGCTGAGCGATTTATTACGCCGGAATTGAAAGCATTTGAAGATAAAGCATTAAGCAGCCGCGACAAAGCACTTGCCTAGAAAAAGTATTATATGAGGAGTTGCTAGAAAAATTTTGTTGAATTAAATCCACTGCAAGATTCAGCGCAAGCCTTAGCAGAATTAGATGTATTAACGAATTTAGCTGAACGCGCAGATAGTTTAAATTTGTGTTGTCCTGAATTAACCAGATGACAGCCGAAATTAATATTGCTGCAGGGCGGCATCCTGTTGTTGAAGCTGTTCTTGAAAAACCCTTTGTGCCCAATGATGTGAATTTAAATGATAAAAAACGTATGTTAATTATTACAGGTCCGAATATGGGTGGTAAATCAACTTATATGCGACAAATTGCTTTAATTGTTTTGTTAACGCATATGGGTAGTTTTGTGCCGGCGAAATCTGCGCGTGTTGGTTTAGTCGATCGTATCTTCACTCGCATTGGTGCTGCAGATGATTTGGCGAGTGGTCGTTCAACGTTTATGGTTGAGATGACAGAAACTGCGACATATTTTGCATAATGCAACACAACACAGTTTAGTTTTGATGGATGAAATTGGTCGTGGTACAAGTACATTTGATGGTTTATCTTTAGCTTTTGCTTGCGCAGAGTATTTTGCGCAAAAAATTAGGGCATTCACTTTATTTGCTACGCATTATTTTGAATTGACTGCATTAGAAGATGAAATTGCTACGGTTAAAAATGTGCATTTTGATGCAACGGAGCAAGGGGAGAAAATTATTTTTCTGCATACAGTGAATGCAGGTCCTGCAAATCAAAGTTATGGTATTCAAGTTGCGCAATTAGCAGGTGTGCCACGCCCTGTGATTCAATTAGCGAAACAAAAATTACAAGAATTAGAAAATCAGGCGCATGTTGTACAAGCTACGCCTCAGCAGCATGATATTTTTTCAGTGGCGTCCCAGAAAGAAGAACACCCAGCGCTTGCATTGCTTAAAGAGCTTGATCCTGATAAATTTTCGCCACGCGATGCGCTGGATTTTATTTATCGTTTGAAAGGATTAGTGTGATGCCAATACCATGACCCCTGAAAAATACTGTTATCAAAAAGCCGCTCCCCCTACCTCTGCACTTTACTACAGCTTAAGAAAACTCGAGCTCCAACAACGTGATGCAGTTGTTGCAATTTATGCATTTTATAAAGAATTGGAAGATATATTATTTGAATGTAATGATTTACAAGTCGCACAAGCGAAATTTAATTGGTGGTGCCAAGAATTAATTAAACCCAAACCAGACCATCCTGCGGCTATTGTTTTGCAAAAAATAATTCCCCAATTTTCACTTCCGGTACTAAAATTTATTGAAATGATAGATGGAGTAGAGCAAAGCTTATCATTTGCTACATTCGTCGATTTTTCAGAAGTGGTTGTGCATTGGATGCGTACCGCGGGGGTGCGAGAATTACTGATTGCTGATGTGTTGCAAAAAAAAGAGCGTGTCTCGCCAGAAACGATTTACCAATTTATGCTAGTAATTGAATTAGTGAATTATATTCAGCATTTGCGTGCTTATGTGCAACGTGGATTGATTTATTTTTCTGAGGATGAATTAAAACAGTTTCAAGTGACGCCATTGAGTTTACGCCAGAGTAAAACCACGCCTGAGATTCGCAATTTATTGCAATTTCAAGCTGAAAAAATTTTGCGTGCTTATGGCACAGCAAAATCAGCGCTGACACCGCAGTCAAAAAGCGAATTAATGAATTTTATTGCTCGCAGTGAAATTGCTTTACAGACATTGAAACAAATTCAAGCGGATAATTTTTGCGTACTAGAAAATTTTATCGATCTTACTCCATTGAAAAAATGGTGGATTGTGTGGTGGTAAAATGAAGCAAAAAAGCGAGTTATTTTTCAGCGGTATTTTGCAAATCAATATTAGTCAACCAAGATACAAGATTACAGATTTTTACTCCATCAGGTTTATTTATTCATGGTGTCAATAAATTCAGAAAAACGACGCTTTACTAAGGTTTTTTTTCTAATGGATGTAATTTTATCAATCATCTTATTTGCGATTGATAATTTAAAATTTTTAGGTAATTCTACTTCAGGTAGTGAGCGAAATAGGCGTGATTTTGTTTGGCTCAAATAAAAGATATCGAGAAGTGCTTTTTCAGGGGTAGCTATTTTTAATAATCCGTTATTATTTATTTCATCATAACCAAAAAAAAATGATGGCTGTATGTGATGTACTGAGACGTTGGCGATAGGAGTTTTGTATAAGCGTGTTCTAGCTAATGAAACAGCGTAGATAATGTTTGGTATTTGTGAAATCATGCCGTGATAATACAATGCTGTTTGTAATGATATATATGCAGGAAATGGCGCTGTTAACAGGCAAGGTAATATGAGTGGTTCTGTATCGGGAAATACCCAGTTTCCGCGTCTTATGTGAATAATTTGCTTTGCCTCCGAGATTCGTGATAATAATTTATTCGCATGGTTGATGCTAATATCAAAGTAAGCTGCAACATCTTGTGTTTGCAGAACAGGTAATTTCAGCTGTTTCAATTCTGTGTAAGCATCAATTAATTTCATTTTGATGCTCATCCAATGATTGTATTACTTTCTTTACAATGCTATTCCATACGGATTCATCATCGTATTGTTGCTGGTAATCTTCTGGCAGATAAGCGATGACTTGTCCTTTAAAATCTGCAAAAGTCATGCTCATGGCATTAGTTTTTGCAGTTGGTAAATGTTGCGTTGCTTCTGTGCCTAACAATTTCAAATCGACTCCTGAACCAATAAGAAGATATAGATCAAAAATATCTCTTGATTGTGTTTCATTACGCAAAGCGAGTGCCAAAATTTTCTGTTCATACATGCTTTGCATAGAGTAATGATTTGCCATGATAGGTGTGAGTGAATATTGTTTCAATATCTGTGGATTTATTGCTTCAAAACTCACATCATTGCCAAGTTTGCGACGAGAAAATTCTATTTTAGTATGTAGAGGTAATGTGCTTGCTGACGATTTCAATGAAATTTTCCATCGTTGTGTGGTGGGCGTTTGTTTGGGAGCGCTTGTGTTTAAAATTTCCATATTGTAAGTTTGTAGAATATGTTTAAACGGGGTTGAGCCGAGTATCTGATTAACGTTCTTATGTAATGTTTCTTTGTTAATAGTTTGAATATCAATATCCATATCTTCAGAGTAGCGAATGCTATTAAAATAAAAGCGCATATTACATCCACCTTTTAGTGCATAAAGCTTTTTATCAAGCTTTCGCCCCAATTGGCTAAGAAAGAGTAGGTGAAATAATTCTACATATTGCCTGGGATTATATATTTTCATATAGATTGCCTCCCTCTTATTTATAATACCAAAAATCGACATATGTGTCGACTGCTGGTATTATAAAAATGAAATAAAAATAAGCGTAATGTATAAAAAACATTAATAATCAATGACATAATAATAATGAGCTAGTGTGTTGTTATTTGGGAGCGTGAGGACTAGCTTAGAGGAAGCGTTAAACAATCCGTATATTATCACAAGCCGGAGCGGAGGGCGATTGTCGGGTATTCGTTGCCAAATCGCTTTGCAGACATTACATATTATTCAAGCAGATAATTTCTGTGTGCTGGAAATTTTATTGATCTCACACCATTGAAAAAATGGTGGATTGCGTGGTGGCAGTTGTAGCAGGGTGGACAAAGCGTCAGCGTGTCCACCTTAGCGAGCTCACAATCGAGACGTGCCGATAACGTAGCTCATTGCTTTAGACAAGCCTTCAGAGATAGAGTCCATCACGGATGTTTTTGCCTTATACGAGCTTAGTTGCCTGTTGTATTCATCGAGGTTTGAAAAAAAGCAAATGCGTAATAACTCAACTGGCTCAATTAGCTCATAAGGGTTTTTACCTGCTTTTTCTTTTTCTCTAAGCATTTCAGTCGCTGCACCGATTTGCATTCTTGTTCCATGGCTAAGTAATTTCCTAATTAGCTCGTAATCTTTTTCATCTTTATCCATTTCGCTTGTGTTAGGGGTTGCAGTTTTCTCTGCTTTCATTTCATTTGTTACAAGAGCTTCAGCCGTTGCAACGATTTGTAAAATTGTTCCCGTGATTGGTTGCCCATGGCGATTATTCACTGTGACAGGGAGGAATAAGAGGTGTGGGTCGTCTAGCAAAAGTTGAAGGTTTTTTCTTACATTAATACGCTGTAACAAATTATGGGTAACCTGTGTTGCTTTCTCTTGCTCTTTTGTATAGCTACTAAAGAAGGTGGCGTGGCTTGCACCTATACCACTTGCTTCTTTCTCTCCTAATTGTCTATTTGTTGCTGTGTCCATTATGATGACCTCCCGTGCATTGTGTAGGATAAATTTGATGAAACATTATACACTAAAAATTTGGTTAAAAAAATGATTCTTTGTTTGCTTTTCATATTCTATTGTTTTATAAAGAATTTTGATGAGAAGGAGATGGGCTATTGGAAGCCTCGGAGAGCATCTTTGGGAAGCGGAAGAATGAATTAGCTTTTGGGTGGTTTGCATTAGCTTTAGGTTTTTCACCAAAATAGTTATAAGCTTTTTTTAGCTTTTCTACCTCTTCTTGTGTTCCCCAACGATATCCATATTTGTTATCTCTGCTGCATGGATACTTTTCACTTTTTTCTTTACCATTTTTATTTTCATCGCGTATACCATAATAAATAATATCGTTATCAGTTTTAACTTTTATTCCCGTCCCCCGGAAAATACCGATATCCGTCTGATTTTCATCTCCATTACTTGTTTCAATCTTTCTATGGGTAAGTTTAAAGATCCCCTGTTTTTCTGTAGATGCAAAAACAGCATTAAGCAACAGGTTTTCTGTTAATTTTTCCTCGGATAAACTGACTTTATCATCAAGTAAAAATGAAATCATACGAGCTACAGCACACTCAGCGAGTGTTTGTGCTCCTCCATCTGTATCTGCGCTATCAATCCAGTTTTGGTTTTCTTTGGGTGGAGTTAGCTTTGAAATTTGCTCTTCATAACGAAGAGTGAGAGCTCGAGCTATGCGCTCCGGTAATTTTTTTTCTATTAAATTATTTGCCAGCTTGGCTACTTGAGCAATGATTGATTTAAGGCGACTAATGTTACGAGTTCCACCCGTACCTCCAGCTAAAAAAGGAGTTATTGCTTCAGCAAGCTTAATACCTAATTCTCCGTTTATACTCACTTGGTCAATTCCAAGAACGATGGATGCTGTAAGAAATTGATAGAGCCTGATTTCTACACGTTTATCAAATGCATTTAATGATGGTGATTTTAAAATGTTTATTTTTTCTTGTTCATTCTCAGATTGTTTTCGTATTGGAGAAAAATTACTTTCAAGCGTTTTAAGCTTATTAGCAATCTGCTGATCTTTGCTATCTTGTAATTCTTGAAAGAGGGCAAAACATTTTTCGAGGGCTATTAATTGTTCATCTCTTTGTAGGAGTTTTTCTTCATATTTTTCCCAGTTGGATTGAATAAGATTACCCATTTTTTCTTCATCAATGGATTTGTCTTCTTTTGAGATATTAAGCTTCTCGTCAAACAGTATAGGATGCATTAATTTATAAATTAGTTTATCAATTTCTTCTAGTTTTTCAGAGCTACTTTGCAAACCCATTGCTTTTAATACTGGAATATAACCTGGTTTTAACTGGAGTGCTTTCTTAAAGGCCGCTTCTGCTTTATCCATAAAATCCAGAGTTGTCAGTAGTTTTCCTTGCATAAAATAAAGTTCTAGTTTTTCAAAGAACATTAAAGCAGCACGTTCGGCTCGCTCAAAATAGCGTTGAGCCATTGCAACATTTTGTTGAACCATTGCCACACAGCCTTTACCCATAAGGGCAAAATGAAA
Source organism: uncultured Gammaproteobacteria bacterium (assembly GCA_963710715.1). GTDB lineage: Bacteria > Pseudomonadota > Gammaproteobacteria > DSM-16500 > DSM-16500 > CAVQBL01. The sequence continues at coordinate 85,952 of CAVQBL010000015.1, read as the reverse complement.
TTCCTTTTTTTTGCTAAGCGCTTGGTCGAACAATCTTTCAGCCTGTTTTGCATCACCTTGAGATAAGAGAACAACACCTTTATTACACAAAACGATAAGATCATCAGGATCTTTTTCTAATACCTTATCGAAACAAGCAATCGCTTCTTTTAGTTCACCCAGCAAATAAAGAGTGCTGCCTTTACCATTTAAAGCTGCATCATATTTAGGATCAATGGCTAAGGCTTTATGGAAATAGTCTAGCGCTTTCTCGTATTGGCCTAAGGAATAATGAGCAGTGGCTTTATTATTTAAAGCCGATTTGAAGTTATGATCAATGGCCAGCGCTTTATCCTGACAGTCTAACGCTTTCTCATATTGGCCTAAGGAATGATAAGCAACCCCTTTACCCGTTAAAGCCCATTTGTAATTCGAATCACTGGTCAGCGCTTTATCATAATAAATTATCGCTTTCTCAATTTGGCCTAAATAAGCAAGAGCATTGGCTTTACCATTCAAAGCCTCTGGGAACTTGGGGTCAATGGTCAGCGCTTTATCGAAATACTCTAGAGCGTCCTTAAGAGCTTTTCCATCTTTTTCATATTGAACTAATGAAAGAAGAGCATTGCCTATACCATTCAAAGCTTCTTTGAAATCACGATCACTGGCTGGCACTTGCTCGAAAAACGCTTTCGCTTCTGCAAATTTTCCCTGCTCGTAGAACTTATTACCTTCGTTAATAAGATTAGTCAGTGATATTGATCCTTTTCGAGCATCCATAACTGGTCTCCTCGTTTATTTTTAGTTTTTATAGCATATGAACAAAATATAATCAATGATTTTACTCTACATCCCAACTTCTTGCAGTATATTTTTTATTTCATTTCTATCTAACGCAGCCTATTTCCCTTTGCGCAATAAGCGAGGAGATCCAAAACGAATACGAATTAAACGGCTGACTTTGACACCTTGAGATTCCCATGGAAGTAGGCGTAGATGAGGCATAAATAAGAAAAATATTAATAATCAAATGGATTAATCTAATGTTCCAATTTGTCTCATGACCATATCCACATCTTTTTTATCTAATTCAGTCCATTTGCCTTTTCGTAACAAGCGGGGCAGAGCAATAGATCCAAAACGAATACGAATTAAACGACTGACGTTGACACCTAGCGATTCCCACGCACGACGCACGAGTCGATTGCGTCCTTCTTTAACGAGCACGTGATACCAATGGTTAGTGCCTTCACCGCCGGCATCTTTGATTTCATCAAAGTGTGCTTCACCATCTTCAAGTTTTACGCCTTGTTTGAGTTTCTTAATCATGGCGGGTGATACTTGGCCTTGAATGCGCACGGCATATTCACGTTCAATTTGTGAAGACGGATGCATTAGGCGATTAGCTAATTCACCATCATTTGTGAGTAGTAAAACGCCAGAAGTATTAAAATCTAAGCGGCCAACGGCTATCCAGCGTCCATTGCGTAATAGTGGTAAGTGATCAAACACAGTAGGTCTATTTTCTGGATCGGAGCGTGAACAAATTTCACCTTCGGGTTTGTGATAAAGCAATACGCGCGTTTTTTTGCTAGCACTTTTGAGGAGTTTTACTTCGCGGCCATCGACACGAATTTTTGCATCCAGTGTGACGCGATCACCTAACTTAGCAGTTTGGCCGTTTACAATGACGCGACCTTCACGTATCCAATCTTCAATATGCCGACGTGAACCTAAGCCTGCATTAGCTAACACTTTCTGTAGTTTTTCACTCATTTACAACGTCTACTTCCTCATTGGAGATTTCTTTTGTCTGAGGATTATTCACGAGTTCTAATTGAACTTGTAGTTTGGCTTCTTGGCTTTCAAGATCTTTCAATTCGGTTAAAGTGGGAAGTTCATCCAAGCTCTTTAAATTAAAATGATCAAGAAACACTTTGGTTGTGCCTAACAGGGCAGGTTTGCCGGGGATGTCACGGGTACCAATCACACGTATCCATTCACGATCCATCAATACTTTGATGGTATTTGAGCTAACAGTAACACCACGAATTTCTTCAATTTCAGCCCGAGTAATCGGTTGACGATAGGCGATCAGTGCAAGCGTTTCTAAAAATGCACGTGAATAACGGGGTGGGCGTTCTTCCCAAAGTTTAGATAGCCAGGGGCTTAGTTCTACTCTTGCTTGAAATTGAAAGCCGCTGGCGACTTCGCGTAATTCCACACCGCTATTTGCATATTGTTCTTGTAGAGTTTGCAATAGGGTACGTATGGTACTTGTGGAAGGTTGTTCAGGTTCGTCAAATAAATTTTGCATTTGCGCGATGGTTAATGGATAACCTGCAATCATTAATGCGGCTTCAATGACGCGTTGTACTTGTTCAGGAGTGGTGGACATAGGTTTTTCTCACATTAATTTTATGCTGCTACCGCTTTTAAATGAATCGGCCCAAAAGGTGTCGTTTGGACGAATTCAATGACATGATCTTTTAATAATTCTAACATAGCTAAAAAAGTCACTACGACGCCTAGCTTGCCTTCTTTTAACGTAAACATGCTGGAAAAAGTAATAAATTCTTTTTCTCGCAGTGAGTTTACAATGCGCGTCATGCGGTCGCGAACGGATAAAGGTTCCATCTGAATACTGTGGCTGGCATTGAGCTCAACACGATGCATGACATCTGCCATGGCTAATAATAATTCTTTCAAATCCACAGAAGGCTGGGGTTTTTCAAACACAATGTCGTCGCTATTGGCAGTGACAGCAAAGGTATCCCGGCCATGGCGTGGTAATTTATCTAAGTCTTCAGCCGCTTTTTTGATGCGTTCATATTCTTGTAGGCGACGGATGAGTTCAGCGCGCGGATCTTCTTCTATGCCTTCCGCATTTTCAGGGCGCGGTAATAGCATGCGAGATTTAATCTCAGCCAGTAGGGCAGCCATGACGAGGTATTCAGCAGCAAGCTCTAGAGAGACAGCTTTCATTAACTCGACATATTCCATGTATTGCCGCGTTACTTCGGCAATAGGGATGTCTAAAATGTTTAAGTTTTGTTTTTTAATCAGATAAAGCAATAAGTCTAATGGTCCTTCAAAAGCTTCTAGAAAGACCTCCATTGCATCCGGCGGGATGTAAAGGTCTTTAGGCAGTGACGTGAACGCTTGACCTTGTACCAAGGCAATGGGTTCAGGTTGCTGCAGATCTATGATTTCGGCTGTGTTGGGAGTATTCATGGAGCGTATATTACCTAATATGAGGTCATTATGAAAGATTGATTTTGGTGGCATAAATGTTGACAATAGGGTATTTGCGAGTGATTTAGAGCGGATTAAAGAAATTGCGGAAGAAGAAGGCTTGCCTTACCAAACACTTGTTACCAGTGTGTTACATAAATTTTCAACAGGCCGCTTAGTGCCTAAAGAGCAAAGATGATAATGGCTAATAGTATGATGTTGCAAAAGGATTACTTGTTTGGATCGTGAATATAATCGTGCTTTAGCAAATACATTGTCTGAATGGGCATCTAAAGAAGACGATGAGGCGTATAAGGACTTATTTATAAAAAAAGCAGTTACCCTCCTAAAACAAGGCGGCTTGGTTGCATTCCCAACGGAAACAGTCTACGGCTTAGGTGCAGATGCAAAAAATCCAGATGCCTTACGTAAAATTTTTCACGCTAAGCAGCGTCCCATGGATCATCCACTCATAGTGCATATTGGTGATATTTCTCAGTTGTCTCTTTGGGCGCGAGACATTCCGGACAGTGCATTGCAATTAGCAAAAGCATTTTGGCCAGGACCACTCACGTTAATTTTAAAAAAATCACCTTCTGTTTCTGATCTTGTTACCGGTCAACAAGATACGATTGGTTTACGTATTCCTAATCATCCTGTTGCACTTTTATTGTTAAAAGAATTTGGTAGTGGCATTGCAGCACCCTCTGCAAATCGTTTTGGGCGCATTAGTCCTACAACAGCAGCAGCAGTGCGTGAAGAATTAGGCGATACAGTGGATTGTATTCTCGAAGGTGGTCAGTGCGCGGTAGGAGTGGAATCCACGATTGTGGATTTAAGTGGTGAACAGGTCACAATTTTGCGTCCTGGCATGATTAATGCAAAACAAATTGAAAATGTTTTACATGTGTCAGTTGTTGCTGCGAAAAAAAATGCACCACGTGTTTCAGGGTCGCATGAATTGCATTATGCACCCACAACAAAAACAAAACTATTAAATGCAAGTTTGTTAAAAAGTTTTTTGCAACATTTAACTCAAGAGCAGTTACCAGTTGCTGTATTAACTTTAAAAAATTCTCTTGGTAGTCGTGAAGGGATTTTTTGTATCACAATGTCAAATGATCCAAAAAAATATGCGCACGATTTATATCAAATTTTACGTGAATTAGATAAAAAAAATTTTCGTCAAATTATTATCGAAACTGTACCCGAAAATCGCGAATGGGATGCCATTCGCGATAGATTAGTGAGGGCGAGTGCCTCCTGACTTCTACCACACGTGCGGTCGCTGAAGTTAGATCGGAGCCCCGTCATTGCGAGCCCGCGCGCGCTTTTTTGCGCGGGCGTGGCAATCCAGGCAGCACAAAAACGTTCCCCTAGATTGCTTCGCATGAAAAGCACATGCTCGCAATGACGGGGCTCCGTTCTAACTTCAGCATAGTGATGAGGGCGAGTGCGGGTTGATTATTAATCCAGTGCTAATTCAGATCTCGATGTTGGATCATTTACATCTTGATCTGCTTGAACCACTAGATCAGTAGTGGGGCTAGGTGAGCCAGATCTGACACCCAACCTAAAAAAGGTGCCCGGCTGTGCTACTGACACGGAACCCCTACGTCCAACCCATCCAGCTAACGCTGAAAGAGATATCCCCACAAATTGGCAGAGAGCTTCCAAAAATATTCCTGTCATAAAATCACTTCTATATTTTTGATTGGTTTCTTGTGTAGCGGCTCGCATCACTCCGATTTCTGTATATGTAAAAGCTGCCATCGCGCCTAGACAGAGGATATATAAACCAAAACCTTTGCAGTACTTGCTATAGTTTGTTGAAGATCTTCTGACTGGAAGTGTATCGCCATTTGGATTCTCTATAAGTGTTTGATGAAGTGCACGGTTATCCGGTAACACAGGTACTTCCAACAAAGCAGGATTTCTGCTAATGGGAGGATGTAATATTTTTTGTTCTTGTGATACAGCAGAATCGCGATTGCATGCTTCATGGAAAGACCATCCAGTTGCTGTTGAACCGCTGATTGCTAAAAGTCGAGCGACAATAAGCATGCCTATCTCAAATAAAAAATCACGATTGGATTTTTCTTCTTTTGATGAGAGCATCGCATTGATTGCAAGATAGGAAAAAAATGCACTGGTACCTAATGTCACAGCTAATAAAAAAAATGATCTTACATATTTACAATGTGTTGATGGAGTTCTATTGAGAGGTGCTGATTTGGTATTGTTTGTATCTTTTTCGGGAGCGATTATTTGAAAAGTCGTATATTTGTTATCTGACTGCTGTAAATCGCTCGATAACCTTCTAAAACTAGAGTAATCTGATGACAGAAACTTTTTTGGAGACCCCATTTTTTAACTCCTTAACGCCGCTCTAGAGACGACTTTTGTTGCAAATCACTTTGATCGCCAGAATTAGATGAAGGTGCTGTACGATTATTAAAAGCATGTCTATTGCCCGCTACGCTTTGGTTGCTGCGCTCCAGTACTATTCTTATTGCTGGTACAGCTACAGTAACGGCTAAAAAAATTAAGGTTAAAGTTTTAGTCGCCAGTTTCATACGGTGATCATTTGCTTTTATTTGATTGAATTCTGGCTTTTCACCTAGCAAATCATTAAGTATCTTTATTGCCGCTAATAGAAGAAGAAATAGTATAGATCGTGATACGTTATCATTTAAGTCGTGTGCCATTTTTTATTTCCTCATTATAAATTCATTGTCCTTGCGCAAGTGTGAACCCCAGCACCCCATCAAACGTATAAAGATTTTCTGTTTTAATCACATCTAATTTAAGCTTGTCAAATTGTTGTAACAGCTCAATGATATCTTGATGCGTAATAGGCTTGAAGTTTTTGACATCCTGGGAAGACTGAAAACGACAACTGCAATGATTTGTATAAGGCGATTCAATCATACTGTTTGGCCATATTTTTAAGCCACGGCTGGTGATAGTAATCAATTCTAATTTGTCACTGAGTTTAGCAAGTTTTTCTCCTAACTCATTTGGCGTCAGTGTTGGGTTATCAAGAAATATATCCACGCCAACTAAAGTTTTTTTCACTCGTGATTTGTGTTTCTCACCATAACACTCAATTTTTGCACGTGATTCTTTATACTCAACCGGCTTGAAATGTTTTGGTTTTTGGCCGAGACGTGCAATCACGGCATCGGCAAATTCATCTGTATTGGCTTTTTGTTTGCTATGTTGCGCAGAATAAATATCAGCAGTGTGAATACCATCTTCCAGTGTTTTTAGCCATGCATTTTCAATGCGTGCTGCAACATTGGGTTGATTAATATGAATGAGCATTTGAATTGCGGCATTCAATAAACCAGAAGGATTCGCGATTTTTTTTCCAGCAATATCAGGAGCGGATCCATGAATGGCTTCAAACATAGCCATGTGATTGCCTACGTTTGCGGATCCTGCAAGACCGACGGAACCTGCAATTTGTGCTGCGACATCAGAAATAATATCGCCATATAAATTAGATGTGACAATCACATCAAACCGTTCTGGTTGCGCAGCGATCAGGGCAGTACCGATATCAATAATAAAATGTTCAGTTTGAATATCCGGATATTCTTCGGAAATTTCATTAAAGACTTGATGGAAAATGCCATCGGTCATTTTCATAATATTATCTTTGGTTAAACAGGTGACTTTTTTGCGATTAAATTTGCGCGCATATTCAAATGCGTAATGAATAATGCGCTCACAACCTGGGCGACTAACGAGTTTTAAACACTGGTATACTTCATCGGTTTGACGATGTTCAATGCCCGCATACATGTCTTCTTCGTTTTCGCGAATAATAACCAAATCAATTTTCGGATGCTTGGTTGCAACAAAAGGATAATACGATGTGCAGGGACGTACGTTGGCAAATAAGCTTAAGGTTTTACGTAAAGTAACATTTAAACTTTTGTAGCCACCACCTTGCGGTGTGGTAATGGGGCCTTTGAGTAATACTTTAGTTCTTTTGAGGGATTGCCATGCGCTATCTGGAATACCGGATGTAAATCCTTGTAGATACACTTTTTCACCGACTTCAATGATTTCAGGTTCAATGCGTGCATCCGCTGCAGTTAATATTTTTAATGTGGCAGCCATAATTTCTGGGCCAATACCGTTGCCATATGCAACTGTGATAGGTGTTTTGATCGTCATTTAATGCGCATGCTCCAGCTGTGATTTAGGAATAAGTCCTGCAACCACTTTTTCCATTTGCATTGAACGCGATCCTTTGACTAACAAGGTGGTATTTTTTTGCAAGTAAGGTTGTAATGCAGCTAATAATTTTTCGTATTCAGAAAAATGTTGCGCATTTTTACCAAAACTTTCTGCGGTGGCAGCGGTGAGTTTGCCCAATGTGAAAAGATGGTCAATGCCCGCTGCATGAATTATTTTTCCTGCGTTGGTATGGAGTTGCACTTCTTCGGGTCCTAATTCTTTCATGTCGCCTAATACAAGAATTTTTTTACCGCTAAAACTAGCCAATGTATTGACCGCAGCTTGTAATGAATATGGATTTGCATTGTATGTATCATCAATGACTTTTATTCCATTCTCTAAAAGATATTGCTGCATGCGACCCGGAGCGGGGCGTACTTGTTCCAAACCTTGTTTTATTGCGGTTAAATCAATATTAATTGCCAATGCGGCAGCAGTGGCAGCAAGAGCATTCATCACATTGTGTTTGCCAAGCAGTGGTAAGTTCACACTCATTTGGCCTTTAGGAGTTTGTAATGTGATTGTTTGATTTGCAGCAAGAGTCGCTGTGACATCGGCTGCACGATTCAAACCAAAAGTTAATACCGCATGGTTTTTAACAAGATTGCGCCAATATTCGAAGTGAGCATCATCGCGATTAAGAATCGCAGTTCCGTTTTTGGCAAGACCCAAAAAAATTTCACCTTTCGCTTTTGCAACACCTTGCACATTGCCTCCTACGCCAGCAAGATGCGCTTCAGCTGCGTTGTTGATGACGGCAACAGTCGGTTTTGCAAGTTGTGTCAAATATTCAATTTCGCCAAAGTGATTCATGCCCATTTCAATCACTGCATAACGATGATTTTTATTTAAGCGTGCAAGCATGAGAGGTAAACCAATGTTGTTATTTTTGTTGCCTTCTGTTGCAAATACTTTTCCTGCATCATTTTGGCAAGCAGCGCGCATGATGGAAGCCAACATATTTTTTAGTGTGGTTTTGCCCGTGCTGCCTGTGACGCCTATCAGTGGTAAGGAAAATTGATTACGCCATAAAGCGCTTATTTTTCCTAAAGCATCAATGGTGTCTTTAACAATAATCAATGGAATAGAAGCATCTAACTTGCGATTTACTACGGCGGCGACGGCACTTTTTTTAATGGCTTCTGCTAGATAATTGTGGCCATCAAATTTTTCTCCTGGGATAGCAATGAATAAATTTCCAGGAGAGAGCGTGCGTGTATCAATACTTATTCCATTAAAAGAGGTGTGTGGTGCTGGTTCTGCAGAGAGATGTTTTGCTAGTTCAGATAAAGTCATTGTGATCATGGCTGCCATCCTTCAAAGGGTCTGTTTACATTTCTACTCTGATTGTATGGTACTCGATTTTAGCCATACCGTCATGGCGAGGATGTTACTAGAGACGCAGCGATTGAGCTTCAGGCTAACTGCATGATAATTATAAGATTAAAATTTCAACCAATAGTACCATTTTGAGCATAAAATGTAAACTATTTTCTCATGTTTAATTGGGGTTGCCTTAATATTTCTCCCGGCATTGTTTGCTAAAATTAGATTGTAGTTATGGAGTTTTATCAGTACCAGGGAGGTCAATATGTCTACCAATAGTGCACATCGTGTAAATAAACCATCCATCATTAATAGCGAACACTTATCTTTAATAGGTCAAATCATTGATTTTGCTTTGATCACACTAGGGCCTTTTTGCAAAGTATTTGGCTTTATAGGATGGGTGATTTCAGGCATTACTGGACGGCTTACAGTTTGCTTTGGCAGTGGTATAGGTCAAAATGAGCTGGAGAAGAAAGAGCAAGCTCGAGGAAAACAACAGGAGCTAGATAATAGTACGGCAGCAATTATGTTAGTTATGTCAGATGTCGAACGCACTCTAGATGATACCTATGTAGACAGTTATGTATGCAATCATGCTCATGTTCAAGATTTAAGATATAAAAGAGCTTTAGCATCCAACGATATTCTTTTTAATCCCAAGAGGTATGGTATATCTAATCGCTATCTGCAAGATATTAATAGTGACTTTAGCAAGCCTCGCTCAAAAAAAGATCCGAATGTGATACTGTTTCCGGATCCGCATAAACGTAGACGTAGAATTAAGGTTTAAGTGTTAGATTAAGAAATGGGCGGTCATCCCGCCCATGGTGGATTGCAAAGTTGGCTTAAGGTTTGTTCATAGCACCTTTGATCATGCCAATGATAGCAGTCAAAACACCACCACCCACGGCGCTTGTGCCCACTGAGCCTAGAATAGAGCCAAGAGTCATATTACTCATTCCTAGGGAATTAAGTACACCGACTGCTTGCAGAATGTAAACACTTGCTGCACCGCCGACTATTCCTGCGATTGAATTTCCGATTGCGCCAAGGCTTTTATCCTTTAATGCTGCGCCAGCAACGTTACCGCCAACAAGACCACTGACTAAGTTAACGACTACTCCAACGATATCCATAGTGACATTTCCTTGTGTGTTGTAAGTTTAGACATTTTTACAATAACAAAGCTGACTTAAGGCGTCAAGAAAGGGTGATATCGTTATTATACTTAAACCCTAATCGTTCGAAATGTCCTTCTAACTCATCGATATTATTAAAACGAATTGAGAATGCTACCGCCACCCCGGTCTTCACAATTAATTGCAACACGATTACCAACATGTTCAGACAACGCAGACTCTAAATGTTTAATATTGGGATCACTATAGGGTCCTTCATTGTTTGCAGGTTGTAATAATTTTTTTGCTTCTATTTCAATTTTACGTACACTCCAATTTTTTTGGATGCAAAGTTCTGCTAATGCAAATTGCTGTTGAGTGGGGATTCCTGCCAGTATTTTACCGTGACCTTCCGATAGTTTGCCTGTGATTAATAATTCTTGCACGCGTGGGTCGAGTTTAAGCAGACGTAATGCATTGGTGATTTTAGTGCGTGATTTACCCACTGCCGCTGCAACTTCTTCGTGTAAATAATGAAATTCATCAATTAAACGCTGATACCCTTGAGCTTCTTCAATGGGATTGAGATCAGCACGATTAATATTTTCTATGATAGATGCTTGTAATGCTTGTTCATCCGTGTAATTGACTTATTAAGCAACTGATTTCGGTGAGTCCCGCCAATTGTGCTGCGCGCCAACGACGTTCACCTGCTACGATTTCAAATTTATCATTTTTAAGGGGTCTTACCACAATAGGTTGTAATAAACCCCCGGTGGTTTTAATGGAGTCCGCCAATTCTTGTAATTGCGCTGAATCAAAATGTCGTCGTGGCTGGTATTTTCCACGTGTCAGCTGATCAATGGACAGTTGTTGTAATATAGGTTTAGGTTTGTTCATAATTTTTGTATTTTACCCGATTTAAAGAAGTTCGTCATCGCGGTGCTTCTCTTTTTCAGCATTAAAAATTACAATATATAAAGAATAAGGAGCTAAGGATGGCTAAGAAAGAAAAAGGAATGACGCCAAAGCAAGAACATGAGCAACATATCGTTGACGAGACCAGTGAAGAATCTTTTCCTGCCAGCGATCCTCCCAGTTGGGCATGTGGTGAAGGTGAGCACCACGATAATAAAAAATCTTATTTAGACACAGCAATAGATGACACCGCACCGCATCAGCATTTAGATTCATTTAAATCCCAGCAAAAACTTAAAGTCAATGGCACTGAATATCACTATTTTAGTTTGCCGACTTTTGAAAAAAATGGATTTGAAGATTTATCAAAATTGCCATTCACTTTGAAAATTCTCTTAGAAAACTTACTGCGCCATGAAGACGGGCGTACAGTGACAGGCGATGACATCAAAGCAATTGTTGATTGGTTAAAATATAAAAAATCCGATCGAGAAATTGCTTATCGCCCAGCTCGAATTTTAATGCAAGATTTTACCGGAGTTCCTGCAGTAGTTGATTTAGCTGCGATGCGTGCAGCTATCAAAAAACTCGGTGGAAATCCTGAAAAAATAAATCCGCTTTCACCTGTGGATCTGGTGATTGATCATTCCATCCAAGTCGATCAGTTTATTGCACCGGATTCATTTACAATCAATGCGCAGTTGGAAATGGAAAGAAATTACGAACGTTATGAATTTTTACGCTGGGGGCAAAAAGCGTTTCAAAATTTTCGCGTGGTTCCACCCGATACCGGGATTTGTCATCAAGTGAATTTAGAATATCTTGCCAAAGCAGTGTGGACGCATGAACATAAAGGAAAAAAATATGCTTATCCTGATACCTTAGTCGGTACAGATAGCCACACCACCATGATCAATGGTTTAGGTGTATTAGGATGGGGCGTAGGTGGAATTGAAGCAGAAGCAGCAATGTTGGGGCAGCCAGTTTCTATGTTGATTCCTGAAGTCATTGGTGTCAAATTAACTGGAAAATTACGTGAAGGCGTGACAGCAACGGATTTAGTTCTTGCGGTTACAAACAGGTTACGTATAAAAGGTGTAGTCGGTAAATTTGTTGAGTTTTTTGGTGCGGGGCTACGTAATTTATCTATTGCAGATCGCGCTACGATTGGTAATATGGCGCCTGAATATGGTGCAACTTGTGGTTTTTTTCCAATTGATGAAGCAACGCTTGAGTATTTGCGTTTAAGTGGTCGCGATGAGCAAACCATTGCTTTGGTTGAAGCATATGCAAAAGCGCAAGGATTATGGCATGACCCTAAAATATTTCAGGCTGTTTATTCTGATACAGTAGACCTTGATTTATCCACTATAAAACCTTGTCTTGCTGGTCCTAAACGTCCTCAAGATCAAGTGGAATTATCGAATTTAGCTAAGACATTTGAGCAGTTACTCATAGAAAATAAACGTAGCGATGAGAATAATACAGCTTTTTCTACGGGTGAAAATTATGTGCTGCATCATGGCGATGTAGTGATCGCAGCCATTACCAGTTGCACAAACACGTCTAACCCCAGCGTGCTGATTGGCGCTGGATTATTAGCAAAAAAAGCCGTAGAAAAAGGCTTAACACGTAAGCCGTGGGTCAAAACCTCTTTTGCACCGGGGTCACAAGTTGTGACACGGTATTTAGAAAAAACCGGATTACAAAAATATCTGGATCAACTGGGATTTTCTCTTGTTGGTTACGGATGCACAACCTGCATTGGTAACTCAGGTCCGCTTCCCGAACCCGTCGCGAAAACTATCGCACAAAATGATTTAACTATTTCAGCTGTTTTGTCAGGTAATCGCAATTTTGAAGGACGCATACACCCACAAGTTAAAGCAAATTGGTTGGCATCACCGCCACTGGTGGTTGCATTTGCTTTAACAGGGACAGTGTCAATTGATTTGACTAAAGAGCCCATAGGAAAAGATAAATCAGGTGCGTCAATTTATTTAAAAGATATTTGGCCAAGTGATGCGGAAATCGCGCGTGAAATGGCAATGATCACTGGAAATATGTTTCGTGATACCTATGCCAATATTTTTATTGGCACAGATGAATGGCGCGCGATGAAAATTCCTGAAACAAAAACCTATGTGTGGAAAGAAGATTCTACTTATATTCAACATCCACCTTTTTTTGATGGCATGAAAGTTCAGCCTGAAAAAATAAATGATATTAAAGGTGCGAGAATTTTAGCGTTACTCGGCGATAGCATTACTACAGATCATATTTCACCAGCCGGTTCAATTAAGTCTGATAGTCCAGCGGGCAAATATTTACTTTCAAAAGGTGTTGTGGCAAAAGATTTTAATTCGCTGGGTTCTAGGCGTGGAAATCATGAAGTCATGATGCGCGGTACATTTGCAAATATTCGCATTCGCAATGAAATGGTGCCTGGCGTTGAAGGTGGTTTTACAAAATATGTTCCAAGTGGCAAGACGATGCCAATCTTTGATGCCGCAATGTGTTATAAAGAGGAAGGAACACCTTTAGTCGTTATCGCTGGGAAAGAATATGGTACAGGTTCTTCACGTGACTGGGCAGCAAAAGGTCCCAAGTTACTGGGCGTTGCAGCAGTGATTGCCGAAAGTTTCGAGCGTATTCATCGCTCAAATTTAATTGGCATGGGAATTTTACCTTTAGAATTTGCAGAAGGAATGAATCGTAAAACACTTAAGATGACGGGCGAAGAACAAATCGATATCATTGGTTTAACTGGGCAAATGAAACCACGCATGTTAATTAAAGCCATTATTCATAGAACAGATGGTTCACAAACTAAAATTGATTTACGGTCTCGAATTGATACATTTAATGAAATGGATTACTACAAAGATGGTGGTATTTTGCAGCATGTGATACGGAGTATGTTGAAGAATTAAATGCTCGTCATTGCGAGGAGCGCTCTTTGCGACGAAGCAATCCAGGAGAACGTTGCAATGTTCCCTGGATTGCTTCGCCTAGCAAAGGGCGCTAGGCTCGCAATGACGCTTACGACTGGATTTATACAAGGAAGGTTCTTATGAAAGCAATTCTTATTTCTAAATATGGTGATGCAAAGGTTTTGCAATTTAAAGATGTTCCGCAGCCCAAGCCAGAAGCAGGCGAAGCCTTGGTTCGCTTAAAAACAGCGGGAATTAATTTTATCGATATTTACATGCGTGCTGGGACGCGCGTAACAGCGCCACTGCCTTTTATACCGGGTCTTGAGGGAGCTGGTGTTGTTGAAGCAATCGGCCCTGGTGTGACAGAAGTGAAAGTAGGCGACCACGTTGCTTATAACGGAAAATTAGGTTCCTATGCAGAATATAACGTGGTGAAAGCTGCGACATTGATCCCACTGCCAAAAGAATTAAGCTTTGAGCAAGGTGCTGCATTTCCACTGCAAGGTATTACCGCGCATTATTTAGTGCATGAGTTTTATCACATTAAACCCGGTGATACAGTGTTAGTGCATGCAGCAGCAGGTGGTGTTGGCTTGCTTGTTGTGCAATGGCTTAAAAAATTGGGCGCACGTGTCATTGGTACCGTGTCCACGGATGAAAAAGCAAAAATTGCGCGTGAAGCTGGTGCTGAACATATTATTCTTTACACTAAACAAGATTTTGTTGCTGAAGTTATGAAATTAACAGATGACAAAGGCGTTGATTACATTATTGACGGAGTTGGAAAAAGTACTTTTACTAAAGATCTTGAAGCAGTTAAAAAACGTGGGTGTATCTGTATTTTTGGTATGGCAAGTGGACCAGCAGAGCCGTTGCATCCTAACTTATTGCAAGCGAAATCAATCACGGTTGTGGGTGGAATGTTGAATAATTACGTTGCTACTCGGGAAGAATTGTTGCGTCGAGCGAATGATGTTTTAAAAGGTATCCGTGAAGGGTGGCTTAAGCTTCGCATCGATCATGTTTTTCCGCTTGAAAAAGCGGCAGAAGCACAGACGATGTTGGAAAGTCGCAAGACGGTTGGGAAAGTAATTCTTAAAATAGGATCTTAAACATATGGAAACCTCTACAAAAAAAACTGTTCTCATCACTGGAAGTTCAACAGGAATAGGTCGTGCAACTGCAATTTATTTTCATGAGCAAGGTTGGAATGTAGCAGCAACGATGCGCTCACCACAAAAAGAAACGGAAATCACACGACTTCCTGATGTTATTTGCCCTGTTCTGGATGTAACGGATGAAAAATCAATACATGCTGCAATTGATGCAACCATCCAAAAATTTGGAGCCATCGATGTTATTGTGAATAACGCAGGTTACGGATTGGTAGGGACTGTTGAAGGCGCAACCGAAGAGCAAATTAAAAGACAATTTGATGTGAATGTTTTTGGTATGGTGCGCGTTATGAAAGCCATTTTGCCTTATTTTAGAAAACGTCAAACTGGGCTTATCATTAATATTACTTCTTTGGGAGGCAGAATTGTTTTCCCATATCATAGTTTTTATCATGGAACTAAATGGGCGATCGAGGGCATTTCAGAGTCAATGAAATTTGA
Source organism: uncultured Gammaproteobacteria bacterium (assembly GCA_963710715.1). GTDB lineage: Bacteria > Pseudomonadota > Gammaproteobacteria > DSM-16500 > DSM-16500 > CAVQBL01. The sequence goes on along the minus strand of CAVQBL010000015.1, from coordinate 70,571 downwards.
GATCGAGCCTTTAGGTATTCGCATTAAACTCGTTGAACCTGGCGCAGTAAAAACAGACTTCTATGATCGTTCAATTGATCTCACCGATAAAGACTCTCCAAGTGAATATAAAGAATTATATGATCGTGGAATGGCGGGTATGCATGCAGCAGGAGCAAACGGTGCGGATCCAAAAGACGTTGCAACAGTGATATTCCAGGCAGCATCCGATAAATCAAACCAATTACGTTATTCTGTAGGAATAACTCCAAAATCATTACTTTTCCTAAGGCGTATCATGCCTGACTCGTTTTTTGCAGCAATGGTAAAATTTGCTGTTTTTAAATAAATAAGCGAGCAAAATATTATAGGCTGGTCAAAATAATTGCAGTCTCTGCGAAATATCATTATCATTTAATAGTAATTTATTAAACCTAAACGAAGGGTAAAGTTATTATGGGCAGTGCGCGTGGCGATCAAAATCCATCTGATCAAGAAGAAAATGAGATTTTAAAGATTCTAGAAAATTTAGGAACTGATCAAATATTAGCTGCTTTAAGTCAGCAAACAGATGGAATAAATACCCTTTCTGATGAAGAAGTATGTGGGGTAGCTTTAGCTTCAAATGGTACTCTACCTCTATCTCCTGAGCCATTGGCACCATCAGTATGTCAGACTCCTAAGACACCGACACTACCTCCTGATTCTCCACAGTCGTCAGAGCCTGTTTTTGTAGGTGATATTATGATGTGGCGGCCAATTACGCCTCCTTCACCGGAGGATGAAAAACAGCTTGTAAGTACAAGTCCAGAACATGCTGGCACTCAGCACCCAGCTGCAAATAGCTCATCATCAAGTGAAGCTAAAGGCAACGAAGCGAAGCGGCCTAAGCGAAATGTGACTGCTTTTTTTAATTTTAATAGGATAGCAGCATCGAGTGCTTCAGTGAGAGCAGATGAGCAACCAACAATCCCAACTTTTACAATTGAGCAACTAACAAGCTCAACTTTTACAATTGGGCAACCAACAAGCCCAACTTTTACAATGAGCTGAGGATGCGCAAAACGGCGTCAACTACGCCGTTTTTCCCGCGCTAAGTGATATCCTGCTGGTTTTATTAAATTCATTACCAACGTTTTATCTATGTATTAGCATTGCAAAAAATAGCGGTGGTAGTAATGGAAGTGCGCTTAGATGACAAATCGTAACGCAATTACAATCTGAGGATATCAATGTTTTTTACACCTTGTCTGTTGCTCCTCATCCAACAAAATCAAATTTATATGCATTATTTATTGGTGAACAGGGGCTTGGTTTGGCTCCTGAAATTTATTTGCCGGAAGGTGATAAGGATACGAACCGCCATGCTTTTATTCGACAACAATATATAAAATACGTGCAACACATTTTACAACTTGCAAATATAGCAAATTATCGCAGTTTTATGAGTTCCAACGTGTTTTTAATATAAAAGCGGGCGCACCCATGGTAATGCCCGAAAACCGACGTGCTCGCATATGGCAAGGGTCACCGGTTAATCGATCGCAATAACGAATTGCTTTACCAATGGCACCTCGTCATCTTCTGACCACTAATCGAGAGTACGATGCTGATGAGTATGACGGGGCAGGCAGTCACTTACGTGAAAGAGAATACGCAAAACGGCATCAGCTATGCCTTTTTTTCATGCAAAATGGCATAATGGATGCCATAAACGCATAATAAATGGGTTTTATATTGCAAAATGGCATTTATTATGCCATAATAGCTTTTGGTTTTACATTTATTTAGAGGCGTTATGCAGCTTATTCAGCGTGCACTCCCTGAACCATCGCAAAGCTATTTTCTTTTTGGTCCACGTGGCACAGGGAAGTCAACCCTCATGAAAACTCGTTATCCTGATGCTCTTTGGGTGGACTTATTACGACCTGATATTTTTCGTCGTTATTTAGCGCGCCCCGAATATCTTTATGAAGTTATAGCAGGTAATCCTGGTCAAAATGTTATTGTGATTGATGAAGTGCAAAAAGCACCGAGCTTACTTTCGGCTGTTCATAGCATTATTGAAGAAAATAAAAATATAAAATTTATTCTGACAGGCTCTAGTGCGCGCAAGTTAAAAAGAGTGGGTGCAAATTTATTGGGTGGCCGGGCACTTAAACGTGAATTACACCCGTTCATGGCTGCAGAACTGGGAACGCAGTTTTCTCTACAAAAAGCTCTACGTGAAGGGTTGTTGCCGTTAATTATAAGCTCTAACAATCCTGCGGATGCTTTGCAAGCTTATGTTAGCCTTTATTTGCACGAAGAAATTCAAGCGGAGAGGCTTGTTCAGAATATAGAAAATTTTTCACGTTTCTTAGAGGTGGTAAGTTTTTCTCATGCTTCAATTCTTAATGTAACGAATATTGCTAGAGAATGTGAAGTGAAGCGTAAAACGCTGGAAAATTATCTGGGTGTATTAGAAGATTTATTGCTTGCTTATCAATTACCTGTTTTTTCTAAGCGTGCTAAGCGCGAGTTAGTATCACATCCTAAATTCTATTTATTTGATGCGGGTGTATATCATGCTATTCGCCCCAAAAGTTTGTTGGATCATCCTGAAGAAATTGATGGAGCTGCACTTGAAGGATTAGTGCTACAACATTTACGTGCATGGAATGATTACAGCACACAAAAAGCAACAATTGGATATTGGCGTACACGCTCAGGTGTTGAAGTAGATTTTATTGTCACAGATGCTCAAAATGTTTGGGCAATTAAAGTCAAAAACTCGAAACGCATAAGTCCTCATGATACCAAAGCATTAGAATTTTTTTTACGAGATTATCCTATGGCAAAAGCATTATTGCTTTATCGCGGTACAGAACGTGTAAGGATACAAAATGTAGTTTGTATCCCATGTGAAGACTTTTTATTGCAACTTAAACCCAATTTACCTTTGTGGCATTCTGCTTTTTGGGAGTCGTAATATACCGATCGGGGTGACAAGATTCGAACTTGCGGCCCCTGCCTCCCGAAAGCAGTGCTCTACCAGGCTGAGCTACACCCCGTTAATGTAAACAGACCCTACTAATAGTTACGTTCAGCCATGTACACGGCTAGACCACTTACGGTATTATTGCAGTATATAATTAAACTTAAGAGTTTTATATGCAACCTCAAGACGCTAAATCATCTACTAATAACCAACCCAATCCTATCCCTGGCTGTAAATCACTTTTATATTGGGGATCGTTTTTATTAGGTGCTGGCTTACTTCTCTTTGGCAGAGACGAGACCGACTATGATCGGGCAGTCTATGCATTGACAATTGCAGGTACTACTTTATTGACTGATAACACAATCGCACGGTACGCGTCAGTTGTTGGAGGAGCTGCGCGAATTTGTAGTTCAGCAAGAATCGGAATGCTAGGCATATTTGCTCAAACGGCAGCTCTTGGGTATGCTGCAAAAGAATCGATAGAAGCAGGGATAGCTCTAAGACGCTCGCCTGCAGCCTCTTCATCTTAGCAACACTAGACTTGCACTTCATATTTTGCTGGAACCGCGATAGCGATATGTAATCCATTGATTTTTACTGATCGGGGTGACAAGATTCGAACTTGCGGCCCCTGCGTGCTATCGTTATTCACTGAGATGCACTGTGAAATACTATACTTGCACTTCATTTTCACTTTAGAATTTAATGGGACTTTATCCTTTTTAAATCCTTCAAAAAAACATTAAATTTTTCTACTTCACCTTCACGTTTTGCCCATTCTTTTACTTTTGAAAATTGCACAGGATGTTTCTCTGCGATCCAAACGGCTTGATCTAAACATTGAAGATCATTCCAATGGAAATATGCCGCTAGTCGATCCATTACGCTTTGCGTTGGAGACAATAATTTTAATTTATATCCTTTAAACTCAAGTTCAGCTTCAGCTTGTATAAGCTGATCACCAATTGCCAAAGGTCCGGAGGGGAATTCTACAAAAAAATCAGTTTGTTTATGCCTAAACTCTTTTCCATACCTTTGGAAGCCTAATTCTTGCATAGCTTTGCTAATGGTTTTTTGATCTGCCGGACTGATAAAATCAGCATCGTATGACATGTACTTATTTTCTGTATAGATTGAAACAACTGCGCCACCTGTAAGAACAGTTGAAATTCCTTTTGATTGAAGATGAGAGGCTACCAAGGCAGCAAATTCGCCGATAGACATGTTTTTTGATATTTTCACAATGGTTTTCCTGCTCGGCGGGGACGTTGACGTTGTCGATAGTATTTTTCTATCTCATCTCGTGGTATTTGACTAAGGATTTTTTGCAATAAATTTTCTAATTCTTTTTTATAAAAACAGCGAGGATTAAAAGTATATATCCTAACGCTACCTTTAGTGCGAGCAACCAGAATGCCACCATTTTCCAAACGAAGAAGCTGTTTACTCACTTGAGACTTGGAAATTTGAAAGGTTTCTGCCATTCCTGAAATATAACCTTCTCCATAGTTAGTAATATACAGAAGTATTTTCTCAGCGGTGTTGTTTCCTACTAGTGCTTCAATCATAGCTTGCCTCCGTTATATAAAATAGAACGATCGTTCTATTTTAGTGTACGAAATTTAATTGTTCAAATCAAGTCTTGGGTCGAGTATATGGGATAAGTTGTGTGAGTCGGATTTTACTGATCGGGGTGACAAGATTCGAACTTGCGGCCCCTGCCTCCCGAAAGCAGTGCTCTACCAGGCTGAGCTACACCCCGTTATGGGTCTGCTTACATTTCTACTCTGCCGGCCAGAAAGCATAGATTTTCTGCGATCCGCTGCTCACATACCACCCACGTATGCTCCGCTGCGGTTCTCAAAAATCTATGCTTTCTGGCTCGGCATAGCGAAATGTAAACAGACCCTAATAGTTACGTTCAACAATGAATTCCGCTAAATCATGCAAGGCTTTGCGATACGGCGAGTCGGGAACGTGTGCTAAAACAGTTTTGGCTTCGCGTGCATATTGCTTTGCAGCGTTCGCAGTGTACTCGATGGCGCCAGTGGATTCAATGATAGAGATAATTGCCTCCAATTGTTCACAAGAGCCACTTTCAATCGCTTTGCGTATCAAGGCAACTTCGGAAGGTGTGCCCTGGCGCAAAGCATGAATCAGTGGCAACGTAGGTTTGCCTTCCGCTAAGTCTGTGCCCATGTTTTTTCCCATTTCTTCCGCTGAAGATTGATAATCAAGAGCATCATCAATTAATTGGTAAGCAATGCCTAAATGCATTCCATAGCGTTGCATGGCTGTCATCTGTGATGTGGAGTAGTTTGAAAGGGCAGCGCCCACTTGGGATGCCACTTCAAATAATTTTGCTGTTTTACGTTGTATGACTTCAAAATAAGAAGCTTCTGATGCGTCGGGATTATTGCAGTTAATCAGTTGTAACACTTCACCTTCAGCAATTAAATTGGTTGCATCAGAGAAAATATTCATGATCGTGAGATTCTGTAATTTAACGATTAATTGAAATGCACGTGAATAAAGAAAATCGCCGACTAAGATGCTGGCCTCATTTCCCCAGAGCGTATGAACAGTTTTACTTCCACGGCGCAGTGTTGAGCTATCAACGACATCATCATGCAATAAAGTTGCGGTATGGATGAGTTCTATGGCAGCTGCTAGATTGATATGCTCTTGCTTTTGATGGTCAAAGGCGCGCGCCGCAAGTAATACTAAGAGTGGACGTATGCGTTTGCCACCGCATTCCACAATATATTGGACTATTTGATTAATGAACGGGATATCTGATTTAAGCTCGGTACAAATGAATCGGTCCGTCGCTTCCAAATCGGGCTGTACAAGCGAGCGTATGGATGCTAATAGCATGTGAGCAGCATTTCCCTTCATCATTTAGTTTGAACCCTGCATGCTAGTAGGCTATGTGGTGGGCTGTCAAGCTATGGTGCTCAAAAAAAGCATGCCGACAGCACAGTCCACCCTATAGTTGTAAAATTTCAATAGTTTGATAGAATGTTCAATATTTAAGCAGATCATTAAAACAAATAAGCATAATCAAACGAGGTTTATATGAAGGCTAGAAACTTATCTCCCGAATCTAAATGCGAAGAACTCACTGCAGTCCTAAGCAATCACGTGTTGAATGACAGAGACGCGGTCCTTCGATATTTATTGAGATTTTTTGTGCTGGATTCTTGGTTTATCCCTGAATTTTGGGAATTGATAGAAGCATATTCGGAAAAAGAATGGCGTTTAGCGCTGATGGGAGAAGTGATCAAAACGAACAAAGAGCTGCAAGGTCAATTGTTCAAGCTTGTCGAAGACTCTAAACAAGTTCATGAACAAGAACAAAATGATGAAAAGCGCGTTCAAGCAGCAGCCAATGCGATCACCTTATTGAACTTAGCAAGAATCAATTTTAGCGAGAGGGATTTATCTAATATCCGTATTCCAGGAGCGAATTTAAGTGGAGCATTGTTAGATCACACGCAACTTCAAGGATCGGATTTAAGAAAAGTCAATTTACAAGGCGCTTGGTTACGAGGAACGAACTTGAGACAAGCTAAAATGGCAGATATCCAGTTTGGAGGAAAGCCCAAACTTTTTGCGTTTCTGCCTGGTTCAATCGCTGCTTGTACTTATTCTGCTGGTAAACAGTGGTTGGTCGTGGGTTGTCGTAACAAAACGATTTATTTATATGATGCACATAGAGAGTGCGTTATGCATACATTCGAAGGAGATGCGAAGATTACTAGTGTTACCTTTGGCGCTGGAAGTGCATTGCTAGCTGCAGGTAGTGAGGATGGAACAGTTTGCGTATGGGATGTGGAGAGTAAAAGCTTAGTATACATATTCAAGAAGCATAAGGTTAGTGTTCGAAGTGTTGCTTTTGATGGAGAAGGTGCATTGCTGGCATCGGGCAGTGCCGATGGGGAGGTTTGTATATGGGACATGAAGAGTAAAAGCTTAGTACAAACGTTAAAGGGGCATACGAAGCAGGTTGCGAGTGTTGTTTTTGACGCGGGCCTATTAGCGTCGGGAAGTGAGGATGGAAGAATTTGTGTTTGGGACGTGAAGAGTCAAAGCTTAGTTCATACGTTCAAAGAGCAAATGGGTCCAATTATCAGTGTTGCCTTTGACGGAGAAGGTGCATTGCTGGCATCGGGAAGTGCTGATGGGAAGGTTTGCGTATGGGACATGAAGAGTAAAAGAAATACATTCGATTTCTTCCAGCACAAGTCTATTTATAGTGTTGCCTTTGGTGCGAAAGGTGCGTTGTTGGCATGGGGAAGTGTTGATGGAGAAGTTTGTGTGTGGGACATGAGGAATAATAAGCAGCTAAAGCGCACGTATAGGCATGAGGGAGGGGCAAGGATTATCAGTCTTGCCTTTGACACAAAGGACGTGTTGGTGTCAGCAAGTCAGGATGGAACGGTTTGCAGGCGAGACATGAGGAATGGAAGCTTAGCGGGCAACACTTTCAAGTGGCAAAAGGATTTTGCTGTGCATAATGTCTTTGGCGCGCGGAACATGTTGGTATCAGTAAGTCATGATGGGGCGGTTTGTGCGTCGGATATAGAAAGTGGGAAGTTAGTGCACACGTTTAGCATAGGTGAAACAGTAGATATTACAAGCATGGCTCTTGGTGCAGGAAGCTTGTTGGCATTGGAAAGTAAGGAACGAAAGGTTTACGTTTGGGACATGAGTATTGGGGAATTAGTGCACACGCTTAGCATGGCTAAAAAAGGAGATATTACAAATGTTGCCCTTGGTGCAGAGGGCCTGTTAGCGATGGGAGATGAGTATGGAGAAGTTTGGGTGTGGAACATGAGGAATGTAGAACAGCCAGTGCTCCTGTTGTATAAGAAAGAAGTTTGCGCTCTTGTCTTTAGTGCGGGGAATCTGTTGGCGTTAGGAGATCATAATGGAATGGTTTGCGTATGGGACATGAATAATAGAAAGTTAATGCATAACTTCATGGGCTCTAAAGAAGAAAAAACAGAGCTCAGATTAACGCGTATGAAAAAAGGTAATAATGTAGCCTTTGGTGCAGATGGCCTTTTGGCGTCGGGAAGTGAGAGTGGAGCGGTTCGCGTGTGGAACATGAATAGTAAAAAGTTAGTGTGCATGTTCAAAGAAAGTAACAGAGTTGTGAGTCTTGCCTTTGCGGGGAACCTATTGGCGACAGGAAGTGACTCGAATGTGGTACGCATATGGGATATTCGCAGTGAGACTTGTTTGACAGTATTGAAAGGATTTATAGATTATGTACAGAGTATTGCTTGGCTGCGAACTGCGGATGGACTATTTTTAGCGACAGGAGATAGGGATAATGTTGTTTGCCATTGGCAAGTAAGAGAGAGAATCGATGAATTGAACGCTGTATTATGCAGGAGTAGTCATCAAGCGGTTTTATGTGCACATCAAGCTGACCTGACAAGAGTCTTAGGGCTGACTCAAGAAGATTACAGCTTGCTTAGGCAACAGGGTGCTCAGGCTGAGGTGAAAGAATTTGATCCATTTGAAAAGTCATTGGTAGAGTATATCGATCTTTACATACGAAATCGCCTCGAGTGTGGTGAAGGCAAGTCCTTGGAGAAGAAGTTGATTTCAAGAATGTCGAAAGACTTAGCAGGACAACTTCCCATTTCAAGAAAAAGATCTAGACTTTTCGCTCCCAAAGGTTGCGATCTTATTTTCAAATATGTTGGCGATATGTTCGAGCAAGAAGATCAGTATCAAGATGTTATGAAGAATATTATTATTTCATTTGTTCATCAAATTTCCAAAAATGATTTTTGGATAAAAATAGATGCAGAGATGAAGTATACAAATACCTTGAAATTATTTTGCAGAGCCGGTTTACAACGTTTATGTAAAATATTAACGGGATCGGAGGATCCAAAAGAAAAGCATGAAATTAAAAAATCATTTGAATTGTTTTTAAAAGAACCACAGGAGCGAGAGAAAGCATTAAAAAAAGTTTGTGAACAAGTTGGTCTTGATTGGGATGATGCTTTGTGGCAGGAAGCTCCCCAAGTGGAGAGAGTGGTATTTCCCCGATCTCACCGGCTTTAAAGAAGATGTCCTCATCGGCTTCGACATTAGGTTGATCTTCGAGTTAACGCGCTTGTTTTTTCTGTGGAGGTTTCTTGTAATGGTGAGAACGATGTTTAATAAAAGGTTCTTGCACGATAATAGAATAGTCTTTATAATGCCACTCCTTTCAATCTACACATATAAAGAATAGAGTTTGGAGTAAAGATCATGTACGCAGTCATTATTAGCGGGGGGCAACAGTATCGAGTCTCGGAAGGCGATACCCTCAAGCTGGAAAAAATAGCCCTTGACGTGGGTTCAACCGTTAACTTTGATAAAGTTTTGATGGTTGCGAATGGCAATGATATCAAGATGGGCAAGCCTTATGTAGACGGTGGCAAGGTTGTTGGCTCTGTTGTATCGCAAGGGCGCCATAAAAAAATTCACATTTTGAAATTTAGACGTCGTAAGCACCATATGAAGCAAATGGGGCATAGACAATATTATACTGAAGTAAAAATTGATACGATTAAGGTTTAAGAGGATTTGCAAGCATGGCACATAAAAAAGCCGGTGGTAGTACGCGAAACGGTCGCGATTCAAACCCCAAATATTTAGGTGTTAAGCGTTTTGGTGGTCAAATCATCAATGCTGGCACTATTATCATCCGTCAACGTGGCACAAAGTTTCACGCAGGACGTTATGTGGGTATGGGTAGAGACCATACTTTATATGCCTTAAAAACTGGAAAAGTGGTATTTGGTGTAAAAGGCCCTTTGAAGAAGCGTTGTGTCAATATTGAGCCGGTTGAAGTTCAGTAGATTCTAACGTAAAACTAAAAAAGCCTCGTTAAAAACGGGGCTTTTTTATTGGAGTTTTTTCCAATGAAATTTATCGACGAAGCAAAAATCCGCGTCATGGCGGGGGATGGTGGCAATGGCTGCTGCAGCTTTTTGCGCCTTAAATTTATGCCTATGGGTGGCCCAGATGGAGGTGATGGTGGCAATGGTGGTAGTGTTTATATGCGTGCAGATGAAGGTATTAACACTCTAATCGATTATCGCTATGCACGTATACACCAAGCCAAAAGCGGTGAAAAAGGCCACGGCCGAAATTGTTCCGGTAAAGCAGGCGCTGATATCTTATTGCGCGTGCCAGTGGGCACCATGATTTATGATGATGATACGAATGAGCTTATCGCTGATTTAACTCAACACGAGCAAGCCGTGTGTATTGCAAAAGGAGGTGCACATGGAGTGGGTAATGCGCGTTTTAAAAGTAGCATCAACCGTTCGCCGCGCCGCACTATTCCAGGTTCGCCAGGCGAAAAAAGAAATTTAAGATTAGAACTTAAAGTTTTAGCGGATGTAGGGCTGGTGGGAATGCCCAATGCAGGAAAGTCCACTTTAATTCAAGCTGTCTCAGCCGCTCGCCCTAAAATTGCTGATTATCCTTTTACTACGCTGCATCCCAATTTAGGTGTAGTGCGTGTTTCACAGCATCGTAGCTTTGTGATGGCAGATATCCCTGGGTTAATTGAAGGCGCAGCTGAAGGCGCAGGTTTGGGAATTCGTTTTTTAAAACACGTGTCGCGTACAGGTTTGTTGCTACATATGGTGGATATTATGCCGCCGGATGACAGTGATCCTGTTGAGCATGTGAATGCTATTAGCAACGAGTTAGGTAAATTTAGTCCTGAGTTGCTGGCAAAAGAACGCTGGCTAGTTCTAAATAAAATTGATTTATTGTTACCGGATGAAGCCGAAGAACGTTGTGCAGATATTATTAAACGGTTGGGTTGGACAGGAAAAATATTTAAAATTTCCGGTCTCAGCCATGAAGGTACGCAACACTTAATTCAGGAAGCGATGCGATATTTGGAGCGAGAAAAAAGTCCTGATGCAATTGAAGATAATAGTTAGTCTCGTCATTGCGAGCCTCACGCTTTATGTGAGGCGTGGCAATCTAGGTAGATTGCCCGCGGGTTCGGACAAGAAATGAGTTATTCTGTGGTTTTAGCTGTTTTTGTTCGGGTACTTTTTGTTTTAACAGCAACTGTTGCTGTTGTCCCTTCTGCCATCTTTTTCAGATGAGCACTTAAGCGGCTCTTATGACGAGCAGCTTTGTTTTTATGAAGTAAACCTTTGCTAGCCATGCGATCGATAATAGGCTGAGCGGTTTTAAAGCTTTCTTCAGCAACGTTTTTATCACCAGTAGCAATAGCGGCATAAACTTTTTTGATATAGGTACGCACCATGGAGCGCATGCTCGCATTGTGTTGACGGTGCTTTTCTGCTTGACGTGCGCGCTTTTTAGCAGATTTAATATTAGCCAAAGTATCCTCCAAACGATCTCAATTGAAAGCCTGCTAATATGCCTGCTTCTTTGAATATTGTCAAATTTATGCTGCTTTTATGAAAAATTCAAATCCCAAGCCTTTTAAAAGAATGCCCAAAGTCTGTAGTTTTGGATTCCCTTTGCTGGATAGTGTTTTATAAAGGCTTTCCCGATTGAGATGTGTTTTCTTAGACAATTTGCCGATCCCTCCTTGTGCTTCAGCCACATGGCGTAATGCCAATAAAAACGCCTCAGAATCGCCATCATTTTGGTATTCTTCGAGCGCAACTTGCAAATAAGCTGCAGCCTCTTTTTTATTCTTTAATGAGTTGATCAACCATTCTTGATAGTCACCAGTATGTTGTCGAATTTTATGTTTAGTCATATGGCTCGCTCCCGAAATCAGACTCAATTGTAGTCTATTGGCTACAAATATTCAAGATGATTTGTACAAATAATTGAATTTTCATCGCTCATAAGTAGATAAGCAGGAGAAGTATCAAATCCAGCGCATAAGCCATCTTTAAAATCAACATCGATTGTTTTACCTGAAGGATGCTTTGCTATGACGTGCGAGATATTAATTTCATAATAGTAAGGCGCAAGAATTTTAATAAAGCTTTGGTTACCAATAGTAGCTTCATTGATTTCTTCAAAACAGTCTTCTCTAGGAGTCGTGAGAAGAATGGGACATATTTGATATTGAATAAACAATTGATAGTCTGTTTTGTTATAAAGAGTGATCTCAGAGTCTCGGTGTGCGGTCACAATTCCAGACAAACTTAAGCTCAATAGAAATAAAATAAATTTTTTCATGGTATTTGGTTTCCTTAATAAATTTTAAATGTTGTAAAAACAAATGGATTTGCGGGTTTTTAAAAATATTTGGAGAAAAAAATGAATTTCAGGGGGGAAGAACAGCATAGCAATTATTTATATTATGATCAAGCCGACGTTGTTGATAAATGTCATCATTGCGAGCCTCACGCTTTAGCTTTATGTGAGGCGTGGCAATCCAGAATGTTGATAAGTTGTAGGCAGGTACTGGATTGCCTCGTCGCGAAAAGCAGCTCCTCGCAATGACGAGGCTACGCTCATTGAATTATCTGCAACGTTGTTCAAGTCGCTGACGACGCGTGAAGCAATGGCGCAGTCGCTTGCCATTAATAGCTATGTTAAAATGCCTTAATTCTATTAAAGTGTAATCTATTTTTTTATGAGCAAAGCTCTCATCAAATCCACCTCCGCTGTTGCTGGCATGACTATGATTTCTCGCGTTTTTGGATTTCTACGCGATATGGTCACTGCACAAATCTTTGGAGCAGGTGTTGCTACCGATGCTTTTTTAGTAGCATTCAAAATTCCCAATTTCATGCGGCGTTTATTTGCGGAAGGGTCATTTTCACAAGCTTTTGTTCCCGTTTTATCAGAATATCAAAAACAAAAATCGTGGGAAGAAGTGAAAAATTTTATTAATGCTATGGCAGGAACGTTGGGAATTGTTTTGTTAGTGGTTGCGATTTTAGGTGTCGTGTTTGCCCCGGTTATTGTTAGAGTATTTGCACCTGGATTTGATACAAATGGCCCGCGTTATGATTTAGCTGTAACCATGTTACGAATTACTTTTCCTTATTTGCTATTGATTTCGCTCACCGCTTTTTCGGGAGCGATTTTAAATACGTATAGTCGTTTTTGGGTTGCAGCATTTACTCCTGTTTTTTTAAATATTTCCATGATTGCAGCCGCGATTTGGTTAGCGCCACATTTACATACACCGATTATTGCCTTGGCTTGGGGTGTGTTTATTGCTGGTATTGTGCAATTGATATTTCAATGGCCGTTTCTCAAACAATTACGCTTAGCACCGTGGCCGAAAATTAATTTTCGTGACAAAGGTGTAATCAAAGTATTAAAACTCATGGTGCCTGCTTTATTTGGTGTGTCCGTGTCACAAATTAATTTGTTGGTTGATACGCTGTTCGCATCATTTTTAGTGGTGGGTAGTGTGTCTTGGTTATACTTTTCAGATCGTTTGCTTGAATTTCCATTGGGTGTATTTGGTGTAGCAATTTCTACTGTTATTTTGCCAAATTTGTCGCGTCATCATGCTAGCCAATCAAACGAAGATTTTTCGCTCACACTGGATTGGGCTTTACGTTGGGTGTTATTGGTGGGTTTCCCAGCAGCTGTCGTTTTTGCGGTGATGTCAGGCCCACTGTTAAGTACTTTATTTCAATATCGTCAATTCGATGCGCATGCCGTTATTATGACCAGTAAAAGTCTTACCATGTTTGCATTAGGTATTATGCCGTTTATGTTAATTAAAATATTGGCTTCAGGATTTTATGCGAAACAAGATATGCGTACCCCGGTGCGCGTCGGTATTGTGGCGATGATTTCTAATATGGTATTCAATTGTATATTGATTTGGCCGCTTGCTCATGCGGGTATTGCATTAGCGACGTCTTTATCTGCATTTTTAAATGCGGGCTTTTTATTTTATTTTTTACGTAAAAAAGAAATTTATCAGCCGCGTAATGGATGGCGATTTTTTGCATTTCGTTTAGTGTTTGCAAATACCCTATTAGCGATTTGCTTATGGTTTGGAGCAGGGGATTTACAAGATTGGTTAACGCATTCAGTTTGGTGGCGAGTCACACATTTGGCAATATTATCCGTGTCTGCAGTTGTTATTTATCTGGCTGTGTTATGGATTGCGGGAATTAGGCCGCGGGACTTGTTGATCCCCCAGCGGCAGACGGTGTAATTACGCTGCGGTCGGCAGGAGCAGTAGGTGTTGTGGTCGTCGCTTTGGAAAACATTTCATACTTGATGTTAGAATTCCCAGCATTATCCAGAGCAGTTTGCAGTTCTGAATAAAGAGCATTAGTTTGCATTGTTATCTTTTTAGATAATTCGGATAAATTGAGTAGCTTGAGGGAGACGCGTTCTTCAATGGTATTTTTTAAGTCCTTATAATTACCACCTCGCTTTTCGATGATACCTAATGTCGCTAATCGTTGTCTATTCACTTGGTGGAGTTGATCAATGATGCGTTCTTGTTTGAGCTGAGCAAAACCACTTTTAACAATATTACTAATTCCCTTTCTGCTTTGATCCACATACGTACTAAGCGTATCTAGCTCTTGTTTAGCATTGCCTAGCTGGTTTTTAATATCTTGCAGCTTATTTTCAATTGCATCGGGATTTTGAGTTTCATTTTTATATTGAGCAATAAGATCGCGTTGTTCTTGTGTACTTTGAATGCTTTCAATAATAGAAGCACACTTGTCTGCAGTTTCCCTTAAATTTATTCTTGCATCTGTTATCGCAAGAGCTTTTGCACACGAATCTTTTGATATTTCTATATTCTTACCCGCAAGCAAATCTCCCAGTTTTGTACTTAACATCTCCATTTTCGTTTCTATGTCGAGGAAGGCTGCCAACATTCTAGCGGTGGAGCTCAGTTTTGATGCTCCAGCGGTGGAATTAGGTTCTGATATGTTAGTGATGGACATATGAAGATTCACTCTTTCTATTAACTTATATAAGCAAAGTATAACATTTTTCTGGTTTTGCTGGTATAGTTAGAACAAATTGGCTTAAAAAACATAGGGTAACGCGTGACAACTCAACTGATTCGTGGCTTATATAATCTTTCGCCGCAGTATCAAGGCTGTGTAGCAACGATTGGCACCTTTGATGGGGTACATTTAGGCCATCAGGCTTTACTGGCAAAAGTCGTTGAAACAGCGAAGACGCTACGTGTCCCATCGCTGGTGATTACGTTTGAGCCACAACCTGTAGAGTTTTTTGCGCCGGAAAAAGCTGCGCCCCGTTTAACTCGTTGGCGAGAAAAGTTTTTCTTATTGGCAAAATCGACAGTTGATGGCGTGCTCGTTTTACGCTTTAATGCAAAGTTAGCAAACTTGACTGCGGATGATTTCGTAAAAATAGTTTTACATGAACATTTAAAAGTCCGCCACGTCATTGTTGGGGATGATTTCCATTATGGTCGTGAGCGTAGTGGGAACTTTATTTCTCTGAATCAAGCAGCTCTGCAGCTGGGTTTTACAGTAGAAAACACCCATACCATTATGTTGGCTGGTGAGAGAATAAGTAGCACGCGCGTTCGTAAAGCACTGACGCAAGCAGATCAAGCGTTAGCAGAGCGATTGCTAGGACGGCCTTATTTTATGATGGGGCGTGTTGCGCATGGTAATAAACTGGGTCGAGTGTTAGGTTTTCCAACGGCGAATATTTATTTACACCGTGCAGTGAGTCCCGTACAAGGAATTTATATTGTACGTATGCATGGTATCGGCAAAAAACCATTGCCAGGTGTTGCCAATCTCGGTATACGTCCAACAGTGGGTGGTACGCGTACTTTATTGGAGGTACACCTATTTAATTTTGACCAAAATATTTATGGTCACTCAGTGTGTGTAGAATTTTGCAAAAAATTGCGTGATGAAGAGCGGTATGACAATTTGGAATTATTGAAAGAGCAAATTGGTAAAGATGCAGAGCAAGCGAAAAAATATTTTATTGAGCGCAATGAAATTAAAATTGGATAGTTTATGACTGACGACAAAATAGATTACAAAGCAACGCTTAATTTGCCGCACACAGAGTTTCCCATGAAGGCGAATCTCGCACTGCGTGAGCCGGAAATCTTGCAAAAATGGCAAGATCTTAATCTTTATCAAAAATTACGTCAGCAAGGAAAAAAGCGTACGCATTTTATTTTTCATGATGGGCCACCGTATGCGAATGGTCATATTCACATGGGAACAGCAGTTAATAAAGTGTTAAAAGATATCGTTGTTAAATCTAAAACATTGAGTGGCTTTGAAGCGCCGTTTGTACCGGGTTGGGATTGTCATGGATTGCCCATTGAACTCAATGTTGAAAAAAAAGTGGGAAAACGCGGACAGAAAGTAACGACAGCTGAATTTTTGAAAGCATGCCGTGAATATGCTAGTGGATTTATCAATATTCAGCGCGAAGAATTTAAACGCTTAGGTGTGCAAGCGGATTGGGATAATCCTTACCTCACGATGGATCCTCAATACGAAGCAAATGAAATTCGCAGTCTTGCACAGATTATGAAAAACGGTTACATGCAAAAAGGGTATAAACCCGTTTATTGGTGTTTAGATTGCGCTTCCGCATTAGCAGAAGCAGAAGTGGAGTACGCAGATAAAACCTCACCGGCGATTGATGTGCGTTTTCGCATAATAGATGAAAAAGAATTTTTAGCCAATTTTTCTGGAGTTGAAAGAAAACATAAAAAAGATGAATTTTCAATTCCCATCTGGACAACAACACCGTGGACATTACCTGCAAATCAAGCGGTGGCACTCAATCCAGAAACAATTTATGTATTAGTTGCTACTCACGCGCATGATTATTTATTAATTGCTGAGCCTATGCTTGAACAAGTTATGCAGCGCTATGAAATAAAAAATTATCACGTCGTGGGTAAGACAAGAGGCGCATCATTAGAAAATATCAAACTGCAACATCCATTTTACGACCGCCAAGTTCCTGTGGTGTTGGGTGAGCATGTTACTATGGATGCTGGTACAGGAGCAGTGCATACAGCACCCGCGCATGGTCAAGATGACTTTGTGGTTGGTAAAAAATATCAATTACCGATGGAAAATCCTGTGGGTGATGATGGATGTTTTATTTCGAGCACGCCTTTGTTTGCGGGGCAGCATGTCAATAAAGTAAATGATTTAGTAGTTGAAGAGATCAAAACTAAAAATAATTTATTACATTTTACGAAAATTACTCATAGCTATCCTCATTGCTGGCGACATAAAACACCACTGATTTTTCGTGCGACACCACAATGGTTTATCAATATGGATGAAAGTGGGTTGCGAACGTTAGCGCTGGATGCTATTGAAGATGTGCATTGGATTCCAGATTGGGGGCAAGACCGTATTTATTCTATGGTAGAAAAGCGTCCTGATTGGTGTATTTCGCGCCAGCGTACCTGGGGAGTGCCCATCGCATTATTTTTGCATAAAGAAACCGATGAACCTCATCCTAATAGTGTTGCCTTGATGGAAGAAGTTGCAAAACGTGTCGAGAAAAAAGGTATTGATGCTTGGTTTGAACTGGATCCCAAAGAATTACTGGGTAAAGAAGCAGAGCAATATAAAAAATGTAATGATATTTTAGATGTCTGGTTTGATTCGGGTGTAACGAGCGATTGCGTGTTGCGCAAACGGCCTGAATTAAGTTTTCCAGCGGATCTTTATTTAGAAGGATCGGATCAACATCGCGGTTGGTTCAATTCATCATTACTCGCGTCTCTCGCCATCAGTGGTAAAAAGCCCTATAAAACAGTTTTAACCCATGGCTATGTGATTGATATCGAAGGGCGCAAAATGTCGAAATCATTGGGTAACGTGATTGAGCCCGAATAAAATTATTCAATCATTAGGCGCGGATGTGTTGCGATTGTGGGTGTCTTCAATTGATTACCGCGGCGAAATTAATGTATCAGATGAAATTTTAAAGCGTACGTCAGAAACGTATCGACGCTTACGCAATACGGCACGCTTTTTGTTGGCAAATCTTGCAGGTTTTGATCCAGCGAAACATTTAGTGAAACCAGAAAAAATGTTGGCGTTAGATCGTTGGGCAGTCGACAAAGCACGGCTCATGCAAGAAGATATTGTGAAAGCGTATGACGCGTATCAATTCCATGTTATCTATCAACGTATTCATCATTTTTGTACGGTTGATATGGGGAGTTTTTATTTAGATATTATTAAAGATAGGCAATACACGATGCAGACGGGAAGTTTGGCGCGACGTTCCGCGCAAACTGCAATGTTTCATATCATCGAAGCGTTGGCGCGTTGGTTTGCTCCCATTTTAAGTTTTACTGCAGAAGAAATTTGGCAATATATCCCAGGAAAAAGAAATGAATCCGTGTTTTTAAATACTTGGTATACGGGATTAACCGCGTTGCCTGCTGATAGTTTAATGAACCAAGCGTATTGGGCGAAAATTTGGCGCGTGCGCGATGCCGTGAATAAAGAAATAGAAGCATTGCGTAATGCGGGTAAATTAGGTGCGCCTTTGGAAGCCGATGTGCGTTTGTATTGCACGCCGGAATTGAAAAAAGAATTAGATGCATTGGGAGATGAATTACATTTTGTTTTTATTACTTCAAGTGCAGAAGTGTTGCTAGCGGATTCTAATGTAAAAGATTTACTGTCTACCGATGTTCCTGGTTTATGGTCTGAAAGTACTTCCACTGGATTTCCCCAAATGTGAACGCTGTTGGCATAGACGTCCTGATGTAGGAACGTTTTCCAAACATCCAACATTATGCGGGCGCTGTGTGCTAAACGTGGATGGAGAGGGGGAGGTTAGGAGGTTTGCTTAGGAGGATATTATGCAACGCAATTTTTTTTCAACCGGTCTTAACTGGCTTTGGGTCAGTGTTGTTGTCATTATTCTTGATAGGATAACTAAAATGCTTGCGCTCAAGTATTTAATATCCTATGAACCACTTGAAGTGTTATCGTTTTTTAATTTAACACTGGCATATAATAGAGGTGCTGCTTTTAGTTTTTTAAGCTCTTCACCCGGCTGGCAAGTTTGGTTTTTGGGCGCAGTTGCAATTGCTGTCAGCGTAGGAATTTTAATTTGGTTGCAACGTTTATCTTATAAACAATATTGGTTATGCATTGCTTTAGCACTGGTTATCGGCGGTGCGTTGGGAAATTTGTGGGATAAGAATCAGTTATGGGCACGTAATTGATTTTATTCAATTGCATGTTACGCATTGGTACTGGCCAGCATTTAACATTGCAGATAGTGCTATTTGTATTGGTGCAGTGATGCTATTTATTGATGTATTTTTAAAATCTAAAGAAGCAAGAGCTCTAAAATGAAGGTCATCCCTGACCTCGAAAAAATTAACCGAAGTTATAGAGTAGACCAACAGCAACAAGATCAGTGCTCTTTATATTGCTCTTACCTGTTTTTTGGATACGATTCCAAGAGAGATCTGTGGATACTTTTTCGTTAATAGCATAGTTAATGCCAACGCCAAAGGTTGGAAAAAGTTTATCTTCAGAATCATTATCACTTTCAATTTTAACTCCATGTACTTTGGCTTCCATACTAGCGCGAGCCATTACGTATGCAATACCTGCTTTACCGTAGACACTAAAGCCACAGTCTATCGGATACATTGCTTTAGCAACTAAATCAACAGCATCTGTTTTCACTGTACCTTTAACTGTAACAGTTTCATCATCAAATCCAGAATGCTTTGCTTTGGCTGTAGCGTTACTAAATTTGCTCCAACCAAGTTCAGCTGCAATGAAGTTATTGAATCGGTAACCAGCTAAAAGACGACCAGCTATTCCTGTACTGCTCAGATCAAGACCACGCTGATGTTTAATGTCATCTGTTTGGTGCACATCACCCCAACCTAATTGTCCACCGATATAAGGGCCTGGCAATGTAGCGTTGGCGCTTGTAGCAATGAATAACGCGGTTAAGCTTGCAGCTAAAGTGAATTTCTTATTGATTAACATGTTTTAAAGCTCCTCTTTAAAATTTTTAATGTGAAAAAATATTGATCAATATTAATTTCATCATTGATCAACAATTATGATTTTATATTTGAAATGTTTAATTAGCAAACGATTAATATTTAAACTCTACTTCAAAGTGTCTAAATATTTATCAGCATCCAACGCAGCCATACAACCTGAGCCTGCTGATGTGACAGCTTGACGATATACATGATCAGCCACATCGCCTGCAGCAAATACACCCGGCACACTGGTTGCGGTTGCATTGCCATTCGATCCGTCGCGTACTTTGATGTAACCATTTTCACCCATTTCAAGTTGACCAACGAATATGTCGGTATTGGGTTTATGTCCAATGGCAATAAACACGCCAGTTGCATCAAGGGTTTTATTTGCATTGGACTTAACGTTTTTGATTCGAAGTCCAGTGACGCCAGTATTATTCCCTAACACTTCATCGGCTATGCTGTCCCATTCAATATGCACATTGCCGTTTTGTGTTTTTTTATGTAATTTTTCTGCAAGAATTTTTTCAGATCGAAACTTATCACGGCGATGGACGACAGTAACATGCGAAGCAATATTCGAAAGATAAAGTGCTTCTTCCACCGCAGTATTACCACCGCCTACGACGACAACTTTTTGGTTACGATAAAAAAAACCATCACAAGTTGCACAACCGGAAACTCCTTTGCCCATAAATGCTTTTTCAGAAGGTAATCCGAGATATTGCGCGCTAGCACCGGTTGCAATAATTAATGCATCACATGTATAAACTACGGAATGCCCTTGAAGAAAAAACGGTCGTTGTTTTAAATCAACCGAGTGAATGTGGTCAAAAATAATTTCTGTATTAAACCGCTCGGAATGCAGCTTCATGCGTTCCATTAGCATAGGGCCTTGCAAACCTTCAATGTCACCTGGCCAATTATCGACATCGGTGGTTGTGGTCAATTGTCCACCCGGTTCCTTTCCAGTAATGACGACGGGTTTTAAATTAGCACGTGCGGCATAGACGGCAGCAGTGTAACCGGCAGGCCCTGAGCCGAGAATAATTAATCGATGATGTTTAGTTGTAGACATAGTTTTTCCGTATGATTAACCCATGGTATAGTACGCAAATCCATAAAATGGAGTTTACCATTGAAACGAGCAGCAGAAAATAAACTTATACGCCGACCGCTTGCAGTCAAAATGGCTCATCGTTTACGCGAAGGGCTACTTATTATCTCTATTGCTCTTGCTGCGTTTTTACTGATTTCATTTTGTACTTTTCACAGCACCGATCCGGGTTGGTCTAATACCGGTATTGATAATGCCATAACCAATTGGGGTGGGCGGGTAGGGGCGTGGCTGGCGGATGTATTTTTATCTTTGTTTGGCTTAAATGCTTATTTCTTCTTACCATTAATGGTTTTTGCAGCTTGGGTAGGCATCAAAGAAAGATCATCTGAAGATGCTTTTAAATTAAGCCATCTGCTTTTCAAAGCCTTAGGTTTTATTCTTATTATTATCAGTGGTTGTGGATTGGTGAATTTGAGCTTAAAACATCCTCTGCCTCATCTACCTGCAAGCGCAGGTGGTATCTTAGGTGATTTGGTTGCATCAGGATTAACGCATACTTTTAATCTTTATGGCAGTTTTTTATTTTTAATTGCAGCTGCCTTGTGTGGAATTACTTTATTTACAGGTTTTTCTTGGTTGGGATTGGTGGATGCTTTAGGTTGGAACACTATGCGTTTATGCAATGTGTTTAAGCTTCAAGCTAAGCGTGTTATTGCTAATGCTTTAGCATCTAAAGATAAAAAGTCGGAAAAGAATGAAGTTGAAGTGAAAGTTAAAAAACTCGCCGTACCCCGTTTGGAGCCTGTCGTACTAGAACGTGAACCGGTTCAAGTACAAGCTCCTATTGTCAAAAAACCACCGGTAGCGCCGCCTAAGAAAGTTAAAACAGAATCTACAGTTTCTATCGAACCTGGAGCATTGCCGCCTTTATCATTGTTAAATCCACCCGCACCTTCTGAAGGCAAAGCATTTTCCAATGTGACTTTTGAAGACTTGTCCCAATTAGTTGAACAACGTTTATCTGATTTTGGCGTAGAAGCAAAAGTGGTTGCTGTACTTCCTGGACCGTTATTACGCGTTTTGAATTGGAATTAGCGCCGGGTATCAAAGTGAGCAAAATTACTGGACTTGCAAAAGATATTGCACGTTCACTTATCGGCTGTCAGTGTGCGCGTTGTGGAAGTGATTCCAGGAAAATCAGTGATTGGTTTGGAATTACCCAATGAACATCGCGAAGTCGTGGCGTTTGCGTGATATTTTAGAATCACAACGTTATGTGCAATCACGTTCACCCGTGAGTTTAGCATTGGGTAAAGATATTGCTGGTTATCCTGTTGTAGTTGATTTGACGAAAATGCCACATTTATTAGTTGCAGGAACCACAGGCTCAGGAAAATCTGTCAGCTCAAATGCCATGTTGTTAGTATGTTGTTTAAAGCAACACCTGAACAATTACGTTTGATTTTAATTGATCCAAAAATGCTGGAATTATCTGTTTATGAAGGTATTCCACATTTATTAACACCAGTTATTACCGATATGAAAGATGCGGCCAATGCATTGCGTTGGTGTGTGGCTGAAATGGATAGACGTTATCGATTAATGGCATCGTTGGGGGTGCGTAATTTAGCAGGTTATAATTAAAAATCGCGGATGCAATAAAACAAGGTAATCCTCTGCCCGCTCCCGAATGGTTGATCGGCGCAAGGAATCAAGCACCACAATTAGAATCATTACCCACTATTGTTGTTGTTGCGGATGAATTAGCAGATATGATGATGGTTGTGGGTAAAAAAGTTGAAGATTTAATTGCACGTATTGCACAAAAAGCACGTGCCGCTGGAATTCATTTAATTATTAGCAACGCAACGTCCTTCGGTAGATGTCATCACCGGGTTTATTAAAGCGAATATTCCTACGCGTATTGCTTTTCAAGTTTCATCACGTATTGATTCACGCACGATTCTCGATCAACAAGGTGCTGAACAATTATTAGGACATGGCGATATGTTTATTTACCACCAGGTACTGGTTGCCTGTGCGTGTACATGGTGCTTATGTGGCGGATGAAGAAGTTCATCGCGTCGTTGCTGCATGGCAAACATGTGGTAAGCCAGATTATTTAGAGAAGTGACAGAAGGGGGTGGCGATGTTAGCGGCCAGGTGAGGGTGGTGCAAGTGGTGAAGAAGCCGATCCTTTATATGATCAAGCGATTCGTGTTGTTACTGAAAGCGCGTCGTGCGTCGATTTCTTTGGTGCAGCGCCGTCTTAAAATTGGTTATAACCGTGCAGCGCGTATCATGGAAGAAATGGAGGCAGCAGGTGTGGTCAGTTCTCATGATAATAGTGGTTCGCGTGAAGTGTTGGCACCGCCGCCAGTGGAGGTTTGAATGAAGAAGCTTAGAATTGTTCGTCATTGCGAGTCCCATTCTTTTTATGGGGCGAAGCAATCCAGGGGAACATGCTGTGCACTCTGGATTGCTTCGTCGCACAGAGCGCTCCTCGCAATGACGAGCTTTTTTATAATTTTCACTTTCTTTTTTTCATCTCTTACCTACGCCGCCTCCTCCCACGACACTCTCACTCAACTCTTACTCAACATGCGCACCCTGCAAGCGGAATTCACACAAAAAATGGTTGATAAGAGAAAAGTCACCCGTTGCAACAATCCCAAGGGCATATGGCATTACAGCGGCCCGGAAAATTTCGTTGGGAAGTCGTCAAGCCCAATGCACAACTTATTATTGCGAATGGTTCACGATTATGGATTTATGATCCTGATTTAGAACAAGTTATTATTCGTGCTTTTAAACACGCAACTGGGCAAACGCCGGCATTATTATTAAGTGATGATAATGCAACTTTAAGCAAGGATTTTAACGTTCAGCAAGTGCAGTGATGCATCAGCACAAACATTTTTATTATTTCCAAAAGATAAAAATAGTTTGTTTGAATCAATTAAATTGGGTTTTGTAAATGGAACAAATTCATGAAATGCATTTGAATGATCATTTTGGTCATGCAACTGTGATTCAATTTAGAAATGTTATTATGAATGCCTCATTATCACCTGCATTATTTATTTTTAAAGCCGCCTAAAAAGTTGATGTGATTGATGAAACACGAAGAAATAGCAAATTTCAACCCTTAGCGGCACGTTTGCGCCCAGTCTCTTTAAATGAATTTGTAGGGCAAACACATCTTCTCTGCTCCGGGTAAACCATTACGCAAGTGCCATCGAACAAGGTGTTTTGCATTCCATGATTTTATGGGGACCGCCCGGTACAGGCAAAACCACTTTGCACGGTTCATGGCTGAAAAAACGCATGCGCGTTTTGAAAAATTATCAGCGATTTTTTCCGGCGTAAAAGATATTCGAGCAGTAGTTGAGGAAGCAAAAACTGCGCGCGAAGAAGATCATCAAGCCACTATTTTATTTGTCGATGAAGTACATCGATTTAATAAAGTCACAACAAGATGCGTTTTTGCCTTATGTGGAAGATGGCACATTAATTTTAATTGGTGCGACGACTGAAAATCCCTCGTTTGAATTGAATAATGCGTTATTATCGCGAGCGCGTGTTTATGTTTTAAAACGTTTATCAGAAGAAGAATTATTGCAAGTGATTCAGCGCGCTTTGCAAGATAAAGAGCGCGGTCTTGGAAATTTAGCGCTAGATTTTCCATTAGAATTACAAAAAATTTTAGCTCATGCAGCAGATGGTGATGCACGACAAGTTTTAAATTTATTAGAAATTATTGCAGATTTAGCCGAGAAAAGTGCAGAAAGACTTGCTGTCACTAAAGAATTATTAGCTGAAGTGATACAAGTAAAATCTGCGGCGTTTTGATAAAGGCGGGGAAGCATTTTATGATCAAATTTCCGCATTGCATAAAGCAGTGCGCGGTTCTGCTCCCGATGCAGCATTGTATTGGTTTGCGCGTATGCTAGATGGTGGTTGTGATCCTTTGTATATTGCGCGTCGTGCATTGCGTATGGCCAGTGAAGATATTGGTAATGCAGATCCACGTGCATTGCAATTGGCTGTCAATGCGTGTGAAGTCTATGAACGTTTAGGTAGTCCAGAAGGTGAATTAGCGATTGCACAAGCGATTATTTATATGGCTGTTGCTGCAAAAAGTAATGCCGTGTATGTTGCATTTAACGCTGCAATGCACGATGCAAAAAAGCATGGTTCATTGGATGTGCCATTGCATTTGCGTAATGCTCCAACGAAATTAATGAAAGAATTAGGTTACGGAAAAAAATATCGCTATGCACATGATGAACCGGATGCCTATGCAGCTGGCGAAAATTATTTCCCTGATGAATTAGAAGATCGCACGTACTATCAGCCTACCTCGCGCGGTTTGGAAGCAAAAATTGCAGAGAAGTTAGCATATTTGAAGAAAAAAATCACCCAAACGTAAACGTATACACTTCTAATCCTGGGTCCGAGACAATTAATTCAATTATGCCTTTTCCAGATTGGGGGAGTGAAATTAATTCATATAGCGCATGGCTGGTTACAGTGACGCTGCTATTCATCACATCTTTGCCTTTTTCATTGATAACGGCTTCGCCATTCAAGCGTAATTTTACCTCGATGGGTTTTTTCGTTGCATTACCTAATACGGCATAAACATTTTTTGCATTAAAATGCAATTTTACTGCCGCATCTTTCTCTGCAGAAGTAATATATTGTGCGGCAACAATCCATTTTCCATTTAATGCCCACCCATCCTTAGATAAGGTTTGAGGAAAACTATATTGGGCCACTTGATTTTTTTTGACGGATTCAGGGCTGTAATTTCTATCGGCTCGGGCATAGCCGAAATACGTTTCAGGCGTTTGCGAGCTAAATAATCCAGGTAAGTTTTCAGCAGGGGCAGGTGTTGTGGGTTTATTCATTCCTAGTAAAAAGCGAATATTATTTTCTGTTACATCATATTCACCTTCACCAAAATGGGTGTAAACGACATTGCCGCTTTTATCTATTAAATAGTGTGCTGGCCAGTATTGATTATTATAATTTTGCCAAGTTACAAAATTATTATCGAGTGCAACAGGATATTTAATGCCATATTTTTCTACGCCGCGCTTAACATTTGCTAAATCTTTTTCAAACTCAAACTCCGGTGTGTGCACGCCAATGATAACGAATCCGCGATCATGATATTTTTGATACCAATCTTTGAGATAAGGTAAGGTGCGTACGCAATTAATGCATGAGTAGGTCCAGAAATCGATGAGCACAACTTTACCTTTTAATTGCTCTATTGTAAGAGGCGGAGAATTAATCCAAGCAGCAATTCCTTCAATGGGCGGTGCTGCAAATGGGCTGAATAAACCATTAATAAGCGATGATTGTTGAGAAGATGGGTTTGATGATGTGACTGTTGATGTACTTGTTGAATAAGCTTCATTGTAAATCATGAAGCCCACGCTAAAAATAATTATGGCACCTAACGTTTTGCGTAACAATTCAGTTCGTGATTTTAAAAAATTAAATTTATTCAGAAGCGTTCTGCCAAAAAGTGAAATCAGTAACATAGGGACTCCTGCTCCAATACCAAAGGCTAATACAGTTAAATAGCTATTTAAAGTGGTTTTTTGCATAACGGTTTGTACAATGACAGCGGCTAAAATCGGACCCGCACAGGGTGTCCAGATAAGTGCAACTAAACCTCCAAACAGCAATCCACTCATCAATCCTCCTTGAGGATCATTGACTGAAGAGAGTGTTGATCCAGCCCGTGCAAATCGTTGTGTGAGTCGGCTAAATTTTTCTGTTAAAGAAGTAGATAACATGATAACGCCAAATATTATTAGCAATATATAGGAAATGTACCGAACTAAATTGAGATCAATACCAGAGTACTGCACGAGTTTTCGTGAAAACAAAGTGAATACAGCAAAACAAATTACAAAACCCAGTGTGATGCCGATTGGGCGACGTTTTCCTCCTTCAATAGATCCTGAGAGAATCAGTGGCAAAATCGGTAAAATGCAAGGAGAAATAATGAGTGCAAAGCCTTCGAGGAAGGCGAGTACAATGTTGAGAAGTTGTGTTTGCATTTTTTTTATATCCTTATAAACTGTGGCACATTTTGCCTACGGATGCCTTTTGGCCTTCGGCCAATTAAACAAGCATATTTTATGCAAGAAATTTATTTGAAACCACTTCCATCATATACCATACCCCCGCAGCCACAACACCTGCTGCAGGAATAGTAAAAATCCAAGCCCAGACAATATTGCGTGCAACACCCCAGCGCACAGCAGAAGCGCCTTGCAGTGAACCGACGCCTACAATGGCGCCCGTGATCGTATGGGTAGTTGATACAGGAATGCCAAGCATAGTTGCCAAAAATAAAGTAAATGCACTGGCGCTTTCAGCACAAAAGCCACTGATGGGTTTTAGTTTGGTAATTTTCATGCCCATGGTTTTTACAATACGCCAACCACCAAAAAATGTTCCTGTCGCAATCACAAAATTACATGTGACAATCACAGTGATTGGCACATAAAAATTTTCACCCAGGAATCCAGCAGAAAATAATAAGATTGCAATGATCCCCATGGTTTTTTGTGCATCATTTCCGCCATGGCCTAAACTGATCAGTGCTGATGAAATTAATTGCAATTTACGAAACCAATTGTTCACTCGACTGGGGGTAAAAGGAAAGCAAATCCAAGTAGTAATAAATATTAATAATAAACCAAAAATAAATCCCAAAAGTGGTGATACAATAATCGCGATTAATACTTTTGCAATGCCGGCAAATTTTAAGGGTGATAATCCTGCTTTAGCAATGCCTGCGCCCAATAAACCGCCAATCAACGCATGTGATGAACTGGAAGGTATTCCAAAATACCAAGTAAAAATGTTCCAAAAAATTGCACCAATTAATGCGGCAAGAATCATGCTGACAGTGATAATAGAGGAATCAATTAATCCTGTGCCAATCGTGGTAGCCACATGCATGCCAAAAAATAAAAAAGCAATAAAGTTAAAAAATGCAGCCCACAATACTGCCCAGTGCGGTTTTAAAACCCGTGTTGAAACAACAGTAGCAATTGAATTTGCCGCGTCATGGAAACCATTTAAAAAATCGAAGATAAGAGCTAATAAAATTGTAATGATAATTAACGTGAGGGTCGCGTCCATATTAAGTCAGGGCTCCATCAGTGACTGTGTCATTGCGAGCCCGCGCGTGTGTTTTGCGCGGGCGTGGCAGCTCGCAATGACGGAGCTAAGTATATTCAAGTACGATTCCTTTTATAATATTAGAAGCGTCCTGACAGCTATTGATTACAGCTTTAGTGTTGGAGTAAATTTCTTTTAATTTAAAAAAATGTTTGAAATCTTTTTCTTCCAAAAATAATTTTTTCTCTCCTGCTAATAGCACTTGATGCGCTTTTCCTTCAAGGCTATCCATGTCATCACAACGTTTTAATATTTCCTCAGCTCTTTTTAATGAGTTTAGTGGATAAACAGCTTCTTTGATCGTCATGGCAGACTCGACGCTGATTTTTGCTAACGTCACCATATCATCTGGAACACTTTTAAGATTATAAACTGGGAATCGTTGTGCGCAGCGATTAATGAGATCTAAGACGTCATCTAATTTACTCGTTAATTGATGAATATCATAACGATCAAAAGGTGTAATAAAAGTCCTATGTAATAATTCAAATGTAGAATGCGCAACTCGATCCGCTTCTTCTTCATACGCTGCAATAGCATCCACATGTTGCTGTTGATTATCTAAATCAAGTAGCATCGTGTGAAATTCATCTGCGGTTTTTACTAACATATCAGCATTTTTTTGAAAGAGATCAAAGAAGCCTTCTTGGCGTGGTAACAATCTTCTGAGCATAAGTGACCCTTAAACAAATTATGCAGGAGTCAAATATTTTACCACATCTTGTTGGCGTTTAGTTACTAAGATTAAAGCCATGAGGATTAGTATGACGGCCGCGCCTGTCCATGAATTTAATTGCTCATGGAAAATAATATACCCCCAAAAAAGCCCAGTGATGATAACAATGGCATTCACCATACTGTAATAAACGGGACCGGCGATTTTAATGAGTTGAAAAAGGATCACATAACCCATGCTGGATAAAATAATTTCCAACAAAATGACCCAATCCGGTGCTGTGAGTGGTAAATGTAATGCATAAAAATTATTCTTTAACAAAACAAGAGGCATCAGTAATAAGCTTGAGAAAATGAGTGTTCCAGCAGCGAGGGAGAGTGAATCACTTTTTTCTGGGCGGTAGCGAGCAATATACACT
This sequence comes from uncultured Gammaproteobacteria bacterium, assembly GCA_963710715.1. Classification (GTDB taxonomy): domain Bacteria; phylum Pseudomonadota; class Gammaproteobacteria; order DSM-16500; family DSM-16500; genus CAVQBL01. The sequence continues at coordinate 41,277 of CAVQBL010000015.1, read as the reverse complement.
GAGCAGAAAGCAAAGGAAAAAGGTGTGATGAGTGTAATTAAAATCCAAGGGATCATTTGTGGTGAGGGCAAGCTCGCCTGCGGGAAAATAATCAACATGAGGCCCGTAATTGCAAAAATAAGCCCAATAAATCGTAGCCAATTAAATCTTTCTAAACGAGCAAGCAGGGTCAATGGATAAGCCATAATCGGTACAGTGTTAACGATAACTGCTAATAATCCGGCAGGCAAATGTGACGCTGCAAAGTACATAATAGTATTGGGTATGGCAATTCCGGTTAATCCACAAATAAGATAATACCGCACATGGGAAACGGAGATTTTCAAATTCTGTTTTGTACCGTACGTTAATAATCCTATTAGAATCGCGGGCCCTACGGATTGCCAAAGGCTATAGCCCAAAGGCGGCACGCCATTGGTCATGGCAAAGCGCGCAATGGAGTAGCCTGTGCCCCAGATGAATCCGAGCAGTAATAATAGAATAATCGCTAAAAAATTGGTGTTTTTCTTACTAGAAAGCATATGTTTTCTGACCCAGAAACCTAAATCCAAAATGAAATTCTACCATCATAAGAAACTTATTTCATGAATTAGACGAGGAAATATTAAAGACAGCGCTGTTTTGGTTTGTAGTTGGAGGTTGTTGCTCACGTGTAATAGCATGATGTATTGGACATATAACTATAGGTCCTTTAAAGAATATGCAATGGAATTCACCTATATTAAATAGGTAATTGGCTGGTTGCAGAGCCTGCGCAACAGTAGGTTGTACTGTGGTTATATTTTGTTGAGAAAATGTTGGTTTTTCTGGAGATGTGATTGTTGGTTCAACTTCCATTGATGTTGTTATTGGAGGTAATTGGGTAGTTTGGGGTGGTTTTAGTTGTGACGTGGTAGGTGATGTAGATTCCGACAGGTCTGATGGGCTGTTGATAATAGATCTATTGGGTGTTACATGCGTTTCTAACTTTGGTGTATTAATTAATAGGCCAATGATTTCCAATATTCTTGGATCTGCTTCAAGTTTTTCTTCTAAGAAATATGCGAATTTTAAAGCAGATGCTTGATTCTCTGTTTCAAAGTTAGGATCCGCGCCGTATTCTAGTAAGCGATGAACGGCGGTAACATCTAAATTATACATAGCCAACATTAAAAGCGACCATTTATAATCGTATACAGGGTTTTTAAGAAATAGATGGTTGAAATAACTTGAACGATTTTGATCAGGTAAATATCTTAATAATGTATTAAGTGTTTGGATTCGTATTTCGTTTGTTGCAGGGCTTGCTATCGCGCAGCCTAATGCTGATGTGCCACAGTTGAGTCCAGATTGTACTTCTTTAGTAACTAATTCAACTGATTCAGAAATCATACTAAATAATTCTTCTAAAAATAGGTTATTTGCGCATAGCGCTGCTATCATAACGATATTTAAGCCGCTTAAAGACCCTGAGAGTTGTTCAAGATGCGAGGCTATTGCTTTGGGATTTAGACGCCCCCCAGATCCTGGATGTACAGAGTCACCTTGAGGTTCATCATGTTCTGCTCTTGATCGTATAAGTTGAGCAGCTACTATTGCAGGTTCTTTTTCATTTTGAGTTTTTTCTTCCTGAACCAAAATTGTTTCTGAAGACCAATAACCGTTTGATAGCACCATAAGTAATATTGCTTGAATAATTCCCTTATGTGAGCAATATTTTGCTGCATATACTATTGGAAGATCTCCGTTCTTGTGTTGAGTCATAATAAGCTTAGGATTTTCCTTCAGGAGGGCGAAAAACCTATTCTCTTCATCATCTAAGTCTGTCGCTGTTTCTATTAAGCTAAAAAATTTCTCTGCATGGTTTGTAATAGGGTCGTAGGAGGAAAAAGGCAGCGCTGAGCTTGATTGAATTATTAGTGTTGCATCATCTGGTAAGCTTGTAGATTCAGCGTCTTTTGAATCTTGCTCTAGGGTCATGCTATTTGTGGGTTCACTTTCCGAGAAAGCGCTTCTATCATTACCTGTATTTTTATTTGTTCGCTTGTTTGGTCGTTTTTGCGTTTCTTGTTTTCTAGCTTTCCGTTTGCCTTGTCCTCGTTGCATGCTTCTCACCTGTATTTATTTTATAGCACTTTAATTGCGCAATCATAAATAATAAATATATTATAAATACAATCATAATGGGAGACCACTAATATTTTAATTAAAATGCTCTCTAGGACTTGGCCATTTTTAAGCTGTTTTTGATCAAATCATGCGCAGAATGCGATTTTTTCGCTTAAATACAGTGTTTTTAAGAAAACCTTAATCTTACAGTCATATAATCATTTCCGTAATAACAAAAATATAACACAACATAATTATTATTTTTATAAATTGTTACTCAAAACGAGGGTTATATTTATGTCAAATCTAAAGGCTTTGGTTCCTGAGTTATATAAAATTAAACGAGATCAGTACATTATTAACTTAAGAATGGCAGCGATAGCAGCGAGTGATAAGTTAGATGATAAAAATAAGCTTGAAGATAAACCAAACGTCATTAGCGATAAAATAAAAGAGCAAGAAAAGAATATTGATCACATATTTAAAAAGTATTCTCCACGTGTTGATACTAACTATGGTGGTAGCATTATCACAGCTATTAATTCAATCTTAGAAAATAAAGAAGGCAAGAGCGAGCAAGAACAAGTCGCAGCTGCGGAACAGGCTATAAAAGACTGGGAGCAAAAGCTAAAGGATCCAGAGCAAAATGATTTAAAGTCCTTAGAGCGCGATGCATCGAAATTATTATTTAGATATAGAAAAAGTATTATTGGATCTAAAAGGGATAGTAAACCTCAACCTGCTAGAAACCTTACATTTCACACTGCTAGAATGTTAGAAACTGTTAATTTGATAAAAATTTTATCGGATGAGGAATTCAATAATCTACAAAAGTTATCTGAAAAATCTAAAATCTTAAATAGCAGGCTTCAGGCATTCAAGAAGGGAATGCCAAACTTGATAGCTGCTGCTGAAACATTGATGAAGAAATTTGAGAACGACGTTGCTCAGAAACAAAATGAATATGATCAATTAACGGAAGAACAAAATAATACAACGCATGCTAGAGAAATTCAAAGATTAACTTCAGAAATAGAACAATTAGAAACTGAGTATCGTGAGGCAAAAGAGCAAGCTGACGATTTGCTATCTTGGGCTACACAAAAAGAATCAGATGAAGTGTACAGGTTAGATGCTGATATCTACCAATTAGAGAAAGTGATTAAGCGGATTAAAGATTTTAAAGATCTAAAGAAAGATCTAAAGGCTGCGGTATCAGAATCAGATGAAAATATGATACGTATGTTAGAAGACATGAAGTTAGAAAGTATGACGTTAGAACAAGAATTACAAGATAATAAGTTATTACCTGATAACTTAAATGTATTAAATATGACTCTAGGTGATCTAGATGAGCTGCTTTTAATGGCTGAGAAAGACCTGAAAGATGCTAAAGGATATGTTATGCCTGAGGTAGAATTTGAAGAGGCAAAAAGAGTGTTTGAAGAAGAGTCGTGTGGTTATCAAATTCTGCAAATGCAAATGCAAACAGCCAAGATTGCTCTCGATAACAAAAAGATTGCTCGCAATAACAAAGAACAAGAACTAGAGTGCTACAAGTTAAGCCGAGACATTAAGCGGGGGGATCCAGATAAGGAAAAGTATATTTTAAAGGAAAAACAAGCTAAAGATAAACATCACGAAATGGAATTGTCTCAGTCTGAGATAGGTAAAATTGGTAGCTTTATCAAACAAACGCCAGGACCCAATCTATCAACAATATTACAATCTCAGCAGGATTGTTTGAGTGAAATAGATCAAATAGCGAAAAAATTAAGTCTTAGTGAAACATCCAAAGATATTTCCGTGCAATTGGATGCGTTGTTTGAGGCTAACAAGTTTATTGCTCGATGCTTTTTGTGGTGCGATCCTAATTTATTTAGTGATGAAAGCACGAAAAAAGAAGCACGGGAGTTTTCTGCAACCCTTCAAGGAAAAGACAGTGAATTGCGTACGCAAGGGCGGCATTCAAGACAGCGCTCAAAAGCAAATCAAGGCGATGGAAGTTCAAGAAGTCCATCTCCAGTATCTGCGCGCTCCTCGTCTACTCGGGATTCATCACCTGAAAGGAGCTTAACAGGAGTTCCTGGATTATTTAGAGCTGCGTCAGAGACTGTACTGGGCGGCACTTCTGGAAACAATAGCCAAGGTCATTCACCGAAAGATAGTTTATCGGCACGACGACACTCTCACTCATTGAATGGTCAATCACGCTGAAATTTCGCCTAGGATTTTCTCAACCAATCCTAGGCGCTCTTTTGCCTCATGTGTATCTAAAGTAAAAGCCAGCCGAGTTGAACCTTCCAAACGAAAACGTTTTGCTTGGGTTTGAATCAGTTTAATAATCCGCAGCGGATCAACGTTCGGTTTTTCATTAAATTCAATTTTTCCGCCATTTTTATTAGCATCAATTTTAATAATGCCGAGAGCTTCCGCTTTTTGTTTTAATTCTGTAATGGCAAATAAATTTTTTAACGGTTCCGGTAGTAAGCCAAATCGATCAATCATTTCAACTTGGATTTCATCCAGTTCTGCTTGAGTTTTTGTAGTAGCAATGCGTTTATAAAATTGCAAGCGTAAATGCACATCCGCGAGATACGTTTCAGGAATAAGCGCCGTTGTTTGTAAATCAACTTCTGTGCCGTGTGCCAAGGGTTTTTCTAGATCAGGTTCTTTGCCTGATTTGAGTGCGGAAACGGCGCGTGACAATAAATCCATATACAATGAAAATCCAATCGCATGCATATTGCCACTTTGTCCTTCGCCAAGTAATTCGCCTGCGCCACGAATTTCTAAGTCATGCGTGGCTAAGGTAAAACCAATGCCTAAATCTTCATAAGCAGCGATAGCATCTAAGCGTTTTAATGCATCGGCTGTAATCGTCTTGCGTGAAGGGATTAATAAATAAGCATAAGCTTGGTGATGAGAGCGACCGACGCGCCCGCGTAATTGATGCAATTGTGCTAAGCCTAATTTATCAGCGCGATCCATGACAATCGTGTTAGCGGATGGGATATCGATACCGCTTTCGATAATCGTTGTGGAAATTAATACATTAAAACGTCGATGATAAAAGTCTGACATGACTTGCTCGAGGTCACGTTCGTGCATTTGTCCGTGAGCAACACCTATACGTGCCTCAGGTAACATTTGCGTTAATCCACGCGCAGTTTTTTCAATCGTTGCAACATCGTTATGTAAAAAATAAACTTGGCCGCCGCGCATGATTTCACGCAATATTGCTTCTTTTACAATTGCATCTTGATATTCATGCACAAATGTTTTAATCGATAAACGTCTTGCAGGTGGTGTAGCAATTAAAGATAAATCACGTATTCCTGCAAATGCCATATTTAACGTGCGTGGAATAGGTGTAGCGGTTAACGTTAAGATATCCACAGAAGTCCGCAATGATTTAAGTCGTTCTTTTTGACGCACACCAAAGCGATGTTCTTCATCAATGACGATTAAACCCAAGTTTTTAAATTTAATATCTTCCTGCAATAATTTATGTGTGCCAATCACAATATCAACTTTGCCTTGTTCCAGTTTTTCAGCAATTGTTTTTATTTCTTTTGCGGTACGAAAGCGCGACATGGCTTCAATTTGTGCTGGCCAATCCGCAAAACGATCGCGAAAAGTTTGATAGTGTTGCTGTGCAAGCAGTGTAGTGGGTACGAGTACTGCCACTTGTTTATTATTTTGTATGGCCATGAAGGCAGCACGCATAGCAACTTCCGTTTTACCAAAGCCCACATCTCCGCATACCAAACGCTCCATGGGTTTATCCGATGTCATATCAGCAATGACTTGATTAATAGCTTGCAATTGATCGGGTGTTTCTTCAAATGGAAATGCAGCGGCAAATGCAGCGTATTGACCATCCAATTCTTTGCAAGCTTCACCTGAGCGAGCGGCGCGTCGTGCATAAATATCCAATAATTCTGCAGCCACATCGCGTACTTTTTCTGCCGCTTTACGTTTCGCACGTTGCCATTGTTCTGTGCCTAATTTATTTAAGGGTGCGTGTTCAGGTGCAGTGCCAGTGTAACGACTAATTAAATGCAGTGATGCAACCGGAACATATAATTTATCACCACCCGTATATTCTAAACATAAAAATTCCGCTGTGCGCTCACCGACAGTTAATGTTTGTAATCCTAGATAACGACCAATACCATGATCGATGTGGACCACGGGATCACCTATTTGTAACTCAGCTAAATCTTTGACAATCGCCTCGATGTCTTGCGATGTTTCTTTGCGACGCCGGCGTTGCATAATGCGTTTGCCGTATAATTGTGCTTCAGCAATTAATGTGATGGGTGGTTCTTCTAAGCTTAAACCTTCATCTAGAGGTGCAACAGTCATGCCATATTGTGTCGTATCACTTAAAAATTCATTCCAAGAGATATATGGTTTAGGATAAAGCTTAATGCTATTAAATAATTGTAATAATACTTCACGGCGTCCGGTTGTTTCCGCACAAAATAAAACCCGTCCTGGATAATCAGCCAGAAATTTTTGTAATGCGTGCAAAGGCTGCGTTGTTTTGTGCTCAATATTGAATGTTAGCGGTGCTTGAGTAGAAAAATTATAACTATTATGTCCGGGTGCCACTTCTTCTGCTTGGATGCGAATATTAGAATAATTTTGTATTTGACTGAAAATATCAGCAGTGGCAATAAAAATTTGTTTCGGTTCTAATAGGGGATGCGTTTGATCATGACGTCGTTGTTCATAGCGACTGCGAATTTCTTGCCAAAACTCTTCAGATTTTTTATGAATATCACCCACGGTGATAATTAAACTATTTTGGGGGAGATAATCAAATAATGTAGCGGTGTGTTTAAAAAATAATGGTAAATAATATTCAATACCCGGTGTACATATGCCTTCACTAATATCTTGGTAAACAGAACAGTTTAGTGGGTTGCCGCTAAATTGACTACGCCAACCTTGACGAAAATGTTCAATCGCGTTTTCTGTGAGTGGGAATTCTTTTGCGGGCAATAATTCTATTTTATCTATTTTATCGAGAGAACGTTGTGAGTCAGGGGAAAAAGTACGGATTGAATCGATTTCATCATCGAGCAAATCAATACGATAAGGTAAATCACTGCCCATAGGAAAGAGATCAATGATAGAACCCCGTACAGCAAACTCACCATGCTCATGTACTTGTGTTACACAACGATACCCCGCTTTTTCTAAGCGTTGACGTGCTGTTTGCAAATCAAATTTTTCTTGTGGGCGCAATAAAAATGTATGACCCTCTAAATATTCACGTGGAGCCAGTCTGTGCATTAACGTGGAAATGGGAGTGATGATAGCACCATGCTGTAGCGTAGGAATTTTATATAATGTAAATAATCGCTCCGAAATGATATCTTGATGAGGTGAAAACTGATCATAAGGTAATGTTTCCCAATCCGGAAAGTGTAATAGAGGTTGATCAGGTTGTTGTCCATGAAAAAAACGCAACTCATATTCTAGACGCGTCGCTGTGAGGGTATCCGCGGTTAGAATAACAATAGGTTGCTTGGCTTTGGCCATCACTGAGCTTAGCGTTAAGCCTATACTCGAGCCATGCAAATTCCCCCAGATCAAGCGTTCACCGGGTTTTTTTGGTAATTGAGGTTGTAAAGGATTTGCGGTTGGCATGTACTTTCAATACAATATTTAAAAGTTGGGTTATTCTAGCATAAATATTATTGTAGGGTGGATTAGGCGCTTTTTGCCGTAATCCACCGAAAATGGTGGATTACGACGCAAACAGCGCGTCTAATCCACCCTACTACTTTATATATACAAGGAGCAATAAATGCGCAAACTATACCTATATATAGGATTATTAAGTCTACTCTTTGTAGCCCCCGTTTGGGCAGATGCTGGCTTAGGGAATTTATTAAATAAAATAACCTTGCCGCTAAGCGCTGAACAATGGGTATCCACTAAAACAGCCTTAGTCACTGTTGGCGTTAATGCAACCGTGAGTGATAGTGCATTAGAAAAAATACAAGATCAAGTATTGCAAAAACTGAGTAAATTATCGAGTGAAGGTGAGTGGCACATCACTTCATTTGATCGTAGTCTGGATAAATCTGGCCTTGAACGCTTACAAATTGCTGCCCAAGCCAGACTCCCTTCTTCTGCATTACCCAATTTACGTGACAAAGCAAAAGCAATCAGTGAACCCGGTGAAACCTTAACAATAGATGATATTCAGTTTACTCCCAGCGCGGAAGAATTACGCGCTGCAAATACAGCATTACGTAACGATATCTATCAGCAAGCAAAAGATGAATTAGCACGATTAAATAAACTTTATCCTGATCAAAAATATTATTTACATGAAATTAATTTTATAGGTGTAGTTTTACCTTTGCCTGTTGCTCAAAATATGATGTTTGCACAGGTGAAAATGGCAAGAGGTCCTGGAGGATTAGCAGTAGGGGATAAGATCGTATTATCTGCCACGGCAATTTTTGCTTCAGCTCCAGATCAAACCGTTACTAAAATGTTGCATGGCTAGGATCTACTCGACATGCCAGTGACATTCCTTAAAATGAGAGACATGGCTTATACAATGACTGCTGGATTTTTCTTATTATTGGCAATTTTGCTTGAAGTTGCTGGAACAACATCCATGAAACTTTCTGATGGTTTTACCCATATTGGGCCATCGATTCTTATTTTTGTTTTTTATGCTTTGTCGTTTGTATTTTTAGCATTGACATTGAAGCGGCTTGAGGTCAGTTTGGCTTATGCGGTGTGGTCAGGTTTGGGAACATTATTAATTGCAATTATGGGCGTGATTTTTTTTCATGAACCCATGACAATCATTAAAGCGTGCTCATTGGGATTAATTATTATGGGTGTAGTGGGCTTAAAGTTAGGGTGATTATGACAGTTTTTAATAATAGTAGCTGGTTATTTTTGTTAATCGCGATCATTTTTGGAGTGCTGGGGACAGTCTCAATGAAATTGTCCGAAGGATTGCGTAAGTGGAAACCCGCCGTTTGTTTAATTATATTTTACTTGATTTGTTTTGTCGGATTAACGATAGCGCTTCGTGGAATTGATTTTAGTATTGTCTATGCTATTTGGTCTGGGGTGGGGACGATACTGGTTGCAATGATTGGAATTCTTATATTTGGCGAATCAATATCAGTAAAAAAAGTGATTTCGCTTTTATTAGTTGTTTTAGGTGTAATAGGGATTCATCTGACTAATGCTTTCCATTGAACCTACGGTAATTGCACATCGCGGTGCAAGTGCATATGCACCTGAAAATACATTGGCGGCTTTTTTGAAAGCAAAAGAGTTAGGTGCAAGTTGGATTGAGTTTGATGTTATGCTGACGGCGGATCATGAAGTGGTTGTGATTCATGATGAAGAGTTAGAGCGCACAACAAATGGTTTTGGTAAGGTGCGTGACTATTCTTATCGGGCGTTAAAAAAATTGGATGCAGGATCGTGGTTTAATCCCATTTTTTCTGGGGAAAAAATTCCTAGCCTCAGTGAAACGATTGAGTTTTTGCATACACATCAAATGGCAGCCAATATCGAAATTAAACCATTATTAGGTCAAGAAGAATTAGTCGTTAAAAAAGTATTAAGTGTAGTTAAACAACATTGGAAGACAGATATCCCAGGACCGCTTATCTCAAGTTTTTCATTACCCGCTTTACGTTTTCTGAGACAACATTCTTCAACCTGTTTGCTGGGTTTTTTAATGGATAAATGGTTACCGGATTGGAAGGTATTGTGTGATGAATTAAATTGTATTACTGTCAATGTGGATGGGAAAATTGTCAGCCAAGAAAAAGTAAAACAAATTAAATCCACAGGGCGATTAGTATTAGTTTACACTGTGAATGATCCTAAGCGTGCGCAAGAATTATTTAGTTGGGGTGTTGATGCAGTGTTTACGGATGTGCCGGATAAGATTCTGCTATAAGATTAATATTTTATCTATGATTTTAGGGTCTGTTTGTTTAGCCAAACCTGAATAGCCGCCACTGCTGCTTGATAACCTACTTCAACTAATTCATCTTCTTGAGATCGAGTGACGTTTAGCATACCGTATCGAGTGACCTCTGGGTTAATTAATAAATCAGCTGCAAGACTATTTTGCTTCATTTTTACGGAAGAACCTACAAGTAATGATTTTAAAAAGGTATCAAACAAAGGTGGAAATTTATATTTTTTACGTCCGAGTCCTAGCTTGGATAAAAGTGTCTCTGCTAACGATAGGATCGGTGGAAAATTATACGTATCTTCTTCTGATCTTTCAGTATTGAGTTCGATTGCAATGACTTTCCCTTTGCTGCCAACAATTTTTCTCATGACATCGACGGGTAAGTAATTTAATAAGCCACCATCAAAATGTAATTCATTATTGAAAATAACGGGTGGAAAAATCCCTGGGATGGCTGTGCTGGCACGTAATTTTTCCCAGATATAACCGCTACGATGAATAGCTTCTGTGTTATGTGTTAAGTTGCAAGAAACGCAAAAGAAAGGTATCAAAAGATTTTCAATTTTTAATTCATGAAACATAGTTTTTTGTAGTAATGTGTAATTTTTGGAATTAAATAATGAGATAGCTGGCCAGGTGAGATTTGTCCAAGAAACTGCTTTACGTGTTACATCGCTTAGCGCACGAAGTTGTGAGTTAATGTCTTCAGGAGTTTCATGCAGAGCATAATATGCGGCCATGATAGCACCACCGCTGGTTCCTCCAGCAGCGTCAATTGGAATACCTGCTTCTATTATTGCGCGCAAGGCACCTATATGTGCCCATACTCTTTGACCGCCGCCACTCATGACGACTCCGATAGCTTCTCCACATAGGAAACGCAATAATCTTTCATAATCTTTGTGTTGATGAATGCGAATATGATGATGCAGCGCAAAATTAGCTTTTTTAACCACTCCGAAGTAGGGCATGAGAGATAATCATTTCCATGATGTAATAAAATAAGTTCAAGTTTTATTGTTTTATGTGCAACTTGCACAGGGGTAATTTTTTCAAGTAGAGCTGGGTCAATAGAAGGGCTTGAGTTCCCGTAGGCAATGATGTAAATCGCGTCCGCATTTTTAAAACTCGTTTCAGCGAGCAATGTATCGGATGATTGCAATAAATATAGAATAAGCTTGTGATGTTTTTCACTCATTTTAATAAAATGTTGTAGCTCTGCTGCTGTATCATATTTTTTATAATCTTCTGGATGATAATCTGACAGCAACAGTATGTCTGATTTGTTACTGATGTGCGCTTGAAAATCATTAAAAAAAGATTCCAGAGAATTATTCTTATCTGCCGCAATGATGACAACGTTTTTTCTAGTTTCTTCGGCAGCAAGCCGTTGGATAATGTCGCGTGATCGATTAATTAAAGGATTGATGGCTTCAAAAATCATGTCGGGATGCTGTTGGCAGAGTTTTTGGAATTCATCACTGGATAACTCAAGTAATATCGAATCTTCTGACGCTTTAATGGTGAGGGAGCGCGGTTCATTTGATATTGCACCCAGTTCGCCAACAGTCTCACCGGGATGAATAATGCCGACTACTTTTTCTTCTTTAGTGGCTGTGAGTAACGCTGCTGATAATTTTCCGCTGACTAAAAGATAAAGTTGATTCGATATATCACCTTGGCGGAATAATATTTCATTTTCCTTAAGGTGTATTCGATTGAATTTGGCTAGCAGCGCTTTGCAATCATGCTCACTCAATGATGCAAAAGTTTTACAAGCTTTAATTAAGTGTAGTAAGTCGTGTTCCATTGCATATCCGTAAGTATTTGAAAAACGGGTTCGAAAACATTATAATACATGCTACCATACAATGCATATACGGATTACTAAACGGTAGGGAATCATGTCAAACTTCAATTGGGTCGATTATGTTGTTTTAGCCATATTTGTACTTTCTATCATGGCTGGTTTAGCGCGCGGTGTCATTAAAGAAGTTATTGCAGTCATTACTTGGATCGCGGCATTTATTATTTCTATTCTTTTCTCTGCACGATTAGCGTCTGCATTTACCAATTCTTCTACAGTTCAAGATGCGATAAACAATGCTACAACAACAGCAGGTGTTAACCCAACCCAGTCTATTTCAATGCTTTCCCTAGGCTTAAGCTTTATTTCTTTATTTGTGGCTACCTTGATTGTGGGATCATTGATTAATTTTGTGATCACACGCGTTATAGAAGGTCAGGGAGTGAGCATAACAAACCATTTATTTGGTGGTGTCTTTGGCATACTACGGGGCCTTCTGATTATATTAGCGCTGATGTTTCTGGTGCAATTGACGCCACTTCAAGAGCAACCTTGGTGGACGCAATCTCGTTTTGTTTCTACTTTTCAACCCGCAGTAAATTGGTTACAGCAAGCCACTTATCCTGAAATTCAAAAGCTTAAATCTTCAATGACAAATACGATTACGAATGTGGAAACAGGTGTAGAACAACAAGCCCAGCCAGTCACCCAGCCAGTCCAGTCGACTGTGCAGTCTTTAGGTGGTGGGACACAATCACCGTAGAGGGGAATAAGGATGAAATTATATTACTCAAAGGGAGCTTGTTCTCTTGCTGTCAGAATTACTATTAACGAAATTGGATTAAAGTGTGAATTTGAATCAGTAAACCTTAAAACGAAACAAACAGAAACAGGTGCTGATTATTGGAAAATTAATCCCAAAGGCGCTGTTCCCGCAATAGTTGTAGAAAAAAATACTGTTCTGACTGAAAACACGGCTATTCAACAATATCTCGCTGAAGTAAATAAAGCTGATCAATTATTGCCGCCCGTGGGTGATTTTAAACGCTACCGTGTTTTGGAATGGCTTAGTTTTATCAGTACTGAGTTGCATAAAGGATTTGGGCCTTTATTTAATCCTAATTTGAGTCAAGAAATAAAAGATCAAATAATTATCCCACAGCTTAAAAATAAATTTAACTATGTCGAACAGCAAATAAAAGATAATAAATTTTTATTGGGGGATGCGTTTACACTTGCTGATAGTTATTTGTTTGTTATGCTTTTTTGGTTACCTAACGTTAAAATAGACATGACAGAATGGCCGCGTTTAACAAAGTATTTTAATGCAATGAAAAAGCATAAATCCGTTGAAAAATCGCTGAAAGAAGAAGGTTTTATTATTTAAAAAATCTGATTTATTTCAATAAGTTATTTTTTCTCACCCCGGTAATATTGTTCAATATTGATACAATAATAATTATATTGACTATAATTAATAGGGTGACTAATCAGGAGGACCATGTCATGACAAAGAAAATTATATTAATGTGTAGCGTAATGCTAAGCATTTTCGCTATGGGGACGACGGTATTTGCTGATGAAGGGCAAAGTAAAGCTCAACTTCGGCAAGATATTTCGAAATTAAGGCAAGATAGACAAACGACGTTGCAAGATAGGCAACAATTTTTAAAAGATCGCCAGGCTTTACATCAATCGAAGGAGAAGCTTAGGAATTCAGGTGTTACGCCACCACTGGGCACCACGCCTTCAACTGGCACTACGGCGCCACCACCGAAAACTAGCGAGTAAGAGAGAGCCGTCATTCTCTTAGTTCAATTCCGCTCCTGCATAGCAGGAGCGGGAATGACGGTAGGGTCTGTTTACATTTCTGACTCGGCATAGTGAAATCTAAACAGGCCCTAGTTTTAAATAAACAACTCTATAAATTCATTCACTGGCATTTTCTCTAGTTTTTCTTGATCAAGAAACAATGAAACTTTATTTTGAATTTCTGATTTTGAAAAATGTTTTGATAAATTATTTTCAAATTTTTTGATTAATAAGGGAATACCTTCTTCACGGCGACGCTTGTGGCCAATTGGATATTCGACTTGAACTTTTTCAGTGTGACTGCCATCCGTAAAATAAATCTGTATTGCATTTGCGATAGAGCGTTTTTCTGGATCGAGATAATCTTTGCTGAACTGAGGATCTTCATGTACTTTCATTTTTTCACGCAACTTATCGATACGAGGATCTTCTGCAAATTTATTTTCGTAATAATCTGCTTTCAAGTCACCAAACAATAATCCTACAGCTACCATATATTGCAAGCAATGATCGCGATCAGCAGGATTATAGAGTGGGCCTGTTTTGCTAATAATGCGAACAGCGGATTCTTGTGTGTTGATAACAATTTTTTCAATTTTATCTAAACGATCTTTAATTTTTGGGTGCAATAAAATGGCACATTCTACAGCGGTTTGTGCGTGAAATTCTGCTGGGAATGATATTTTAAATAAAATATTTTCCATGACATACGAACCAAAAGCTCGAGGAAAGCGCAAATGTTGATTGCGAAATGTAACATCATAAAATCCCCACGTTTTGGCAGTTAATGCACTGGGATAACCCATTTCACCTTGCATTACCATCCATGCTAAGCGTACAGCACGACTCGTTGCATCACCTGCAGCCCACGATTTGCGTGAACCTGTGTTAGGTGCATGACGATACGTTCTCAAGCTTTGGCCATCAACCCATGTGTGTGACAAAACTTTAATAATATCGTCACGTGTACCGCCTAACATATGAGTGACAACAGCCGCAGAAGCGACTTTCACCAATACTACATGATCAAGCCCAATGCGATTGAAACTATTTTCCAGAGCAAGAATACCTTGAATTTCATACGCTTTGATCATAGCAATTAACACATCATGCATATGCAAGGGTGCTTTTTTCTCTGCAATATTTTTTCGGCTGAGATAATCTGCAACAGCAAGAATGGCGCCGAGATTATCTGAAGGGTGTCCCCATTCAGCCGCAAGCCAAGTATCATTAAAATCAAGCCAACGAACCAGAGTACCAATATTGAATGCAGCGAGTATGGGATCTAAAACAAACTGGGTTCCTGGCACGCGTGCACCATTAGGCACCACAGTTCCAGATACGATTGGCCCCAGTAATTTTGTACATTCACGATATTGTAATGCGAGTATGGCGCAGCCTAATGCATCTAATAAACAATAACGTGCCGTCGATAATGCAAGTTTGCTCGCAGACGAATAATTAGTCACATAATCCGCTAGAGTGACAAGCTCTTTATCGGGCGCGGGACGAATATTAATATCAGCAGCAGTAGAAGTAGCCAATTTAGCCTCGCTTTTCTAATGGAATATAAGGTAACGGTTGTGGTCCAGTATAATTCGCTTCAGGTCGAATGAGACGATTATCTTTGCGTTGTTCAATAATATGCGCACTCCAACCTGATATACGCGACATAACAAAAATGGGTGTGAACATAGGAGTTGGAATACCACAAAAGTGATACATGGTTGCACTGTAAAAGTCAGCATTAGGAAATAATTTTTTCTCATTCCACATGACTTTTTCAATGCGTTCTGAAATAGGAAAGAAATAACCATCTTTAGCCTGTTTGGATAATTTTTCTGAATATTTTTTTATAATATCAGAACGTGGATCCGAAATTTTATACACGCGATGACCAAAGCCCATAATTTTTTGCTTTTCAGCGAGCATTTTTTTGATCCCTGCTTCGGCTTCATCAGGAGTTTTAAATGTTTGAATGAGGTCCATGGCTGCTTCATTGGCGCCACCATGCAGCGGTCCACGTAATGTGCCAATACCTGTGACGATGCATGAATAAAAATCGGCTTCTGTGGATGCAGTAACGCGTGCGGCAAATGTGGATGCATTAAATTCATGTTCAGCATATAAGATTAATGACACATTCATTGCTTGTTGATGTAATTCATCCGGTGTTTTCCCTTGCAACAAATAAAGAAAATGCCCTGCAATGGTTTTTTCACTACTGGATGTTTTAATGCGTTGACCATTTTTGTGAAAATGATACCAGTACAGTAACATGCCAGGAGTAGAAGCCAGTAAACGATCGGCAATATCTTCTTGAGTATATTGTTTCGATTCAGGCTCTAGAGTGCCCAGCATGGAACAGCCAGTGCGTAACACATCCATTGGATTTGCATTTGCTGGAATATTTTCTAATACTGATTTTAGTGCATTCGGCAATTCGCGTAGCATCATGAGTTTTTCTTGATAAGCTTGTAATTCTGACCGATTAGGTAATTGGCCATAAATGAGCAGGTATGCGACTTCTTCAAATAGTGCATATTTCGCGAGATCGTGAATATCATAACCACGATAGGTTAATCCCAAACCGGCTTTGCCTACAGTGGAAATTGCTGTATCACCCACAACAATACCGGCTAAGCCACCTGTTTTTTTATCCATAGCTTTTTTTTCTGCGCTGATAGTCATTTTGCTTTTCCTTGTGCAAATAGTTCATCCAATTTTTTTTCGTAACCGTAATAATTTAAAACATCATATAATTCTTCTCGTGTTTGCATCCTATCAACAACATTTTTTTGTGTACCTTGTTCGCGAATGGTTTTATAAACAGTCAGTGCAGCAGCACTCATGGCGCGAAATGCACTTAATGGATAGAGGATTAAACCGACGCCTACACTTGCGAGTTCTTGTTTAGTAAAGAGAGGAGTCACACCAAATTCCGTAATATTGGCAAGAACGGGGACGTTAAATGTTTTTGTGAATGCTTGATATTGTGATAACTCACGCACGCCTTCAAAAAAAATCATTTCTGCTCCAGCTTCAATGTATTTGCCAATTCGATCCAGTGTTGTCTCTAATCCTTCCGTTGCTAATGCATCAGTGCGTGCCATGATAACAAAATTCTTATCTGTTTTAGCATCAATGGCTGCTTTAATGCGATCAACCATTTCATCCGTGGCAACAACGGCTTTACCAGGGCGATGGCCGCAACGCTTGGCTTGCACTTGATCTTCAATATGAATACCTGCGGCGCCTGCTTTGGTCATTTCTTTGATAGCGCGCGCAATATTAAAAGCACTACCCCAGCCAGTATCGATATCGACTAGCAATGGTAAATTAACGCTGTTTGTAATACGGCGCACATCGTCTAATACATCATCGAGATTTGTAATGCCTAAGTCGGGTAAACCAAAGGAAGCGTTAGCAACGCCGGCACCCGATAAATAGATCGCTTTGAAGCCAGCACGCTCTGCAAGTAGCGCAGAATAGGCGTTAATTGTCCCAATTATTTGCAAAGGTTTTTCCAGGGCTAATGCTTTACGTAAACATTCACCGGGTGTTGGTTTTGCCTGTGACATTGCTATTTGCTCCTTGCTCAGGTCAAATATTTTAAATGAGCAAAGGCTTGGCGTCGAGGTAATAAAAAATAAAAAGGGCGGCTTATTCAGTCGCCCTTTAAGCAATCCCTGCTGATAAAGCTGGCATCCATGCGTCTAGCGAAGAGATTCCTTTCTGTTACTTGTAGTCATCCTTAACTACACATCCAGTTTACTCTTTTGTGCTAAATTGCAACAGTGCTGCTAAGTTTGACTATGACAGATTATTCAGTGGAAAAATTGTAGGTACTTAAGATTTTTTTATCCTTTTAATCAATAAGATAAGTATTTTCTGCATTTTAGATGACCGCTAAAAACTGATTAAAAAACGCACAAATTGTGCTGGTTTTGGCTTACACTAGATTGATATACTTACTCATAATTAATTTATGAATATTAATTAAACAGATGGATCAGAATATCCAATCATGGACTTATAAAATAGGCTATAATATATATGTGTTAGTGGATATTTTAACTGAGCAGGGAGGAAACATGTTATGTTGAAGACCGCCACGAGAAATAGACATAGCTCAAATCATGAAAACTATGATTTTCAAGAAGAGTTAGACAGAATTAAAGGTGTTATTTCAGATACCGCAAGTAAGACTTATGGGAACGCCAAAGAAAAATTTAAAGAAACATCGGCTGATTTCCAAGAAAAACTCACAAACCGCATGTCAGAAAAACCACTCCAAACACTTGGATATGCGATGTTATGTGGTTTGCTGCTTGGATATATAGCACGTGCTAGAAGAAAATAATTTTCATAGATGATTAATTTAATACCTTGGAAGGGTTACATGGCGCGAAAAAAGTCTGTGCTAGGTAAGGCCAAAACCATTTTAAACTTGTTAGTGTTAATTCCGACATTATATAGTTTGATGAAAAAGACTTTTGCGCTTATTGGGTTTGAAGCACGCCTAGCGAGGCGGAGCGTAGTTGTGATTAGTGTGCTTTCTTTGGTGGCACTCATTTTATTATTCTCTACGTGGTTAGGCGTGCTTGCAATGTTATTTTTTTATTTTACCGCATCGCTACACTGGAGTTTGCAACAATCCATGCTTGCGATTGTTGCGCTTAATATCCTTATGCTTGTGGTAGTTGGGTTTAGTATCGCAAGAGCCAGAAGAAATTTGTCATTTCCAGAAACACGCAAACACTTTAGCAATGTAAAAAGACTGCGTGATGATTTCTAATGACTTCCCTGTAAAAAACAATCTGCTATCGTACAACTGTAATCTTAAGAATTGCTTAAATAAGAGAACAAAATCTTAATTTAAAATATTTACCTTTTAAAAATAGCTAGGTATCTTAATTAAGCAAATACAAACATGTTTTATAAATTAATAATACAGTAATCTCAGGAGGATGTATGTCAGATGGTCGTTGTAGAGAACTAATGAACGTTGTAGGAGCAGTAGGAGCACTTATCCCTGCAGCTGCGCCAATAGCACAGGGAGTATATAGTCGTGTTGTTATTAAAAGCGCTGAGAATATTGCTCCTGATGATTATAAAAACGATATGAAAGATAAAATTAACGAGGAGGCGCGCTGGGGGGGTGGTTTTGCCCTTATTTATGGATTTTTTTGGCTTATGCTTAGTGCGCATAAGTTGTGCTCTAATCCTAATCCTAGCCGCAAAGAAAAGGCATCTTTTGCGATATGTTCGCTTATTTATGCTGCAGCTGTTGCGCTGTTTTTTATCAAAAATGATGAGCAACAAGGTCTCGCAGAAGAACTGATTGCATCGGCGGGTTCTATGGTTGCAGTGATGAGTGGTTTAGTGATGTTTAGTGGAGTTTTTGCACGAAGACCGGGGCCGCGGGATTCCTTGCTAGGATCAGATCAGTCTCCAGCATACACCGGCTCTTCCTACGAAAGAGTCAACGTTTAATTCGTGGATAAGATGCAGCAAGTTTTTTTCAGTAGTAGAAGAGGGTAGTTTGAAGAGTTTGAAAAAATAAAAAAGGCAGACATTGAGTTGTCTGCCTTATTTTCCTTCTCTACTTCAATCTGAAATTACCAAAACCACTAATTACCCCAAATACTTGCAGCAACCATACAACAACCACAATGATGACGACTAAATTTAAAATGGTTTTAATGGGGCTAGCCATTGGGACGTAAGTATTAATTAGCCAGAGCAAAAAGCCAACGACAACAAGAACAATCACAACTGAAATGAGTGACATAGGCAATCCTTCGCAAGTAGTTAAAAAATAAGAATATCATATCGTTCAAGTCAGTGCAATTCTATAAACGTTATTCCCTTTTGCCAGAATGACAGTTATGTAGAAATCATATAGTATATAAATCTTTAGCAACGAGCACGGATGATGAAAAATATTTTTCACCTAATTGCAGCTAAGTTGACATCTCTCAGCATAAGGAAAGAAACTAATGCAGAGAGATTGCTGAAAAATACTCATTTATTTGATAATGCCAGCCGAAGTGAAATTATTGCGATAGCAAAAACAGCAAAGCACGTGCAATTTAAGGCAGGTGATTTGATAATAAAAGAGGGAGATATCGCAGAAAGTTTTTTTATAATAGAAAAAGGCGAGGTTAGAGTTTTTACCTTTAATAAGAAAGGTGAAGAAATTGTTCTCGCTAGATTAGAAGAAAAAGCTTATTTCGGCGAACAAGCTTTGTTAGAAATAGAGCCGGGTAGGCGTAATGCAAGTGTTAAATCAATCACGGATTGTATTCTCCTTGAAATTTCTCATCAGCACCTTATTAAAATACTTAACCGCAATAAAAATTTAATAAAAACACTTAAATTTGTTGGGAAGCAGCAGCTCATTGAAAAGTTGTCTAATCAATTGGAAATTTTTCGTGCTATCAAAGGAAATATGATTGCATCTCTTGCTGGAAATGTAGTTGATTTTCACGATCAACAAGTTATTTTCATGAAGGGAGATGTGCCTGATAATGTTTATTTTATTATTTCAGGGTATGTAGATATCATTGTTGATGATGCGCAACCTGATTCAACAGTCCGGCTGGGTGCTAATCAACTATTTGGTGAATTGGGTTTGCTAAAGAAGCGGCCGCGCAGTGCAACAGCGAAAGCGCATGGTGATGTTACAGTTCTTGTTATTCAACCCGATATTTTCAATGAGCTCTATCAAAAAACACCAGAACTGCGCCAGTTTATTGGTACCTTACAGCAAGTTTATGAAGTTCCATCGCGCGGAATTGTTACTCTATATCAAGGTACTTTCCTTGGCATGGGAACCATAAACTCTGCTTTTAAATTGCGTGATGGCCGCAGTGTCATTTCATCGCGTGTGATAGAACAAAATATTTTTACTATTTCTGTTGTGGATGCGCTCAGTACTCAGAAAATTCGTTATGAACAAGAAGATGTTATTCGAGAATTATTGATTGCTAATGAAAGAGTTGTCGGTGCTACAAGCTATGGATATTGGAGTGATCTAGGATATCTTTGCAGTTTGATATTAGATAATAAAGTCATTGAACCTTGGCAAGTTACTTTATTTGAACGTACAGGAACATTAACTGTTGCCATGGGTGAACCAAAAGATCTTGTTTGCTACTGTATGGCAGTGGAGCGAGGTAAAATTGTTGAAGCTATTCATTCGGGCCTCAAAGACATTGATGCCATATCTAAAAAAACTTCAGCTGGAAGTATTTGTGGAGCTTGTAGGCCTAAGATATTTGCAATGATAGGTAAAGCGGCATGGGCTTCCGTGCATGTGAGTGGAGTGCGTTCTTTACATGAAGATATACGTTCTTATCAGCTGAAGCCCTATAGTTCATCTTTACATGATTATAAGCCAGGCCAATATATCATTATTCAAGCTTTGATTGATCAGAATTGGATTGAAAGATCTTATACATTGACATCTGTTTCAAATCTAAATGATTATTATGAATTAACGGTAATGCGTGAAAAATTTGGTATTTTCTCAAGATGGTTGTTTGATAATGAGGATAAACATCTTTTACTTCGTGTGTCACCGCCGCAAGGAAAATTTATTTTTGATTTGCAGGCCAAGAATCCTGCGGTATTTTTAGCGGGAGGAATTGGCATGGTTCCTGCTTTGGCATCGGCTCGTGCACTTGTCGCAAATAAAAGTCTCAGGCGTTTACATTTGGACTATTCTGCACACAATTCTGAAAATCTTATTTTTTTAGATGAATTAATGCGTATTGCTGAGGCATGTTTAAATTTTACTATTAAAACACGCGTTACGAAACTGGAAGGAAGATTAACTGAGATTGAAATAAAGCAACTTACTGCAAACTTTCCCGATGCTGACTTTTATATTTGTGGGCCTAAAGGTTTCGAAGACATTATTATCGCAACTCTCAAATCTTCTGGTGTTCCTGATGCAAGAATTAAAGTAGAATTGTTTGTCGATTCAGGTGGTGCTCACGATGTGATTGGAAAAGATCTATTATGAAGAAATCGGACATCGTGTCACAGATTCTGGGGAAAAAACAAAATAATAAGCCATTTTTATCTTTGTCAAAGATGTTTGCTCCAACCAATATTGCTTTATGCAAATATTGGGGAAAACGAAATGACGAATTAAATCTTCCTGTGACATCAAGTTTATCCATTTCATTAGGAAAAAAAGGCGCAACAACAGAAATACAAATCAGTGACGAAGCGCAGGATAGAGTTACGTTAAATAATCAAATTATTGATACTACTTCCACATTTTATAAACGTTTAATAGAATTTTTAAATTTATTTTTTCCACAGCGCACAATGCGTTTTCAAATTAATACAATCACTAATATTCCAACCGCTGCAGGTTTAGCATCTTCTGCGAGTGGGTTTGCTGCGCTGGTTTTAACACTCAATCAACTTTTCAATTGGGAATTAGCAGAGTACGAACTATCCATTTTGGCTCGTTTAGGCAGTGGCAGTGCCACGAGATCAATTTGGCAAGGATTTGTTGAATGGCGCATGGGAACTCGAGAAGATGGCATGGATAGTTATGGTGAACCCATTACAAAAATATGGCCAGAATTATGTATAGGGCTACTGATAATCAGTACAAGTGAAAAGCCAATTAGTTCACGCGATGCAATGAAACGCACGCTTACCACGAGTCCTTTTTATTCAGCATGGCCATCCAAAGTAGCCGATGACTTGTTACTTATAAAACAGGCGATTCACGAGCAAGATTTTCAATTGCTTGGTAAAACTGCGGAATCAAACGCAATGGCAATGCATGCTACGATGCTAAGTGCTTGGCCACCCATTAGTTATGCTTTGCCTGAAACTGTTTTAGCAATGCAAAAAATTTGGCAATTACGCCAAGAAGGTTTACAACTTTATTTCACGCAAGATGCGGGTCCCAATTTAAAATTGTTATTTTTAAAAAAAGATAGCGATGTTGTGCGCGCGCATTTCCCTCATTGCGAAATTTTACAATTGTTTTAAATAATATAACTAAACACCTCCGCGGTGGTGCGGATTGATAGAAATGCTTACCCTGCAGTGACTATCTAATTTTCGCTACACATCCCCCCTTGCCATTATAGAGAAGTACTGCTGTTGCATTACGTTTAAGCACTACAGCTCTTTTACCTGCAACTGGGCAAGGCACGTCGGTACCCATTAAACCATTAACACGAACACCAAATTTATAAGTGCCGCCTGTAGGCATGTTACTGCCACCAAAGTAGTGTCCCGCAGCGCCATGATTTGATCCATTTACTTGAAATCCTAGTGCTGACACTCCTTGTGAAGGAGATTGCACATTGACCTGAATGGCATAACTATTTAAAGCAAAAAGCGATAAAAGTAATCCAAGCAGAATTTTTAATTGATTACGCATAATTAAACTCCTTTTCTGGATCCCGTGTAACAGCCTCACGGGATAACATTCGTATTGCGTAAACAGAATGTGAAAGTTTGATTGCGCAATACTCATGTTAATTATAGCAAATGTTCTTGATTATAAAGTTAATTTTTCGCAATTGAGCTTGCAGAAGTATCTGAATAATTAAGGTTTTATTTTTCCATCCTTGTAAATTTAATGCATTCATTGTAAATTGGCCCACAGCTCGATTTTAATAATAGGACTTGATCATGCGACAGGTACCTCAATATCTACTCATCGGCGATGGCTGCGTAGCCCATCATTTTCGACATTATTTTTCACTGCTAAAACTGCATTTTGAAACTTGGCACCGCAAAGAGTCGCTGGCTCTACTTAATCAGCGTCTGAAAAAATGCACGCATGTTTTATTATTAATTAGCGATCATGCGATTGAAGAGTTTATTACAAAGCATTTAAAACAAACTCATGCTTTACGTATTCATTTTTCGGGTAGCCTTATCAGTGAGCACTCTCATGGTGCGCATCCTTTAATGAGTTTTAATAAAAATTTATATGATTTAAAACAATATCAAGCTATTCCTTTTATTTTTGATCATGATGCGCCTGATTTTGAAACGCTTTTGCCTGGATTACCTAATCAGCATATTCAGTTACATAAATCATTAAAAGCTAAATATCATGCTCTCTGCGTGCTCAGTGGTAATTTTAGTTGTATGTTGTGGCAAAAGCTTTTTAATTCTTTTAAAAATGAATTTAACTTACCATCTTCTATTGCGCATCCTTATTTACTTCAACATACGCAAAATTTATTAAATGATCCTCACGCAGCATTAACGGGTCCTTTAGTGCGTGGCGATAGGAACACTATTGAAAAAAATTTATCAGCACTTCATTTAGACCATTTTCAAGATGTTTATAAAAGTTTTGTTGATTGCTTTAATCAATTACAGGAGAAAATATAAAAATGAATATATTCGATTTTCATCAAAAGAAACGTGATGGCAAGAAAATCAGTGTCATGACTTGTTATGATTACACGAGTGCTTGTATTTTAGCGCAAACATCAATTGATTGCTTGTTCGTGGGTGACAGTGTTGCGATGACCATGCATGGATTTAAAAATACACTTTCAGCAACACTTTCCATGATGTGTTTTCATACTTCTGCTGTGAGTCGAGGAGCAGGGGATAAGTTTGTTTTTAGCGACCTTCCTTTTTTAAGTTATCGTAAATCGTTAAGTAAAAGCGTTTCTGCTGCGCAAGCATTGATGCAAGCTGGCGCACATGCGGTTAAGTTGGAAGGTGCTGCTGGAAATTTAAAATTAATTCGACACTTTATAGAATCCGGTATTCCTGTTGTCGGGCATGTAGGTTTAACTCCACAATTTATCCATACTTTGGGTGGTTACAAAGTACAAGGAAAAACACAAGAAAGCGCTATGCGTATTCAAGAAGATGCGTTTGCTTTGCAAGAAGCGGGCTGTTTTTCTTTGGTTCTTGAGTGTATCCCTAATCAGCTGGCAAAAGAAATCACCCAGTCATTATCCATTCCTACAATAGGAGTAGGTGCGGGATTTTTTACGGATGGGCAAGTGTTGGTATGGCAAGATGCGTTAGGATTAAATCCCGATTTTAAACCAAAATTTGCCAAAGTTTTTATGAATGGATATGAGCAATTTAAAAATGGAATTGAAGCGTACATTGATGCAGTGAAATCAGGGGAGTTTCCACAACGTGAACATTGTTACGAATATTAAAGAATGGCAAGTTGTTAGAAGAAAGTTGGCTAACAAAACCATAGGCTTTGTGCCTACCATGGGGCATTTGCATTTGGGTCATCTTAGTTTATGTCAACGTTCTATGCGTGAAAATGATATTACAGTAGTGAGTATTTTTGTTAATCCGTTTCAATTCAATCGCATCTCTGATTTTGAACTTTACCCGAGTACATTGGATCAAGATAAGGCATTGTTATCATCGAATCATATTGATTATTTATTACTCCCGGACGTTCAATCTTTATATCATGATAATTATCAAATTCAAGTGACAGAAACTGAATTGAGTAAGGAATTAGAAGGGCAGTTCCGTCCGGGTCATTTTAACGGCGTATTAACGGTGGTGTTAAAGCTTTTAAATCTAGTGCAACCGCAACGTGCTTATTTTGGTGAAAAAGACTATCAGCAATTACTATTGGTAAAAAAGCTGGTTGAATCTTTATTTTTACCTGTTGAAATTATTTCTTGCGAGACTATTCGGGCAGAAGATGGCTTAGCTTTAAGCTCGAGAAATTCAAGACTCAATAGCTTGCAGCGACAGCAGGCTGCAGATTTTCCAAAATTACTGCAAAATTCAGGTACTTCAGAGGAGGCAGCTAAACAATTGGATGCTTCAGGATTTAAAGTGGATTATGTTGTAGATAAATGGCAACGTCGCTTAGGTGCTGTTTGGCTAGATGATATTCGATTAATTGATAATATTCCTTTATTATGAAAAGGGGGCAAGTATAATACATGCCATTAATTAAAAGGATGTATATGTGTAACCGAAGCTGGATTAAGAAGCTTTTTCTTTTTTCTTGGGTATCATTATTTCCATTAGCTTCCCATGCTTCATTTATTGAATCAACCATAGGAACAGCGGTTGTCAATGACGCGACTGCAACTTATTATAATCCTGCTGCATTAACGCTTTTAAAAAATTCGCAAATAATAGGACTGGGTTCAGTTGCAACGCTTAATTCTCGTTTCACGGGTCAAGCTGTGCAAACGGCTACTGGTTTTACTCTATCAGGTAGTTCGAGTAACCAAACGCGCTATTATTTACCTTCTCTTTATTTGGCTATACCGACTACACATAAAATTACATTTGGGTTAGCTATAATATCCGATTCTTTTAATAGTGATATCGAAGGAAATTCAATTCTGCGTTATGCCAAATCGAGTAACAGTATTCGAGCCATCGATATAGCTCCCGCGGTTGGATTTAAAATTAATGACTGTTTCTCATTAGGTGTGGGGCTCGATCTTTCCCATGCGAATTTGATTTTACGTCCTATTTCTGGATTTCCAAGCTTAAATATTCCAGATAGTCAAAGTCGCAACGATGTCAGTAGTACGGGTGTAGGAGGTGACGCTGGATTGCTACTGAAGCCAACTAACTCAACCATGATTGGATTTAATTACCATAGCGCTGTTACTTATCGATTCAATGGAAAGAGTATCTTAAATGGAATTTCTAAAGTTATTTCTGATCATTATAATTTTACTTTTTGGACACCGGCGAGTAGTGTGGTGACCATAAATCAATTTGTCACACCTTGTTTAGGATTCATCGGTACCATTCGACGCATCCAGTGGAGCATATTTAACAATATCAATATCCGCGGAATTGCAACCCAAGTGGGTCCTCGAGCAGTAATTGTTAATGCGAGTGTTCCTTTTCGTTTACATAATACGTGGTTGTTAACACTCGGTAGCCATTATCGTATTACACCTAAATGGATAATCCGCGTTGCAGGGAGTTACAATCAATCACCTGGAAATCCCAATTTTCAAATAGCAAATGGTGATAGCATTATTCTGGGCGCATCCATGGGTTATGAAGTTAACAAACATATTACTATCGATGGCAGTTACGCACATGTTTTTATGCAGAATGAAAATATTCACGTTACAGCAGGTAGGAATATTATTCATGGTACGAATACAGGATCTCGAGATGGGGTTTCTTTAAAATTGACTTTTAATATTTAAATTCTCTAAACACGCCGCATTCTTTATATCCTAACTTTTGATATAAAGAGTAACCTTCTTTAGAGGCTTGTAAAACAGCAATGTGATATCCAAGCTCTTTTGCGCGTTTTAAGCGATATTGTTGCATCGCTGTAGCATATCCTTTTCTGCGAGCATCGGGGGTAGTTGAAAGCCAATATAATCCTGCAACGCCGGCATAATAGCAAATCAATCCTCTTACGACAGGTTTACCATTAACGTATCCAACATAGTATTCAAGCGGGTCATCTTCTCTTAGTATAGAGGCAATCCAAGAAAAATATTTTTTGGAGATGGACGGATCAGTTGCTAATACCAAAGCAAAATCACGTAATGTTTTTTCATCTTTTGCACGAATAATTTCAAGCTCAGGTAAATCAGTCAGTGGGGGTTTCCACGTATCCAAATCAAGATACATAGCAATATTATTTTCAGTATTCAGAAAATTTTGTTTCTCCAGATAATCTGATAAATTTTCTGGTTTATCATATGGGCTAATCCACCACGAAAACGGAATATTTTTTTTCTTAAAATAATGGGTGACTTCAGCAATTTTATTGCTTGCCTGAGATTCACTAAAATCAGCATCTAATACATAATTGAATGTATCATCAGGCAAACCAGAGCTCACTAGCGTAATCCCTGGTATTCTGACTAATTCAACTTGCTTAAGGTATTGCGCGAAATAGATCATGTGAAGATTAAGGTTAGCAACTATTGCTTTTAGTGATTTTTCTTGCGTAAAACTTTTAATAAATTTAGGCGGTAAAAAATTTTTACGCTTGCTAGGCCATAGTTTTGCTTTGGCATCAATTTCTTGAACTAATGCATCTTTCCCAATTACATAGTTATTCATATCGTGATAAAATTTTTTTGCTAAGCTAAGTTTTAATTCCGCATAGTTTTTTGCATCTATTGGATTATGGATTAAATAATCTCTAAAATTTACATGGCGTTTAATTTGAGGATCGCCTACCTCATAGATGTGTACATTAAATCCGATGTTATCGGTTTTTTTACTCGTAAAAAAACTGCGATGTGGGATGACTTGTCTACGTAAATAAAAATAGCCAAGCGGATGCAAATTATTTTTAATTTTATCAATTTCATCAATATTATCACATTCGAGTAAGATGTCGATGATAGGTTTTGCTGGCATCCCGGGTATAGATGTGCTGCCAATGTGATGAATTTCTTTTAATGAATTACCTAGAGCGATTTGGATTTTTTGTGATTCTTGCTTGAAAATTTCAGGCCAAGTATTGTCGTAGGGTGTTATTTCCACTTTACGATAGTTTTTCAATCGGTATAAAACTTGGGGATAATCAACACCATCATAATTGACAGTAAAATTGCGTTCATATTGAAATCCCGCTTTTTCCATCACACGTTGAGAGGCTTTATTGGTTGTAAGTGTAAAACAAACCAAGTCATTTAGCCGAAGAAATTCAAAAGCAATTTCAGTGCATGCTTTTGCTATTTCAGTTGCAAATCCTTGCTGCCAAAATTTAGGCATGAGAGCGTAAGCAACCTCAACTTCTTCCACACCTTCTACAGTCACTCTTCTTATGCCACCTCTACCTACCCATTCATTAGTATCTTTTAAATAAAACATCCACAAACCAAATCCATTTTGTGTCCATTGCTTAAGATTCCAATCAAGATTCTCTTGTATTTTTTTGGCAGACCACACACCGCCTAATGTTGCCATCGTTTGCGGATTGGTATGCATTTCTGTTAATCGATTTAAATCAGAAGAGGTGAGTTTAATTGCAGATAATCTTTCTGTCTCAAAGGATTCAATGGATTTAAATAGTTTGATGATTTTCATGAGGAAAGGCTATTCCTAGCAGCTTGCGTTAGATTTTCAATCATTTGATTTTATTAAATGTTATTCGGTTGTAAGCTCTAAATCAAGACGTGTTAATTTATAATCCTAAATTCGGCAATTAAACCCGTAGCATTATGGGACTGTTGTTAATTTACAAGATGCAATGCTTAATTTGTAATCACAACCTTAACTACGAGGAGCTTAACAATGATATTTAAATTAATTGAAATTTGCACTTAAAGTTACAGCCTACAGATTCGGAAAAATATATGAAGACAGTTGTATTTGCACCTATTATTGACCAGATTTCGATAGGGAATATCACTTCTCGTCATCTAGAGAATAACGATGAAGAAATTACTGTTTCCTGTTTTCCAAAAAAAGACTCAACATTGACAAATGAAGATTTAAAGGAATTTGCGGAAAAAGCAGTTAGTTCGTGTCGTGATCTGGAGCTAGAATCAATAGATGGTATTTACAAGGATCTTGCTATTAGTCAACGAGGGAATGAGGTTTATCAAGTTGATGCCTCTTTTGCAAAGTGCATCGCGGGTGACCCGAAATTTCTTCAGCAGTTACAAACAGAAAATATCCGAGGCGTATATATTGAGCGCAAGGAAGTTGGTGAAGATAGATACCAAGAGACCGGTAACATTTATTTTGATAAAAATCAAACTCAAGGAAATTTTGTACCAGGGCCGTATAATTATTTTGCGACAGCAGTTTCAAAAGATAATGAGTTACGAAGACAACTGGAGCAACTGCGTAGTCAAGATATCGTAGATATTTTTTTCCGTATTGTGAGTGATCAAAATGGGCAAAAGCAAGCAGATGTGTCAGTGGAATGCCGCAGTAGGTTTATGGTACCTTTAACACTTTCATCAACAGCAAGACCAGTTGTAAGTGCTAGTCAGGCAACAGGTTCCTTCAGCTCGCAATCTAATGTTGCTAGTGATATAAAACATGTGCCATTTCTAATAAAATCAGCAGATGTAGATCTTGGTCTGATAGCAAAGTTGGAACAGCTAGCTAAATCACTCGCACTGCAATCTGGTGTGGATGATGGAAAAGCTGAGGAATCTCAATCAAGTGGAACTCAACCGTTTATGATGTCATCGTTTCAATTTGGTGATTCTAGTGCATCGGGTGCGTGTGATGTAAATGTCGAGGGAACTCTATCAGAGAGAACTGGAAATCTATTTGGGCTATCATTTATGCAATTTCCCACTGCTAATGTATCGAGCGCTGCTAGTGCATTGGGTGTGAGTAATGGAAATGTTGACGGACCTCAAGCAAACGAGTGTCAACCTATGCTAATAGAGAGAGGGTAAAAAACGGGAAACGTACACAAGGTAGGGGTCTGTCATCTGCTAAAATTCGATGATAGACCCCTTTCATCTTATTCATTGTGGAGTATAATAAATAGTGTCTTATCTTATGGAAATTTAACAATTAAAAGGGGATTTTAAATGCGTAAAATTCGTATTGCTCTTATCTTATCGGCACTTCTTTTAGCTCAACCTATTTTCGCAGATGATATGTCTGATAACGACAGCAGGCCTTGTGCTGCTATTGCTAAGGCATGTGTAGCTGCTGGTTTTACCAGACACTCTGAAAACAAAAGCTTCTGGCAAGATTGCATGAGGCCAGTCTTAATGGGCCAAACTGTAACAGGTGTAACTGTTGATTCTGCTACAGTTAAATCATGCCGTACTGACAAAATAGATAAGCTTAAGAAAATGATTCAGGAACTTCAAAACGCTTCCTAAGAGGTTAAGAGGTAGGGGTCAAGTACAAAATTGGTATAGGTTTTGATACTGTGTTAAGTACTTGAACCCCTTTCATTTTCCTTGCTGAAGAAGTACTCTGGAGCTATCTTCAGATGTGTTGTCGCTATGCTTTTTTGGAATATTATCGACGATACAAATTTTAGATCGCTTGAAAAGTGTCGCTGTTGACTCTACAACAGATGATTGCTCATGTGATGATGACGATTCAATGTTAAGAGGTGGTTTGCTGTCATCACGCGTAACGAACGGAGGCATCTTCAAATCAGGCTCGTGCAGTATTTTTGCATAAAATTCGAAGGTTTTTTCGGAAATAATAACTTCGAAATTCATTTCTTTTAAAAATGTGATTTCCCATCGATTTAGGGCTTCCTTTGACACACCGCCCAGCATGGCTACAAAACGGTTGTTAAGATGGTGATCATCGTAGCATTTATAAGCTTGCAAGAAACAAATTAGTAGCAGACGATGAGTACTAAAGCAATTTAAGGTTTTTGCTGCCAAAGGTTTAGTAATAATATTGGGATGCAAGTAATATAACATCATGTGACGAAGCATAATTAATAATGTGCTTCTGGATGCGCCAGAAACTTCCACTAAATCGGTAAGGTAGTCTTCAAGCGACTTTTTGTGAATGGAGTTACGATGAAGGTAATGTGGGTATTTAGACGCGTTATTTTTTTCACTCTCTTTTTTTAGAAAAACACAAATTTTAATTATTAATTCGAGTCGTTTTTCTTTTTCTAATAGCTTTTCTTCTGATTCTAATAGATTTTCCTCTGATAGTTTTGCTGCTAATAGCTTTGCTTCTAATAGTTTTGCTTCTATTTGCTTTGCTTCTCGTGTTTCTGTAATTGCTTTAAGTGCTGAAGAAGTTTCGTTAATGATATTTTGTACATCCGTAATATTTGCCTTAACTTCTAGCTTTGCTTTTTGAATTTTTACAATTGCTTCATTCTCCGAAGACAACGTTCCGTTAGTGGTATTCTTACCCATGAGACGAGTATTAGCTTCTAGCTTTGCTTTTTTATGCTCCAAAAGCGCTTTGTTAATGGCATCCTCTGCGTCCATAAAACGAGCATTAATTTTTGATAATAGGGTTTCTTCAATTATTTTTATATCCTTGTTAAATAGGGATCGTTCGATTTTTACAGAATTTTTTCGCGTTGAGGCCATGTTTTTCTCGTCATTTTCTTGTATCTAATAATAATATATCTTTGTGATAAGCATATCAGTTCAATATTAAGAGAACCTTAAATGCAAGAATAAAAATGGCTAAAAATTGAAAAATGGGTTTTACCGAATTTTTAGCATGTCCTGACGAAGAGAAAATATTGCTGGCGGAAATACATTTTAAAATGGCTTTTCCTTTTAAGATGTGGGCAAGATCAAATGCCTAATTTGAATAAAACAATAGATCATTTTCTTGCGAAATCGTTATCTCACAATTTACCAATAACATTCGTGAATTATCACACGGCGCCGCGTGGCTATGATTTGCTTGATGATGATCGAGTGTCACATGAGATTATTAGGGGAATTCTTGAATTTCTAAAATCTCATCTGCTGCTGTCTGGGAACCAATAGAAAATATTACTCCATCTGACTTACCATCTCGAATGCAAATACCATTATTGGCGTACCAAAGCCGCTGCTCGGGAGTTTTTAGTTTTTCCAGCAAAAGCACAAGGTTGTGATGCCACGTCAATTGTGCAAGCGTCACTTGCACAATTTCGCGTTCTGGCCAAGCTAAAGCTCGGCACAGGATAATTATCATGAAGCATCGCAGCAACAACCCCACCCATTTCAGCGAATCAATTTAAGTTATCGACAAGAAATTTCAGATATTTTGTGAAGCCGTGAATCGTTTGTTAAAAGCACGGCATCTAAATTTAATGCGGTAGCAGCAATAATGGCATCAGGAAGTTTAATTTGACATTTTTTTTCGAAGTCGAATCGTATTTTCTTTAATTTCATCAGTGATATTAATCATTGTTAGCTCGCTTATGAATTTTTTTACTAAACGTTCTTCGCAAGTTTTACACCCAAAAAATATAAAATAATATTTGTATCAAGAAAATATTTCACAATTACCATTCTTCCCTAATTTTTTTTTGGTATTTAAGGGGGTCTTCTTTTAATTTTATTTTTCCAGAAAACTGCGACAGAGAACTACTTTTTTTTGTCACGGCTTTCTTCAGGCCGAGTTTTTTTTCAATTTTCAACCAGTCGGAATAATCAATTTGCACCGCTACTGGGTGCATTGTTTCGTCTGTAACAATTTTTTTATGAATAACGCTCATAAAGTGCCTCAATTAGGTTTATATATTAATCTTAACACAGATCACGTTTTTAAGGAGATGGTTATTAGATAATTGTGTTGCGGACTGGATATTCCCGCAAAATTCCCGCAAACAGTTATACGCTCTTTCGAAAAGTTATCGTAACCTCTCATTGTTATCAAAAGGGAAGGGCAATTAATTCTGGTGCTTAAGCAATCTAAGCTCCCGTTTAAGCTCAGCCTCTAATTCTTTCTCACTTGGTAGGTGAAATTGATATTTGCTCGCAAAAATTTGTTTAGCTTTGTCACCCAGAAGGTAGCTTGCCATACTATCGCTTTTCTCGATACAGAGAACCAACCCAATTGTCGGGTTATCGCCTTCTGTCAAACATTCCCTATCATAGTAATTAACATACAGTAACATTTGTCCCAAATCAGCATGAGTGAGCTCATGGGTCTTGAGGTCAATAAGCCACCCTTGTCAAAAGCATTACAATTACTCATGGAGCGAAATTTACTTAGCGCACCTATCAAATTACCAACACGCAAACCGACTACAATTTATTGCATCCATTCAGGTATTATGCCTGGTGATAATAAATAAAATCTATTTCTACTTTTTGTATAGTTAGGAATGAAATAAGTAATTAAGTTACAAATTTCACTGTTTTCTCGAAACCTTGATGCATCCTTTAAAAAAAGGACTATGCTCTGGAAAAACGCCAACAAAATCATTTTGTATTGCTTGTAAAAATCGATTGTCATGTTCAACCAGGTATTTGCTTTCAATGATGTTACTGTAGTTTTCTGGATTAATATGATAAAAATCAAAAGCCACTTGACGAATAGCTTGATCAAGCAGTGTCGTTTTTAAATTAAATTTTCCTGATAACAACTCATGAATATAGCGTTTCAATAATGATGCTATTTGCGACATTTCTGTAATTAAACTGATTCTTTCATTGGGCTTGGAAAATTCTGCTGCATTCGCAAAACGCAAAGAATAATAAATGGGTGAAGTATTTTTACTTTCTAAATCAAATGAACTGGGTTGCATGATCGTAGGATGATATTCTTTTAAATTATATTCATTCAAATAAACTTCTTGTAATCCTTTGATGGGAGCCATGGTACTGTCTGTTGCAGGTGAAAAACCGCATACTGCACCCGTACTCATCGCCAAAAGATGTCGGACGGTTTCATCAATATAGCGACTTGTTCTCACATGACTGGATTGATGAATCAGAGAAAAAACTAAATCCCAACAAAGACGATTACGCCAAAAGGTACTTCCTTTCCATGCTAACTTATATAAATAATTGCTAAAGCGTAACCACGCAGGGTCATTTAAACGATTAAACCATTTCTTTGAAAAATACAATAACTCAACATGCCAGGGTTCCAAAAATGCTTCACTTGCAGCAATTTCACGAAATACTTGCCAATGATGAAGTAAATTTTTAGGAGCATCGACTTGTAAACTATATAATTTTTTGAGTTTATTATGCCTTGCTACTTCAGAAATTTTCGGCAACATAAAGAGAGATCGTGCCCCCGCTGACATGTCCCAAATAAATTTAGGATGATAAGATGGATTGCCACTCAATATACTTTGTATGCCAAACAATCTTCCCGGAGCAGCCGCTTCATGTCCATAAAGCGGTATGGTTGTAGCGCTGCGGTCTTTTGTTTCAACAAAAAGTTCCAGTACATTTTTTAATACAAAGGTTGCGGGATTGGAAAATAAATTATAGCCAAGTTTTTCTTTGATGTGCGATAAAATGGATGAATCTGTAATAGGGACAAGCTGACCCAATTTATTGGGTAAGTATAATGTCCCATGTTTTAATATCTTGGCTCCAAAAGGATAGCGTACTTTAAATAAAGTTAATGAATCATCTGGATTTAAATCATCGATAATTTCTGTAAGTTCGGGATTAAGAGATAAAACTTCTGCTCTGATATTTTGCCAAGTCATTTCTTCAATCGAATTTAAATGATCGGTTTTTCGCATGGTTCCCCTGATATTTTTTCAAAAAAAGATAAATAAAAATCTTTTAGTTGTATTAAAGATAAGTTTTGAGTTAGTTTATTCCTAGAGTATTCCAAATAGCATGAACAAATGTATAGATATTAATGCATAGGACTCCTCCAATTAGATAGACAATACCTCGATTAAAAGAAGATGGTTGACCTTCCTGAACCGGTTGATTACGGTTGGTGCTTGAATATTCATGTATATCCCTCTTAAAAATTTGTGTATTCAGGTCAAGGGTAAGTGTCATTTATTCTTTTATTCCTCAGCCTCCACCGAATACGCCGCCTCGTTGTGGAAGTAAGGCCACGTTATGCAGCTTTCTGCTTTTTTTCCTCTTGAATTTGATCGTAAATTTCTTTGTTGTGAACAGGGATTACACAAGGAGCGATAATACCGATACGTGCTTTACCTCCTTTTTCAAAATCAACAAGCACAATCCTAATATCTCCATATTCACCTACTATAATTTGCTCCCCAAGCTGTCTTGATAACACCAACATTCGTGCACCTTCTAGGTATTTCATTTCTTTTTGAGTTATTGAGTCCATAATTTTTTCCTCCATCTCAGATTTCTGTTTAAGCGACTTTTTTATGCGCTTCTTTTTCTTTCTGTTTTAGATCATGAATTTCTTTTCGATTGATAGAAACATTTCTCGGTGCGCTAATACCTATACGAGCTTGTCCATTCCTAAGATCAACCAACATGATTTTGATTTCACCTTTTTCCCCTAATACAATCTCTTGTCCAATGTATCTGCTTAATATCAACATATCACTTTCCTCCTAAAAATATTTGTTAATGAAAAATCTTTTTACCGACATAATTTCTTTAAAATCTCTTCAAACTTTTCGATGCTAACTGGTTTGGTAAAAACTGCTGTTGCACCAGCTGTCATACATTCATTTCTCACTTCTTCGCCTACAAAAGCAGTCAAAACTACAATTGGCAAATCTTTTGTTTTAAAATTAGACGTGCGAATTTTTTTTATTGTGTCTATACCGTTTATTCCTGGTAACCCAACATCCATAAAAATCAAATCGTAATAATTATTAGCTTTTAAAAGTGCATCTTCTCCGCTACTAACAACATCAATTTGACTTCCCAATTTTTCTAACATCATCTTATGTACTCTTTGGACAATCACTTCATCTTCTACTAATAGAATTGCGGTCATAACACATCTCCATTTACTAATTGACTCTGGTTATAAAAGTGATTTTTTTTCATACCTTCTATATCACTTGCCAAAATTTTATCTACTACATCTAATAAGCGATTTCCTGCTTGCTGAATGGCACTAACTTCTTCTTGTTGGAGATTGGATAATTTTTCACTGCTTAAAAGTTCAGTCATCCCTAGAATTTCAGTTAAAGGAATTCTTAATTCATGACTTAGAGTTAAATAATCCATGTTTAAATTAATCCTAATTGCTGTCATGGCGGTTACCTCTGGAATTTGCATCATCAAAATTTTTCTTATCGACTTTTCTAATAAAAGAATCTATGTGCCCAAATTGCATTCCTTTAAAAACAGCTTCTGCCATCGATTTGCAAGCTAGTTTCTTTTTAATTTCTTTACGATATTGATCGACAGTTACAGGTTGAATACCTAAGATTTCTGCGGTCTTAGTTGCTGTTTTTCCCATTGCCGCCCAGTACAGACATGCAATCTCTCTGTTTGTTAGATTAGAGCTAAAGATCATATCTTCAATGGTTGATACTTTTGTTACTATAGATTCCAGTACTTCAATTTGATCTTGAGTGGGACTGGTGTTGCCCAGATACTCTAGTAAGTCAATTGAGAGAGAAGTTGTATATGCTTCCTTTAACTTTTTCATAATTACCTCACATAAATAGTTAAGCGTTCTTGCTGTTTAACTCTGTTACTCGATATAATCCTTAAGCTTTAAGATATTCTTTTTCTCTACTCGTCCATAATAGACGAATTACTCGTCTTTTGTGAACGAGATATTCGCCACAAAACGTGTAAGTCTTTTGCCATTCGAGAGATATCTAAAAATAGGGATAAATATGGCTTCTGAACCAAGAAAGAAAAAAAACTACCCAATAGACCCCGAAGAAATAAGGAAAAGAGGTAATCGGTTGAAAACACTAAGGAAATTATTACGTTATTCAACTCTCGCTTTTAGTGAGCAATGCGAAACTAAGGAGTCAACATTTAAGAGTTGGGAACAGGGCAGATTTACTGGTCTTACGGCTACTGGAGCTTTAAGAGTTATTGAAGCTTGTCAAAAAGAAGGGGTGACTTGCACCTTAGAGTGGCTGTTGCACGGCAAAGGCCTGGAACCCACTAAAAATAGTATTTCTCAAGAGGTATTAGCAATAACTAAGGATTCTAGTTCTCCTATTACACAAGAATTACTCGTATTTCATAAGCTGCATCCTAATGCTATAGATACTATAGTAGGTGATGATAGCATGGAGCCTGTTTTCTCGAAGGGTGATTACGTAGCGGGAATACGATGTTTTGACAAAGATATTAAAAAATTAATGGGATTAAATTGTATTGTTCAGCTGCAAACGGGAGAAATAATTGTTCGCACATTACAAGCGGGAGAACAGCCGGATTTCTATACATTAAGCAATCTTAACTTAAATACAACAATTGAGTTATCTAATTTCAAAAATATTAAACTATTTAGTGCAGCCAATATTATTTGGATCAGGAAGCCAGAAAATGTTGAGTGATTATTTCAATAGATTTTTAACTAAGATCAATGAGCATGCTCTTCAAATCGGGAATCCTTACAGAGCCTTTGGTATATTTGCGGTAATTACTTATCCTTTATATTATTTTATTTGGAAATATGCAGATTCTGGAGGATATGAAAATCTTTACTTGCGAATTATTGCTGTTGTTTTATGTATTCCACTGATCTTTATCAATCATTGGCCAGAAAAACTTAAAAAATACATTGCTCTTTATTGGTATTTTACTCTTCTATATTGCCTGCCATTTTTATTTACGTTTTTCTTGCTAAAGAATAATTTTTCATATGTATGGGTGTTAAATACAATGACAGTAATCGTTTTATCAGTGCTATTACTTGATTCTGTAGCGTTAATAATTATTTTATTTCTTGGGGTTTTGGCAGGTTGGTTAGCGTTTACGATTACATCAACACCAATTAAAAGTTTTCCTTACGATACATTTACTGTAATTATAACGTACTTTTCTGCAATATTATTTGGCATCATTTTTTCTCATCGCAAAAAAGTTATCCAAACTGAAAAGCTTAGAACAATTAATACTGTAGCTGAAAGTATTGCGCATGAATTAAGAACACCGCTTCGCACAATATTGTCTGGCGCGGAAGGGTTAGAAATATTTTTCCCAAAATTAATTGAAACTTATGCAATCGCAAAGAATGAAAATTTATCTATCCCTAAGATTGATGAGTCTCATTATCGTTCTTTAAACATAATTTTAGATAATATCAAATCTGAAGTGAATTCCGCATTCACATTTATAAACATGCTGCTTGTTAATGCAAATGAATCCGCCATGAAAAGTAATTATCAAGCTTGCTCAATTTTAGAGTGCGTTAATCAAGCGCTTTCTCGTTATCCCTTCGATCTAAAAGAAAATGAATTGATCGTTTTAGAAAACAGAGAAGACTTTACTTTTTTGGGTAGTCAGCAGTTAATGATTCATGTTATTTTTAATTTGTTAAAGAATTCCCTTTATTATATTAAAGCTGCAAATAAAGGAAAAATATTTATACGAATTGAAAACGGTCAGCATACTAATAAGCTATATTTTAAAGACACTGGGACAGGCATACCGAAAGAAATATTATCTCATATCTTTGACAGATTTTTTAGCCGTACTTACCATGGGACTGGTATTGGATTAGCATTTTGTAAAATGGTAATGAAAAGTTTTGGCGGAGACATTGCTGCAAAATCGCAAGAAGGAGAGCATGCAGAATTTATTATGAATTTTCCACCGTATACTGAAAAAGGGGAAAAGGATAAATTGATCGAAGGGAGAGACCTATGAAACATATAAACCTTATACCTGCTCGTTATTTTCCAACAACTGTTGTATTTGTTGATGATAATAGCAAATTTCTTAAAAACATTCATCTACAATTAGATGTTGATACTGCAACTTATCGGTATTTTTCTAATCCTAAAGAAGCATTATATTTTTTGACACAATATAAATCAGATCCCTTTATAAATCATTGCTTGCTGCAAGAGGATGCTGATGAATTTGATCATCGAACTGTTAAGATTGATATTAGCAAGATCCATCATGAAATTTATAACATAAACCGTTTTAAAGAAATTTCAGTTATTGTTCTGGATTATACAATGCCAGGCATAACAGGAGCAGAGATCGCTGAAATATTAAAAGGTCGGGGCTTTAAGATTATTCTCTTGACAGGAGAAGCTAACCACTTGAACGCAGTACAGTTATTTAATAAAGGTAGGATTCATTATTTTATTCGTAAAGATGAAAAAAATGCAACGTCACTCTTAAAAGAAGCTATTGCGCATTTTCAAAAAGAGTACATGATTGAGACATCTAAGATGGTTATTGACAGCATCACTCAAAAAAATTCCTCATCAGATCAACCTCCTTCTTGTTTAAGTGACCCTATTTTTATTCAATTCTTTGATAATTTTATAAAGAAAAATAATATTGCTGAGAGTTACCTTTTCGACGAAGTGGGGAGTTTTTTATTGCTAGATAAAAATAATAAAATGAGTTGGCTAGTGGTTTTGAATGAAGATGAAATGCAGATAACAGAAGATGAAATGAGCGATAGCTCGGCAGTGGTTGACTCTGGTCTGCTTAAAGCAATTAAAAATCGCCAGATACTAAGATATTGTTTTAATCCAGCAGAACACCCTGCATTAGATAAGATTGGAAAAGGTGAAACTTTATTTTATCCGGCGACAAAGATAGAAGGGAAAGCGATTTACTATTACAGCTATATTACAAAACCGTTAATAAAACCTTTGATAGACACAAGAAAAATCGCAACCCTTGAGTTATATCGAAGGGAATTGAAAGAATAAAATATTTTAATGCTTTGGCTTATGAATGAGTATAGATTTCTGTTGCGTGCTCATTTTGTAGCTGCTATTTTTTAAACGGCAGTTATTTTCAATATAGTCAATTAGAGCATTCTTTTTAGAAGCTATCTGAGCGTCTCGCAGAAAAAAACCTGCGATATGTAGCATGGTATTTAAATCAACAGCAAAAATTATTTCTCTAGAAGCAAATATTTTTACATTTAGCTGACCGTATTTTTCTATACATTGTTTTGCTAGCGTGTTAATGTCAATACTTGTGCCGCCAAAATGATGAATAAGTTTCGCTTTACCAAAAGTATCCCCACTAAGAACAATGGCGATAAAGCCACCTGGGCGCAAGGCTCTATATGCAATATCAATAACATAACACCACTTGTGTCGCTCAACATAATACAATATATGAGAGAGAAGGATCAAATCATAGTAATCATCTGCTAATTTTAATTGTGTGTTTAATATGTCAGATTGAATTTTTGTAAGCTGAATACCTTTTTTTAAAATTTTTTTACGAGTATTGAGTGCGTTAATTATTTCTTTGTTTGTATCAATTGCAGTAATCTCTTTAAAACTATTTCCTACCCAGCTTGTTATTTCCCCGTCACCTGGGCCTACATCTAGTAATGTTTTTTTTCGCTGTAGTAAAGGGAGTACTATTCGTTTAAAAAAAAGTCCATTGTGTCTTGTTTCAAGTGTGGATTGAAGCATTAACTCTAATGTTTTTTTGTAATGTATGTCATCTTGAAAAGTGCCAAATAATTGAGGTTCTGGTAATGTTTTAGCGAAAAGTGATAATTCCATCAATTTTTTCAGTGTTAAGGTATTTCTCGTGCCTATGTAAAATTCTTCGGTTAAGTATTTAATAGGCAGAGATGTATCCATCACATCGAAATTGACGTTTTCTTTTAAGCTATCACCAGTATCGATAACGGTCATGATCTTTTCCCAGGATTTAGAAAAAGTATCTAATTGTTTTAGAAAATTTAATTCTAACCAATTGATTTTTAATGTTAATATTAAATGTTAAAGCTTTGCGCAACAATACTCCCTATTTTTAGGGAGTATTGTGCATAAAAATACCACTTTTTGACCCTGTGTGGCTAGTACATTTTCAAGATAGTAATGAAAAAATAATAAAAAAGATATTAGAGCAGTAAATAACATACTTGGCTACGTTGTTTTGCTAACCCGATGACTACGAGCTAGATGTACTAGATGTATATGATAGAATCTTTGTCGGTTCTGATGGTGCTTATCTCCAGGTCTGTTAAGGCGCGAAATTGGTATATGAATTTACTTGAAAATTTGTCTGTACAGTTTTTTCCAAGAAAGTGGCATGGTTCAGTATTATCATCTGATGATGTTGCTTTATATTTAGCAATG
>CAVQBL010000014.1:0-436317 GCA_963710715.1 uncultured Gammaproteobacteria bacterium | reverse complement strand
GGCTCCCCGAACTGGACTCGAACCAGTGACCCATTGATTAACAGTCAATTGCTCTACCGACTGAGCTACCGGGGAATTGATACGAATACTAATATTGGTTTGTATTGCCGTCAATTATAATTTTTCAATCGCCGTACGCATACGCTTCATCGCTTCTTTCACGTTTTTCATACTGGTGGCATAGGAAATGCGTATGTAGCCAGGGGTGCCGAAAGCAGAGCCTGGTACTACGGCAATTTCAGCCTCGTTTAACAAATATTCCGAAAACTCGATATCATTGCTGATTCCGGGTTTATTGAGCAAGCCTTCAATAGAGGGAAAGCAATAAAATGTACCATCTGCCGGAGCACATTTTATACCCGGTATTTTTTGCAATGCAGCAACAACAAAGTCATGTCGTTCTTTATAGGCTTTGGTCATAGTAGCAATGCATGATTGATCGCCATTGAGCGCTGCTTCAGCTGCGACTTGTGAGATACTAGTTGGGTTGGATGTGCTTTGTGATTGAATTTTTTTCATTGCAGCAATCACTTTTGCAGGACCTGCAGCATAACCAATACGCCAGCCAGTCATAGCATAGGCTTTGGACACACCATTTACGACTATGCAACGTTCATACAGTTCTGGGCATACCATTAAAATATTGACGAAAGGTGCTTTGCTCCATAATGTATGTTCATAGATATCGTCTGTTGCAACTATCACATTGGGATATCTTAGCAATACTTTAGCTAATGCTTGTAATTCATCCGCTGTATAAGTAACGCCCGTTGGATTGGAAGGGCTATTTAAAATGACCAAACGTGTTTTAGGTGTAATGGCTGCTTCCAATTGCATTGGCGTAATTTTGAATTGTTGTTCCATATCTGTTTTGACGATAACAGGCGCTGCATCCATTAATTTTGCCATATCAGGATAAGATACCCAGTAAGGTGCGGGAATAATGACTTCATCACCTGCGTTTAAGAGGGCAGCGAATAGGTTATATAAGCTATGTTTTGCACCGCAAGAAACTAAGATCTGTTCGGGCGCATAGTTCAATTGATTGTCGCGGGCAAATTTTTTGATAATTGCTTTTTTTAGTCCAGCTGTGCCATCAACTGCAGTATATTTAGTAAAACCATCTTGTAAAGCCTTAATTGCAGCTGCTTTGATATGTTCTGGTGTATCAAAATCAGGTTCTCCCACGCTTAGACTGATAATTTTTTTTCCAGCTGCAGCTAATTCATCAGCTCGTGCAGCAACAGCTAAAGTGGGTGAAGGTTTGATACGTTGTACTCGGCTAGCTAATTCTTTAAGCATAAAAAGCTCACTTATGTTTTTGTCACATGAAAATTAGAACAAGATTATAAAGGATTCATTGAAGCAGGGCTAGAAGGTTTTATGAAATTTACTATTGCAGATTTTTCTTAATCGGAAGAAAATAGCTGCCAATAATTTACGTAATACTAACGTTAACACAGGATTCTTTTTTATGATATTACCCATCGCACGGGCAGGGCATCCCATTTTACAAAAACGCGCAGAAGAAATAAAAATAGACGAAATTGGCTCTTCCGCATTGCAAAAGTTAATCGCTGATATGATAGAAACTTGCTATGCAGCGGATGCTGCAGGATTAGCAGCACCGCAAGTTTTTCACTCATTACGGCTAGTCGTATTTGAAATTCCTGAAGAGCGTGCAAAACTACGTAACCAAGCACCTGTTCCGCTTACGATTTTAATTAATCCTATTATAGAACCTCTTACGGATGAAAAAGAATTGAGCTGGGAAGCGTGTTTATCGATCCCAGACATGATGGGTGCAGTGCCACGCTACCGTGCTATTCGTTACAGCGCACTTAATGAAAAAGGTCAGTATTTTCAGCGTGAGGCAGAAGGTTATCATGCCCGCGCTGTGCAACATGAATGTGATCATCTTGATGGAATTCTTTATCCTTTCCGTATGCCCGATATGCAACAATTTGGGTACATAGAAGAAATTAAGCAAGCAATGGCTAAAAGTTGAATGTTGCCATAAAAAATCCTATCAATGATTTAAAATAGATGACTGCCTTTATGACGGGATCGTTTCAGCTCCATGCTAATTTTAAACCTGCCGGTGACCAGCCCGAAGCGATTAAGCAATTAATTGCGGGGGTGCAAAATGGACTAGCAGGGCAAACGCTTTTAGGGGTAACCGGCTCAGGTAAAACGTTCACGGTTGCAAATGTCATCCAAACAATACAACGTCCTACTATTATTTTAGCGCCGAATAAAACGCTAGCCGCACAGCTTTATGGTGAGATGCAGGAATTTTTTCCAAAAAATGCAGTGGAATATTTTGTTTCTTACTACGATTATTATCAGCCGGAAGCATATGTTCCTTCTTCTGATACGTATATTGCGAAAGATGCGTCCATCAATGAACATATTGAACAAATGCGCTTATCCGCAACCAAAGCATTATTAGAACGACATGATGCAATTATTGTTGCAACGGTTTCAGCGATTTATGGTTTAGGTGATCCACGATCTTATTTGAGCATGGTTTTACATCTTGATCGAGGGGATAAGATTGATCATAGACAATTATTGCGCCGCTTGGCTGAATTGCAATACACGCGCAATGATGTGGATTTATATCGTGCTACGTATCGTGTGCGTGGAGATGTCATTGATGTCTATCCAGCAGAATCCGAAAAAGAAGCTGTGCGTATTGAATTATTTGAAGATGACATTGAGAACTTAAGTTTTTTTGACCCGCTCACAGGGGAAATTTTACGTCGAGTGCCGCGTTTAACTATTTATCCAAAAAGTCATTATGTAACTCCACGTGAAAAAGTTATCAATGCAATTGATGACATCAAAGTAGAATTAAAGGAACGTCTAGCTGAGCTAAATCAATTAAATAAA
Source organism: uncultured Gammaproteobacteria bacterium (assembly GCA_963710715.1). Classification (GTDB taxonomy): domain Bacteria; phylum Pseudomonadota; class Gammaproteobacteria; order DSM-16500; family DSM-16500; genus CAVQBL01. The sequence goes on along the minus strand of CAVQBL010000014.1, from coordinate 433,422 downwards.
TTAGTGGAAGCGCAACGTTTAGAACAACGTACCCAGTATGATTTAGAGTTAATGAATGAATTAGGTTATTGCCCTGGTATTGAAAATTATTCTCGCTATTTGTCAGGTAGAAAAGCAGGTGAACCGCCGCCGACATTATTTGATTATTTACCACCGAATGCATTATTAATTGTTGATGAATCGCATGTAACCATTCCACAATTACGTGGCATGTATCGTGGTGATCGCTCACGTAAAGAAACTTTAGTTGAATATGGTTTTCGTTTACCGTCTGCATTGGATAATAGACCTTTGCGTTTTGATGAATTTGAGCAACGTGCACCGCAAATGATTTTTGTTTCTGCCACACCCAGCGATTATGAACATGAACATTCAGGTGCAGTGGTAGAACAAGTGGCACGTCCAACGGGTTTATTGGATCCGGAAGTGGAAGTGCGTCCTGCAAAAACTCAAGTGGATGATTTGCTGTCGGAGATCCACAAACGAACTGCAGTACATGAACGTGTGCTGGTCACAACGCTCACTAAACGTTTAGCAGAAGATTTAACCGAATATTTAGAAGAACATGGCATTCGTGTGCGTTATTTGCATTCTGATATTGATACCGTTGAACGCGTGGAAATTATTCGTGATTTTCGTTTAGGGAGTTTTGATGTTTTAGTGGGGATTAATTTATTGCGTGAAGGATTGGATATGCCAGAAGTTTCTCTGGTTGGTATTTTAGATGCCGATAAAGAAGGATTTTTACGTTCAGAAACGTCTTTGATTCAAACGATTGGTCGTGTTGCGCGCAATATTCATGGTAAGGCAATTTTATATGCTGACCGCATCACAGGATCTATCGAGCGCGCTATGAAAGAAACTGAACGCCGTCGCTTAAAACAGAAAGCATATAACGAAGTGCATAACATTACGCCCAAAGGTGTGGAAAAAGCGGTGCGAAATATTATGGAAGGTGCATATTCCGAAAATTCTGTTCGTGGTAAATTATATTCCAAAGTGGCAGAGAAAAATGCCGAGTATCTCGCATTATCTCCAGAAAAACTTCAAGCTAAAATTTCGCAGTTAGAAAAAGAAATGTATGAGCATGCGCATAATTTAGAATTTGAAGAAGCTGCGCGAGTGCGAGATTTAATTAGAGATATTCAGCAAGGTACGCTTTCTTAGTTATTTCCGCGCACGCGGGAATCTTCCGCAGATAGCTCATTTTTTATTCTTTTGAGAAGTTTTTCAGTTTTTATTAATGATTCCTTAAGCATTGCATCATTATAATTATCAATAGTTATTATTTTAAACTTAGCGAGGGAATTACTATGGAGAGTTTTAGAAGGCTTGAAGATACACGATTTTCTGAGATAAGCAAAGAAACAAAAGAAAGAATTGTTAAGGCTATCATTAATGATATACCAGGAGAAAGCAAGTTTACTCAGAAAGAATTAGAACGAGCCTGGAAGTCTTTAGTAGCCAGAGAAGCAAGTGTTAATCAAGAAGTAAAATCTCTTATAAAAGTTGAGGATAAGACCTCAAATAGTGTTTCTATTAATCCTTTTTCTTTTAATAATAATGATCCGTTTCTTCTTTGGTATGTATTAAACAATAATGCAGGAGCTGGCTCTTACGGTAACTGCTGTAGCAGTTGTGCTGGCGGTGGTGGTTCCTGTGACTGTAAAGGTGATGGCATATGTTATGCGATATTAGCCGCTATTGTCTGTTTTGCATTAGTTTGTTGTAGTTATACTACATATAAAACGGCTACAGGATCAGAGGAAAAGGTTCCCGTAAAAGTCGCGAAAATAACAACATCCACTCTTGCTGGATTAATTACAGCAATCGCAGTAGGATCTTATCTTTTTAACAATAATGTATGGCACGATGCTTTTTTTGAAAAAATCGAGCATCCGAGTGAGCAAGCTTATCATACTTGTTTAGTCTTGATCGCTGGATGTGTTGGTTTGTTAACCAGCGGCACAATTGCGATTTTCAATAATATTTTTCGTTGCCCGCCTCGCCCTCCCAAGTTATCTGTACGGGAACAAGCTGCAGCGCGAGAACTTGAAGGGATCATGGGCAACCTCAAGGAATTGCTTGCATCGGATTGGGCAACGGAAGGTGAGGATGTATCGCGATGTCATGAATTTATTCGTGAAGTGGTGCGAGTTTGTATTGAGGAGAGTGCGGCAACGCCAGTAGCGGAACATGGCATTAATATGAGTAGAGTTCGTTTACTTGAGAGAGACAGAATGTTTAGTGATACGACTTCAAGTACATCTACTTCTTCAACCTTAGTTGCATCTGCTCCGCCAGCGCCAACACCCACGTCAACAATGGATGATACCTCTACTGCGGTGTATAAACCATTCGGATTTGAGGTGTAATGTTGTGAGCTGTGCATTTCAGGCTTGTAGGTGGACAAAGCGAAGCGTGTCCACCTTGCGGTCTTTGCCTACCCTACAACTACTTGCGCCCTTATGTAGAGTAATGTTATCTTTTGCCGAATTTAGGATTATAGGCACGTAGCTCAGTGGTAGAGCATCACCTTGACATGGTGGTGGTCGTTGGTTCGATCCCAATCGTGCCTACCAAATGGACCCAAACTGACCGTAACATAAATATCCGGCTGTTATCATCAATAATATCCCCATAGTAAAATTAAATAGTCGTAGACGAAAATGATCTTTTAATAAATACGACACTTTATTGCCCAAAACTGCCCAAATGCCAAGCGAAAGATAACATACAATAAAATAAATAATGGCGAACGTTAAAAACGAATTATAGCTTTCTGCGCTGGAAAAGATGGAGGCTCCAGATACGCAAGCAATCCATGCTTTAGGATTTATCCATTGAAGTAAAAAACCTTCGTAAAATTTAGGGGTAGCTTTTTTGCTTATTTCCAGCCCTGGTTTTGAAGAAGCTATTTTGTATCCCATATAAATAATATATAACGAACCTACAATCGCTAAATAGGTCAGAAAAAATGGATAGGCATGAATAAATTGCGAAAACCCCAATCCAATAAAAAGCAATAATAAGGTAAAGCCTACGGTCGCTCCTGACACATAAGGAATGGTTCTCTTTGCTCCATAATTAATGCCAGAGGAAAGAATAATCATATTCACAGGCCCTGGTGTAATTGACATGACCAAAGAAAATGAAAACATCGCTAATAAAAGAGTCATCGTAATTTTCCTATCGTGTAATATTATGCTGCTTTGATAGATTACCATACCCAATAAAGCATGATTAGATGCTATAATTAGAATTGATTATTCGATAGGATAGTATAATGATTGATGAATTACGGGCATTGGCAATCTTCGCCAAAGTGGTAGAGGCAGGCTCATTTCGAACAGCCGCAAATACGCTAAAACTCTCGCCTTCGGTTGTGAGTCACCATGTGGCACAGCTAGAGAAGCGACTTGGCGTCGCTCTGCTTTATCGATCGACGAGACGACTTTCCCTTACTCATGAAGGCGAAAAATTATTCATTAGTGCAGAAGCAATGTTATCGGCCGCAGAAAAAGGGCTTAATAGCGTTGCATATCACGCAACGGAACCAAGTGGTAAATTAAATTTGACTGTCCCAGCTATGCTCACAAGAAGCCCGCTTGTTAGTGATATCGCGGCGTTTGCCAAGGCATTTCCAAAAGTAGCGCTTTCAATAAACTTTAGCGACATACAACAAGATTTGATTCGGGAAGGCATCGATCTTGCAATTAGAATGGGCAACTTAAAAGACAGTGCTTTAAAATCTAAAAGACTCTTCTCTATGACACGTAAACTCGTCGTTGCCCCTGCTTTAATGAGCGAGCATAAGCCTCCAAGACGACCGCAGGATTTACTCAAATGGGATTGGATCGGATTCAATGTGCGTCCAAATACCAAGAAGTTAATTAATCAAAAGGGCAAAACTTGTTTAATCAATTTTGAACCAAGAATCATCGCCGACAGCATGGATGCTGTGTGCCAATTGGCGATTGCTGGGATAGGATTAGCAACTCCGCCTGCGTTTCTTGTAGCAGAAGATATCCATCAGGGATATCTTGTTGAACCCCTACCTGACTGGCAGGCTGAATCCATTCCTGTTTATATTGTATGGCCACCCAATGCCTCTAAAGAATCTCTGACATTTCGATTTATAGCGTTTCTAGAGATGAGAAAAAAGGATTAAAAACATAGCGAGATAAGATATTTGAATAGATTGCAACATTGGAAAGTTCATCTGTAAGAACCGAAAGACTCCCGTTAAATTTTTCCCAGTTTGGTATTTTTTGTGTATTATATTAACTTTAATACATGTGACACTGAACATGGCGGTAAACCAGTAAGCCCAATTTGCGGTAAAGGAGGTGTGTGATGTTAAGCCATGAAAGTAAATCAACTCCAATAATAAAAAAATGCAAATCGAGAAGAAGTGACGGTACTTGCCGAAATAACAGACCTTATAATGAAGATAGATATGACTTTTCGACGATAGAGTTACCAGATGTACTTTCAGATCAGCAATGGACACATGTGTTGGTTAAAGCAGTAGAAAAGTTACAACTGGAAATAGATGAACTGGAATTGAAAGGCGGCTCAACGTTGTGCGCAGTTATAGCACATGAGAGCACTCTTCGTATTGTTAATGTGGGAGATAGTGGCGCGCATCTTGTTATTTTGGATAAGGCCTCGGGTAAGTCAGTACCAATTACGATAAGAAATGGCCAAATAGAATATGATGCAAACAGTAAAAGCCATGGACTTTTACTGCATAAACTCCATAAGCCTGAGATATCAACTGAAGACTTGAAAAAAGAATTAAAGTGTAATTCTGACGATATTTCAGACATTCTAGGTGCCCTCGTTCAATCCGGAATTGAGAGGCAATACCCTGAAACTTGTGCTGTTATAAAAGGAGGAGGACGGGTGGTTCGTGACAAACAAGGTGCGCTTCGTATTAACGATGGTCTTGCTATGTCGCGTGCATTGGGGGATAAAGAAACATTTGATCAGTTTCGCGATCAAAAAAACTCAATCTTTCATAAGCCCGATGTCACTACTTTAAAATTTAACTGGAGTACCTTTCCTAAAGCTGCTGAATGTTATTGTGCTCATATTATTGCTGCAACCGATGGTTTAACGGATGCCCTTACCGAAGATAAGGTAGCTAAGCAGATGGTAGAATCCTATAATAAAAAGCAGGATTTTGCGCAAAATCTAATAACAGACGCGGTAAACAAGGGCTCAATAGATAACATTACTGTAGTTGTGGGAACAAGTGGTGATCCCAAGGATACTGAGCACTACAAAAAAGCGCAGATGTTTATGGTTGCTGATGGCCATTGTGGTGAATCACCGGCTGAGCATACTGAAAAGAATTTTTTTAAACACGTCATTCATTTTCTTACGATAGCATGTCAAGAGACTATTAAAAATAGAATGCGTTTCATTGCTCAGTTCAGTAAGTTAATGCAAGAAGATTTAAAATATATGAGCGATGAGATAGCTGCTTTACTTGACACTATGTTAGCTTATGCCGAGTCAAAAACAGATGAAAGGAAAATCCCTATTCTTTTGGATATATTTACTGAATGGAAAAGTAATAATTATTTCCCAATTTTCTTAACTATTTTTGTCAACCGTTATAGCTTTATTTTCGATGTTTTAAACGAAGGACAATTTGCTGGCACTAAGTTCGAAGCTGCAGTTTCTCAAATGCAGAAACTCGTCGAGGAAAGTCCAACGTTTTACGAAAAATTAAAAAAACAATGCGCAGGATTATTCAAAGAAGGAATTGCATCATTGAAATTGAAACGCGAAAATCCAGAAGTTCAACATAATGAAAATAAAAAAGATGACAAACAAAATCCAAATTGTTTCAAATTTTCTCGATTACCTCTTTCGACAAAGGTGGGTACTGCTTCTTCAGCAGAAAATCCAAGACGTATTACGATTTAGATCGACAAATGCCTACTAGCACGAATATTTTCTCATGAGCATGAGAAAGAATAAAAACTAAAGGAGATGTGTGATGTTCAATCATCCTAAAAATAGCTCAACTTCAGCAGTCAGCATAAAAGAATACAAATCAAGAGTAAGTGCAGCGAGTAGTCAAAACAAAAGAGATACTAATGAAGACAAATTTGCATTTTCTACGATAGAATTACCAGAGGTACTTTCAGATCAGCAGTGGACGCGTGTATTGACTGAAGCAGTAGCAAAATTAGCATTTGAGCTACGAAAAAGGTTCAGTGGCTCAACATTGTGCTCAGTGATCGCACATGCTGATGTTTTGCGTATTGTTAATGTGGGTGACAGCGGTGCGCAACTTGTTATCATAGATAAGGCCTCTGGTCTTTCAGTACCGATTACTATAAAAAACGGCCAAATAGAATATGATGCAAGCAGTAAAAATCACGGACTTTTACTGCATAAAATCCATAAACCTGAGATATCAACTGAAGACTTGAAAAAAAAATTAAACTGTAATTCTAGTTCTATTTTAGCTATTCTAGGCGCGATCGCTCAATCCGGAATTGAAGAGCAATACCTTGAAACTTGTGCTGTTATTAAAGGAGGAGGAAGTGTTACTTCTGTGGAAGAAAAGGGGGTTAGGGGGCTTCGTCTTAACAATGATCTTGCCATGTCGCGTGCGCTGGGGGATCTAAGCGTATTTAATGCATTTCATAATAAAGAAAAATCAATTTTTTATCAGCCTGATGTCATTACATTAAGATTTAACTGGAAAACCTTTCCTAAAGATGCCAAACAATATACAGCTTACACCATTGTTGCAACGGATGGTTATACGGATGTGTTTACTCCAAATGAGACAGCTGACAAGATATCCAAATATGACAAACAGGATATTGCAAGCAATTTAATAGATGAAGCAATACAAAGAGGTTCAGAAGATAATACTACTGTGATTGTGCTAACGAGTGGTAATCTCGAGGACGCTCAGTACTATGGAAAAGTGCAGATGGTTATTGTTGCTGATGGCCATCGTGGTGAGTCAACAGCTGAGCATATTATAAAGAATTTTTTTAAACATGTCATTAACTTTCTCAATGGAATGCGTTTCACTAATCAGCTCAGTCAGTTAATACAAGAGGATTTGAAATATATGAGTGATGCTGCTGCTGTTGAACTTAACAGTATGTTAACTATCATAGCTGAGTCAAAAACAGAGAAAGAAAAAATCGATGATCTTTGGGCTGCATTTTGCAAATGGAACAGTAAATTAAAAAAAGATTACCCAATTTTATTTCCTGCTCTCAACGATCGTTATCTTACTATTTTTGCTATGTTAAACGAAGTTCAATGTTGGAATAGTAAGTTCGATGGGGTGATTTTTCAAATGCAACAACTCATTAAGGTAAGTTCAATATTTTATACAAGATTAAAACAAAAATGTGCAGGATTCTTTTTTAAAGAAAATGATAAAGAAAAAGATAGAGAAATTGCACTATTGAAGCTCGAAATTGAAAATTTGAAAGCTTCTCATAATGAAAATAAAGATGATAAGCGAAATCTAAATCATTTTAAGTTTCGACCACCTATTTCGACAGCAGGAGTGAGCACCGATTCTTCAACAGATAGATTGAGACGTTATACGATTTAGAATCGTAAGCCATCTTTTGCTACTTGTGCCAAAAAACTAAGCGCATATTTTGTATATTTATTGCGCACACAAAGAAAATTATTAAAGGATTTAAATTATCATTAAAAATTTTCTTGATCGTTCATCTATAATTCACCTATCATGAAAGAATACTATGGTGAACAATAGGTGAACTATCATGACAGCTGACTTACAAGCAAATTTATATAAATTTATTGTTGAGTATATAACAAGTACGGGGCTCTCACCGTCTTATGCTGAAATGACAGCAGCGATGGGGATTAGCCCGCGTTCGAAAAAGTTTAATCACTCGCAGTCTTCGCGCGCTTAGTAAAAAAGGTAAGATTTTTTTGAAAAAGGAAGGCCGCCGTCTTCTCATCTCTCTTTCTTCAAAAGAGTTACCCATAGTCGGAAGAGTTTCAGCAGGTACACCCATTGAAGCGGTTGCTGATCATCATTTTATTGACATGAGTACCTTGTTCCAAGGGCAGAATCATTTTGCTTTGCAAGTAAAAGGCAATTCAATGGTTGAAGATGGGATTTTAGAAGATGATCTTATTATTTGTCGACATACTGATTTTGCAAAAGAGGGAGACATTGTTGTTGCGTTGATTGACCAACACAACACGACATTAAAACGTATTTCTTACAAAGTGAAGGGGATGGTTACATTAATCCCCTCCAACATTGAGATGAAACCAAGAGCGTATTTACCAGAAAGGATTCAGGTGCAAGGGGTTTATGTGGGATTAATCCGTCTGAATTCATGAGGCAAAAATGTTTTTGGGAAAAGAAATTAAATCTACGCAACGTTGGTCGCGAGCCATTATTCTCGTTGATATGAATGCGTTTTTTGCTTCTATCGAGCAATTGGATTATCCAGAGTGGAGGGGTAGAGCGCTAGCGGTTACTAACGGAAAACAAGGCACGTGTATTATCACCAGTTCTTATGAAGCGCGCGCTTATGGAATTAAAACAGGAATGCGCCTTAAAGAGGCAAAACGTCTTTGCCGTCATTTAATTCAAGTTCCTGCACGACCTGAAAGATATGTTGACGTGTCGCGTGCAATTATGGGTGCGCTTTCAACGCTCACTCCAGATATTGAAATTTTTTCTGTGGATGAAGCTTTTCTTGATGTAACACATTGCCAATCCTTGTTTGGCTCACCTGAAAAAATAGGATTACTTGCAAAAAAACTTGTTTTTAAAGTCTCGGGATTACTTTGTTCTATTGGCGTGAGCGGTGATAAAACGACTGCTAAATATGCAGCAAAATTAATAAAACCTGATGGATATGTTGTGATTCCACCCTGGGAAGCCAAAGAAAGGTTGCGTGACGTCAATGTGACTGAATTAAGCGGTATAAAATCTGGTATTGGTAGCTTTCTTGAAAAACATGGTGCAGTGAAATGTGGTGAGGTAGAAAAAATTCCCATTAGCATATTAGCCAAACGGTTTGGAAATATTGGCAGGCGTATTTGGTATATGTGCCAAGGCGCTGATCCTGAACCTGTGCATGCAATAGTTGCCAGTCCAAAATCCATGGGGCATGGAAAAGTCATGCCACCGAATACAACTAGCCAAATTGTTATAGAAACATTCTTAATGCACATGTGTGAAAAACTAGGGAAGAGATTAAGAGCGCATCAATTTAGAGCGCAACATTTTTTTGCGGGTTTGTTAAATTATGAAATAGGATGGTTGGGTTCTAAAGGAAAAAGTATTCAACCCACCAATGACAGTAGTGAAATTTTTCGGCTCGCCGAATTTTTAATATATCAACATTGGAACGGTGAACCCGTGAGTCAAATACAAGTCACTGCACTTGATCCAAGTAGTTGTGGGTTTCAAATGGATTTATTTTCACAAATAAATTCTAAACGCGAACCACTTTATTCAGTGTTGGATGAGATCAACGATAAATTTGGAGAATTTACAGTTGCGCCTGCAACCATGCTGCGCCGATCTCAAATGCCAAATGTAATTGCACCCGCATGGAAGCCTTATGGTCATCGTCAGACAATATAATAGGGGCGTTCTATGCCAGAAGCGGTTATTTTCAATTATCAAAATAAAATTCATACGGTTTCTTTTGTCCAACCTAAAGCAATGCTGCCCGTTAAGCTTAAAAATGGCGAGTGTAGGCTTGTTACATGGGGAAGACGAGAGCGGGAATCTAGTGAGATGCCATTGGGAGGTTGGGCGCGTTTATCTAGCATAAAAAATGAAAAAGATTCACGATGGAATATGTATTTACCCAAGCCTGTACAAATTCCGATTGATAAATTCATGGAAAAAGATTTTGAAGGGAAAGCGTGTTGGTATGAGGTCACAAAAGGTAAGTGTGTACAAGGGTTGCTAGCTCACTTGGAAGATGAATATAGAGTTTATATTGTGACAGTGGATCCTGAAGATTTAGCCAATTCTCATTATCGATGGCCGCATATTATTACTTGTTCCATGAAGCTGAGTAGCGTAGGGTAGATGTTACGTTTTGCCCGAAGACAAAAGTAACAAAGAATTCTTTATTTTTTTGTCTCCAATGCTATTTTTACTTTCTTCAATACTTTAGCACTTACTTTGCCTTGATTTTCTAGCTTGCTAATATACGCTTGAGTTACTTTCATGCGTTTTGCAAGCTCTTCTTGCGTTATGCCCGCATCAATGCGAGCGAAGGCGATGGGGTTGTCGACATAATCTCCTAAGTTAAAAGGGACATAATCATTGTTATATTTTTTCTTTAGCGCGTGGTCAATTTTTTCACGTAATACTTTGTAAACACCCATAGGAAGCAGTATATATTCTGCTTTTCCTTCGATTGATTTGATAACTTGTAAATTCACTTGTAAGCACCTCCACGTGGTTTTACTTTTTCAATTGCAATAATTTTTAACTTATCATCTCGATCAAAGATAACTCGCCAATCTCCGACTCTTAAGCGGTAGTATAGCTCTCCTTGCAAACGCTTAATATCTAGCAAAGGATTATCTGGATTCCTTGCCAACTGTTTAATTTTTTCTGCTATTCTGTTTCTATCTGTTCTAGCTAAGCTCTTTAACGTTTTATGAGCTTGTTTCTTTATGAATAGTGTGAATTCCATACTAATGAATCCCTATGGTTATTATAGGTTATATTTAGTTATAAGTCTATGGGGGGGGTAACTTTTGGATAAGTTGAAATCCAATAGTTATGAAGTAATTATTGTGCTGTATAGGGATATTGCGGATATTTTTTGAAGGTTATATATAGATTAACATTTTAATAGTTCTAAATATAGAGTAATATATTTGGAGAAGGATTTTTTACATTGAGAAGCTAATGTTTATGCCTGTTATCACTCTTCCCGACGGAAGCCAAAAAAAATTTGATAAACCTGTTACAGTTGCAGACATTGCGGCTAGCATTGGTGCGGGCTTAGCGAAAGCAGCGCTTGCGGGTAAGGTTGACACTAAATTAGTGGATACGTCGTTTTTAGTTGAGCAAGACAGTAAAGTTTCAATCATTACAGAAAAAGATCCAGCTGCATTAGAAGTCATTCGCCATTCTACGGCTCATCTGCTCGCGCAAGCAGTGAAATCGCTCTTTCCAACGGCGCAAGTCACCATTGGCCCTGTGGTTGAAAATGGTTTTTATTATGATTTTGCTTTTCAGCGTCCATTTACACCTGAAGATTTAACGCGTATCGAAGAAAAAATGGTTGAGTTAGCTAAAAAAGATTTTCCCGTTTCACGCAAAGTGATTCCGCGTGATGAAGCGATAAAATTTTTCCGTAGTATTGGTGAGGAATACAAAGCAAAAATTATTGAAGATATTCCTGAAGGAGAAGTGCTAACCACATATCAGCAAGATGATTTTATCGATTTATGTCGCGGTCCTCACGTGCCCAGCACTGGCAAATTAAAAGCATTTAAATTGATTAAATTAGCAGGTGCGTATTGGCGTGGCGATTCTAAGAATGAAATGCTGCAACGTATTTATGGGACCGCATGGGCAGATAAGAAAACGCTGGATGAATATTTAAAAAATCTTCAAGAAGCCGAAAGACGCGATCACCGTCTCATTGGGAAAAATTTAGATTTATTCCATCTTCAAGAAGAAGCACCCGGCATGGTGTTTTGGCACCCGAATGGTTGGGTGATTTACCAACAAGTTAAACAATACATCAGTGAAAGAGTGGCTGCAGATGGTTATCAAGAAGTGGTGACACCGCAATTAGTCGATATTGAATTGTGGAAAAAGTCGGGTCACTGGGACATGTTTCATGAAAATATGTTCACGGTGGAATCCGATAACCGTCAGTATGCTATTAAACCCATGAGTTGCCCTTGTCACGTGCAACTCTTTAAGCAAGGGTTGAAGAGTTATCGTGATTTACCTTTGCGACTCGCTGAATTTGGTTGTGTACATCGTAATGAACCCTCGGGTTCATTGCATGGCATTATGCGCGCGCGGCAATTTACGCAAGACGATGGGCATATTTTTTGTACGGAAGATCAGTTACAAACAGAAGCGTTACAGTTCATCAAATCATTGCTAAATGTTTACCAAGACTTTGGTTTTGATGACATTATTGTTAAATTATCAACTCGCCCAGATAAACGCGTAGGCTCTGACCAGCTATGGGATAGATCAGAGAAGGCATTAGCTGATGCATTGCAGCATGCAAACCTGCCTTACACAGTGTTCCCAGGAGAAGGTGCATTTTACGGGCCCAAAATTGAGTTTTCACTGAAAGATTGTCTAGGGCGTGTATGGCAATGCGGTACTTTGCAATTAGACTATTCTATACCTGTACGCCTAGAAGCTCATTATATAGCTGAAGATGGCAGTAAACAGGTTCCCGTCATGCTCCATCGAGCCATTTTGGGGTCCTTAGAGCGATTTATTGGTGTTTTACTTGAACATCATGCTGGCAAACTCCCTGTTTGGTTGGCTCCAATTCAGGCTGTGGTGCTCAATATTACCGATAAACAGGCTGAATATACCCAAGAAGTGGCAACTTTTTTAAAAAATCATGGCATTAGAGTGAAATCGGACTTGAGAAATGAGAAGATTGGCTTTAAAATTCGCGAACATACTCTACAGCATATCCCATACCTTCTTGTGGTGGGGGATCGTGAAGTGGAGGCTCGTGCTATTTCAGTGCGTACACAGCAAGGTGCAGACCTGGGTAATATGTCCCTAGAACAATACCTTAAGCTTATTCAAACTGATATTGCGCGTAAAGGTAGATCCAATGAATCATTAGGAGGAAGCGAGAATTAGTGCAGAAAAAAAACCGCGGGTGAATGAGGAGATCCATGTCCCAGAAGTCCGATTAATTGATGCTGAAGGTAATCAATTAGGAATAGTTTCTACCAGGGAAGCAAGGCGCATTAGTGAAGAGGCTGCACTTGATTTAGTTGAAGTATCGCCAGAAGCTAAGCCACCCGTATGTCGTATCATGGATTTTGGTAAATTTCGGTTTCAGCAAAGCAAGCGCAAAGCGGCTGCTAAAAAGAAGCAGAAGCAAATCCAGCTTAAAGAAATCAAAATACGTCCTGGTACAGAGGAAGGTGATTATCAAGTTAAACTGCGTAGCCTAATTCGTTTCTTGAATAATGGGGACAAGGCCAAGGTAACGTTACGATTCAGAGGTCGTGAAATGGCGCATCCAGAGATTGGTGTGGTGCTTATGGAAAGAATTGTAGCGGACTTAGTTGAACATGGTGTCGTAGAACAGCGTCCAAAAATGGAAGGCCGCCAGATAGTGATGGTGATCGGGCCTAAAAAACATTAAAAAATTAATTACCTATTGGCCGAAGGCCAAAAAGCGTAGTTCAGCCCAGGCCAAGAATGCGTGTTTTGCATTCGCCGGCCATGGGTATTTATATTAGCGGAGTAATTGCAATGCCAAAGTTAAAAACCAACCGTGGTGCAGCAAAGCGTTTTCGTGCTGCAGGTAAGGGTAAGGGCTTCAAATGCCGTCGTTCTTTCCGTAACCACATGTTAAGCTGCAAATCGACCAAGCGTAAGCGCCATTTACGTGAAACGGGTCGAGTGGATAAATCCGACGTGCGCTCTATTGATCGCATGCTGCCATACGCTGATTGAGGAGATAAAGAGTCATGTCAAGAGTTAAAAGAGGTGTCACAGCCCGAGCTAAACATAAAAAAGTTTTAGCGAAGGCAAAAGGTTATTATGGTGCACGTAGCCGCGTTTTCCGCGTTGCTAACCAAGCTGTTATCAAAGCAGAACAATATGCATATCGCGATCGTCGCCAGAAAAAACGTGTTTTCAGAGCATTGTGGATTGTGCGTATTAATGCAGCTGCACGTGAATGTGGTTTATCTTATAGTGCATTCATGAATGGCTTAAAAAAATCAGCTATTGCGATTGATCGTAAAGTGTTAGCAGATATTGCTGTACGTGATAAACCAACATTTGTTGCGCTTGCTGAACAAGCGAAGATGAGTTTGGCGGCTTAAACTGTTTTTCTCCCTTCTCCGGGAGCGTTTTTTGCGAGGCGGGAGAAGGGTTGGGGGATGAGGGTTTAGATGTATCGCAGCTCGAGTATGAGCGCCGTCAAAACCCTCACCCGCCATTGCACTGCAAAAAGCGCAGTACAATGTCACCCTCTCCCTAACAAAGAGCGTTAGGGAGAGGGGAAAATGAGATGAACTCTATATGACGACCGACCTAGACACACTACTCAAACACGCCGAAGCCGAAATCCACAAAGCCTCGGATTTAAAAAGTCTAGATCATTACCGTGTTTTTTACCTGGGTAAAAAAGGCCAGCTGACAGAATACTTGAAAAGCTTAGGTCAACTTCCTGCAGAAGAACGCCCCATTGCTGGACAAAAAATTAATACGGCCAAACAAAAAATCCAAGAATTGATTGAACAGCGCGGTCTCTTGTTGCAAGAAGCACAAGTAGCCAATCAGTTAGCTGCAGAATCTATTGATATTACATTACCCGGACGTTGCCAAAACCTAGGCAGCATGCATCCTGTCACTAAAACTCAAGAAAGATTGGAAGCCATATTCACACAAATGGGTTTTGCAGTGGTAAATGGTCCAGAAATTGAAGACGATTATCACAATTTCGAAGCATTAAATATTCCGCCTTTACATCCGTCGCGCGCAATGCAAGACACATTTTATTTCGCAGACAAAACAGTATTACGTACGCATATGTCTCCTGTGCAGATACGGTTTATGGAAAATACACCGCCACCTTTGCGTATGATTGCCATGGGGCGTGTTTACCGTCGCGATTTTGATTTAACGCATACACCTATGTTTCATCAAATTGAAGGTTTAATGATTGATGAAAATGTAAGTTTTGCTGATCTTAAAGGCGTGTTAACCCAGTTTTTACAAACATTTTTTGAAAAACCAGTTCCTTTACGTTTTCGTGCATCGTATTTTCCCTTCACCGAGCCTTCTGCAGAAGTGGATATTGGCTGCTTGAATTGCGAAAGCAAAGGTTGCCGCATTTGCAAAAATTCAGGCTGGTTAGAAGTGCTAGGATGTGGCATGGTTCATCCTAATGTGTTGCGTTTTGTGAATATTGATAGTGAACGTTACACGGGTTGGGCATTTGGTTTAGGCATTGATCGTTTAGCATTGTTACGCTACAAAATTTCCGATTTGCGTTCTTTATTTGAAAATGATTTACGTTTTTTAAAGCAGTTTTGAGAGCCCTCATATGAAATTCAGTGAATCTTGGTTGCGCGAATGGGTTAATCCTGCATTAAGCCGTGAACAATTAGGCGAACGATTAACGATGGCAGGGTTAGAAATTGAAGAACTCGTGCCCGTTGCAGAAAAATTTTCGGGTGTAGTTGTAGCGCAAGTGATTCACGCTGAAAAACATCCTGCGGCAGATCATTTGCATATTTGCCAAGTTGATGTGGGTGCTGCTAAACCACTTAGTATAGTGTGTGCCGCAACGAATGTTAAAGCCGGAATCAAAGTACCGGCTGCACTGGAAGGCGCAGTCTTACCCAATAATATCACAATCAAAATCAGCAAAATTCGTGAAGTGATTTCACAAGGCATGTTGTGTTCAGCGCGCGATTTGGGATTTAAAGAAGAAAGTGAAGGTTTATTAGAATTACCACCGGATGCGCCTCTGGGCAAAAATCTTTGGGAATATTTACATTTGAATGATTATGTCATCGATGTATCTATTACTCCCAATCGTGGTGATTGTTTAAGTATTCGTGGAATGGCACACGAAATTGCGGCGTTAACGCAGAGTAAATTGACTACTCCACTTACGATTTCTGAAATTAAATCCAATTCAACGGACATATTTCCTGTTGTTATCACTGCAAAAGCCGAATGCCCACGTTATGTCGGTCGTGTGATTCGTCAAGTGAAAGCAGATGCAGTAACACCGATTTGGATGAGCGAGCGTTTACGACGCGGTGGTGTTCGTTCAATCAGTCCGGTAGTCGATGTGACAAATTATGTGATGTTGGAATTGGGTCAACCCATGCATGCATTTGATCTTAATCAATTGACAGGTGATATTGATGTACGCATGGCAAAACAGGGTGAAACGTTACGCTTGCTGGATAGCAGTGAAGTGACTCTCGATAATAAAACATTAGTGATTGCTGATAAAAATAATGTGTTAGCGATAGCGGGTGTGATGGGTGGTATGGATTCAGGCGTGACTTTGCTCACGACGGATATTTTTCTTGAAAGCGCATTTTTTAATGCGCAATGTATTGCACGACAAGGCAGACACTATGGTATTACTTCCGATTCTGCTTATCGTTTCGAGCGCGGAGTGGATTCTATTTTGCAACGTATTGCCATTGAACGTGCTACGCAGTTGCTTCTTGATATTGTGGGTGGTCAACCCGGCCCCGTCATCGAAGTAAGTGAGCAAAAATATTTACCTCAGCCCGCAAAAATTAATTTACGTGAAGCAAGAGTAGAAAAAATTTTAGGAATAAAAATTCCAAATTCAAATATTGAAGCCATTTTGCAACATCTTGGTTTCACGGTAGAAAAAAAATCGGATGGCTGGGCAGTAACAGTTCCTCCGCGCCGATCGGATATTACTGTAGAAGTGGATTTGATCGAAGAAATTATTCGTCTCTATGGTTATGATAAATTACCACTACATAATTCAATGGCGACGTTAAAAATCAATTCACTGCCAGAAAATAAATTGTCTACATCACGCTTACGTCGCACACTCATTGATCTTGGTTATCACGAAGTGATTACGTATAGTTTTATTGATAACAAACTCCAAACCTTATTTGATCCAGAAAATCAACCCAAAGAATTAGTGAATCCGATTACGAGTGAGATGGTAGTGATGCGCACGAATCTTTGGCCAGGGTTAGTGAATACATTGCTGTATAACCAAAATCGCCAGCAATCTCGTGTGCGTTTATTTGAAATGGGATTACGTTTTTTAGTGCGGAATAACCAGCCTCTGCAACAAAATGTTTTAGCGGGTTTAGTCAGTGGCCCTGCATTTCCTGAGCAATGGGGCATCGCTAATCGTCCCGTGGATTTTTTTGATATTAAAGGTGATTTAGAAAACTTATTTAACCTGACTTTAGCAGCTGAAACATTTACTTTTGCTCCAGGTAAGCATCCCGCTTTGCACCCGGGTCAAACTGCAGAAATTCAACGTAACAGTGAAACCGTGGGGGTTCTAGGCAGATTGCATCCTTCAGTGATACAAGCATTAGATATTCAAGACAATATCTATGTTTTTGAGCTTTTATTGGACACATTAGTCAGCGCTCGTGTGCCTAAATTTAAAGAAATATCTAAATTTCCAGAAATTCGACGAGATATCGCAATCTTGATAGATCAGACTATACCAGCACAAGCAATTCGCGCTACAATAATAGAAGTGGCGGGAGAATTATTGCAAGAAGTGAAGCTATTTGATGTGTATCAGGGCAAAGGGATTCCAGCTGGTCAAAAAAGTGTCGCCCTGGGCTTGACCTTACAGCATTCTTCGCGCACTCTAGTAGATGAAGAGGTTACAAATCTAATGCAACGTATTATAGTTGCATTAAAACAAAGGTTTACTGCTGAATTGAGAGGCTAGAATTAT
This sequence comes from uncultured Gammaproteobacteria bacterium, assembly GCA_963710715.1. Taxonomy (GTDB): domain Bacteria; phylum Pseudomonadota; class Gammaproteobacteria; order DSM-16500; family DSM-16500; genus CAVQBL01. Next base: position 415,735 of record CAVQBL010000014.1, on the reverse strand, counting down.
GGCACTGACAAAAGCAGATATCGCAGAACGTCTATTCCAAGGAATAGGCATTACAAAGCGTGAGGCCAAGGAAATTGTTGAATTGTATTTTCATACTATCTGTGTAGCGCTGAAAAGTGGCCAGCAAGTGAAGCTCTCTGGCTTCGGTAATTATGAATTACATGACAAAAAAGCACGTCCAGGAAGAAACCCTAAAACGGGCCAAGAAATTCCTGTTTCTGCGCGGCGAGTTGTTACTTTCCGCAGCGGTCAAAAACTGAGGGCGCGTGTTGAGAAGTATGCAGGAACAGAAATACAAAATAACCAGTCTATCGAGGAACAATAAGCGTAAGCAAGATTGCCAACAATCATTGCCCGCGATTCCCGATAAACGCTATTTTACCATTGGTGAAGTAGGTCGCTTGTGCGGCGTTAAGCCACATGTATTGCGTTATTGGGAGCAAGAATTTCCTCAGTTGAAGCCTGTTAAACGACGCGGCAATCGACGTTATTATCAATATAATGATGTGTTGATAGTGCGTCAAATACGAAAATTATTGTATGAAAATGGTTTTACCATCGAAGGTGCTCGGTCGCAATTAACACATGATCCGGCCAACATAAGTCAATCAGTGCAGAAAGATGCAGTGATGAAAAAAATTATTGCGGATCTTGAAAATCTTTTGCAAACTTTGAAAGTGTATTAACATTTCGCTCTGCCGAGCCAGAGAGCAATGCCAGAAAATATTGATTTCACGAGAACCGCAGCAGAGCTGCGTTGGTGGTATGTGAGCAGCGGATCGCGGGAAATCGTTGCTTTATGGCCGGCAGAGTAGAAATGGAAACGGGGCGTGGCGCAGCCTGGTAGCGCACTTGCATGGGGCGCAAGTGGTCGCCGGTTCAAATCCGGCCGTCCCGACCAGTTTAAACGGGTAATAAAAGTAGCTCGTCAACTTAAAAATAAGGATTTTGCTCCCGTGAAAAAAATTTGGCTAAATAGTTATCCTAAAAATGTCCCAGCTGAAATTAATCCAGACGCGCATCAATCTTTAAAAGAAATATTTGAACAAACGTGCGCACAATACCCAGATCACCCAGCTTTTTATAATCTCGGTGTCACTCTAACCTTTAAGCAAACTGAATTCTATGCGCGTGCATTTGCTGCTTATTTGCAACAAGTCTTAAAGCTTAAAAAAGGTAGTCGCATTGCGATTATGATGCCTAATGTATTGCAATATCCTATTGTTGTATTTGGAGCATTTCTTGCAGGATTAATTGTAGTCAATGTTAATCCACTTTATACCGCTCCTGAATTGATCTATGAATTAAAAGACTCGGGTGCTGATGCCATTGTTGTACTTTCTAATTTTGCACATACTGTGGAAGAAGCATTACCTGATGTATTAGTTAAGCATGTCATTATCACTGATATAGGCGATTTGTTTCCGCGACTTAAAGCATGGCTTATTCATTTTGTTTTAAAGTATGTCAAAAAACAAATTAAGCCTTTTCATATTCCACACGCTATTCCATTTCGTCAAGTGATTGCCGAAGGAAAAAAACTTTCTTTAAATCCCGTTGAACTGAATGGTCAAGATATTGCGTTTTTACAATATACAGGTGGAACAACAGGGGTTGCTAAAGGTGCTATGTTAACCCATCGCAACCTGCTTGCTAATGTTGAGCAAGCAGAAGCTTGGCTGGGGACAGGGGGAGGTATGGGACGTGGTAAAGAAATTGCTATCACTGCGCTGCCGCTTTATCATATTTTTTCTCTGACTGCGAATTTACTGTTCATGTCAAAAATGGGTGGTTTAAATGTATTAATTATTAATCCGCGTGATGTTCCATCCCTGATTTCTGAGTTAAAGAAATTTAAATTTACCATGCTTGCTGGCGTCAACACACTTTTCAATGCGCTATTAAAAAACCCTAAACTAACGCAAGTGGATTTTAGTGAAATGAAATTGGCTCTGGGAGGTGGTATGGCAATACAGCGCGCCGTCGCTGAGAAATGGCATGCTGTGACGGGAAAGCCTCTACTAGAAGCATACGGGTTAACGGAAGCATCCCCTGCTGTTACGATCAACCCATTGGATTTGCGAGAATATAACGGAACGATTGGATTACCTCTTCCGTCGACAGATGTTTGTGTTTTGGATGAGCAACACAAAGAAGTTCCTATTGGTCAACCAGGTGAGTTAGCGATAAAAGGTCCGCAAGTCATGCGTGGTTATTGGCAACGCCCTGGTGAAACGCAAAAAGTATTTACTAAAGACGGATGGTTGCTCACAGGAGATATCGTGTCAATTGATGAGCATGGGTTTGTACGTCTCTTGGAACGTAAAAAAGATATGATTTTGGTTTCAGGATTTAACGTTTACCCGAATGAAGTGGAAGATATACTAGTAAGAATGCCCGGTGTTGTTGAAGCAGCAGTGATTGGTGTGCCAGATGAAAACTCAGGTGAAGCAGTTAAAGCGTTTTTGGTCGTCGATAGCTCCAATATGACTGCTCAAGATGTGCAACAATTTGCGCGAAAAAATTTAACGGGTTACAAAATTCCTAAACACGTTGAGTTTGTTAAATCATTACCAAAATCAAATGTTGGGAAAGTGTTACGCCGCGCATTGCGTACAGCGTCATAACAAATTCCCCTCTTTCTCTGTGTGCTTTTTCCTTGAAGTATCATATCGTCCAATTTATAATGACAGTATAAATTGGACGGGCTGCTATGTACATTAATCGCACATTAGAGTTGTATTTAAAGCAGGTAGACAATCAATTTCCTGTGCTATTAGTGACAGGGCCACGGCAAGTCGGAAAAACGACGCTTTTGCAGCATTTAAGTAAAGAAGCTAGAACATATGTTACCTTAGATGACCCCAATCTTGCGCAATTGGCTAACGAAGATCCCGCTCTTTTTCTGCAACGCTTCACATCTCCTATATTAATAGATGAAATTCAATATGCACCTGCCTTGCTTCCTTATATTAAAATGGCAGCAGACCAACACCGTAAGCCAAGTGCATTTTGGTTAACGGGTTCACAACAATTTCAATTGATGAAAGATGTATCGGAATCATTGGCAGGACGTGTGGGGATTGTTAATTTGCTTGGCTTATCACTGAAAGAGCAGCAAAACCATCCTAATATCGCTGAACCCTTTCTTCCAGTTAAAGATCAGCTGATAAGGCGGGAGAAATATTCCCCTCCATTATCATTACAAGATGTCTATCGCATTATTTGGCGTGGGACGTTTCCCATGCTCTGTACTACAAAGACAGATCGAGATCTTTTTTATAGCTCGTATGTGCAAACTTATCTTCAGCGTGATGTGAGAGATCTTGCTCATATTGGTGATGTTCATGTATTTTTGAAATTTTTACGTGCAGCAGCGGCACGTACTGGGCAAATGCTTAATATGTCAGATATGGCAAGAGATATCGGTATTAGTCCTATGACAGCAAGAAATTGGCTTAGTATTCTCGAAGCATCGGGGATAATTTTTTTGCTTGAACCATATCATAATAATATTACGACTCGATTGATTAAAACGCCTAAGCTTTATTTTCTTGATACAGGGCTATGTGCTTACCTTACCGAATGGTCTAGCCCAGAAACATTAGAAGCAGGCGCAATGTCGGGTGCTATTTTAGAGACGTTTATATTTACCGAAATTTTGAAAAGTTATTGGCATAATGGCAAACGTGCGCCACTTTATTATTATCGCGATAAAGATAAAAAAGAAATTGACTTGCTTATTGTGCAAAATGAAATACTCTATCCTTTAGAATTTAAAAAATCGACTCGACTGGATAAATCATTTATTCAACAATTTGAAGTTCTTAAAAAACTCAATAAAGAAATAGGTGAGGGTGGAGTGATTAGTTTAACTCAATCTTTATTGCCTATATCGGAAAAAAATAATCTAATACCTGTAGGGTTTCTGTAAATGTTTTTTAATCTATTTGCTACCACAGCGTCTCTGTCATTGCGAGCCTTGCGCTCTTTGCAAGGCGTGGCAATCCAGGACAACAATTATTTTGATGCAGTACTGGATTGCTTCACCCTGCAAGGAGCGCAGGGTTCGCAATGACGGAGGAAAGTGATGTCTCTCAATCTATTTGCTACTACACCTAAAGGTTTAGAATTACTACTGGTTGAGGAATTAAAAACCTTAGGTGCAATAGATGCCAAAGAAAAATTAGCAGGAGTGGTATTCACTGGTGATTTAGCATTGGCTTACAAAGCCTGTCTTTGGTCGCGATTAGCAAATCGAATTCTACTACGTTTAACACAAGTCCCTGCAGCAACACCTGAAGAATTATATAGAGGAGTGCAAACCATCGCGTGGGATGAGCATATGAATCCCGATAATACTCTCGCAGTGAACTTTGTTTGCTCGCAATCTACTATTACTCATTCACTGTTTGGCGCGCAAAAAGTAAAAGATGCCATCGTCGATCAATTTCGAGAAAAATTTAATGTACGTCCCAATGTTGAGCGTGAAAATCCTGATCTTTCTATACATGTTTTCTTATACCGTGATGTTGCAACTATTAGTATTGATTTATCAGGTGAGAGCTTGCATAGACGTGGTTATTGTACAGAACAAACAGCTGCACCACTCAAAGAAAATTTAGCTGCGGCGATTTTATTGCGCGCGGGTTGGAAAGAAGTGAGAGGCCCATTGATCGATCCTATGTGTGGCTCAGGAACATTATTAATCGAAGCAGCGCTGATGGCAGGGGATATTGCACCAGGATTGTTGCGTCAATATTTTGGATTTTTGAATTGGAAAAAACATGATGCAAAATTGTGGAATGAATTGGTTGCAGATGCGAAACAACGGCATGAAAAAAATATTTCTTCTCTGCCAACTATGATTGGTTACGATGTAGACCCCAAAGCCATAAAAATCGCATTTGCAAATATTGAACGTGCAGGATTACACGGAAAAATTCACGTTGAAAAACGTGAATTATCTCTGCTTGTCGCCCCTAAAAATTTTTCTTCAGGCTTGCTTGTTACTAATCCGCCTTACGGCGAACGCTTGGGTGAAGTGGCAGAATTAAAAAAATTATATGAAACCTTAGGTGCAAAATTAAAAAAAGAATTTTTAGGTTGGCACGCGGCTGTTTTTACCGGCAATCCTGAGTTGGGAAAAAATATGGGGCTGCGAGCAAAGCGCAGTTATGCATTATTTAATGGTCCTATTCCGTGCCAGTTATTATTATTTGATGTGGTGTCAGAATGGTTTGTGGATAAAAGTCCTGAGGCTGAAAATGAACGTCGCATTCGTAAAGCACAAAAATCCATTTCAGAAAGTGATCGTGCAGCTGTACAAGATTTCATAAATCGCTTACAAAAGAATATAAAATTTTTGCGGCGTTGGGTAGAACGAGAAAATATTCTCTGTTACCGAATTTATGATGCCGATTTACCAGAATACAAAGTAACTATTGATCGTTATGATCAATATGTATTAGTGGAAGAATATCCTATACCGGAAACAGCTAATCAAAGAAAAATACAGGAGCGCCTTGATAGTGTGCTAGCTGTTTTGCCTGAAGTTCTTGCCATATCACCACGCATGATATTTGTTCGCCAGCAAGACAATTTATCTTTACCCTTTGATGTGAAATGCGAGCTTCGCGTTCACGAGCGTTGGAAGCGGGTTTAAGAGATAATTGATACGTGTTTGCTGAGTATGTCAATTGCTGGTAATGCAGATTATTTAGTGACAGGCGATCATCGAGCTGGTTTGTTACAACAAAGAAATATTGGACATACGCGTATTTTAACACCCGCTACTTTTTGCTCAGAAGTGCTTCGATAATTTGCTACTAACGAGACGAGAAAAGCAGGATAGTAGAGTAATTATATGGTATAATTTCTCAAACTTTATTAACTAATAACACCCTGAATTTTATACCAAAGTTGAACAATCTATGGACAATACGCCTGTCGCAAAAGAAATACACAAAGTCAGCCTTGAGGCTGAATTAAAGCAATCCTATCTCGACTATGCAATGAGTGTCATTGTTGGGCGTGCGCTACCGGATGTACGCGATGGTTTGAAGCCAGTTCATAGGCGTGTTTTGTTTGCCATGCATGAATTAGGCAATGATTGGAATAAACCCCACAAGAAATCGGCCCGCATCGTCGGTGATGTGATCGGTAAATACCACCCGCACGGTGACACGGCTGTGTATGACACTATGGTGCGAATGGCGCAGCCATTCTCAGTGCGCTATTTACTTGTAGATGGTCAAGGAAACTTTGGTTCGGTCGATGGCGATGAGGCCGCAGCCATGCGTTATACCGAAGTACGTATGTCGCGTTTCGCGCATTCTTTACTTGCCGATCTAGAAAAAGAAACTGTTGATTTTGTTCCAAACTACGATGAGACGGAAATGATTCCAACCGTCTTGCCAACACGAATTCCGCATTTATTAGTGAATGGTTCTTCCGGTATTGCTGTGGGTATGGCAACCAATATTCCTCCGCATAATTTAACGGAAGTGATAAATGCTTGTCTTGCCATGATTGATAAACCACAGTTGACGGTTGAAGAAATTATGCAACATATTCCTGGGCCAGATTTCCCAACAGCAGGAATTATTCATGGTCGAAGCGGTATTCTTGAAGCGTATCGCACAGGGCGTGGTCGCATTTCCGTACGCGCAAAAGTTCATATTGAATCCGATGAAAAAACGACTAAAGAAAAAATTATTGTCAGTGAGTTGCCTTATCAAGTGAATAAAGCACGTTTAGTTGAGCGCATTGCAGAACTCGTCAAAGAGAAAAAAATTGAAGGTATTACTGCATTACGTGATGAATCAGACAAACAAGGTATGCGCGTGGTGATTGAATTGCGTCGCGGTGAAAATTCAGATGTAGTTTTAAATAATCTCTACGTACACACACAATTGCAAAGCGTGTATGGAATTAACATTGTCGCTTTAATGAATGGCCAGCCAAGAGTACTGAATATTTGGCAATTGATTGATGCTTTCCTACGTCACCGACGTGAAGTCGTGACGCGACGCACCGTTTTTGATTTACGTAAAGCCAATGAACGTGCACACATTTTAGAAGGTTTAGCAGTTGCGTTAGCCAATATTGATGAAATGATTGCATTGATTAAAGCCGCCAAAGATTCTGCGGAAGCAAAAGAAAAGATGATGCAGCGCATTTGGCATCCAGCGGATGTGATTACTCTTTTAACGCGTGCAGATGCAAATTCAGAATATGGTTTAACAAAAGAAGGCTACAAACTTTCACCTGAGCAAGCGCAATCGATATTAGAAATGCGTTTGCATCGATTGACAGGATTAGAACAAGATAAAATTACGCAAGAGCATAAAGAATTACAAACGTTAATTACTCAGCTGAATGAAATTTTGAATAACCCAAAACGTTTAATGCAAGTGATACGCGAAGAATTACTTGCGATTAAAGAACAATTTGGTGATGCACGCCGTACGGAAATTATTGATGGCGGTGGTGATCTGAGTTTAGAAGACTTAGTTCCACAAGAAGATGTTGTGGTGACAGTCTCTCACGAAGGTTATGCTAAATCACAACCTGTTACAGTGTATCAAGCACAACATCGTGGTGGAAAAGGTAAATCTGCAACGAATGTGAAAGAAGAAGATTTTATTGAGCATTTATTAGTTGCAAATACCCATGACACTATTTTATGTTTCTCGAATCATGGCAAAGTGTATTGGCTTAAGGTATATCAACTTCCACAAGCAAGCCGCAATTCGCGTGGCAAACCGATTATTAATTTATTGCCATTAGCTGAAGGTGAAAAAATTAGTGCGATCTTACCTATCCGCGAATATCAAGAAGACCATTATGTTTTCATGGCAACAGCACAAGGTACAGTGAAAAAAGTCGCATTAACAGAATTTTCTCGCCCACGGTCTTCAGGCATTATTGCTTTAGAATTATCAGAAAATGATCGTTTGATTGGCGTCGATATTACTCATGGTGCACAAGAAGTCATGCTGTTTACGGATGCGGGTAAAGTAATTCGTTTCACAGAAGATGTAGTACGTTGCATGGGTAGAAGTGCGCGTGGTGTACGCGGTGTAAAATTACAAGAAGGTCAGCGTGCGATATCACTGGTTGTCGTTTCACCTAAAGGAGATATCCTCACTGCCACAGAGAATGGCTTTGGTAAGCGTACTGCAATTGATGAGTATCGCGCTGCAGGTCGTGGTGGCCAAGGGGTTATTTCCATACAAGTGAATGAGCGCAATGGCAAAGTCATTGGTGCAATTCAAGTGAATCCCGAAGATGAAATCATGTTGATTAGTAATAAAGGGACATTGGTACGTATGCCGGTGGATGAAATTTCTCTTGTTGGACGTAATACTCAAGGCGTGCGTTTGATCAGTTTAACCAATGATGAATTGTTAGTTGGATTAGAAAAAGTCGCTACCTTGCGGGAAGAGGGTAGTGAATAATGAAAGTAATGAAAGTGCCTGTCATTACCGTTGATGGCGCGAGCGGGACGGGTAAAGGCGTTGTGACTCATCGCATCGCTAAGCAATTAGGCTGGAACTTACTGGATAGTGGCGTTTTATATCGAGTATTGGGTCTGGCAGCCGAAAAACACAAAGTTGCTTTGGATAACGAGCCGACTTTAAAAACATTGGCGGAGCACTTAGACGTTCAATTCATCGCTGCTGATTTAAGTGATCCTCCTCGTATTTTGCTTGAAAGCCAAGATGTAACTAACGTAATTCGTTCAGAAAAAATCGGCAATGCTGCTTCCAAGGTGGGTGCTTTACCTGCTGTACGTACTGCATTGTTAAGCCGCCAACGAGCTTTTCGTCAACCTCCAGGGTTGGCCACAGATGGGCGTGATATGGGAACAGTGATTTTTCCCGATGCAGACGTTAAAATTTTTCTCACCGCAAGCCCAAAAGAGAGGGCCAAAAGACGCTTTAAGCAGTTGAAGGAAAAGGGGATAAATGTTAATCTAGGCGGCCTTGTAGAGGAGCTACTGGAGCGTGATAAACGCGATCAGGAGCGAGCTGTTGCACCTCTCAAGCCGGCATCCGATGCAATCTGTATTGATACAGATCATTTAACGATAGAACAGGTTGTTGAGCGGGTGATGTTGGAAGTGAAACGTAAATGTATCTAGGCGCGATATGCATAATAATGTAAGTATATATATGTATATCGTTTTATTAACTTAACCTAGAGCCTGTTTACATTTCGCTATGCCAAGCCAGAAAGGATTGATTTTCGAGAACCGCAGCGGAGCAATACGTTTGTGGTATGTGAGCAGCGGATCGCAGAAAATCGATCCTTTCTGGCCGGCAGAGTAGAAATGTAAATAGGCTCTAAGTAGTTGTTTGGAATATTATTCTATGTCTATGGGCGAAAGTTTTGCACAGTTATTTGAAGAAAGTCTTAATGAAACTCCAATGGCCCCCGGTGCGATTATTACTGGGACAGTCATCGATATTAAACCCGATTATATTGTTGTTAGTGCAGGGTTAAAATCCGAATCCATCATTTCTCGCGATCAATTTCAAGATGAGCATGGCGTACTTGAAGTTGCGATTGGCGATGAAGTACAAGTTGCTCTCGATACTGTCGAAGACGGTTTTGGCACGACGCGTTTATCCAGAGAACGCGCAAAACGCCTAGAAGCATGGGCAGATTTAGAAAAAGCCTATAAAAATAAAGAAATTGTACGTGGCGTTATTCGCGGCCGCGTCAAAGGTGGTTTTACTGTTGAAATTAATAAAATTAGAGCATTCTTACCTGGATCATTGGTTGATGTGAAACCAGTGCGTGATCCTGATTCTTTAGATGGCAAGGAATTCGATTTCAAAGTTATCAAAATTGATGCTAAGCGTAATAACATTGTGGTTTCACGCCGTTCAGCGATGGAAGCAGAAAACACAGGTGAACGTGATGCACTATTAGAAAAATTGCATGAAGGTGATGAAATTAAAGGTATTGTTAAGAACCTCACCGATTATGGCGCATTTATTGATTTAGGTGGTGTGGATGGCTTGTTACATATCACTGATATGTCTTGGAAGCGCATCAAGCACCCAAGCGAAATTTTATCCATTGGCGATGAAATCAAAGTTAAGATTTTGAAATTTGATCGTAACAGTGCACGTGTTTCTTTAGGCTTAAAACAATTAGGCAATGATCCATGGGCTGACATTGGTCAACGTTATCCTGTTGGCAAGCGCTTAACTGGCCACATCACTAACATCACAGATTATGGCTGCTTCGTACAAATCGAAGAAGGCATTGAAGGCTTAGTGCATGTTTCTGAAATGGATTGGACAAACAAGAATATCAATCCAAATAAAGTAGTGCACTTAGGTCAGGAAGTTGAAGTGATTGTGCTCGACATTGACGGTGAACGTCGTCGCATATCATTAGGCTTGAAGCAATGCACAACGAATCCGTGGGAAGAGTTTGCAACCAAAAACCAAAAAGGTGATAAAATCCGCGGTAAAATTAAATCCATTACTGATTTTGGTATCTTTATTGGTTTGGATGGCGGAATTGATGGTCTTATTCATTTATCGGATGTTTCTTGGAATGAAGCTGCAGCGGGAGAAGCTGTACGTAAATTCCAAAAAGGTGATGAGTTGGAAACCGTTATCTTAGCAATTGATGCGGAACGTGAACGCATTTCTCTTGGCTTGAAGCAACTTGCAGATGATCCTATCGCAAATTACCTGAATGAAAATGAAAAAGGTAGTGTTGTGAATGGTAAAGTCATTGAAGTCGATGCTAAAGGAGCTATTATTGAATTAGCTTCGGGTATCCAAGGTACTTTACGTGCTGCAGAGATTGCGTCAGAAAAAGTAGATGATGCGCGTACACGTTTGAATGTAGGCGACATGATTGAAGTTAAGATCATAGGAACGGACCGTAAAACTCATATGATCACCTTATCCATGAAAGCAAAAGATTCTGAACCGAAAAAACCACGTGCTAATGCTAAGAAAAAGGAAAAGGCAGCGGATGTGACACCACTTAAAGCAACATTAGGTGACATATTCAAAGCAAAGATGGGGCAGGAGGATGAGAATCAAGAGTAGCTGATATAATCCGGTTCGTCATTGCGAGGAGCTGCTCTTTGCGACGAAGCAATCCAGGGGAACGTAGTAATGTTCCCCTGGATTGCTTCACCCCGCAAAGGGCGCGCGGTTCGCAATGACGAGTGTTGAGGCAATTACAAAAAACGGTATCAGCATTAAAAAATGCTATGCCGTTTTTGCGTTTTTAGAAGGAGTTAGAGCTCTATACATGCGTATTATTACTTATCTTTTTTTACTATTAATTATTGTACTGGGAGTGAGTTTTGCAATATTAAACTCCTCAGACGTCACTATTAACTATTACGTTGGTTTGAGTACCTTACCACTTTCATTGTTAGTCGCGATAGTTTTTGCATTAGGCGGCTTATTAGGTGTTTTAATTGGATTTTGGTTGCTACTTAAAGTCAAAGTAAAAAATTATCGCCTTGCCCAACGATTAAAACTGGCTGATGCAGAAATAGAAAATTTACGTGCAATTCCATTACGAGATCAACATTGATGAATATCATGTGGCTCTTGCTACTATTAGTCGCGATTTTTTGTGCTTGGTATTTAGGCTATCGAGCGGCGCGTGGAAATCGTTTTGTTATGCAAAAAGTTAATTTACCACGCGATTATCTCGTTGGACTAAATTTTCTCTTAAACGAAGAGCCTGATAAAGCCGTCGATGTTTTCGTTAAAATGCTTGAAGTGGATAGTGATACTGTTGAAACACACTTAGCGGTAGGAAAATTATTTCGTCGTCGTGGCGAAGTGGATCGCGCGATACGTATTCATCAAAATTTGATTGCACGTCCGCAACTCGACAAAGCCTATCGTGAACAATCGCTATTTGAATTAGGGCAAGATTATTTAAGTGCGGGGGTGTTAGATCGCGCTGAGCGAATTTTTTTAGAAGTAGTTAATACCAGGGAATATGCCGTGGCGGCATTGCGCGCGTTATTAGATATTTATCAGCAAGAAAAAGCGTGGGAAAGTGCCGTTCAAATCGCAAATAAGTTAGGTGTTACAACTAAACAAAATATGCAACCTATTATTGCGCATTATTATTGTGAATTAGCTGAAGCAGTACATGCTAAAAATCAAAATGAACAAGCGAATCAATACCTCAAGCAAGCACTTGATGCGGATAGTCAAAGCGTGCGTGCAAGTCTATTGCAAGCTAAATTAGATATGAATAAAGGTGATTACAAAGCCGCATTAAAAAATTTAAAACGTATCAAAGATCAAAATGCAGATTATCTTTCTGAGGCAATTGATGCATTAGCTGCTTGCTACGAAAAACTGAATGAAGAAGAAAAACTTGTCACCTATCTTATGGAAGTGTTAGATAAGTATCCCAAGATTCCTGTGGTCTTGATTCTTTCTGAACGCATTCGAAAGTGGAAGGGGGATAAAATCGCAGCGAATTTTGTAGCGGATTATGTGCGACGTTATCCTTCTATCAGTGGCTTGCATTTGTTTATTAATTTACATGTTAGCAATGTAGAAGGGAGAGCGCATGATGATTTAGTTATTTTACAAAATCTAACTAAAAAATTATTAGCAGACAAACCGGGTTATCAGTGCGTTTCCTGTGGCTTCTCAGGAAAAACATTACATTGGCAGTGTCCTGGCTGCAAGCAGTGGGGTGCTGTAAAGCCCGTGCATAGTTTAGAGGTTTAATCGTGTTAGATCGTCGTATTTCAATTGCTCCCATGATGGACTGCACAGATAGGCATGATCGGTATTTTTTGCGTTTAATTGCTCCACATGTTTTTCTTTATTCCGAAATGGTAACAACAGGAGCACTTATTCACGGCGATTTTCAGCGTTTCCTTAATTTTGATCCACTTGAACATCCCGTTGCTTTGCAATTAGGTGGCAGTGATCCGGATGCGCTTGCACACTGTGCTAAGCTTGGGGCGGACTTTGGTTATGATGAAATTAATCTCAATGTGGGTTGTCCCAGTGATCGCGTGAAATCAGGACGTTTCGGTGCATGTTTAATGTTAGAGCCACAACACGTAGCTGACTGCATCGCAGCAATGTGTGCTGCAGTAAAAATTCCTGTCACAGTAAAATGCCGCATTGGGGTAGATCATGAAGATTCTTATGAAAAATTAACCCAATTTGTTCAAATGATTTCGCAAGCTGGGTGTGATGTTTTTATTATTCATGCACGCAAAGCCTGGCTAAACGGCTTAAGTCCAAAACAAAATCGTGAAATTCCACCATTACAATATGATGTTGTTCGGCAGATTAAACGTGATTTTCCACAATTGACAATTATTGTAAATGGCGGAATAAAAACGCTGACTGAAATTGACGAGCATTTAAAATTTGTGGATGGTGTCATGATTGGTCGCGAAGCTTATGCGAATCCCTATTTTTTAACGCAGATTGAAGAAAAATATTTTCCCAACGATAAGGATTTGTTGACTCGACATGAAGTCATAGAGAAATTTATTCCTTACATTGAAGAGCAACTGAAAAACAAAGTCAAACTATCCAGTATTACTCGGCACATTTTAGGTTTGTTTTCAGGGGAAAAATATGCCAAAATCTGGCGCCGTTATCTGAGTGAGAATGCACATAAAGAACATGCGGGAGTTGATATAATTAAAGAGGCACAGAGGATTTTTGCTGGATAATGCGATGGCCCGTCGTTGCGAGCCTAGCGCGTGCTTTTCGCGCGGGCGTGGCAATCCAGGCGGTGCGACAATGTTACTTGAGAGGTTTTAAATTATGTATGAATTATTGTTAAAAATTTCTGACCCTATCGGGATTATTGGCGTTATTTTAATTTTAATTGCCTATTATTTGTTGAGCGTGGGGCGCTGGGTCGCGGATAGTTTTATTTATCAATTTCTTAATTTTATTGGCGCCTGGATGATTTTGTTTTCCCTTTATTTCCACTGGAATACTGCATCAGTATTGATTGAAGTTGCCTGGATTGTTATCAGCTTGATTGGGATGTATCGTGTATTTTTTCCACCTTTAAAAAAAACCAAAGAATAAACTATGTTGCATGTTGTCGTTGGAATTGTATTCAATAAAAATGGGCGAAATTCTGATTGCCGAGCGTGCGGCACATAAACATCAAGGCGGCTGTTGGGAATTTCCAGGAGGCAAAGTTGAAGCAGGTGAAAACGCTTTTTTTGCTTTGCAGCGTGAATTAAAAGAAGAATTGGATATTGAAATTGTTCACGCTGAACCATGGTTAAAAATTCCGTATCAATATAGTGATCAATCTGTACTACTCGATACATGGATTGTTAAAGAATTTACAGGTGAAGCACGCGGCATGGAAGGACAGCCTATACGTTGGGTTGAGCCTCTCGAGCTAAATCAATTAAAATTTCCTGATGCAAACGAAATGTTGATTGATTTTTTAATTTCTGGGAATACAATCGCATTATAAATTGAAGCACTTCTTGAGCACTATCCACCGAATTGGTGATGGGTGGATAGTGATGGCGACAGTAGCCTATTTTTTATTTTTAGCTGGCGTGGGTGTGGGTGGGGTTGGTGGGGTGGATATGCGTTTTCTAGACACGAGTTCATTTTCTTCTTTTAACTTGTCATCTCCAAACTGTCTACATACGTTTTCTCTTCTTAGTTTAGGCTTAGGGTTAGCGGCGCACTGAATCAGTGCATTTTCATCCGCAGTTTCAAAAAATGTTAGGCCGTTAGCACGCCTGCCGCTACGCTTGCAACCGGATGTATAAGTTTGAATCACGAGCTTCTTATTACCTAACCTGCAATTTTCGCGGTGCACATGTGCGAGCCACCAAGCTTCGGCTGAGTGGTTTCCTGTTCCAGCCTTATTCTCATCATGGGGTTTAGTCTGATTGTGTTTTTCGATTTCTTGTATGGTTTCATGGGGTGGTAGTTTTTTATCTAGCAAATCTGTCCCAAACGTTGGTTTAAATATTTTAGCTTTAATGCTAGTGTTGCCAGCAACCAATCCATTATAAATTATTTTCCAAGCAGTGATTCTTTCTTCATAATAGGCATCTATTTTTTTTGCAAAATGATGGCATTGTTTAGAAGGTATATAAAAAATTCCACCAATAATGTTATTTTCATCGCGCAGAGTTTCTTTTCTTGAATAAGAAAGTTTTTCTTCAAGTGCAGGGTTTTCAGGAAGCTTTTCAAAAAAATCAAACAAACCCTCTTCACATTGTTGTGTGTATCTAATAGCAATCATTTTTTCGTTATTATTATGTGAGCTTGTTCGTATAAGAATATTATTATTTTTGAATATGCTTTTTGTTTGATCAGTAAAGAGATCCTCATGGTTAGCTATTGTAATAACTAATCTTTGTCTGTTAAGTTCAGCCCATTGTTCTGGTGAAAATGCATTTTGATTCATTTTGATGGGCTCATAGGCTACGCCTTTATATGGATTGATACTTTGAATCTGGGTGGGTGGGTATAACTCGTGTTGACTGTGGAGGAAGCCACCATCTGCAAAACTGGCTTTTTGGGTCAATTTGGATTCTTTGGTTTCATTTGGAATAATGACACTGGTTGGCAAATATATTTTATTCGGGATACTTGAAAATAGAGTATCACTCCCAAAATTTCCTGCTATCAAAACGTCACAGCGAGCTTTTTCATCTGGATTATCTTGTTGTACTAATGAGTCTATATATTGACGAGTTTGTATAGGATCGCTATCACGGGGGATGTCAATGTTATTTATCGTTAGAGTATAGCCTCTTGAATGCGTAAGTAATAACTTTTGCACACTTCCTACATAATGGGAAAATTCATTTTTTGGTTTTTTCCAGTGGGGCTGTTTCGGCAAGGCTAAGTGTTTTCTGTTGTAGAGTATGACTCTACCTTGGTCGTCGCTTACATATTCATAGTTTGCAAGCGTTTTAGGTATATTGGATATATCTTTTAATTTGTCAACAAAATGCACTTCTTGAAGAAGAATAATATCGGGGTAATTATTTTTTTCTACTATGTTAAGAAGGGCTCTTACAAAATTGTTTTCTCTATCATCTTCATAATAGTTAGGATTAAGAGGATTACGTTTTAAACCTTTCCAGGTAACAACTGTATATCCTGCAAATTTCATTAGAATGGGTGTGTTATTAGATAAATGAGGCTGTTTTTGCTGATTTCCTATCACACGAGATTGTTTTATCTCAGCTTGCTGTTCCTCTGGGGTGGCTATATAGGGTTGAATTCGCATCATGGTTATGTATCCTTAGTTCTTCATGTGAGGGTTAATTTTTTATCTACCATGTACCATGTAAAACGTACAGTACCACATATTTAGTTCTAATGAGCATGTTTTGACTAATTTTTGCCCTTATAATTAAATAATTTTAATCTTGATTATTCAAAATAATTTAGTATTAGATAGTAAAAATCTTACCTCATTCTCGAAGAATTAATGTCCAACATCGTTTGATCTGTCAAATTTACATCAAAGAAAAAACCATTAAAGTGATACGGATGTGGACACATTATGAGTGATTATCCACCGCAATGCGTCAACCAAAATTGTAAATTATTTGGAAATTGTGTGGGGCGTACATAAATATTGGGAGAATAAAAGCGTACGCTCATAAAGTGTCTGCCTACGCTAATTTCAGGATACGCTAATGTTCCGTAGGGTATAGCGACTCTTATCAATTTTAAATTTAATTGCGGGTCTAGCAATTCTTGATAAAATCCATGTTCAGCTTTTTTCTCTTGTACTTTTGTGCTTTCTCTAATGAGTCGTAACATGAGCGTAATGGCAGTACGCAGATGAGTAAATTCTGCTAGCCATTCATGGAGGGTCGCTTGGCGTTCTTCAGCGGGTTGATTCAACCAATAATGATAAAGAGGAATATCAAAACTACAGCCACCGCCTGGGCTAACTAAATGTAAGCGTAAGGTGTTGAGCAATTCAATTTCACGTAGATTTTGACCTATTTTACGGTTGCTATCGATAAAAGTACGCGCCAGATCTTCCAACTCTTTTAATATGCTATGCAATTTCTCTTGGTCAATTTTGGGTGTATTTTCTAAGCGTGTGAGGGAATTTGCATGCTGGTTTAATTCTTTAGCTAATTTTGCTTTTAAATCAGGACGATCAACCAAATGCAAAATATTAATAATAGCTACAACAATATTACGTGTAGCAAGAGGTGAAATATCTTCAATTTGATGATCAATCTGATGAAAGAGTTGTTCCAAGCGCAAACAGGCTCGAATCAACTCATTCAACGGTTGCTCATAGATAATCATGTTTTCTATCATGATGTGCTATTCGTCCCAGTTTAGCGTTCCACCTGTTTGGTATTCAATAACACGTGTTTCAAAGAAATTCTTTTCTTTTTTGAGATCCATCATTTCACTCATCCAGGGGAAAGGATTGCTGACACCAGGAAATTGTTGTGTTAACCCAATTTGAGCGCAGCGTCGATTTGCGATGAAATGTAAATATTCTTTAAACATTTCAGCATTCATTCCTAAAATACCGCGCGGCATCGTATCAACAGCATACGCATATTCAAGTTCAACGCCTTCATGAATCATGGCAATGATTTCTTGCTTAAAAGTATCTGTCCATATCTGTGGATTTTCAATTTTAATTTGATTAATAACATCAATACCAAAATTTAAATGCATAGATTCATCACGCAAAATATATTGGAATTGTTCTGAAGTTCCAGTCATTTTATTGCGTCTACCCATAGAGAGTACTTGCACAAATCCAACGTAAAAGAAAATTCCTTCAAAAACGACATAGAACGCAATCAAGTCACGCAGTAAGCGTTGGTCATTTTCAGGTGTTCCTGTGTGGAAATCAGGATCACATAAACTGTGTGTAAAAGGTAATGACCAGGCGGCTTTGCGTGCAACAGCGGGCAATTCGCGATACATGTTAAATACTTCGGCTTCATCCATCCCTAAACTTTCAATCACATGTTGATAAGCGTGGGTATGCAATGCTTCCTCAAATGCTTGACGCAATAAATATTGTCGACATTCTGGATTGGTAATGTGGCGATAGACAGCAAGAACGAGATTATTTGCTACCAAAGAATCTGCTGTCGAAAAAAACCCAAGATTACGCTGAATGATAATACGCTCATCTTCCGTTAATCCATTGGGGTCTTTCCAGAGTGCAATGTCAGCAGACATATTAATTTCATTTGGCATCCAGTGGTTTGCACAAGCATCTAAATATTTTTGCCACGCCCAAGTGTATTTAAAGGGGACAAGTTGATTAAGATCGGCATGGCAATTGATAATGCGCTTGTCATCAACACGAATGCGTGCTGCGCCCATTTCTAATGATTCAAGGCCAGTGGCACCGCCAGCGGTTTTATGGTTCGGTATTTTTTTAGGGTAGTGTTCTGTTGTTTCATTCCAATGTAGCATTGTTTTCTCCTTTATAGTTACTAGGATCGGCTGACATTTCGTTCTGCCGAGCCAGAAAGCATTGATTTTCGAGAACCGCAGCGCAGCATATGTTGGTAATATGTGAGCAGCGGATCGCAGAAAATCGATGCTTTATGGCCGGCAGAATAGAAATGACAGCCGGTCCTATTGGCATGCCTCACATGTTGGATCCGTAATCAAACATGTTTTGGGTGTAGTATCTGTCGCATCACTTTGTACTGCATTGAGTGCGTTATCATGAATAGTCGATTTTTCTGCATTAGTTGCACCCATGCTACGCAAGTAATAGGTTGTCTTCAAGCCACGTTTCCATGCAAGCCGATAGAGATTATCTAACTTCTTACCTGAAGGTTGCGCCATGTATAAATTAAGTGATTGTGCTTGGTCAATCCATTTTTGACGACGCGAAGCGGCTTCCACTAACCACATGGGATCCATTTCAAATGCAGTTGCATAACGCTGTTTTACATTTTCTGGGATACGATTGACTTTCATCACACTGCCATTGTAATACTTGAGATCATTTACCATGACGTCATCCCACAAGCCTAAATTCTTTAAATCATGAACCAAATAAGGATTAATCACAGTAAATTCGCCAGACAAATTCGATTTCACAAATAAATTTTGATACGTAGGTTCAATCGATTGTGAAACGCCGCAAATGTTAGCAATGGTTGCAGTCGGTGCAATCGCTAACACATTGGAATTGCGCATACCGACTTTTTTCACGCGCTCGCGCAAGGTTTTCCAATCCAATGTTTGCTTGCGATCTTGTTCCAAATGGTGGCCGCGGTTTTTTGCTAAGAATTCAATAGAATCGATAGGCAGAACACCTTGACTCCAGAGTGAGCCTTCAAAAGAAGAATATTTACCGCGTTCTTCTGCTAATTTGGAAGAAGCTTCAATGGCGTAGTAGCTGATGATTTCCATTGAGCGATCAGCGAATTCAACCGCATTTTGTGAAGCATAAGGAATGCCGAGCGAATAGAGTGCATCTTGAAACGCCATGATACCTAAACCAATGGGTCTGTGCTTGAGATTTGAATTGCGTGCTTGTGGCACAGAATAATAATTAATATCAATCACATTATCTAACATACGGATAGCAGTCTGAATAGTATGACGCAATTTTTCTGTGTCTAAACCTTTTTTGGTTATGTGCATGGCTAAATTAATACTACCTAAATTACAAACCGCAATTTCATCCAACGAAGTATTTAATGTAATTTCGGTGCAGAGATTAGAACTATGCACAACACCCACGTGTTGTTGTGGCGAACGTAAATTACAAACATCTTTAAATGTAACCCACGGATGTCCAGTTTCAAATAACATGCTCAACATTTTTCGCCAGAGCGTGAGCGCTGGAATTTTTTTGGCATTACGAATGGCACCACGTTCTGCTTTTTCTTCATACGCAGTGTAGGCTTTTTCAAATGCAGCACCATAAAGATCATGCAAATCGGGTACTTCATCGGGTGAAAAAAGTGTCCAATTGCCATCTTCTTCCACACGTTTCATGAATAAATCGGGAATCCAATTTGCTGTATTCATGTCATGGGTACGGCGACGCTCATCGCCGGTGTTTTTGCGCAATTCTAAAAATTCTTCAATATCTTTATGCCAGGTTTCTAAATAACCGCACACAGCGCCTTTGCGTTTACCACCATTGTGTGCGAGTCCTGCAGTAGTCATATAAGAAGCATCGCCTTCTACCTCAAGGTCATAAACAAATGGGACGGGATCGATGGATTTAATGTGTTTCACGCGCGTGAACACGTGATCACCGTAGCGCAACCAATTTTGTTTCGTGAGGGCTTTGCAATTTAAACGTGTCGCAATGTCTGATATAGCAGGAATGCGTAAATCAAAAGAAATGCTCTTATTATTAAATTTGATTCGGGAGCCATCAGAGCGTGTGCCAGTGTGGTGATAAGAGCGATGACGTTTGTTGCCAGCAGTAGGGATTCCAAGACGCAGACATTGATAACGTAATCCTTCTACTAATGACCGTGAAGTATTGCAGAACGAAATTTCTTTTCCTCGTGATACGTTACCATCTGTTTCCAACAGACCCTGTATCAGCGCTAAAGTCTGCTCTTTCGGGAGATGAGCAAAGCGTGGTGCAATGTGCTTTTCACCGTCTGCATTGTAAATATCTTCATGACTAAAAGGGAGGGTGTGACCGGCGCTGCCTACAATGCGTCCTGTTGTGCCATCACGCACAGCACCTCTGCCCGCTACCCAATTAATTTGCATGTAAGATTCGTCGCGACCTGTTTCCCAATAGTGAATACCGCGTGATTGTAGATAATTGCGAACAAAAGCAAGATGTTCATCTTTTGAGGGATTTCCAGATACTCCCCATTGCGCGCCTTGTTTTGAGAGGTGACCATCGCCGAGCAAAATACCATATAGGCGTGCGTCGTCTTCTGTAAAGGCAGCGACAGGAACAATTTCTGTAGGAATGGTTTGTGCGACATAATCGCCGCGCTGCAACTGACCGGCATCGACCCATTCGCATTTCAGTGTATTTGATTGTAATCCGTGGAGCGTACGTTGGATGGATTGTTCCATGGGGACGTGACGAATGGCGTAAAAAGGATGGCCAGTGGTGACGTGTACTGGGTCAATGGTGTGTTTCAGTTTCAGTGAAACCATCGCATCGAGTTGATTATAGAGGTAAGTTTTGATGACATTGCGATAGGTTCCGCTGATGCCTAACACTAAATCACCTTGTCGGATATTGGAAATAGGTTTAACACCTTCAGCTGTGTAAACAAGGGTATCTGGCGCAAAACATTGGTTTACTGCAACAGCTGTTGCATTTGCAACACTTAAGAAAGGCACAACACCGAGTGATTTTCCATTTGTACCTTTAATGCGAGCACCCATTGCGCGCACATTGGTCCAGTCATTGCCTAAGCCGCCCGCGTATTTTGATAAAAGAGCATTGTCTTTGATGGCAGCAAAAATACCGTCTAAGTCATCTGGAACGGTTGTGAGATAACAGCTGGATAACTGTGGACGTAAAGTTCCAGAATTAAATAGGGTAGGAGTTGAACTCATGAAATCAAATGAAGAAAGCAAATTGTAAAATTCAATCGCACGCTCTTCTTTATTTTTTTCATTGAGTGCTAATCCCATGGCAACGCGCATGAAAAAGGGTTGCGGTAATTCAAAACGGATTCCATTGCTATGAATAAAATAACGATCATATAAAGTTTGCAAACCTAAATAAGTAAACTGTAAATCGCGTTCCGGTTTGATGGCAGCGCTTAATTTAGCAAGATCAAAAGTTTTCAATTTGGGATCCAGTAATTCTAATTGAATACCGCGATCAACATACGCTTTGAAATAAGCGTAATAGAGGCTTTTCATTTCATCAAAAGTTGCTTTGTCTTTGACGCCAAGAAAGCTCAAGGCTTCACTGCGTAAATCATCGAGTAGTAAGCGCGCTGCGACATAACTGTAATTCGGCTCTTTTTCAATTAAGACCCGTGCCGACATGATTAATGCTTTGCTGACTTCTTTAACGGGTACTTTGTCGAACAAATTTCGTCTAGTATCTTCAATGATATGTTGAGCGGAGACATCGGATAAATTAATACATGCACTGCTTGCAAGATTAGCGAGTCGATTCATATCGAGTGGTACGACTTTGCCATCGTTTAATGTCACGTGTAACTGTGTCGATATTTCTGCTGATTGTTGTTCTGTGCGGATTTTACGTCGCTCTTCGCGATAGAGTACGTAAGCACGCGCCACTTTATGTTCGCCATCGCGCATAAGCAGGAGTTCAACTTGATCTTGAATATCTTCAATATGCAAGGTGCCGCCACTGGGCATACGACGAATAAATGTATTGGTAATATATTTCGCTAAATGAGTTACTTTTTCATGAATGCGTGGCGAGCCTGCGGCTGTTGAGCCTTCTACCGCAAGAAATGCTTTGGTTATTGCTATAGCAATTTTACTTGCGTCAAACGGTGTAACAGTTCCATTGCGCCGAATGACTTTGAGTTGACCAGGGGCATTTGCAGTGAGATCAGGGTGAATAGAAATCGTTGTTGTGCGTGTTGTTTCCAAAGTTTCTGTTTCCATTTTGCTCCTCCCGAGCTTATTAATTATTTCTTACAAAACCACAATATATAGATGTTTTCCTCTAGACAGATACAAGATAGAGTATATTTCTCTCTTATGCAAGAGGAGAAGATGTGAGAGATATGTGGATAAGCTGTGGAAAGTTTGTTCCTCGCATGTTTTGAGTGGAGAAACATGCGAGTATAAGTTTAGCGAGAAAGGGAAACAGCTTTTTTTATGAACTGGCGTAGCCTATTACCGTAGATCGATTACGCTGCATTGTTACAGGAGTTTGAGTTTGTGGCAACAAGGGAGCACGATTATTCTGCTCGGCGAATAATCCAGCATTGCTGCTACGACCATTTCTCAGCGTATCACCTGCAGAACTGTCAGGCGATGGTGCTACCGCTTTTCCTGTTTTAACGACTTGAGATGACTGCGCTGGTTCTTTCTGGGCTGTCAACACGCTAGCTTTTATTGCCTGCATTAGCTCGATTCCTAGTATTTCTGTGAAAAAGACATTGATTTCCTTAGCTTCTTCTGTAGTTGGATCTGTGGTAGGAGCTTGACCTGTTTTGCATTTTTTAACATATCGTCCGATTGCCCCTGCTCTCGTATATTGTTCTTTTGCTACTCCGACAATACTGAATTTTAACTCTCCAATTACGTCCGTTGTGAGCTTTGCAATGCTTTCAATGCATTCTTTTTCATGCTGCTCGCGAAGCTTTTCTTCTGAGATGTTTTTTGGATTTTCTGGTAAGGTTGTGAAAAACTCATATAAGTCGTTACTCCTGGCTGCTTGTTTTGTTAGAGGAAAGTGTTTCCTTTGAGTTTTAATTGCAGCGCTAAGTGATAAAAGACTTCCTGCTCCCTGGCAAGTGAAGCTAACAGAATTTGAAGCACAAAGAGTTACGGCGACACCTTGTTCATTTTTCGGGGGGTAAAGATAACCTACTGCAGCATTAGCAATCCCATTGCCAATAGCAGTTAGTAAGGCAAAGAATAATATGACAATTCCCACGCAGCCTTGTTTTTTAATATATGCACAAATGGTACCGTGATGCTGACGGATTTTTTTCAATCTTTCCACGATATCATTAATACCGCCGGCATTGATAATGGTATTGATTACGGTGGAAGGTATGCCAAAATAGAGGCCCAGTATAGTTGACAAGAGTTTGGCATTGTCAATGTTTTTGCAGAGTTCCTCTAGCAGTTCAATCGCACCACCGTCCTTTGGAAAGTAAAGATTAAACAGTTTAACTGCTTTCATTCCAAGGGAACCATTGGGCAGACCTGATATGAATCCTGCAGGCCATTTTATAAGATTTTTAGCTGTACATTGATTAGCGGGGCAGCAACAGCATTTTTTTTCTTCGGGTTGTTCTAAATCGTCTTTTATATCTATTACATGATAATCAGGTGGCGTCATTTCTTTTGTGGGTGATGTTGTTTTATCTGCGTTTTTATCATCATCTATTGGTATTTCCACAAAACCATTGGCTGCCATTTCTATAGATTGTTCATCTTTTATTTCTATTGCCACAAAATCCCCAGGAAGTGCCATTTTTTCTTTTTCAAGCTTGTCTTTTTTATAGCGTTTATAATGCGAAAGGCAGTCAAGTGTGTAGCGTAATTCATCAAATAATTTTTGCGTATGTTCGCCTGGATCAGGTATTGCATTAAAAGGGTCAGTTGCATTGAGGTTGGGATCGTCAATGAGGCCATAGAATAATATTTTGAGTAAACGGTTTTTAGAGCGAGAAGGGGATTGAACGGGAATTTGTTCAGGATTAATGATCCTATCACCTAATAATTCTTTCAGCCATGCATTATCATTTAGGGGATAAGTACCATTTAATATGTGAATTAATGCTCTATGATCTTCTTTTTCTCTCGCTGCAAGTAGTTCAATGCCTGCTTTGATTAATGGGGTAAACTGTAAAAGATAAACAGCTTTTTCTAACCTAGTTATACGATTTGAGAGCTCATGTATGTGTACATTTCGTGCATTAGTTCCAAATGAGGATGCGGAGCGATAGGTACAGATTAAGTTTTTTATCGAGTCTGGTAAGAGTACGCCAGGTAGCCATCTTTGTTCTTCAGCTAGAATATCTAGACCAAGTAGATACGTTCCAAAAATAGAAGGAAAAACCCAAAGAAGTTCTTTGACGGGAATAATATCCCAAATTTCTTTAATAGATTCTGTTATTTTTTTCCATGCTGTAATTTCTTCGGGTGATTTCAAAGTTTCTTTTACACGTTCCATTGCGCGTAGCTGAGCTCTCCATGCTCCTACCCAAAAAAGTGTGTTATTTCGAGTTGAAAAAGAGAATTGGCAGGGGGCAGCTGTTGCAGTGATAAAGCCATAACTAGGTAATTGTCCTTCATTTGGTAGCTCGTCAATAATTTTTTCAGCTTGCGCAGGACCGGCCAGGGCTGCGGCAATTCCAGATATTGAAGAGTGTACAATGAGAGGAGTCTCACCGCGTGTGACAGGAGCCACGCTATCATGCATTTCTCTGAGAAAATTACGTGTTACTATATCGCGCTTTTTCTTTTTTAGTTCTTTTTCCGTTTCGCTTTCTGAATTTCTTGAATCAGTTGGCAAAAGAGGTGTGGTACGTGAATCAGATGATGCAGAGCTTGGGTCTCTGGAGGATTGAGAGTTCGTCGGCTCGATAGTTATAGCCAGAGACTCTAAGCTTGTATCGGAAGCCACAGTTACTATGTGTGTATTGCCGTTCAAGCCGTTGCTTGTTGTAGTGGAAGTGCTTCCCTCTTCTAAGGCTGCGGTGTTACTTTCTTTCTCGTCTGCTGATAAGCTTGAGACTTCAGGATATTCTGCTGGTTGTTTTGCAAGTAGGCTTTGTTTTGCGTCACTTTTGCCTTGCTTATTTTTATTAAATATCTGTATTAAAGATCGGGAGTGGCTCGACGACGACATTGATCAATTCTCCTGTTTGAGATGCTTGATTTTTAGGTTGAAATTTTTGTTTTGAATTTAAATATGGCCAGATTTTATACTTAGAAACCTTAAGTAAACCTTAAGGAATGCTTAAGGGATGTAAAATAAAGTCATAAAATTTTCTTGACATTAAATGTAGAACAATAGTAGTAAACAAGATGAATATATATCCCTCCACTCCAGTGCTTTTCTGGAGGGGAGGGTTAGGAGGGGAGGATTTTTTAGCCTCCTCTCCTGTCTCGTCGCCATAAAAAGAATGGCGACGATCCACCCTCTCTTCCCGCAAAAAGCGTGGGAGGAGAGGGGAAACTGACTTTTTTTATATCTAGGACCCACTCATGGATAACTTAGAACCTGACCAAACACAAAAAAAATCTTTGCCACGGGGCATTTATTTATTACCGAATTTATTTACCACAGCGGCATTATTTGCAGGGTTTTACGCTGTTGTCGCAGCGATGAAAGGTTATTTTGATACAGCAGCGATTGCCATATTTGTTGCGATGATAGCGGATGCAATCGATGGACGCGTGGCACGTATGACGAATACACAATCCGCATTTGGTGCTGAATATGATAGTTTGTCTGATATGGTAGCGTTTGGTATTGCGCCTGCTTTAGTTGTTTATAGCTGGTCTTTAGTATATTTAGGAAAAATAGGTTGGTTAGTTGCTTTTTTATATGCTGCAGCAACGGCATTGCGTCTTGCGCGTTTCAATACTCAAGTCGGTACGCAAGATCAAGATAAGCGCTATTTTCAAGGTTTGCCATCACCTCCCGCGGCAGCTGTCATTGCTTCAATTGTTTGGTTGGGCTATAGCTATAAAGAAGAAGGTGCTTTTATTGCTATTCCTGTTGCGATTTTAACGGTTTTTATTGCTAGCTTAATGGTGAGCACGATTCGTTATCACAGTTTTAAGCAAATCGATTTAAAAGGTAAAGTGCCGTTTCTTGCTGTATTGGTTTCTCTTATAGTCATTGTTGCAATTGCAATGGGACCACCTGAAGTGTTATTTACTGCATCGATTTTATTTGCTTTTTCAGGGCCAGTTTTAACGTTGTGGAAAGTGCGGCAGGTGAGAAGGGGGAAGAGAAGGTAGTATCTGTGCATTGCGTCATTGTGAGCTATGTGCTCTTTACATAGCGAAGCAGAGCGGCGTTAAAATAAATATTGTCCTGCTTCGCCATGCTGATCCCGCATAAAAGCATTGCGGGACGCATGGCTCGCAATGACAGCACCGTTCAACACTCCGGAATATTCGCCGCCAACCCACCCAAGGATGTCTCTTTATAAATTGACATCATATCTTGTCCGGTTTGCTTCATCGTCGCGATCACTTTGTCGAGTGACACAAAATGTTGACCATCGCCTAGCAGTGCGAGTCGAGCTGCGTTGACTGCTTTAACTGCACCCATCGCATTGCGTTCAATACATGGAATTTGTACTAAACCATTAATCGGGTCACACGTCATGCCTAAATGGTGCTCCATGCCAATTTCTGCAGCATTTTCAACTTGTCTTACTGTTCCGCCTAATACCGCAGTGAGTGCACCCGCTGCCATGGAGCACGCAACGCCGACTTCGCCTTGGCAACCTACTTCAGCGCCAGAGATGGACGCGCCTTTTTTATAGAGAATAGCCATGGCGCCGGCAACCAGTAGAAAATCAATAGCGTGTTCTAACTTGGCTTGAGGATAAAAATCAAGATAATAATGTAAAACAGCAGGTACGACGCCGGCTGCACCATTGGTTGGAGCTGTAACGACGCGACTGCCTGCAGCATTTTCTTCATTCACAGCGATTGCATAAATGTTTAACCATTCCATGCTATCAGTAAATTCGTGTGATTTTGGACGACCTTTATCTTGCAATTTTTTTAATAATTCCGGTGCACGACGTTTGATTTTTAATCCCCCCGGTAAGATTCCCGGTGTATGACAACCTTTTTTGATGCACTCACCCATGACGTTAGCAATTTTTAATAAACGTTCTTTCACTGCTGCTTCAGAGTGCATGCTAGATTCATTGGCTAACATGACATCTTTAATAGAAAGTGTGTGTTTTTCGCAATGGTTAAGTAATTCTTTTGCAGTTGTAAATGGATACGGTACGGGATGATCTTGTGTTGATCGCGACTGCATGCTTTGTTGTTCATCAATAATAAAACCACCGCCTACCGAATAAAAAATAGCAGAGTCCAATGCATTATTATTTTTGTCATAAGCAGTGAAGCGCATGCCATTCGTGTGTGCGGGTAATAAATCTTTAAAGTTAAAGAGTAAATCTGTTTCATAGTGAAAAGGTATGGTTTGTTTGCCATTTAAATTAATACCATGTTGCTGAGTAATTTCTTTGGCACGGGGTTGTATCAAGTCTGGGTTGACTGTGTCAGGTGCATTTCCTTCGAGTCCTAAAAGAATGGCATTATCCGTGCCGTGGCCTTTGCCTGTGAAGGCAAGAGAACCGAAAAGTTCAACAGTGACGCGATGAGTTTTCTGTAGATTAAGCGCAGATACAAATGCTTTAGCGGCTTTCATAGGTCCAACAGTATGGGAGCTTGAAGGGCCAATGCCGATGGAGAATAAATCAAATACGCTGATGGTCATGGTGGTTTTCTCCGAACATTAAATTTTTTGTAACTATTCACGATTATTGAAAAGAACTCGTCATTGCGAGGAGTGTGCTCTTCGCGACGAAGCAATCCAGGGGAACGTACCGTGTTCCCCTGGATTGCCACGCCTCACATAAAGCAAATGCGTGAGGCTCGCAATGACGAGTTCTTTTCAATAATCGTGAATAGTTACAATTTTTTCTACCAAATTTTACCATTTAATGGTAACATAATGAACAACTATTTTATCATCCGGTTTAACGATGATTAAACAAAATATAAAACAAATTTTTTTTAACTCACGGATTAGTGCGGTACTGTTACTTGGATTTTCTTCAGGTTTACCTTTAGCGCTCACGAGTTCCACATTACAAGCGTGGTTTACCCAAGCAGGGGTTCATGTCGTAGCCATAGGGGCTTTGTCATTAGTGGGTCTTCCCTATGTGTGGAAATTTTTGTGGGCACCCATTATGGATCGATTTGTGCCGCCATTATGGGGAAAACGTCGCGGCTGGATACTGCTTACGCAATTAGGTTTATGTGTCGCGCTGTTTATACTCGCCAATCTCAGTCCGAATGAGCAGCCTGTCACAATGGGATTTTTAGCGTTGCTGGTTGCATTTATTGGCGCTTCGCAAGATATTGCGATTGATGCCTATCGAACGGATGTATTGCATCCAGAAGAGCGCGGTTTAGGCATGGCATCTTTTATTTTTGCTTTTCGGGTTGCATTAATTATTTCAGGTGGCTTAG
Organism: uncultured Gammaproteobacteria bacterium; assembly: GCA_963710715.1. GTDB lineage: Bacteria > Pseudomonadota > Gammaproteobacteria > DSM-16500 > DSM-16500 > CAVQBL01. The sequence goes on along the minus strand of CAVQBL010000014.1, from coordinate 386,837 downwards.
CACTGGTATTTGCCGATCATTTAGGTTGGCGCCTGACATATGAACTCATGGCAGTGTTATTAGCGAGCTTAATTGTAGTGACATATTTTGCTCCCGAACCTAAACAAGTAGCAGCGACGCCCAATAGTTTTTTTATTGTAGTGAAAGAAGCGTTTACCGATTTATTTCGTCGTGATGGGATGGGATTATTCATCTTATTTATTATTTTGTACAAACTCGGCGATGCATTGGCGCTTGCATTGATGAGCAATTTTTTATTGCATGGCTTAGGGTTTTCTTTAACGGATGTGGGTTTGGCCTATAAAGCATTTGGACTGGTTGCGACTCTCTTGGGTGCGTTTATAGGTGGAGCCTTATTAATTAGAATGACTCTCTATCGCGCCTTATTCTTGTTTGGCATTGCGCAAGCACTTTCGACACTCGTGTTTATGCTGCTTGCCATGACAGGAAAAAATTATTTGCTCATGGTAACGTCAATATTTATTGAGAATCTTTGTAGTGGTATGGGAACAACAGCATTTTTAGCTTTTCTCACATCACTTTGTAATCAGCGTTTTAGTGCTACGCAATATGCGTCTCTTTCAGCGCTTGCAAGTATCGGACGTGTTTTTGTTGGACCGTTTGCGGGGTTGATTGTGGTGCATGCAGGTTGGGTCAGTTTATTTGGATGGGCGTTTGTGATTTCTTTGCCAGGAATTTTATTGCTCTGGTTTTTACGTAATAGGGTAGGTTTCAATGTTGCGGCGGTTGTTTAGTTTAAAAGCCATTAATTTAAAAGTCTTTCTCGTGATGGGTTTATTATTCCTAGCGACTCCTGTCTTCGCACTGGATCCACAGGTAGAAAATAGCCCTTATCTGGATAGCGCTAAATTAGTTGCACAACAAGTGGAATTGTTGAAAGCAAGATATGTGCAAGCCAATAATCAGGTTGTTGACTTGCAGCGTCAACAAGAAAAACAGTTAGCTGCTTTGTCATTAGATCGCATCAATAAAGAAGAATTAGCCCAAATTGGGCTGAATATTTCTGTCGCAAAATCCAACTTGGATAGCATTAATATTGAATTGTCTGAATCACAACAAACATTAGCGCGACTAGAAAAAGATATTCAAGAAGTTGAAAACCAACTCAATGTGTCTAGTATGTTTGGGTTGAAAATTCTCCATAATGAAATTCCAAATGCGCGTAATTTGCAATCCGATTTGATTTATCAAAAAAATCTATTGCAACTCGAGAAAACACGTAATGATTATTTGTTTAAATTACGCGATATTGCGGATGCTACTTTGCAATTGTATAAGACAAAATATGCGCGCATGAATGGATTGTTAAAATCGCATACCATTATTCAGCTAAAAGAACAGCAAGCACGATCCGAAGTGTTTTTTCAACAGCAACAAAGTTATTGGTTAAAGCGGCTGAATGAATTGTCTGGCCAGTTACATAAATTGGAATTAGATAAATCGCAAAATAAAGATTCTTATGTGCGCCTCGAGCGCGAAATTTTTTATGCGAATGAAAATGTTAATTTCACGTATTTACAAATGCTAATTGCGCGTTATCAAGACAAGATTCGACAATTGAAAGTATCGCTTTCCCGAGGGAACTCCATCACATTGTTAAATAAAGTAGGCGAGCAAGTGCAAGCGTTGGGCAAGCAATTGTCTAGGGTGAATGATTTATTGCAAAAGCGCACAGAAATTCTGGAAAAGCGTAAAGCGTTTTTATTGGCACACCATAAAAATATTAATGCAGTTGATCAGCTTACTGATCTGGGTGAGGAATATAAAATTGCTATTCGTGATGTTGCTAATTTAGGTCAACAGCTCGCTGCGTTTCGCGTAGTGTTAGATCAAACTTTGAAGCATGAATTGTCTTCGCGTCAAGGGTTGCCTGGCTTTAGTGCAAGAGCATGGCTTGATTTAGGTAATGAAATTGGACTCGTGCCGACATTAAGTTTCCAAATTGTGAAAAGTCTGGTGAATAATATTGCAAAATCATTCCATCGAGTTGCCTATGAATGGTGGGCGTTGCTGGCTGGTTTAGAATTGATATGGTTTGTTTTGTTTCGCTTTGTCAATAAAAAATTGAAGAAGCGGATTTCAAGCATGGCAGATCATGAGCATGGCCACGTCAATTATAAATGGTTATTTGCTACATTATTAAAACGTAATTGGATAGACATCGCTGTTATCAGTAATGTAATTGTTGTATTTATTTTCTGTGGCATTCCATTTCGGAATTTTAGTTTTTTAACGAATCTTGCATTAGTTTGGTTGTTTTTTAAAATTGTTATTACCGCCGCGCGTCTTTGTCTGGTGGATACTGTGCATGACAGCACAAATCATCATGTGCATTCTTATTATCGTTTAAAATGGTTATTCGCAAGCGGTGGCGTAGTCACTGCACTGACAGTTTTTGTTAATCAATTACCCGTTATTTATGAATTAAAAGATTTTTTTGATCGAGCGTTTTTATTATTTTTATTGATTGTTTCGATCTTCTTTTTAAGATCATGGAAACTGATTCCTGGTTTGATTTTGCCGCATATTGATCCGCGACGTCCTTATTTTAAGCGTGTGGTTTATTTATTGGGAATTTTGGTTCCATTGATTTTGTTGATTAACTCCCTCATTGGCTTATTTGGATTTGTTAATTTAGTAATGACTATTTCATGGTACGAAAGTATTTTTCTTTTTGTGCTGGCGTGTTATCTGGTGCTCCGAGGATTTTTGACAGATGGCATGATGTGGGTATCTAATGTTTTGATTACTCATGTCAGCAATGGATGGTTATGGACGCAAGCATTTTTAAAACCGCTTGATAGTATACTGCGTGTCGTTTTATTTTTAGGCGCATGGCTGGTTTTATTTTTTTGCTATCGCTGGGATCAGCAACCACGGATTATTGAGCGATGTGTTCAATTTTTTAATTATCATTTAGTTGTTTTATTAAAAACTCCCATTACACCGCTCACTATTTTGGAGCTTCTCGTAGCACTTGCATTCTGGTATTGGGCAGCGCGCTGGACTAAGGAATTTGTTTATCGATTATTATTGAAGCGTACGCATGATCATGGATTACGTAATAGTGTTGCGACGATGAGTCAATACGGAGTGGTTGTGATTGGCGTATTCTCTTGTTTGAAAGTGATAGGGATTGATTTTAGTGAGCTTAAATTTGTGGCGGGTGGTTTTGCATTTGGCGTGGGTTTAGGTTTGCGTGATCTCGTTAATAATTTTGCGAGTGGTGTTTTATTATTGATTGAGCGTCCGGTGCGTGCGGGTGATACAGTAACGATTGGTGCTTATGAAGGTGAGGTTACGCATATTGGCGCACGTGCGATTACTGTGCGTACCTGGGATCATATGGAAGTGTTGGTGCCCAATACGGAAGTATTTACTAAGTCATTTACCAACTGGACGGCAAAAGATAATATCGTTCGTACTGTGATTGCAATTAAAATTAATCGGCATGATAGTCCGCATGGTGTGCAAACGTTAATTCATAAAGTATTGGCAAATCATAAAAATATTCTTAGCGATCCTGTTCCTGAAGTGATCTTGAAAGAAATGAGTGAGGCTTTAGTTGAGTTTGAGGTGCGTTATTTTATCAACTTGCGTCAAGTACAATCCCGTATTGTTTTGAGATCAGAAGTTTTAATCGCAATTTGGGAAGCGTTTGAGAAGCATGGCATTAAGCCTCCTTATCCACATCATGAGATTACTCTGAAGACTGGAATGCCTGCGACGGTTTCTCCTTCGATATAAAAAAAAATCATTTTGCTCTATTTCAATTGCATGCGGTGTAAATACCGAGTAAAATAACCACTATGTATTCTGATATAACATGGTGAACAACTATGTCAACCCAAGATCACCTTATCCCTCGGAAAATAGCTAAATTTCTAGAGAAAAGTAAAAAAAGCATTTTACTACTAGGTCCTCGTCAAACAGGTAAATCGACATTGGCAGCAAGTCTAAATCCTGATCTCACCATTAATTTGGCACGGGAAACGTCTTATCTTGAATTTTCTAGCAACCCTTACGAGTTAGAAGAGCGCGTTGCTATGTTGAACCAAGGAACGGTTGTCATTGATGAAGTTCAGCGGTTGCCATCCCTATTAAATACAGTGCAAGCGATTATTGATGAAAAAAATAATAAAATTCGCTTTATATTAACAGGTTCGTCTGCTCGGAAGTTAAAAAGAGGGAAGGCAAATCTTTTACCTGGCAGAGTTCATGCATTTCATCTCGGACCTTTGACTTGCGAAGAATTAAATTATGCTGTAGATCTTAAAACAGCATTAACTTTTGGCATGTTACCCGGGGTCGTGACAGAAAAAAGTGCTGAAGAAAAGATGATGACATTAAAGTCTTATGCTGCTATTTATCTCAAAGAAGAAATCCAGGCAGAGGCATTGACTAAAAACATCGAAGGGTTTTCTCGTTTTATTTATATTGTGGCTGCTGAAGCTACTCATTTTTTAGATTTTACTAAACTCAGTTCTGAAGCAAGAATTCCACGACAAAGTGCAGTGAGGTATTTTGAAATTTTGGAAGATACCATGATTGTGCATCGTTGCGAATCCTTTTCTAATAGTCATCGTAAAAGGTTGCTTAAGCACCCTAAGTTTTTTTTCTTTGATGTTGGCGTATTAAATGGGTTGCTAGGAAATTTTTCTGTATCGTCTGATCGGATTGGATATCTCTTCGAACATTTTATTTTTAATCAAATGGTTGAAAGTGCTGCTTCAAACAATGAGTCTATTCGAATTTCCTCTTACCGAACTCAACATGGAGCGGAAGTTGATTTTATTTTGGAAAAAAATAATGAGGTAATTGCAATCGAAGTTAAAGCTTCAAAAAATATTTCAACCCAAGATTTACGTGGATTGAAAAATTTCAAAGAATATTATGGTAAATCTGCCCGTGCCATCGTTTTATATTTGGGAGAACATCCGAAAATGATAGATAAAATTGAAATACTCCCCTGGATGGATTTTTTTAGCGGAATATTCTGTAAGTAATTCGCTTTTAAGCCAACGCTTCGGTAACGATTGGTGGTTATGAAGGTGAGGTTACGCATATTGGCGCACGCACAGGTACTGTGAAAGCTGGATTGCCTGCGACGGTTTTGCCGCTTCCTTAGATATAAAAAATCATTTGAAATAATGCCACGTCTTATGAATGAGCTGAGATTTACTACTAAGGCCCAGCTTAAGTTTAATATTTTGCAAATAATTCTCTATGGTTCTATTGGATAAATGTAACGCTTTTCCAATTTCTTTTGCTGTTTTACCGCGCACATAAAGGTGCAAACATTCTTTTTCACGTGCCGATAAATTTATCCCAGTTGTCTGATCTGCAGATGTAACACGAGTATCTTCAATAAACACATCTTTACTATACGATGATGAGTCCATTTTGTTAGGAAGATGCAAAGAAGGATAGGGAGGCGGCATGATAATAGGTTGTTTCTTTGCCTCTTTAATAAGATGGGCTGCTTTTTCTTTAAAATAAGATGCAAATCGCTCTAGTAAGTCTTGATTGTTAACAAAGAGGTGTTGTGCTCTATAATTATCTGATGTTCCCGCGAAGAAGAAGCTTTCGCAATGATCTCCTTTTTCTCTGACCAAGATAACCCCATTTGCAATATTAAAATAATTCCTCATGTCAGCATTCACTAATTTTCTTGATGGAACCATGTCCCAAGTAAAAAGTCCTGACTCATCATCCTCATCTTCCTCTGTTTTTTTAAAATATTTTGGGAAATTTTTATAATAAAACTCTACCCAATCTACTGAGCTCATACAAAGTTGAATTCGAATATTTGGCGGATAAAGTTCTACATAAGAAAAATAAGTAGCTCCAAAAAATTTTTTAATGGGTTCGCAGATTGTGTGCATTTCATTCGTTGAAGTTAATATTATATGATTTTTATTTAATATAATACTCATTGATACTCCGCTATGAGCTTATCTTTTGAATAAAATTTTTCTAATGCAATAAAGCCAAGCAGAATAATGAAACCCAATACTCCTGTTCCAAACCAAAGTGTATTAGGCTGATAGGTGGAATAAATAAATGTGCTCACAATTGGTGTTATCATAAGTGGAACTGACGCATTCATACAATTTGTTAGGCCCAAATACCTGCCCCTGCTTTCCTCGGGGGCCATTTTTATCACATAATTATATAATGTCGGAATTGCTATTGCTTCGCCGGCGCTAATGAAAGTTATAGACAAAATGGCATAAGAAAAGCCTGAATAAAATGGCAAAATGAAATATCCTAATGCTATTAACATTCCGCCTGCTCCAATCACTAACAATTCATTAAATTGTTTTAAATAAGTAGTTATTGGCATTTGAAATAAAATGATAATCACGGTACTGATTGAAAAAATAATGCCGAGCTTAAGCTCTGAAATATGATAGTACTCTTTCGTATAGACAGAATAGGTGCTGAGCGCTAACGATAAGCACATCCCCATCAGTAGAACAAGTGATAGCAACATTAAAAAATGTATATTTTTCCAAGGGAATAAGATTTTCATTGTATCATTTTTGGCAAAATGAATTATCCTGTCTGCACGATTATAAAAAAGGGTGATTAAAAGAATAGATGCAATGAGGCTTCCAATTCCACTTATCCTAAATAACCAAGTGTAATTTGATGCAGCTAAGATCCCAGAAAAAACAGAACCAATCAGGACCCCTAAGCTTGTGGCTTGTAAATGTAAGGCGTAAGAACGCGCATAGGTTCCTGGTTCGCTGTATTGTGCTAAATTAGCATCTTCTGCAGGTCGTGTGGCAGCATTTACTAATCCAATGACAAGCATAACAATTATAATTTCAAATTTTGAATCTAAATATCCGAATAGTAAAAAACATATGCCTTTAATAAATAAACTTATGGTTTGTACAGATAAGCATCCCAATCGATCAGTTAACTCGCCTCCTAAATAGGAGCCTATGATCTGACCCAATCCATAAAAAGCTAAAATTTGTCCCATTGTTGTTACATTAAAATTTAATTTCTGTATTAAATACAATGGGAATAAAAAGAAAATCATCACGCCAATTTTGCTAATGAATGTAACAGTGCAAAGTAACCAGATGGGTAGGGGGATATTTTTGTAGAGATTTTTCATTTTTAACCTAACAGTACTAGCAGTAAAGCGTTTTTATTCTATAGAGTATCTTTACTCTATTGTATATGTAACATTGCATCAGTATACTAGGAACATCTAGAGTAAGCTCTGGAATACAATATATCGAGGTAACAACATGAGATCTTCGCTAAAATCATTACAGTCATGCGTTCTTAGGATGGTTATATTACTTCTTTTTAGCATGAATCATTAGGAAATATATCGCTAATATGTACTATTGTTGTGTAAATATGTTAAATAAGAATTGATAGGTGATTATATGCAGGTACGTGCCGCAGCAGATGTGCGATTCTCAAATGATGAAAAAGAACTTGAGCAATATAGAATTTATGTTCAATTTAACCAAGGTACTCAATTATCTCAGAGCCAGCAAAAAATGTTCCAAGGTTTTGATTTTAATGAAACTAGATTTCGTCAATTAGTGGAGCAATACCCTGAACTACATAATTGTCTAAAAAATAGAACAATAACATTAAATTTTTACACTGGGAGTGGTTTTGGTGGGCATGTGAGCGTGAATGGTCCGCGCCGCAACGAAGATGGCAGCATAGACACTGTTAATTATGTAGGTCTTTCTCCCGATGCGCAGACTGTTCTAAAACGTGCACGGATTGCAATCTTGGGTGGCCCAGGTAAAGTTGGAAGTGAGCCACCCGAGCGTATGGGTGCAAATTATTTATTACAGATTGAACTTACAATTACTGAGCAACAGTATCAAAAGATGGCTGATCGGATAAATCAAGACATACAGAATTCGCATAACTATCATGTTTTTCCTGGAGATCAGTGTTATTTTTATATAGATGATGTTTTCGATAGTATTGGTATTGTAGGCGGTCTAAAAAATAAAATTTCACCAGAGGATTTCTCTGAAGCTTAATTTTAAACCGGTTAAATTACTGGCCTGTCACCTTTTTGAGGAAATAAAGAATCGTGAGTTAGATCGTGTTATCTTGATGTCAGATATTGATGCTGACAGTATAAGCTCTCTTTATTTGATAAATAATAAACTCGATGCAGAGTATGAAGAAAGATTTAAAAAAATAACTGCTAAGCAAAGGCAACGTGATGTTGACGATTTTCTAAAAAGCCCTCATATAAATCCTCCGTGTCATTCTATTTTTACCTAGCTTTAGTCATGCTCCACCAACATTGTTATACGGCGCATCTAGCACTTTACAAAATCAATGGCGTAACAAAGGAGGATCCTCTCTTCCAGTTACTTTCCTGGAATTCAGAGCTAATAACTCTACTCATTCTAACCAAAGTAATGCGCCATCGGCTGCTACACCAAGCAATGGAGATCATGATCAAAATACGTCGGATCATGCACAACATATTCCGGGTTATTTTACACAAAATACATTTGCACCAACCAATGAAAAAGAGCCCAGTCTCACCGAATCCATGAAAATAAAAAAATTCACAATAGGTAGTACTATTGATGGTGGAATAGGTTTGACTTCCCATTTGGAAAGTGGAGGAGCATTTTCAGTTAGTTTTAATAAAAATATAAGTGGTAGCGCAGGCGTTGCTGTTGGAGTATTGGCTAATTTATCAGGAAATTTCAGTACAGAGATCCTCACAGCTACAATGAAGGCATTCCCCATAGCAGCATTCATTGGAGCTGTTTTTTGGACAAGTCCTTGGTCGACAAAAAATAATGAACATATTAAAAAAGAATTAATCATCATGCAAAAGCCACCCAAGATGAGAATCAGGTTATCAATAAAAAAACAAAAAAGCTGATTAAGCAGTTTAAAAGATATGATCGTGGCGAGATTACGTTAGATGATTTACAAAAAAAAGTCGACAAATATAATACGCGTGTATTGAATTATAATAAAAAATTAGAGAAACGCGAAGAGTATGCTTACAGTTATGGTCAGCATAGTCATGCAAATACTCATGCGCTTTCTAAAGCGGGGCGAGATCAGGCCACTATAAATAGCAGAAGCGATTTGAAAAATCGAGAGTTAACTGATAAATTTCGTAAAGAGTTAGCTAATCAGTCTACAGAAAATCTAACTGAGCAATTACAAAAGCTTACGCAAAAAAAATTCCTAACTGGAGAAGAATCATCGAAATTTAATGCATTAATGAGTCTCATTATCAATAACTATAATCAAAATAAAGGAAGCTTGGCGAATTCAGAGCAATTAAGTCAAATGACTCTTCCTCCTGTCTGTGATATGCCATCTTTTGCTAAACCTGAGATTCCAGGAAGACATAGTATTAAGGCAAATCATCATGGAAATGGTAAAAAAAACGAAGGAATTCAAATAACCAGTAATATTGAACAAGCTTATTACAAACTTTGTAATGCTATCCAAAGCCAAGATAAAAAAGCCATTGAAGAAGCTCATTCAGATTTTTTAAATACATTGCAGAAAGGTAAAGAGCGTCTTGCGAAAATAAAAATGAATGGGTCTGGAAATTTGGGTAAGCATTATAAAGATTGGTTAAATAGGTAGAGAACAGTGCTAAGCATGGATATGCCGCAACTTTGAGTAATCATAACACGCTTCTTTTTGACGCATCTGAAATAAAAAAGTTGCAGATTGTGGGTGCTACATCTGATTTTGTAGAAAATTTTAAAAAATTTCATGATGGCTCACTGACAGACGAGGGTTTTACGGTACTGGTAAATGCTGCAACAATTATTGAAAAAGAAGTTAAACCTAATAAAGCTAATAAAGACTTTTTGGATAGCTCGCACGTGGTGATAAAACTCAGTCAAGAGCATGGTGGCAATTATTCTCTAGTTAAACAAACATTATCTTTAGAAACGTTATCTGAGTCAGCTGCTTATAGTGTAGCAAAAAGAATAAAAAAAGAAGGGTATGGATATATTTCCGATGGCATTGCTGCAAATTGTGATTTTTATATTGCAAAGTGGTATGACTATAGTTCAAAGTTATATGGAGATCCAATAGCTAGAATTTTTTTAGATATTTTAAATATTCACTCCAGCCGATATGGTAATGGTGCTCAATTATCTCAAGTTTTGTCTTGGGGTAACACAATATTTCCAAACCTATTATCCGATATCACTCACTCACCAATAGCTATGTTATATGATGATTGGTCGCAGTGGAAAATGGTTTTCGCTAATAACTTAGACCAATCTCTTCTAGAATTTTCTTCTCTTCCTAAATTAGCGTTATTTTTAGGGCAAATAGGTACATCGGTGCTTAGGGAAGATAGTGTTTATTCTGTACTTGCTGATATGAGTTGGAAGACACTGTTTCTTTATCAGAGCAAAGGATTGCGCGATCTTGTTCAAGGTAAATTTACATTAGAATGCATGACTCAAGGCGGCCTTATATTAGAAGGCATATTGAGTATACTATTTAGAATCTATGAGTACTCTGCTCGTAAAGTTTTATTAAATGTGGATGATTCTTCTAACTTAGAAAAACTGTCCATTAATTTAGAAGAGTTATCCATTTTACAAAAAGCGCATTATCATTTGCAAAAATCTCGTCATTATATTACTCGCCATGTTTTTTTTGGAGATGCTAAAAATCCTTACCTTGAACGCGAATATTATTACAAGATAAAAGATCTTTCTATTGCTATTCCTACGACTATTTTGTCACTAGGTCTGGGAAGTTATGGCTTTGCCCTGCTCTTTATTGTGCGGCCTTTGTATCGTTTATATATATTTCCTGGTTACTACAAAGAATGTGCATACGATGAAATGATGAAAAATGTTGATCGCTATTTAAAAACTAATCAAATAGAAAAGGCGGAAGAGACCATTGACAGATTGAAAAAAAATATAATGGAATCTCATAAGGATTTAAATTATCAATTTTCTGATAGTAATATAGTCAATAATGCTAAAGCATTAGTTTTGGGGTATGAATACAAAAAAGATTTTGAATGTTTTTATCAAGAAGAGCATCAATCAACTGAACAATACGACCGGTTAGTCAGAGCCACTGATTTTCAAAAAACGGCTGATAATATATACATGTTCAAACAATCTGGGCATTCAATGTTATCTGTGTTATTTGTATTAGAAATATTACTCAATCGATTTCGTGTGATGAGTATTGATGAAAATTGCTTTAACTCAAGCACAATATATCATGAAATTGAACTATTGTATGATTATTTTGATCAATGCAGGGATGTATCATCCGAGCAAAAGAAGTCTATCCTCCAAGAATTTAAAAAAACTGCAGAGCAATTATTAAGTCTGCACTGTCGCTATATTAGAGAGGCAGTTTCTAATGATGCAGATGAGAAGCTAATAACACTAGCAAATTCTATAAGAAATTGCCCTATCAAATTTAATCCAATCAAATTTATTCTATGCTTAAAACCTAAGCCATTATATGTTCTTTGTGTGGCTTATCAGATCATATATGATGATTATCTAGCTTATATGCGATTTTACAATGAAATTGATCTTAAAAAAAGATCACAATATTGGGATTACTTAACGCCTTCGTTACAGAACATATTGGATATATCTGATGCCAAAAAAAAGCAAAAAATTATTCATGAATTATGGACTACTGTTCTACAAAATCAGACCGATAAAAAATCAACAAGTACAACAGCAGATTTGTCACGTTATTTTTATAAAGCACCAAAAAATGTGGATGATAAACCGGATACATCGCATACGCCAGAAATTAAAAAAATCGATGATCCCAAGCATAATTCTTTTGAGTGCGTTTTAAAATTCTTTGAGAGATTTAGTTCTGGTGTAAAAGATACAATTATAAAAGATATACCTATTCAATATTTACCATATTTACCATATCCTTTAACTTTCCCATGCTTCTTTAAGCAAGCTCGTAAAGCTAATAATGAAACTGAGCTCCGAAAAGCTGCGGGGGGTGGAAGACTTAAAGAAGTGAAAGAGATAATAAGTCGCGGTAAAGCGGCCAATCTTAATCTTTGTGGCCAAGGAGGAAAGTATTCCCTCGATTCGGTATGTCAGAGACTATTTAATTGCACAGCACTGATGTTGGCTGTGCACGGTAAGCACCCAGAAGTAGTTGGGTATTTAATAAATCAGTTGCGTGAAGCAAGACAGCTTGAAGGTGCCTTAAAGCAAGTGGATTATTTTAATAAAACAGCATTGGATTATGCTGTAGAGTCTGGAGATGAAAAACTTGTTAATCTTTTCTTTAGGATAAAAGATGTACCTTTGTATGTTGTTGATAAAGATAAATTAGAGAAATTTCGCGGCAAGCATCAGCAACCGAGAGCCACTGCATAAAAGTTTTCCCAGCAGGGTTATGCAATCCTGCTGGACTTTTTAATTATAGTGAGATTGCATTAATTAATAACTAAATGTTAGGGAGTGAATATGTTAAAAAATCTTTTTATTTTTTCCTTGTTTTTATCTAATTCCATTTCTGCCTATGCTTTTTTACCTGATTTAACATTTCAGCCTGGTCAGAAATTTCAACGTGCAATTGTCCATCCTTATAAAATAGGTGAGTTAAAAAACTTAAAAGATATTACTTTTGCTCTTAATGGAGTTGATCCAAATGCTACTGATGACGCCGATCTGGCTAGTTTTGGTTCTCTCGTTGGTGATGCAACTGTTGTGGGATTGGGTGAAAGCACACATGGTACGCGTGAATTTTTCCAAATGAAGCACCGTTTATTGAAATATCTGGTTAAACATAAAGGATTTACTATCTTTGCTATTGAAGGATCCATGGCGCAAGCCTCTCTGCTAAATGATTACGTACTTTATGGTAAGGGTAATTCAAAAGAGTTGTTAAAAAATTTAGAAGGATGGGTGTATAACACAAAAGAAGTTCTTTCCATGATAAATTGGATGTATGAATATAATCAAAGTGCAAAAATAAAAGTGCAGTTTGCTGGGTTTGATTCTCAAGATGTAAATCCTCTTATCTTAAGTCAACTTATACAGAATGCGTTTAGAACGATTGGTGATGAAAAAAGCGCTATGGAAATCAATCAGGTGGGAGAGGGGATCAAAAAAAATTGGAACAGTCTAACGGATTTTCTGCGCTTTCAGAGACCTATTATTAATAAATATGATCAACTTGCTGAGGAATTAAAAAAGAAAAATTTACCCACAAAAGAATTGGATAGATTAATGGCTATTTTAATAGATGAAAAAATTTCCGAGTTAAAAAAATTTGCTGATCAATATATTCCAGAAATGAGAAATCTTTCTGTACTGCTGAGCGACAACATGACAAATATTATTAATGAAATTAAAATTAAAGCGGGTGCGCTAGCAGCTAAATTAGGTCAAAGACAATATGAGTGGGTCCTGCAAAATGCGTATCTTATGCAACAAAATATTCAATTTTTTCTAAACTTAGATGATCATGGTGGCCTTTTTCAAACACTATCTTTGCGGGACAAAGCAATGGCAGAAAATATTTTCTGGCTTCAAGACCATAATCCAGGTGCAAAAATTGTGATTTGGGCTCATGATTTGCATATAAATAATTTAGAGTCCGCTTCTGATGAGCAAGATAATCAGCCACCATTAAGATTTATGGGTAGGCATTTAAAATTGAAATTAGGTGATCATTATCGGCCTGTTAGTTTAATAACATATGATGGAAAATATCGTGCTGTAAAAAAAGAGGGTGGAATAGGCGAGTGTAATTTACAAGTTCCTCCTGATAATGCCATAGAAGCCATCGTGAATAAATTAGCAATGCCCTTCGCAATGCTGAATCTAAAGGATAAAGATAATTTACCTGCCTTTTTACATCAGCCTATTTTGATACGTTTTATTGGCGCTGGTGAAAGTTCAAATCAGTTTGTGAATGAAGAAGTTGGTAAAATATTTGACGGCATGATTTTTATTAAAGATACAACATCGGCGCAGGAGAGCGTGTAGATAAACTAGATTTTTAGCTGTCGAGTTCCCGCGTTCTTCAGCGTGAACTCCTTTTATCTAATATTAGTGTTTTAAGCTGGGATAAATGATTCATTTGGACAACCTTTCAAACTCAATAACCTTATCATGTATAAGTTTATTATAGTTATGTCAGCACAAAACGCTGGTATAAAAATGTAAAATAATGTGCAAAAGATATGTTTTTTTTCTCTCCTAATGTATAAATGGTTTATAATAAGTTAAAGTGAGTCAATAGGGTTTAAACAATATATGAAAAACCCAATAGTCATTGATGGAAATAATTTAACCATTGAAAAAATTGTTGAAGTTTCACGCAGCAATCAAAAAGCTTCTATCAGTAAGTCTCCTGCAGTTATAAAAAAAATGGCCGCATCCTGCAAAGTGATTAATAAAGTGATAAAAGAAAAAAGAGTGGTATACGGTGTTAGTCGAGCTCATAAGAGAAAGTAAAGCGCGAGGGATTTCGTTATACGATGTCTTAATCGATCAAATGAAATAATTTACCATCTAATTGTCCCATTTTATAACTCTAACATTTAGTAATCACTACTTTCAATATTGGGTTCACCTTGTGATATTACACCTTCATCAATTTCATCAGACAATTTCATATTGCCCCATTTAATAATGGCAGCTCCAGCAGTAGAAACAGAGCCTATCCCAAAAAATAAAATCAAATCGTTAGGCAGAATTATGCAGCACTGGATAGCCGTGAGCACTCTGACAACAAGATCTTGTATCGCAGTAAATAAGCTTTAACGTAACTTGGTTTAGGTTAAAGCAGCAATTGTGTCCGAACGTTTTTAAGCCAACGCCTTCCTATATTTAACAATCGTCCCACTCACCGCATCTCCATCCTGTGTAAGCTCGATCACCGCGTCGCCGCCAACGGATGCTGCCAGTTGTCGCATGAGGCCATTGATAGTGGTTTTTTGTCTTTTGGCACCATTTTCACTGTATTTTGATACGCGTGCTTTACCTATTACTTTATATGGAGTAGCGGGTTTTAATTTTGAGTAAAGTTTCACTTTCTTTTTAGGGATAGGGCAATTGTCTTGGGGAGGCTTAACATAGCGGTCTACTATCGCTTTGTAAGATAAAGGTTTATTTTGGGTGGTAGTGCAAGCTGCAAGTGCTAAACTTAAATAAATGAGTCCGAGCAGGTATAATAGCTTCATTGACTGTTCCCTCGCGAATATAATCCATCTAGTAGTTTTTATCCTACTGGATCATGGGCAATAAAAGCAAGGGGTTGAACTTTATCGAGGAGTAGAGGAAGTATATGGCAGACTTTTTTGAAATTGCACGTCATGATTTATTAGATCCAGCAGGATTGACAGAAAATCAATTGCAGCAAGTGCTTGGAAAGGTATTAGGAAATACTATTGATAATGCGGATTTGTATTTCCAATCGAGTTACTCTGAATCTTGGTCTTTAGAAGATGGCATCATTAAAGGCGGTAGCTATAACATTGATCGTGGCGTAGGGGTACGTGCCATGAGCGGTGAAAAAACCGGGTTTGCTTATTCGGATGACATTCTTATGCCAGCGCTGGAACAAGCGGCTCAAGCAGCACGCAGTATCAGCAAGCATGGCGGTGAACAGTCTATTAAATCTTTGCAGTGGTCAAAAGGGCATGAATTATACCTTCCGCAAAATCCATTAAATTCTCTGCACGAAAATGACAAAGTTGCATTATTGCAACGCATAGATGCATACGCACGACAGCAAGATCCACGCGTCGTACAAGTCAATGTAAGTTTAGCAGCCGAATATGAAACAATTTTAATTATGGCGAGTGATGGTCATGTTGCGGCCGATGTGCGCCCATTAGTGCGATTAAATGTGAGCGTGATCGTTGAGCAGAATGGTCGCCGTGAATCGGGTTATGCGGGTGGTGGCGGACGTTTTGATTATCAATATTTTTATGAAAGTGATCGCGGGTTAGCGTATGCACGTGAAGCGGTTCGGCAAGCATTAGTGAATTTAAATGCAATTGATGCACCGGCAGGTACGATGCCTATTGTGTTAGGTCCAGGTTGGCCCGGCGTATTGTTACATGAAGCAGTGGGTCATGGATTAGAAGGTGATTTTAATCGTAAAGGGACTTCTGTTTTTTCTGGACGCATGGGTGAAAAAGTTGCATCGTCTTTATGCACGATTGTAGATGATGGTACCTTGCCAAATCGACGCGGTTCTTTGAATGTGGATGATGAAGGTATTCAAACACAATGCACTGTATTAATCGAAAAAGGTGTGTTGCGCAATTACATGCAAGATAAACGCAACGCACGTTTAATGGGTACGAAGTCAACGGGCAATGGGCGACGCGAGTCTTATGCACATGCACCGATGCCACGTATGACAAATACGTATATGTTGCCAGGCACGTCTACGCCACAAGAAATTATTGCATCCGTCAAGAAAGGCATTTATGCCGTGAATTTTGGCGGCGGGCAAGTCGATATTACTTCCGGCAAATTTGTGTTTTCAGCGAGTGAAGCGTATCTCATTGAAGATGGCAAAGTGACAGCGCCTGTTAAAGGCGTAACTCTGATTGGCAATGGACTTGAAGTATTAAATAAAGTTTCCATGGTAGGTAATGATTTACAATTAGATTCTGGGATTGGAATTTGTGGTAAAGATGGTCAAAGTGTTCCTGTGGGAGTAGGGCAGCCGACCTTACGTGTTGATGCTCTTACAGTGGGTGGAACGAGTCACTCATCCTGACCCGGCATAGCGAAATGTAAACAGACCCTAAAGAGAAAAATATTTCCTGAAGAATGTTCTATCTGCTATGGTACATTTATGTAAATTCCTTTCTATTTCCCTTTTGTAGCTTGTTTTCATTTTTATCATCTCGGTTAATCCTCGTCTATCTGTACACCAAGGCTATTATTTAGCGATTGCTACGTAGGATTAATAATTTCCCGTAAGTACCGGAATAATATAGTATCCGCGCCACTTTTTTGTGCAGTATGTTCTTGCTGTGCTTTGCGTATCAATTGACGTAAGTGTTGGCTATCGGCAGTGGGGAATTGGGTAAGAAATTCTTGTAATGCTTTATCACCTTCAGCAATAAGCCTATCACGCCAGCGTTCAATATGATGAAACTTTGCTTTGCCTTGTTGATTTTTGAGCTGTAGGTTATCTAACGCAGTTTGAATAGGTTCGGGATCGGTGTCTCGCATGAGTTTACCGATATATTGCAGTTGTCTGCGTTTTGCCCCATGACTCGTTAAAGTGCGGGCAGTTGCAATTGCTTCTGCAAGAGTAGAATCTAAAGGGACCTGGGCTAACTGCGCTGCGGGTAACTCGACTAGCAAAGCGCCAATTTTTTGTAGCGCTAACATTTGGCGCTTGCGTTGCGATTTACTATCACGCTGTTCGGCAGCGTTACCCGGGTCCTTCATGGTCTACTTCTCAAATGTTACTGTTGCATTTCTTTTTTAGCTTTGTGATGCTTTTTAGCATGCTTTTTCTTGCAATGCTTAGCGCATTTTTTCTTTTTCTTGCCTTTTTCAGATGGCTCAGCAGCATTTTGTGCATTGCTTGGGTCAGCTGAATTTGCTTGCTGTTGCATGTTGTTTTCGTTTGGATTCATGTTTGGTGTAGAATCTTCTGCAAAAGCAACAGAGGAACAAACTAACATTGCACTTACTAATAACGCGACCAACTTCTTCATGGCATTTTTCTCCTTTATTATCCCAAGGTTATTTCCGAAAAGCGATTCTATTACTTGCAAACTTAAGATACTATAAAATCATTTAAATTAATATGGATTTGAGAGAAAAATAATATGCCTGAAAGATTACCAGTCGATTTTTTTAATGAAATAAGCTTACGAAAACTGATTACTGATATTTTGCAAGAAACAAAACACCAACATGCGAGCAGTGCAGAAGTAGATGTTGGAGTTAATAAAGGATTTTCTGTCACAGTGCGCAAAGGTGAAGTTGAGACTGTTGAGTACAATCAAGACAAAATGATAGGGATCACTGTATATTTTGGACAACGAACAGGATCAGTCAGTCTTTCGGATGTTAGACCTGAGGCGATTCGCTCTGCGGTTCAAGCAGCATGTAACATTGCACGCTTTACGGATGAAGACCGTTTTTCTGGTTTAGCAGAAAAAGACCTGTTGGCATTTCAATTTCCCGCTGTCAATTTATACTATCCCTGGTCAGTGACTGTAGAACAAGCAATTGAATTAGCACGCGAATGTGAAGCGATAGCATTAGCTCAAGATAAACGTATAACCAATTCTGAAGGGTCGACTCTATCGACTATTCAAGCATGGCATGGTTATGGCAATAGTCATGGTTTTATCGGCATCTATCCTATCTCGCGTCATGAAATGAGTTGCGTCTTAATCGCGCAACAAGATGATGAGATGCAGCGTGATTACAGTTATACAGTGACATGTGATCCGCAATTATTAGAGCCCACTGAGCAAGTTGCTAAAAAAGCTGCAGAACGAACAGTGCGGCGCTTAGGTGCGGAGCGACTTAGCACACGACGTGTGCCGATTATTTTTGCTGCGGAAGAAGCTCGTGGATTATTAGGCCATTTTATTGCAGCAATTTCAGGAAGTAATTTATATCGTAAATCTTCATTTTTGTTAGATTGCTTAGGTAAACCAGTGTTTGCGAAACATGTTCGCATTGATGAGAGACCGCATTTAGATAAAATGCTGGGTAGTGCTCCGTTTGACGATGATGGTGTAGCAACACGTGAGAATGTATTTATTGAAAAAGGTGTGCTGCAAAATTATTCCATGGGAGTTTATTCTGCTAGAAAACTGGGTATGCGAACGACAGGCAATGCAGGTGGTGTGCATAATTTATTTATTAGTACAGGCAATAAAGGCTTAGCGGATTTATTAAAAATGATGGGGAAGGGGGTGCTGGTGACGGAATTAATGGGACAAGGAGTCAATATTATCACCGGCGATTACTCACGTGGCGCAGCAGGTTTTTGGATAGAAAATGGTGAGATTCAATATCCCGTGGAAGAAATTACGATTGCTGGTAAGTTGCAAGACATGTATGCAAATTTAGTTGAAGTGGGTAGTGATGTGGATCAGCGTGGAAATATAAAGACAGGCTCGATTTTGTTGGAAAGTATGGTGGTGGCGGGGGATTGACGAGTTGCAGTTGAAGTTAGATCGAAGCTCCGTCATTGCGAGCATGTGCTTTTCATGCGAAGCAATCCAGGGGAACATTTTTGTGCTGCCTGGATTGCCACGCCCGCGCAAAAAAGCGCGCGCGGGCTCGCAATGACGGGGCTTCGATCTAACTTCAGCGTCCGCGTTAATTGGCAGAAGAATGCCACGAGCATTAAGTATCTATTCCGACTCCCCAAATCGATTATGAATAAGCTTAACAATGGCATCACGTGCGGCATTTTCGTCAGGTCCAGAAATTATCAGCTCTAGTTTCATGTTTTTAGCCGCGCCTAGCGTAATGACGCTCATGATACTCTTGCAGTCAACAATATAATCATTATGCGCAAGTTCAATTTTGCTTTGAAATTTGTTTGCGCTGGCAACGAGCTTAGCCGCGGCACGAGTATGCAAGCCAAATTTGTTAATAATGGTGATGGGTTGACGAATCATTATTAGACCTCTTTCCAAACCTTCGTCTTTTGTTGTTACTCATCGTTGCACCTGCGTTACGCTGCTCATGTACCAACACGTACACTCCGCTGCGTTACTCGGTGCGCCTCGATTAACAACAAAATACTCGGTTTGGAAAGAGGTCTATTCTCTTTCCAAACCTTCGTCTTTTGTTGTTACTCATCGTTGCACCTGCGTTACGCTGCTCATGTACCAACACGTACACTCCGCTGCGTTACTCGGTGCGCCTCGATTAACAACAAAATACTCGGTTTGGAAAGAGGTCTATTCTCTTTCCAAACCTTCGTCTTTTGTTGTTACTCATCTTGGAAAGGGGTCTATTCCCTATGATGATCAGTCATTTTCTCTTTATGTTTTGTGATTTGACCAGTTAATTTATCAACTAACTCATCAATTGCACTGTACATATCACCGGTTTTTGCGGATGCATGTATGCTAGCGCCGCTTTTAATAGAGATAGTTGCTTCAGCGATATGATTATCGTGTTCAATTTGTAATACCATATTAATTTTGTTGATGATGTTTTTATATCGATTCAAATGCTGAACTAATTTTTCAGTAGCATAGTCTTTTATTGCCGGAGTGATTTCAAAACTGCGACCTGTGATATGAAGTTGCATAGTGTGTTTCCTCTTTATAAATTAAACTCTTCGCCTAAATAAACTGATCTGACTTGCTTGTTATCCAAAATGACTTGCGGTGTTCCCGCACAAATAATTTCACCTTGGTTTACGATATACGCATGCTCACAAATGGCTAATGTATCCCGCACATTATGATCGGTGATGAGCACACCAATTTTGCGTGCACGCAAATGAGAAATAATGCGTTTGACATCCAATACGGAAATGGGGTCAATCCCTGCAAACGGTTCATCTAACAAAATAAATTTGGGTTCAATCGCTAGTGCGCGTGCGATTTCTGCGCGACGTCTTTCACCGCCAGATAAACTCATACCAATCTCATCACGAATATGATCAATGTGTAATTCTTCCAACAATTGATTTAATTGCTCACGGCGTTGTTGTTTATTTAAATCTTTCCGTAATTCTAAAATTGCCATGATATTGTCTGCAACACTCAACTTGCGAAAAATGGATGCTTCTTGTGGTAAGTAGCTAATGCCTAATTGCGCGCGTGTGTGTACCGGTAAATGAGTAATATCTTTATCATCAAAAAAAATCTGTCCGCCATCACACGCAATTAAACCGACAATCATATAAAATGAAGTAGTTTTGCCTGCTCCGTTAGGGCCCAACAAGCCGACGATTTCTCCACTTTTTAACTCCAAAGAAACATTTTTCACGACTTGGCGTGACTTATATTTTTTGCTGAGTTCTTTGATATGTAATGTATTCATGTGTTACCAATCAAAATTCTAGCTTGGCCCATTTTCGACGGAGGCACAACTATAGTTTGGTCTTTCATATTATAAATGATGATTGTGCCTTGAAAACTGTTTTCTCCTTGCGTCACAGTTGCATTGCCTTCCAAAATGATGATGGACTTAAGCGAATCAAATGTAATTTTTTCAGCTTGCGCATGAAAAACGGGATCTCCTATTTTTGCGATGGTTGAATATTCTGCTCGTTTCTGAATTCCATAGGCAACCGCTTTTTCTATTTTATGGCGTTTATTATTTTGCGTAGTTAAGCGATCAGCGGTAATGTGCGTCGTACCCTGATCAACTTTTACATTCCCTTCGTAGACATTTGCTCCAGTTTTATAATTCAATTGTGATGAATTAGCCACAATATTGAGTTGTTTTTGGTTGTCATCAGGCAGGGCATAACAGAAATTTGGGATGAACAAGAATGAGAGAAATATGCTGGTTGCGTAGGGGCGCGCTCTTTTCAATGTGGGCAGACACATGTGTCTGCCCTTACGCTTATAAATCCGAAGAATTATTTTACTTAGCATCGGGTACATACTCACCTTGCGTTTGCGAGAGCAATTTAATGTTACCACTCGCTAAATCTGCTGTCATCCCAACAGCGTGCACAATAGTGCTGGGTTGAATGATGGTAACTGCGTCATGTGTCTCGGCGGTTTTTTTATTAGGAAAAACAGTTAATGAAGCAGTTTTTAAAGTGGTTGTTGGGCTTTCCGTATCTGCTGAATGGTATATGACTACATTACTCCAAAATAATATTTGATCGATGCCTTCTGTTACTTTGGCAAAATCAGAATCAATATACCAAGGGTTGGGTGATTGTCTAAAAACAGTGACATGTGGGGATAAAATATCAGTTTTGTCGTTTTCTTGATAGTGAACCATTTTAGGTGTAACCAGTTTAAGCGAGGGATTGCCTTGTTTATCCAATGTGGTAGCAATGACGTTGCTCATGAAAGCATCTGGCAAGCCAGGATTATTATGTGAGGAGGGTTTTAACTGATTAGAAATAAAAACTGACCAGCCGCTTAAGCCCACGGCGACAACGAGCAGTAAACCAATCAGAAAGTTTTTTAAACTTAACACTATTAAAAGCTCTCCAGATAATTATTTGCAACTTAATTCACGATTCTTACAAAAAGAACTCGTCATTGCGAGCCTCACGCTTTAGCTTTATGTGAGGCGTGGTAATCCAGTATGGTGATAAGTGACGGCGTGATTTGTGCTACCTTTCTAAGTAGGGTTGTATGGCGGTTTGATAACTTCCTTGTGCCTCCATAATGAAATCACACACTTCACGAACAGCGCCTTTTCCTCCTCTGGCTTTTGTAACCCAGTGAGCATAACGTTGAATAATATTAGGAGCATTCGCAACTGCGATCCCCAATCCTGCGCGCAGAATCAAGGGTAAATCAGGAAAATCATCACCAACATATGCGATTTCTTGATCATTTAATTTTAATTTTAGTTTAAGATCTTCGTAAGCACGGACCTTATCGGGTTGGTTTTGGTAGACATGTTGTATGCTTAAATCTTTCATGCGTTGTGTGGTGATATCAGAGTGTTGCAAAGTGATAATAGCAATTTGTACGCCTGATTGTTGTAACATTTGCATGCCTTGACCATCATGCACATGAAATGCTTTTAACTCCATCCCATTTGAACCATAAAAAAGTTCACCGGTAGTCAGTACTCCATCCACATCAAACATAACCAAACGAACGTTTGCAGCTTTATCAATGATATTTCGCATGCTTACATTACTCCCGCGCGCAAGATGTCATGCAGGTGAATTACACCAACAGGTTGATGGTGCTCGTTAGTTACAATCAAAGAAGTAATTTTATGTGTTTCCATAATATGTAATGCTTCTGCAGCGAGGGTCCCAGGACGAATCACTTTGGGATTTTTTGTCATGAATTGATGAATCGCTGTTGTATGAATATCTGAAGCATTATCAAAAGCACGGCGCACATCGCCATCTGTAAAAACACCGGCTAACTTATTATCTTCACCAATCACTGTGGTCATGCCGAGTTTTTTCTGTGTGATTTCAACTAATGCTGTTTTTAGTAAAGCATTATAATCGACTCTAGGAATGGCAGAGCCCACATGCATAATTTCATCAACACGTAAAAGTAAACGTCTTCCTAGCGTTCCGCCTGGATGTGACAATGCAAAATCTTCTGCGGTAAATCCACGTTTTTGTAGCAATGCAATTGCCAATGCATCGCCCATAACAAGAGCAGCTGTTGTGCTAGCTGTAGGTGCAAGACCTAATGGGCACGCTTCTTTTTCGATGCTGACATCGAGAGTGATATTGCTGGCTTGCGCTAGTGTGGAATTTGTTTTTCCAGTGAGTGTGATCAGTGGCACATTTAAATGTTTAATGACAGGAATGAGTGAAATAATTTCTTCCGTTTCACCGGAATTGGATAATGCTAAAATGACATCTTTTTTAGTAATCATCCCAACATCACCATGACCCGCTTCACCAGGATGTACAAAGAAAGCTGGACTTCCCGTGCTTGCAAAAGTGGCAGCAATTTTTTTACCAATATGTCCTGACTTTCCCATACCCATCACTATAATTCGTCCTTCGCAGGCTAATAGATAATGACACGCATTGGCAAAATTATGATCAATTCTGTCCATTAATGCAGCGATGGCGTTGGCCTCAGTTTCAATGACTGCACGTCCCAGTTCGCATATTTTTTCAATGTCTTGCATAACATTCTTCTAAATAAATCATTAAGGTTTAGAGGGGTATAATACATTGAAATGGTCAGATAAGAAAATAAAAACTAAGCTTTACTGGGCAAGGTCGCGATACCGAGAATAAACAATATCTTGCATAGCAATGTCTTCGCAATAACAAAAAATATCTTCGGCGACTATACTTTAAATAAGGGTACATATGCATTAAAGAGAAGTCCGGGAGGAAAAAAGATGAGTAGTGCGCGACGCGATGAAAAGCAAATCCCCACGGAAGAAAAACTGCAGGAAATATCCAATGAAATGAATAGATTTAATCCTAAGGGAAAATCTATTCCTGAGGTCTTAAAATTTTATTACAAAAGTTATGCTGCTGTTTGCCGGCTTCAGGGAGAGAATAGGTGTCAAGGGGCTAGATTAGATATTATTAACGCTGGTATAGCAGCCCTTGATGGGTATATGGAAGGTAAAGAAAATGATTTTGAAGTAGAAAAATTATTAGAACAGTATCGTTTTATTCAGGGCAGGGAAAGTCTTCTTCTTGAGGGAGCTTATCTTTACCCAGAAGAAGATCATATTCCTACAGAGATGGAGATATTACAACATGCAGCGGGAGATGGTTATCTTTGGGCGTTAACAGCGCTTTATGAACGAAATAAAGAAGCAGAATACAGTGGCTCTTTACTGGCATTGATGAGTGGATTGCATCCTAAGAATACATCTCAAGAATTTAAAACAAAGATAACGAATGAAAAAGATGAATTCTCAGAGCAACCTTTTTCTTTGTTTCATTACAAAGATGTGCGAGGACAGAAAGCTGTATTTTTATTATGGTTTCTAAACAAAATAAATCATGAGAAAGAGCAGATCTCTAAAGGGCAGATCTCTAAGGAGCAGTCTCAAGAATTAAAGGCAGAACATGAGAAATTATATAGCAACCTTAGGATAGGAATTTTAAGGGCATGGAAGGAGTATCAAGATGTCTATAATCCAAGCTATTATAATCAGTTTAATCCAGCACATGGTAAACTGCTAACCCCAGAGGAGTCACAGAGAGTTAAAGAAGGGATAAAAAAACATATCACGAGTTATGCAATGAAAGACTCTTTTGGTCAAGAACCATCGAGACGCGTCATTAATCAAAAAGTAGATAATATATATAAAGAACTTCATCGCGGTAAAAAACAAACTCCCCAAGAGAAAATGAAAGCCCACCTTACAAAGGTAATGCTTGAGATCAGTGCATTTGATCCTAGTGTTAACCCGTATAATGAGCAGACTTTAGAACTTTATTACAAAAGTTTCGATGCTGTTTGCCGTTTTCAAGGGGGATCGCTGTGTCAACAGCAAAGACTGCCTATTATAAATAAAATTATAAAAGATCTTACCTATTATAGTAAGAAAAATACAAATAATTATGATTTAAAAAAATTATTAGGAAGATGTCTTGATGTGCAACACAGGGAAACAGAAATTGCTGAAAAAAAATATGACTATACAGGAGAAATAGATATTCCTAGTGAGGAATTGGTAACACAACGCGCAGCGCGGGAAGGTTATCGTTGGGCATTGCAAAAGCTTTATGAATTTCATGTAAAAGACCATCACAACAGTCGTGCTTCTTTTTTTGCATGTGTGTTAGGATTGCATCCTGATAATATGGGTAAACCATTGTTGGTGGCGATGCAAAAGAAACTTGATGATGTAATAGAGGCAGAGGGACGCGAGGCTGACAAGCATTCTTTAACTTATACTTATGCGAAGTATTCAAAACGAAAAAAGAGGAATGAGTTTTATAAAGCATTGCTTTCTGATAAAGAGCGTATGCTTATGGGCAAGGTGAATGTTCAAGAATTACAGGCACAGCATGAGAAGTTTTATAGCAATCTTAGCGCAGGTATTTTATCTGCATGGGATTATAATCAAAAACTTATTCAAAACAGAGTAGTATCGGATGCAAAAGAAAATGTAAAAATGATAGGGGAATCGATTATAAAAGCAATAGATGATGGTTTAGGCAAAGAACCGCCGCTTAAAAAAATTACGTTCGAATATAATTCTAAATATGCAGAACTTCGTAAAAAATATGCCCAAGAAGAATATAAGCCTATTTTAGAAAACGCACGTGATCTGAGTGGGTTTTACCAGGATCCATTCTTTGCGTTCGATGTGGCAAGATATGTTTTATCACAAGATAAACCATTGCTAGGTTTTAAATCATCGCTCGTTGGCAGAAAATTAGGATCATATTTTGATGATGAAATAAAACCCGGCTCGGAGATTGATAATATACGAATATTTTTCCGAACTATCATTCCAACAAATTATGGTAAGGACTATGATAATTGGAAAAAGCGTTTAGAATCATTATATGGCAATAATGTTGATTTTGCTATTTTAGCTACAATTAGATTAAAACCAATAAATCCTGGACTTAGACAAACATTGGAAGAAGTTATCAGATTCAGGCTGGGAGAGAAACGATTTCAAGATCTTTCAATGAGAGCGAATGATTTACTCGGAAAAACTGCATTGAGCCCGGAAGAAGTCCATGCTGTAAAACAAGCAGATGAAAAAGCAGAGGCGATACAGGGCACTGTTGCATCTGCGCCTCCTCTTCAACGTGCGGAGTCTTTAGCTCCTCCTGAATATGTTCCTCCTGAAATCGCTCGCGAAGGATTCGTTGATGTTCCTACTTCACCACAACCTTCAGCTCCTCCTCCTGAATTTATTGAACAGGCGGAAGTGGAGCAACCAGCGAGTGCTGAGTCGCCAGCATCTGCACCTGTCAGTTTTGTACCACCTCAGCAGCCCCCCGAAGTTTTACAAAAAGAAGGGCAAGCGGATCTTCCTCGGGTTTCTTCTGCAGAGCCAGGTAGTCAGGTTGTGGCTCCTGTAAAGAAAGAGAAAACCGAAGAGGAACGGGTAAATGCGCTACTGGCTGCAATGCCCAAAGTCCCTAAAAGACCAGGAATATTTCAACCTTCACAGGAAGAAAAGCACAAACATAAACCAGGTCAACAACAAGTAATTGTAGAGGGAGAGCATTCTTCAGTAGTAAAGAAAAAAATATAAGTAAAAAAGGATATATTGAGACTAAAAATGGCCCCTATCATTTATCATGAAAAAATGAGAAAATACTCTTATTATATAAGGTAAATACAGTCCTAAGTATGAGTAAGAGTAACTTAATCGAAATCAGCAACTTACATTTCCAGCGCAACAACCGCGCTATTTTCCGCGGTGTTGATATGGTTATCCCACAAGGTAAAGTCACTACCATCATGGGTCCCAGTGGTACCGGTAAAACCACAATGTTACGGTTGATAGGTGCACAGTTACGTCCAACTCAAGGCCAAATTCTAGTTGCAGGTCGAAATATCCATAAACTTCCACGTTATGAACTCTATAAGTTTCGTAAACGCATAGGCATGTTGTTTCAAACGGGTGGTTTGTTTACCCACTTAAGCGTGTTTGAAAATGTCGCTTTCCCTTTGCGCGAGCATACCAAATTATCAGAAGCTATGATTCGTAGCTTAGTGCTGATTAAATTGGAAATGGTGGGTTTGCGCGGTGCTAGAGATCTTATGCCTAGCGAATTATCGGGCGGTATGGCACGACGTGTTGCATTGGCGCGAGCCATCGCTTTAGACCCCGAATTAATCATGTATGATGAGCCTTTTACAGGCCAAGATCCGATTTCAATGGGGGTGCTGGTTAAACTGATTCGCACGTTAAATGATGCGTTAGGCATGACGAGTGTGATCGTTTCCCACGATGTCCCAGAAACATTAAGTATTTCAGATTACGCATATGTTATTGCAGATGGCAAAGTCATTGGTCAAGGTAACCCAACAGCGGTTAAGCAAGATGAATCTCAGTTGGTTAAGCAATTTTTGTATGGCTTACCGGATGGTCCTGTGCCATTTCATTATTCAAAAGATAGGTTAGAACAAGATTTAATGGGGAGAGTGGGTGCATGATGACTCATGTGGCAGCATTAGGTCGTTGGGGTGTTGATACTTTAAGAGAGCTGGGTAAAGCAGGATTTTTATTATTTGGTGTTATGTTTCGTTTTCCAAATATAAAGAAAGGTTTTCCACTCGTTATTCAACAAATTTATGCAGAAGGTGTGTTGTCCTTACTCATTATTGTCGTATCCAGTTTATTTATCGGTATGGTGGTAGCGCTACAGGGTTATCATACTTTATCTAAGTTTGGCGCTGCGCAAGAACTGGGTCCGCTGGTAGCACTCAGTGTTGCACGTGAACTAGGTCCTGTCGTCACAGCATTATTATTTGCCGGCCGAGCGGGATCAGCGCTCACTGCCGAAATTGGACTCATGAAAGCAACTGACCAATTATCCAGTATGGAAATGATGGCAGTGGATCCTATTCGCAGAGTTATTGCACCACGTCTTTGGGGTGGCTTTATTTCGATGCCATTGCTCACAATCATTTTTAATGCAGTAGCGATTTATGGTGCCTATCTCGTTGGAGTGAAATGGCTAGGTTTGGATTCCGGTGCATTTTGGTCAAATATGCAAGCATCCGTAGCATTTCATGCAGATGTGATCAATGGGATAATTAAAAGTATCGTGTTTGGATTAGCTGTTACATGGATTGCCGTGTATCAGGGGTACGATGCAGAACCAACGTCTGCGGGGATCGCAAATGCAACAACGCGTTCTGTGGTGTATTCTTCACTAGCAATATTGGGCTTGGATTTTGTATTAACCGCGATGATGATAGGGGGATGGTGATGTTATCGCAACGAACCGTGGAAAGTTTTGTGGGCTTGTTTTTACTAGCAGCCATTACAGCTTTATTAGTTTTAGCTTTCAAAGTCAGTGGCTTGACAAGCTTTTTTAAAGCAGAAGGCTACACTGTAACAGCTCAATTTGATGATATAGGGCAGTTGAAAGTTAGATCTGCAGTGAAGATGGGGGGTGTGACGATTGGTGAAGTTTCCGCTATTCATTTAGATCCATCCACGTATCGCGCAGTTGTCAAATTGCATATTAATTCTAATGTAAGTGATATTCCAAGCGACTCATCAGCCAGTATTTTAACGGCAGGATTATTAGGCGATAATTATATTGCGATTACACCTATGTACAGTAATACCTATTTGAAACAAGGTAGTCAAATCCAAGAAACACATTCTGCAATGATTTTAGAAAAACTGATTGGACAGCTGATATATAAAATTAGCAATCCAACGCCTACAACGACATCTGGAGAGAAACAGCAATGAAAAAGATAACGAATATTTTTTTAAGCATTTTATTGGGCTGCTTATTGTGGATACCTGCGCTTGCAGAGGCACAAAGTAACCCGGTAGACTTGCTAAATTCAATTGCAAATCAAGTCATCAGTGAACTAAGAGCTAAACAGGCAACTTTACACAGCAATCCAGGATTAGTTTATTCTTTGGCAGATCGAATTATGGTTCCACACGCAGATACAGTAGAAATGTCAAAGAGAGTTCTCCCTCCGCGTACTTGGGATAGCGCAACGCCAGCACAACGTGCACAATTTCAAAAAGAATTTACTACGTTATTGGTGCGTACTTATGCATCTGCCTTAGCAGAATATAGAGATCAAAAAGTACAATTTTATCCAGTACGTGGTGGTTATGCAGGAAAACAGGATGTCAAAGTGGATAGTCAAATTATACGTAATGATGGACCTGCTATATCCGTTAGTTATCGCTTAGTGCTCCGTGGTTCACAGTGGAAGTTGTATGACTTGACTGTAGAGGGTATCAGCATGCTGGAAAGTTTTCGCTCGCAATTTGCTGACCAATTATCGCAAGGTAATATGGCAAGCTTGTTAAAAACTCTTAGAGCACATAACGGGGCGCATGGGGGCTGAGCTTGAATAACAAAGCTAATTTCACGTATCAAGATTCAACATTGGTTCTTTCGGGGGAGCTCGATTTTACCAGTGTTGTGGATCTTTGGAATAAAAGCCTTCCGCTATTTGCGCAATGCAAAGAATTACAAATTGATTTATCGCAAGTTGCATCTTCAAACAGTGCTGCTCTCGCATTGCTGATTGAATGGATGAAACTCGCGAAACAAAAAAATAAATCGATTCGGTTTAAAAATATCCCACCACAATTACTATCAATCGCTGCGGTTTCTGGGGTTGATAAGATGCTAGTTGGCTGATAGGTTTACCAAAAATAATTATTTGAAATAATTTTTTAACTTATATGTACGACTTTGGTGTACTTGATGGAACTCCAGTAGTAAATGATCCCGAAGTATTAAAATTTCCATTGTTATTTGAAAAAAAACTCGGGGAAAAGTTGGAACTTGCAAGTGGTGGTAAGTTTGAGACCGCACTAGAGGAACTAGATGATGGAAGGAAAGGTGGTGCCATAAGAAGAGAATTTGTGGCAAGTGGCAAATAACGTTGGTCCGTATAAAAAGGATTATAAAGTGGTGGTGAGGGGAAAGGCTGCCACATAGAAGGCAGGCTGTATGAGGGCGGTGGAACAAAAGATTGTTGTTGAGGAGGTACTACTGCCGATGACGAAGAAACAGAGAATGATTGTGCCTGAATTGGCGCGCATAACAAATCAAAAATTTTCTTTGCTTCTGTTGGCTCCATTAAATTATTCAATGTCTCTCTCAAGATATCCATACGTGGCGAATTTCCATCTTTTATTTCTAATGAATAATCTGCACCACAGTTTAATAAAAGTTTAACTAATTCAGAATCGCCTTGCGCTATAGCAAAAGTAATCGGCCTACAATTGACACAACCGATTTCAAACCCATTAGGAAATTTAATTGGACTAAATTTAGCTGGGTAAACCATATTAATGAGATGCGAATGTCTATTTAAAAAATTTTTAATTTCTATTATTCTTTTCTCTGTATCCCCTAAAAGTCTAAATAGCGTGTTCAACAATTGCAGATCTGTGGGTTGCTTGGGCGTGGGTATCATGACTTGGAATGCCCCGGATGTTACATTCATGCTATCTTTTGTTTCGGGTGCTGCTACTACTTCCATTTCAGCCGCTTTTGCTCCTCCCGTTACACCACTTTTTGGATGCGTAGGCATGTTTTTTAATCCTCGTTTTTCTATTTTCAATCAATATATTTTAATCATTTGACCTTAAGAAAATATTAAGAAACACGGGGTCCATGAGAGTTAGCTCTTCTAGGGACAAAATTATAACCTTTTGTCCTTACTATCATTTTTCCGCGAAGCGGATTAGTTAGGCTTGTACACGACAAAAACTCAGGGTTACCTCATTAAAATTTATGCATTTTATTGGCCGAAGGCTAAAAAACGTAGTTTAGCCCGGGCCAAGGATGCGTCTTTTTGCATCCGCCGGCCTGGGTAAATGAATCACCCCACCCTCCCCGCGCTGAAAGCGCATAAGTCAGTCCCAAAGATATTTCTCGTCATACGCAATATTATAGCGAGTTAAAAATTCTCTCAGCTCGTTCCTGTCGTCCTGAAAAATGTTCTATCCATGCTAGCAATGCTGCTATCTGTATTTAGCATGCGGGGACAAATACCTGTCGAGCTCGATCATCAACTGGCGGAGCAGAAGGTATCGGTTGTTCAGGAACACGTGTTGGTACAGGAGGTAAACTATGTAAGTTTGAAGCTAAGTTGTCATTTTGATTTTGCTCCTTAGCGTCTGTGTTTTCTGTTTTCAAAGTTGAGGTTTGTGCTACTGCATTCCCTAATTGATTAGTAATAACAGCATATGAAAAAGGTGTTGAGTCAGGAACAGCAAAAAGTAAACCACCTGGGGGAGTGGGTTGTTCCTCTATATTAAGTTCATCTGTTGATACTATTGCAGCTGAAGATTCTACGTTTTCTGATTTTGAGTCTGATGCTAATATTTCTTTAATATTAATGCTCTCTGGCCATGTTTCATCTCGTTGGGGAAGCTCAGTAGCGTACATTGTTCGTTTGTTTGATTCATTTTTCAAATAATCATTGTCAACATTAAGAGCTTTTTTTGCACCTTTTGTTACATCAGACAAATTAAAGCCGTGTACTTCCACGTATGCCTTGTATTCAGCTCGAGCATATAACACCGCATTTCCCCCTGCTGCAGCGCTGCTTAACTTTTCCTTTATTTCGCCATCAATATCATTTGCATATTCTAATATAGCAGAGAGTGGATTGAGAAGTTTCATTTCGCTGAGCTTTTTCTTTTTTTTGATCTTATCTATATATTCATCTAAAGTATGTTTATAATGACGTGCTAAGTCATGGTATTTATGGTAGTGGTAGTTAGGATCTTCTGCATACGTATCTAAAAATTTTTGTATCCAGCTTTCTTTTGATCCCAACATTAAAGCCATAGTACATAAAAATAATCCACTCCGTACATTTGGTTTGGGTTTACCTCGCCAATTTTTATTTTCGATACTTAGCTTGGCAAGATACTGAATAGCTTCAAGGCTATTTTCCTGTGCTGCAAGTTGTGCTATTGCTTTTGATTTATTACCTTCTATAAATTTCACTATAGTATTTTCTAATTTAGAATCTTGCTGCCCAGAAATTGGCAGATTTGTCTTATTCACACGTTGCCGCATATACACCCCTCTATTTGTCATTCCTGCTTGTTATCGATGATAGAATCGCTGCGTAATTTATATTGTTTGAACTTCAGCGTCAGTTTTCACTTGAACTTTTTTATGATGCACAGCACGGTTTTTCGCAAACAGCGTATACATTGTGGGTACAACAAATAATGTAAAACACGTTCCAATTAACATGCCCGATGCAATCACTAAACCAATATCAAAACGGCTTCTTGCGCCTGCACCGCTGGCTAAAATGAGAGGTACCACACCGAGCACCATTGCCGCTGTAGTCATCAAGATGGGACGCAAGCGTAATGTGGCTGCTTTAATAATCGCAGCATGCGCATCTAAACCTTCGTGTTCTTGAATTTTATTGGCAAAATCCACCATCAAAATTCCGTGCTTACTAATCAAGCCAATTAATGTCACCAAACCAATGCCCGTATAAATATTTAATGTAGCAAGCCCTATGTTTAATGGGATTAATGCGCCAGCAATGGACATTGGAACACTGATAAGAATGATTAATGGATCACGGAAACTTTCAAATTGCGCTGACAACACTAAATAAATAATAATCATTGCAAATAAAAAGGTGTAAAGCATCGCATTTCCTTCGTGCATCGCTTGACGTGATTGACCGCTGTAATCAAATGTCACGCCAGTAGGAAAGATTTTTTTCGCTTCAGCACTTAAAAATGCAAGTCCTTGTGTGATGGATTTACCGGGTAACATCATACCTTGCAGTGTCGCTGAGCTTAATTGTTGGAATTGACTTAATTGATTTGGAATAACAGTCATTTCCATGCTAATAACGCTAGAGAGTGGAACTAATTCTTTTTGTGCATCCGCTTGAACATAAATTTCTTTTAATTTATCTGGGTTGATACGAAATTCATCCGGTACTTGAGGAATCACGAGATAACTTTTACCTTCACGGCTAAAGCGATTGACGTTACCGCCACCTAACATAGTGGCTAATGCACTACCAATGGTGGAGGTATGCACACCCATCAAGCCGGCTTTGTTTCTATCAATGTTGATGACTAATTGTGGTTTTTCAAATTTCAAATCACTATCAACAAACATAAATAAACCACTTTTTTTAGCAGCATCCAATAATTTTTGCATGACTTGTTGAATCACAGAGCGATCCATGGTTGAAGTGACTACAAACTGAATGGGTAAGCCATCATTGGAACCTGGAATGGAAGGTAATGGGAAGGCAATAGAATTCAGCCCAGCAATTTTGCTGAGCTCAGGATTCAGTACTGCTCCCACTTTGCTTTGACTTTTTTTGCGTCCATTCCAGGGTTTGAGTATGAGTCCTGAAATCGCATTATTTTGTGCGCCCATCCCATTTACAATAAAATAATCTTGGGCTTCAGGAATGCTTTGATAAATTTTATCTAATTTTTTGGTAAATTGAGTTAAATAATTAATATTAGAATAAGCGGGTGCAGTTAAAGAAGCAAATAAAACACTTTGATCTTCTTCAGGCGCGAGCTCAGTTTTGGTTGTTAATGCTAATAAACCACAAGCCAGTAAAATAATCGCCGCAAATACAACAGTGACTGAACGGAAATTTAAGGCTAAACGTAAACGCTGCTCATAGTAATTTTTAAATTTTTCAAATGTTTTATCAATATAATGCACGAAACGTTGCTGTGAAATAGAGTGCGATAAAATTTTTGAGCACATCATGGGTGAAAGCGTTAATGCAACCACACCTGAAATAATGACAGAAAAAGCAAGTGTAAAAGCAAACTCTTTAAATAATGCACCAGTAAGGCCAGTCATGAATCCAATGGGTGCATACACAGCTGCAAGAGTCGTTGTCATGGTAATAATGGGTACAGCAATTTCGCGCGCACCTTTAAGAGCAGCTTCAAAGGGCTGTAAACCTTCTTCAATGTGACGATAAATATTTTCAACGACTACAATGGCATCGTCTACCACTAAACCAATAGCGAGTACCATAGCAAGTAGTGTGAGCAAATTCAGTGAATAACCCATTGCGAGCATTAACGAGCAAACGCCAATGAGTGACAATGGGATAGTGATAACAGGAATAGTGACTGTGCGTAAGGTACCTAAAAATAAAAACACGACGAGAATCACAATCATCGTTGCTTCAGCAATACTTTGAATCACTTCATGAATGGAGCTGCGAATGTATTCCGTACTGTCATAAACAACTTTTGATTCAAAACCCGGTGGATAATTGACTTGTAATTCTGGCAGCATTTTTTTGACATCGCTAATGACGGTTAAAGGATTTGCTGTCGGTGTGCTTTTCATGCCAATGAATACGGCAGATTTCCCATTAAAAATGACCGATGAATCATAAGTTTCTGCACCTAAGTGGATTTCTGCTACATCTTTAAGACGAACGAGAGTATTATTATCATGTTTAACTACAATATCAGCAAATTGCGCTGAGTTATTTAAATCGCTTCGAGTGTTGATATTAAATGAAACGAAATTACCCTTGACTTGTCCAGCGGCCGCTTGAAAATTTTCATTTTGCAAAGCAGTGACGACATCCGCGGTTGTGATATTCAATGCAGCCATTTTTTGTGTATTCAACCAGATGCGCATTGCATATGTTTTACCACCTAAAATTTCAGCCGCAGAAACACCACTGATAGTTTGTAATTTAGGTTGTACTACACGCGCAACATAATCCGTGATTTCTTGCGTATTCATGTTTTTGCTATTAAAACTAATATACATCAGAGCCATTGAGCTACCAGTGGCTTTTTGAATAATGGGCTGATTGCTTTCTTTGGGTAAGTCGTTGCGCGCTTCGGCAACTTTTGCCATGATTTCAGTCATGGCCGTGTTGGGATCATAATTCAATTTGATATTGGCATTGATAGTGCTGATGCCTTCCATACTTTGTGCAGTGAGGTAATCAATACCATCCGCTCCCGCGATGGATTTTTGCAAACGTGAAGTAATAAAACCTTCTACTAATTCTGCATTGGCGCCAGGGTAGGTGGTGGTGACACTGATAACCGTATTCGACATTTTGGGAAATTGACGCAACGGCAAGTCGCTCATGGCTCTTAAGCCAAACAATAAGATGATCAAGCTAACAACGCAGGCAAGAACCGGTCGACGAACAAAAATATCAGTGAAGTTCATGAATTAGAGCTCCACGCTGTTATCAATTATAATATGTGTTCCATTTTGTAGTTTAAGCTGCCCTGATGTGACGATTTGGTCACCTTCTTTTACACCTTCAAGAATAGAAACTTCATTATCGCGGCGTTCGCCAATTTTTACATATTGACGATAGGCGTGTAACAGTGGATTACCTTTTTTGTCTTTGCCTTCTTCTTTAATGATGAAAACAGAATCGCCATGCAGACTGTAAGAAATAGCAGTCTGTGGCAATACGACAATATTTTTTTGCTCACGTAGCCAGATTTTTACCGCTGCAAACATACCAGGATATAAGCGTGAATCTTTATTTGGAATGGTTGCTTGCACGAGAATGTTACGTGTTGTTTGATCGACTTTGGAATTGATAGCATTGATTTCGCCGGCCACAGCTGTTCCACCGGATAAATTAATATTGATGTCAATGGGCTGTTGTACATAAAGTTCTGAAACATATTGTTCAGGTAAGCTAAATTTTACACGCAGTGGATCAAGCGCTTGCAGTGAGACCATAGTTGTTCCAGCTGAAACATATTCGCCAACATTAATTTGACAAATGCCAATTTTGCCACTGAAAGGGGCGGTAATGGTTTTTTGTTTTATTTTGGCTTCGATTGTTTCAACACCGGCTTGAGCTTCTTGTAATTGTGCAAGCAGGTTATCCATCGTCGATTGTGAAACGGTTTTTTTCAGTGACAGTGATTTATTACGATCATAATTAAGCTGAGCGAGTTTTAAGCGTGCTTTATTATCTTTCAGCTGTGCTGCTTCAACGCTGGTGTCAAGCAGCACAAGCGTGTCACCTTGTTGAACGGATTGTCCTGATTTAAATAAAATTTCTTTGACGATTCCGGGTGCTTCAGAACTAATGTCCACGCCATTGACTGCAGTGAGTGTTCCAACAGACGTTAAATAAGATTGCCAAATTTTTGTTGAAGCAGTGCTAGCAGAAACAGTAACCGGCGGTGGTTCATAGTGACTCATGAACCAGCCAAACATAATTTTTTTTGCACCATACCAACCAAATATGAGAGCGAATACAATGCTA
Organism: uncultured Gammaproteobacteria bacterium; assembly: GCA_963710715.1. Classification (GTDB taxonomy): domain Bacteria; phylum Pseudomonadota; class Gammaproteobacteria; order DSM-16500; family DSM-16500; genus CAVQBL01. The sequence continues at coordinate 350,254 of CAVQBL010000014.1, read as the reverse complement.
ACAATAATTAGCATGCGTAGCATTTGTTTAGACATAAAATAAAATATCCTCGTTTATCATTTCGTCATTGCGAATCCCGCGCTCTTGTTCTTTGCGGGATGAAGCAATCCAGGGAACGTTGCAGTATTACTCTGGATTGCTTCACTCTGCAGAGAAGCGCAGAGTTCGCAATGACGGCGATATTGTTTTAAGCCTCTTCCCGATTAATCACTAAAAACACCGCCCCAGGCCCACGTAGTACATTGAGTACGAGTGAGTCTTTGGCGCTGTTGGCTATTTTTGTTAAATCAGCAATGCTATTTATTTTTTGTTTTTTGCCATTTGAATTAGTTGCAACAATAATATCCCCTGGACGCAAATCAGCTTGCCATGCATTACTATCTTCTTCTATGGTGACTATTGCAACACCTTGTACATTGCCATGGCCCGGAATCAGCGCGCTAAAATCTTTTAGCCCAACACCAAACAAGAAAGGATTGAGTGATTTCCCTATTTCTCTGCGTTTGTTTGGATCTGTTAGTGTAGCAGTTATAGTCTTAGTTTTATTATTTCGTAAAAGGCGAATATTCGCTTTAGAATCGACGCGTAAAAAAGCAATTCCATTTATTAAGTCATTTGCATTTTTTACTTCGTTATCATTGACTGCAGTAATGATATCTCCTACTTCAAATCCCGCACTTTCTGCAGATGAATTTGGAATAATTTCTGTGACAGCAGCGCCTTTGGTTGTATTCAAGTTCAATGCAGTTGCTAAATCCGGTGTAATATCTTGTGCGCCAATGCCAAGCGCGCCACGTTTTACATCACCAAACTGTATCAATTGTTGCATGACACTTTTTGCCATATTAGATGGAATAGCAAAACCAATTCCAATGCTGCCGCGATCGGGAGAAAGAATGGCAGTGTTGATACCAATTAATTGCCCTTGCGTGTTAATTAAGGCACCCCCTGAATTTCCTGGATTAATGGGCGCATCGGTTTGAATAAAGTTTTCAAAGCTTTCAAAGCCAAGAGTGGTGCGACCCAGTGCACTCACAATGCCTGATGTGACAGTTTGGCTTAAGCCAAATGGGTTGCCGATTGCAGCAACAAAGTCACCCACTTTTAAGTTATTTGAATCACTGATTGGAATAGCAGTTAAATTTTTAGCTTGGATTTGTAACAGTGCAATGTCAGAAGGTCTATCCATACCAATGATTTTGGCAGTGTAACGATGAGCATCGCTTAAGGTGACTATCACTGTTTGTGCCTCGTCGACCACGTGCGCATTCGTGATTATGTAGCCTTTGTTTGCATCCACGATGACACCTGAGCCAACGGAAAGCATTTTATCTGGCATAGGTTCATCATCATTATTTTGTTGCTGATTCCCTTTTTTACGTTGTTGTAATTTATTGAGCATATTAAAGTCTGTTACTTTAATTTGTGCACGAATATTAACAATAGCGGGTAAAGCTTTTTGTAACATGGGTGCTAAACTGTCGGTAATAGCAGGAGAGCCAGCAAAACTGCTTAGGCTTGATAATAAACATCCCAAAGAAATGATTAGCACAATTATAGTACGCATAAATCGTTGCATTTTAATAACCCCGATATTGAATTTATAAAAAGGTATATATTGTACACTTTATTTGCTTTCAGGTGAACTCTTATCCTAGGATTGGATCCAAATTAAACTAGCCATGCGGCCAGTTTTTTCGCCATCGCGGCGGTAGGAATAAAAGCTTTTTAAATCTTTATAAGTGCAGTAATCACCACCAAAAACATTCTTAACTCCTTGTTTTTTAAAACATAAACGAGCTAATGTGTAGAGATCTGCTAACCAATGATCTTTTTTGGTGGTGGGAGCAAAAGCAGCTATCAGTTCAGGATTTTTATTTATAAAAGTATGATAAACCTCTTCACCAATTTCATAATGATGTTGGCTGATTGCAGGACCTAGCCAAACAATCAATTCTTGATGGGGGAGGTTTAAGGCTTTTAGCGTCGCTTCAATAACGCCTCCCGCTAAGCCACGCCAACCTGCATGAATAGCAGCAACATGCGTTCCTTTGCGATCGCAAACTAAGATAGGTAAGCAATCTGCAGTGAGTACGACACAGACTTTGTTTGCTTGATCTGTAAATGAAGCATCCGCTTCGGTGTCTCTATTCTTGGGCAGTGCTTTTACAACAACCGAGCTATGTATTTGTTTAAGCCATATTGGTTCACTGGGTAATTTTAATAACTCTTTTAATTGCGCGCGGTTTTCAAGAACTTTTTTTAAATCATCTCCCACATGTGTTGCTAAGTTGAAGTTGGGATGATTTTCTCCATTTGTACGTAATGTAGTACAAGCTTTAATGTTATTAGGCGCGAGCCAGTTGGGTTGGATGAAATTCATAATAGCTCTTCAGATAAATAAATTGGTATTCTAGGATAATTATTTAATATATTCTACTTGTGCGCTCGTCCCCGCTAACTGCATCCTGCTTTAGAACCTCAATCAACTCACTCATATCCCCCGGCATCGACGCCTGCCACGTCATTAATTTTTGCGTAATCGGATGAGTTAAACCAAGCTCGCTGGCATGCAGCGCTTGACGCTTAAACTGGCGGAGTTTATCAATAAGTGCAGGACTTGCTCCTTTAGGAAGTTGTAATCGGCCGCCATAAGTTTGATCTCCCAGCACAGGATGATGAATATGTGCCATGTGAACACGAATTTGATGCGTACGGCCGGTTTCTAGCTGAACTTTAATGCGTGTGTAAGCTCGATAACGTTCTATAATCCGATAATGGGTAATAGAAGGTTTCCCGGTATCAATAACAGCCATGCGTTTTCGTGAAATAGGATGGCGTCCTATAGGCTCAGAAACCGTTCCTCCACTGGTTAAAACACCCAAAACAATGGCTTGATAAATCCGTGTAATAGTTCGTGCTTTCAGCTGCTTAGATAAGCTTGTTAATGCAGCAGGTGTTTTTGCGACAACCATTAAACCGGATGTGTCTTTATCCAGGCGGTGTATAATGCCTGCACGTGGTAATTTTTGTAGCAGAGGCCTGTGGTAAAGCAGTGCATTTAACAGGGTATTATCTGGATTTCCTGCTCCTGGATGCACTACCATTCCCACCGGTTTATTGATCACTAATAAAGCTTCATCTTCATAAACAATATTTAACTCAATCGCTTGAGCTTGCCATTCAGGTTGTGATTTTAATTCCGCATGAATTGTGACGGTTTCACTGCCTAGAACAATGGTTTTTGCTTTAGATACGCTACCATCCAAGGTAACTGCGGCATTTTTTATCCATTCTTGAATTTGGGTACGCGAGTAATCCGGCAGCAATTTTGTCAATGCTTGATCAAGCCGCATGCCGCCAAGGTGGTCAGGAATAGTCAGTGTATGATGAATTTTTTTAGTCATGGATAGGATCATGACAAATTTTCGTTTACAATGCACCCCCAATAGAAGTTTATTTAGGTTATAAATCAAAATGAAAATTATACCCATTACACCTCAAGATGCGACTTTTAACAATCCATCTTGCATCGAATTTGAAACGTTTTTCAATCGAAAAATCTCGAAATACAGGCAAGTATTCCTGCGATTTTTCTCAATCAAAACGTTTCAACTTCTCGTAATCTGGATGTTAAAACTTCGCATCTTGAGGTGTAATGGGTATATAAGAAATTTTTTCGCATCGTCATTGCGAGGACCCCTGCATGCTCTTAGCAGGGGGACGAAGCAATCCAGTTCTGTCTTTCATCTTTTATTTCTTTTTACAGTGTTGCTATTCGTTTTAGCAGGATGCTCAACAGCTACCGATCCTGCTGAAATGTATAAGGGGGAATCAGGGGAGCAAATTTTTCGAAAAGGGGAAGAAGCTTTACGTAAGAAAGATTACTCTGAAGCAATAAAGCGTTTTGAAGCGTTGGATGCGCAATATCCTTTTGGACGCAATGCTCAAGTAGCGCAGTTACATATCATTTATGCTTATTATATGAAAGATGAATTTTTATCTGCGGAAACGGCAGCGGATCGATATATTCATACCTATCCAGCGAGTCCTCACGTAGATTATGCTTATTTTATGCGTGGTTTATCAAATTATTATCAAAACCTAGGTATACTTGAACGTGCATTTTCAGTGAATTATGCAACACGTGATTTAACACAAATCAAAAAATCGTATAATGATTTTGCGCAACTTGCGAGAGGTTTCCCAAATAGCCGCTATGCACCAGCAGCACGTCAATATATGATTTATTTACGTAATATTTTAGCGAATCATCAAATGCATGTTGCAGAATATTATTATAGTCGACAAGCGTATGTTGCTTCAGCAAATCGTGCCAATATGCTTGTGCGTCATTACCAGGGCTCACCTGATATGCCAGCTGCTTTAGTTATGATGGTTAAATCTTATCGTCATTTGCATTTAGATCAAAATGCGCGTGATGCGTTACGCGTGTTAAATTATAATTATCCGAATTCACAATATGTGCAAGATGCGATTGCTCCATTGAATGGAAAAGGGTTTGATCTCAACTTGCCAGAGGTGGTTAATTATCAATTGCCAAGGGGGTGACATTCCTACACCGCTTAACCCTTGAACCCCGACGTAATAGGATAACGGCGGTCGCGACTGAATGCTTTATGATTAATCCGAGTTCCTAAAGGTGATTGGCGTCGTTTATATTCACTTTTGCGTATCAGCGATACGACTTTTATTACGGTATCGCGATCAAATCCTTGAGCGATAATATCTTCAATTCCTTGTTCTTCATTGATATAAAGCGCGAGAATTTTATCGAGAGTAGAGTAGGGTGGCAGAGTGTCTTCATCTTTTTGATTGGGCGCTAACTCAGCGGTAGGTGGTCGATCAATAATGCGTTGTGGAATAACCGGGCTAATTTGATTGCGATAATGTGTAAGACGATATACCAATGTTTTGGGCACATCTTTTAAAACAGCAAAACCACCCGCCATGTCACCATATAATGTTGCATAACCCACAGCCATTTCACTGCGATTACCCGTCGTTAAAACGAGATAGCCGCTTTTATTAGAAAGAGCCATAAGAATTAAACCACGGCAACGTGATTGAATATTTTCTTCGGTGATATCTGGTTTTTTTCCTGCAAAAGAAGGTGCTAATGTCTCGAGGAAACTTTTAAAAGCGGGTTCAATGGAAATTGTTTCATGAGCGACACCTAAATTTTTAATCAATAATTTGGAGTCTTCCACGCTAATATTAGCCGTATAACGCGAAGGCATCATCACTGCTTTAACGCGATCTTTTCCTAATGCATCGACTGCAATAGCAAGAGTGAGTGCAGAATCGATGCCGCCGGATACACCAACCAATACACCGGGAAAGCGATTTTTTTCAATGTAGTCACGTACGCCTAGCACTAAGCAATCATAAATTTTTTGATCTTCACTGGGTAATGAAATAGTTGTTGCACTGACCTGGGTTTGGGTACTAGTAATTTCAAAATCGGTTGGCAACAGAACTTCATGGAAAAATCCAGCGTGTTGGCAAATTTTTCCTTCCGCATCGATGACCATTGAACCGCCATCAAACACTAATTCGTCTTGTCCACCGACACAATTGACATAAACAATAGGAACATGGGTGGACTTTGCGCGCTTAATCAATGTGCTTTGACGTTGTTCATCTTTATTAATTTCAAATGGTGATGCATTAGGCGATAAAATAATACGCGCGCCTTGATTCGCGGCTTGTTGACAGGGACCGACGTGCCACAAATCTTCGCAAATGACGATGCCAACAGGAGTGCCATTAATTGGAATCACGCAGGGTGAATTTCCAGGAATAAAATAACGGTCTTCGTCAAATACACCATAATTCGGTAAATGTTGTTTAGCATATCTACCAAGAATAGTGCCATTATAAATTAAGGAACAAGAATTATATAAACCTTGAGAGGTGGCGTGAGGGTGTCCCACTAAACAATAAATATTTTGTATTTCTGCTTTGAATTTTTCGACAGCTGCATTGGATTCATCAATAAATGCTTTACGGAATAGTAAATCTTCTGGCAAATATCCAGTAATGCTTAATTCTGGGAATACGATAACATCAGCAGTCATAGTATCGCGCGCAGTTTTTGCCGCTTGCATCAGCTTATTCAAGTTTCCTTGAATATCACCTACAAATAGATTGAGCTGGGCAATAACAATACGTAATTTTTTTGACATGTATCTTTATCCATCTAGGTATTCTATTGGCGCTTGGTTCAAGACCAGTGAATTTGTTTTGATATCCACCTCTTGAGCGATAACAAGCATTTCATAATTATTATAGCCTATTTGACAGTAGTCAACGATACTGCCAGCAATTTCTGTGTCACGATAAATATTACTTCCTCGCTCGGGTGCCATATTTGATGTAACTCTCGCTCGATATAAACGATTTTTAAGTTTGCCGCGATACTGCATGCGTGCAATGATTTCTTGGCCCGTATAACAACCTTTATTAAAACTGATGCCGTTTAGTACGTCTAAATTAATTTCATGGGGCAGAAATTTTTCTACCGTTTCCGGATACAGTGCTGCAATGTGTGCAGCGATGTCAAAATATTTCCATGCATCATTTGAAATACAAGATGCAGTGGTGGCGAGTTTTTCCCATAGCGCTGAAACGGGTGAGAATTCACCGAGTATTTCATAACGAGGTGTGTTCCCGGGTAGTTTAATAATAAGTAAATCGTGAGTGTAAACTGCTTCATCAGCATGTTCGGGAAGAGTCGCAATAAAATCGCGTAATTGATTGCCGCAATATCCAATACGAATCAGAGTGTCACTGGCATTGTCCATGGCTGTTTTGAAAAACACGGCATATTTTTTTAATCCATTCAGCGCTATTTGAATGGATTCTTGCGGCATTTGTAAATAATAGCTTTCTCGGTAAAACAGCAGCCGAAATAAACTTATCATGCGCCCTTGCGGATTACAATGTGCCGCGAGGCGCGTTTGTGTGGGTGAAATCTCTTCAAGGTTACACGTCAGTTGGCCTTGTAAAAATTTTTTGGCATCGTTGCCAGCAATTTTTAATAAGCCTAAATGAGAGAGGTCGGCAAGTGCGTTTATTGTCATGTTTCGTGATTTAAATAACCAAGGGTTTACGGTCAGTTGAGGTTAACCAGTTTTTAAGATAGCTTAGTAAAGCTCGCTCCATTATTGGTCCTTATTGAGGATAAATGCGTAACCTATTAAAATATAATGTATTGTTTGATTTTTGTCAACAAAACAGCCGTCTGTTTTTACATTATTAATGATAAAATAGACGTCTGTTTTTGCATAAATATTACTGAAAGGAATACCCAAATGGCCCTCAAGAACAAAACTGCCCTCATCCTGGTGGATTTACAAAATGATTTTTGCGAAGGTGGTAACCTAGCAGTTGCTGAAGGTGATGCGGTTGTCCCACTCGCGAATCAATTGCAGCCTTATTTTGATGTAGTGGTAGCGACTAAAGATTGGCATCCAAAAGATCATATGAGTTTTGCATCCAATCATCCAGGATACAAAGTAGGGGATATTATTTTAGTGCGAGATATTTCACAAATTTTATGGCCCGATCATTGTGTACAAGACAGTCAAGGTGCAGAGTTTCACCCTGAGCTGGACACCAGTCACGTGCATAAAGTTTTTTTTAAAGGCGTAGATAAAACGATCGATAGCTATAGCGCATTTTTTGATAATGCACATTTACGTGAAACGGGTCTCGCGAATTATTTGCAAGCGCAAAATGTAAAAGAAATTTATATCATGGGCTTAGCAACGGATTATTGCGTAAAATATTCCTGTCTCGATGCAGCGCATCTGGGTTTTAATGTGCATGTGATTCAAGATGCGTGTCGCGGAGTTGAATTAGCTCCAGGTGATACTGACTATGCATTTCGAGAAATGCAAAGTGTCGGTGTTAAATTAGTGACATCGGAACAAATTCTGGAAAAATCGTAATAAAATCAATAGTTTTTTATGCAAGGGTTTTAGCTATAATTAAAAGAGAGAAAATTAAATACTTATAGGTAAAGCTATGTCATCGCCTAGGAAACCAAAGACATCATCCACTGTGCAAGTTACTGAATCTCTCTCTACGAATCCAGTCAGCTCCTCCGCTGCTGCGAGTCCTAATCTCGACACTAAAGAAGATAAGCCTTTGCAAAAGCTCATAGCCATGTTTAGCTATCAAGAAATACAAGATGGCAAGTTGCGCAGCAATCCAGACAATGAGTTTTGTAGTTTTTCTATGGACAAAAACTTTATTACCTTTGGTAATGTAAAAGGTGGGCGAGGTCAAAAAAGAGTTGATGTGGGATGGAAAATCCATGTTTCAATTGATGACTCTGATATGAGTAATTTAGCTAAGGGATGGAATGTCATTTTACCTATTCTGATAGAGCATAAGATTAATTGTACGAAAGTAGCTAATAAACAATGCACAGATGAGGATAACTTCGGCAAACAAATCACTATTTACCAATTCAAGGATCCTGATAAAGAATGGCAAGCAATACTTACAGAAATTACTCAAGCACTCAAAGATAATGATGTGAAATCGGGACGTAGGCCATTATTGACGAGTAGCAAGCTTATTCCTGGTAGTAATTACTTAAGTTATCGACATGATGGAGATTCCAAAGGAAAGTATATTCGAAGTGATAAAGCAAAAAGTTATAATGAGAATGGTTTGATTGATCCCAATGATAAGATTGAAATTAATGTACCAGGCCAGCAGCAGCCTAAGGGAGAGGGGTTGGATACAACAGTTTCGCTTGTCTTAAATAAAATGAAAATTTGAGATGTAATTGTGATAGTATAGTACTTTATACTTATCAGTAGTATGCATTTCATCGCACATGGAGTATATCATGCACAAGGTTACTGTAAGCACCGCAATACAAAACTCATTAATATGTAAAATTATGTTTGCTAAGATTGTAAATCAGCTTCCTATGATCCTGGTTACTAAAAACGAAAAAGATGCTAACTATCTTTGTAATTTAATAAACACTATTGGTGATTCTTCAGCGCTTGATGGGGAACAAGGTTTAGAAATTGATGTTAAGTCAGAAGGAGAAAAACTAACAGTCACTGCGGGTGACTTCCAGCGGTTATTAAAAGTGCTAAATACGAATCAGGAGATCTTATCTAACGAGGTTTATACTAACAAGCGAATTGTTTCTTCTCCTCAATCAAATGTATCATCTTCAAAGCCACATATAGACTTTTTTGCTCAGGAAAAAAAGGAAAATGTACCTCCATCAGCCCCTTCTTCTTACAATATACCTACTTCTGTTTATTAAATATTGACCAGGTCTGATGAGTTAATCGAAGTAGCGGTAAATATCGAGTGGCAGGGTTTGCAATGACGAGGCCTAGATGGTAGAACCATAATGAAATGGTGGGCACGCTGCGCCCACCCTAAATAGGAATAAAAAGCCTATGGTTACTGAAGGTAAAACCGCATTTAGTATCAATTAATGTCATTCAATCAAATCTTTCGTGATTAAAAACTCTTTATGTAATTTTTTTCAAGGCTGCCAAACGCAAGCTGCCAATTGTGTTTCCAAAAACGCATACTGGCTCGTTCATGATTAGGTCAGTGGCAATCGCTGAACAGTTATCAAAAACTTTTTCTTCGACCTAATTGTGGCTCATTATCGGGCGAAGGAGGCGCTGTTCTTCCTCGGTTGAGGAAGGAAATCAGCGCGTGGCTTAATCTTGGCGCTTCTTCTTTTATTTCCTCGATAGATACGCCACTCTCCCGCTGTGGCGCACGCTTGAGTTGTTCTATTTTATTGATAAGTTGCTTTCTAACTTCCTTTACTTCATTTAGAAAGGGGCTTAATGCGCTACGGATATTAAATTTAGCGAACGGACTAGAACCGTTGTATCTTTCATTAAAGTGAGCAAACAATTGTTGCGCTTCATTTTTTATATCATCATGATTAGCCAGGAGTGATAAATCAATCTTATCTTTTCTTTTTCGTGATTGATAGGAGATAAAGCCTAACACCACAAGTATCGAATAGCTTGCACTCAATCCTAAAATACTACCAAGCATAGAATTAGTTAGATCATTGTCCTGCTTGCAGAGTTGTTCAATACTTGTTATTCCCTCTTGACATCTGCTTAAATCACCGATCTGGTTGTCAATTTCTATCTTTTTTGGAGTACTAACTCCAAGGAAGATTCCTGAAATAATGAAGCCAATGCTACTCACAGTACGGAGAACAGTTGCCGATCGTGGATATTTTTTAAGAAGAGATTTAATTTTTTCATATTCTTGTTCGGCTGTATTAATAAAATTATTGAGGATTCCTAAGTCTTTTTCTAATGAATAAACTGTCTCTTTATCGTCAGCGGCGCTTCTTGATTGTTCTTTCTTGGGGCTGATTGCATATTGTCCTCACAATGTAATGTTTTAAGAAAATAGTTTAAATAATACACTGAAAATCCTAATAAAAAAAGGGATTCAAGTACAAACATGGTATAGGTTTGTGGTTTGTTTTAGATTACCTTGCCAATTTTGTACTTGAACCCCTTTGATATCTTAAGAAAACCTTAAGAATAAGCTATGTATAATTAAGCTTCATTCGAGGAAAAATAATATGCTATGTTGTTTTTTTAGAAGCAAACCTTTTAGCGATCCTTTAATCAACCAATTGTATAAAGAATGGAACTCAGAGTTTGACTCTATATTTAAAAAATATAACCGTGCACTTAAAAAGCATGAAAAAGAATATGAAGTTTATTCGAAGCAACCTTATGAGGAAAAGATAGGAAAAAAACCACCTGGGCGTTTTACTACTCCAATAACTAAAGAAGAGGCTCTAAGGTTAGGTGATACTCATAAGAAGATTTTAGGAAAGACCTCCGAATTAAAACTGACACCAGAAGAAAAAGTAAAATTGGGTAGAGTGCACTATCAATTTCATTATCTTTATTCTGAAATTTATCCTCAAAAACCCGAAGACAAGAGTGTCTCACTTCATTGGTCAGAAGTACAAACAAGAGTACACTGGAAATATGCATTAGCAAATTTTCAAATAGATGCCTTATCTGACGTGCTGGAGCAAAGCAAATTTTATCAGATATTTAAAAGAAGAGACCTGATTAAAGACGCTGCAAAAGTGCGGTGGCTTACCTCCCTGGAGAATTATCCAATCATTTGTGCGACTTTAATTAGACTAACAACAGAAAAATTTGTAGCTACTCAAAAAGAGAACACACGCCAAGCATTAATTAAAGAACTTACTGCTTTCCTTATAAAAATAGGAGACGCAAGAGACGCAGCAGTAGAAGCAGCAATAGCAGCAGCAAAGGAAGGAAAAGCATTGGAAGATTGTGCAGAAGCAAGAATAATAGCACCAATAGTAGCAGCAATTGAAGCAGCAAATAAAAACAAAAAATTGGAGGGTCCTGCGCAATCATCATATTATCTAGCTCATTTTTGCCTTGATGTGATTAGGAAACCTGATCAATACATTGAGAAATTAAGAGCAGAAGCAAAAGGTGATTTAGGTAAAATGCTACTTCTCGCGTTACGAGACCATAAGTATGAGGATGATGCTACTCTCTGGTTTGCAAAAGGAGGTCAAGAGGGTCTCAGGCGTCTTATTATTGATGTTTTAAATAAGAATGGCCTTGAGAATGCAAAGGAATATGAGGATATTTCTGTGATAACACCCTTAGAAGTAGGGACAATTAAAGCTAATGAAATAGAAATACCGCTATGGGTCCGCCATAAGCACAGTAAATGACTCTTGCATAACGCTATGACACAACCCAATGCATAAGATCTAAAGGCTGCTGAATATAACCATCTGCTTGCCAAGTCTTTGGATTTTCCCCCGCAGGAATATACCCATATAAAGCAGTAAGACAGTTAACTCCCGCAGCTTTGCTAGCAATCACATCGCTTTCTGAATCGCCTATATAAAGACAATGCTGAGGTTTTTTTTGCAGTAACTTGCAAGCATGGAGTATAGGTTCAGGATGTGGTTTGCGATTTTTTAGAGAGTCTCCGCTAATAATACATTTTGCTCTTTGGGTTAATTGCAATCCTGCTAAAATTTTATGCGTAAATCTTTCGGGTTTATTTGTTACGATTCCCCAGGGGATATTATTTTTTTCTAAAAAGATTAAAACATCATCCATGCCTGGAAAAAGTCGTGTGGTATTTAAAAGCAATTGTTGATAATAGCCGAGTAATTTTTCGCTCAAAGCCACATAGCGGGAATCGTGCTCATCAATGTTAAAGCCTAACTTTAACAAACCCCTACTACCATGGCCTGCAAAAGGACGAAATTTTTCCAGAGAGATAACAGGTAGCTGGTATTCTTCTAGCAATTTATTCAATGCTTGCCCAAGGTCTGGTGCGGTATCAAGCAGAGTGCCATCGAGATCAAATAAAATGGCGTGAATGTGTGGGATCATAAGAGCTCTAATTCTTTTCACTGTGCATTAAGTAATTTACGGAAACATCCGTGCTGAGACTGTATTCTTTTGTAAACATATTATAAGTCATTCCAGTGAGATCATTCACTACTAATCCCGCTTGTCGTGCCCAATCCGCAAGCTCACTAGGACGAATAAACTTGGCAAAATCATGCGTGTTTTTTGGCAGTAACTTTAAAACATATTCTGCGCCAATAATGGCAAATACATAGGATTTTAAATTACGATTCAGAGTGGAAAAAAATAGATGGCCATGAGGTTTTACCAATGTAGCACACGCTTTTATGACAGAGAGGGGATCAGGAACGTGTTCCAGCATTTCAAGGCACGTGACTATATCGTATTGTGCCGGACGCTTCTGGGCAATTGCTTCTGCCGTTGTGAGCTGATACTCAATTTGTATACCAGTCTCCAGCTGATGCAATTGAGCCACTTGAAGTGCCGCCTGACTCATATCAATGCCAGTGACATGAGCACCCAATTTCGCCATGCTTTCAGTGAGTATGCCGCCACCACAGCCAATATCAATCACACTTTTTCCTGCGAGGGGGGTGCGTTGATTAATATAATTTAACCGTAAAGGGTTAATATCATGTAGTGATTTGAACTGACCATTTGGATCCCACCAGTGTGAGGCTTGTTCAGTAAATTTAGCGATTTCGGTATGGTCTATATTGATACTCATAAATTTCATTATACCCTACTTGCCAGTGATCAAGTATCTGTTTATTATACCCAATTGTAATTACTCTATAATACTTTTCAAAAGGGAATTCTCATATGAAGATCAAGTTTTTAGCGGTAAGTTTGTTGGCAGCTGTGTTATCCACAGGTGCTTTTGCTGAAGATACACAAGGTTCATCAACAACAAACTCGACGACAACAACAACCAACACGACAACACCATCAGGTGTTCCTCAGACCACACAACAAAGCACTACAACCTCAACCATGAGTGGTACGCCTTCAACTTCTGGTAATGCAGGAAGTCAAAATCAGTACTAAAAGTTTTTTAGTGTGTGACTGAATAAAAAAAACCCTGCACTGCAGGGTTTTTCTATATATAAAAAAGTCCATTCTCCCTCTCCCTCGCCCTAATGGAACGATATGAAAAACACCAACCCGCAAACGACTTACTTAAAAGATTATCAACCTCCTGAATTCTTAATTGAAAAAGTGGATTTGGAATTTGATTTAGGCGAAGAGGTGACCAAGGTAAAGTCGCGTCTTATTATGCATGTCAATCCTGAAAGTAAAAGTGCAACTCATAAATTAGTTTTGTTGGGTGAATCACTTGAATTAAAGTCGATTGCCCTCGATAGCGGCTTGCTGAATCCAGCCCAATATCAAGTGACAGATGAATCACTCACTGTCTTCCGTGTTCCCAAGGAATTTACATTAGAGATAGAAACTCTTATAAAACCACAACTCAATACTGCGCTCACAGGCTTGTATAAATCGAGCGGAAATTTCTGCACGCAATGTGAGGCAGAAGGATTTAGACATATTACTTATTTTTTAGATCGTCCGGATGTTATGGCGCGTTATACAACCACGATTATCGCCGATGAATCTCGCTATCCAGTGTTGCTTTCCAATGGCAATCCCGTGACTTCTGGCAAAGGACCGCAAGGAAAACATTGGGTGCGTTGGGAAGATCCATTTAAAAAACCCAGTTATTTATTTGCATTAGTGGCAGGTGATTTAGAATTTATTGAAGATATTTTATACGACAAAGTCAGGTCGACGTGTCACGCTACGGATTTATGTTGAAAAAGGTAATAGAGATCAATGCGCACATGCTATGCAAGCCGTTAAAAAAGCCATGCGTTGGGATGAAGAAACCTATGGTCGTGAATATGATCTAGATATTTATATGATTGTAGCCGTCAGTGATTTCAATATGGGTGCCATGGAAAATAAAGGCTTAAATATTTTTAACACAAAATATATTTTAGCAAAACCAGAAACAGCAACCGATGAAGATTATATTCATATTGAATCAGTGATTGGGCATGAATATTTTCATAATTGGAGTGGTAATCGTGTGACTTGTCGTGATTGGTTTCAGTTGAGTTTAAAAGAAGGGTTAACGATTTTTCGTGATCAATCTTTTACAGCGGATACGACGTCACGAATCGGTTGCACGTATTCAAGATGTGAATGTGTTACGAACAGCGCAATTTTCTGAAGATGCAGGTCCTCTAGCGCATCCTGTGCGACCTGATTCTTATATTGAAATTAATAATTTTTATACGGCAACTGTTTATAACAAAGGTGCTGAAGTCATTCGCATGATGCAAACCATTTTAGGTGAAAAATTATTTCGTAAAGGTATGGATTTATATTTTTCTCGTCATGATGGGCAAGCTGTCGACGATTGAAGATTTTGTTAAAGCGATGGAAGATGCATCTGGAATTGATTTAAAACAATTTCGTCTGTGGTATAGTCAAGCGGGCACACCTGTTTTAGATATTCAAGACGAGTATGATCCGAAAAAACAAACTATACTCTAACAGTTAAGCAAACTTGTCCACCTACACCTATCAACCAGATAAAAAACCTTTTCATATTCCAGTCAAAATGGGCTTGCTGGACCCATCCTCGGAAAAGAAATAGCACACGACATGCTGCACATTAAACAAACCCGCAAGAAGTTTTTGTATTTAATAATATTGTTGAAAAACCCATTCCTTCGTTGTTACGACATTTTTCTGCACCAGTGAAAGTTAAACTATGCTTATTCTGATGCTGATTTACAATTTTTATTTAAACATGATAAAGATCAATTTAATCGCTGGGAAGCAGGGCAGAAATATGCCGTTAATCTCATGCTGCGTTTGATAAAAGATTATCAACAAACAAAACTGCTTTAGAAGTGCCAAATGATTTTATTGCTGCATTTGAACATGTTTTGCAAGATCAAAAGATGATAAATTGTTGCTGGCAGAAATGATGACTGTTACCATCCGAAAAATATATCGGTGAGCAAATGGATGTTATTGATGTGGATGCGATTCATGCGGCGCGTGAATTTGTGCTAACACAAATTGCGCAGCAATTGCAGAATTATTTGCTTGACTGCTTATCAAAGAAAATCATGATACACGACCGTATCGTTTTGATATGCAAGAAGTGGGACGGCGTCAATTAAAAAATCTTTGTTTGATCTTATTTGATGAATTTGCCAGATCACACGAGATCTTGCACTGCATCAATTCAAAGTCGCGCTAAAAAATAATATGACGGATACCATGGCAGCGTTAAGATGTTTAACACAATATTGAATGTTCCTGAGCGCGAAATAGCTTTAAATGATTTTTATACAACATGGGAACAAGATGCATTAGTTGTCGATAAATGGTTTGCATTACAAGCAGCATCTAAATTGCCTAATGCATTAACCGATGTAAAAAAATTATTACAACACGAAGCATTTGATATTAAAAATCCAAATAAAGTATATGCGTTAGTTGGTACATTCTGTCACCGTAATGCTGTGCGTTTTCATGCAGCCAATGGCGAAGGGTATGCTATTTTTGTCGGATATTGTTTTGCAACTGAATACATTGAATCCGCAAATCGCTGCGCGCATGGTCAAGCCTTTGACACAGTGGAAACGCTATGATAATGAACGACAAAAATTAATGCATCAACAATTGGAATCTATTTTGCAGAAGTAAAAATTTCAAAAGATGTTTATGAACTAGTTAGTAAAAGTTTAGGAGAATAGCATGACAGTTAAAACGAAAACACGTACTGAATCTGACAGCATGGGTACCATTGAAGTGCCTGCGGATGTTTATTGGGGCGCGCAAACGCAACGCTCTATGCATCATTTTGCAATTGGCTATGATATTATGCCTAGAGAATTAATTCGCGCTTTTGCTATTTTAAAAAAAGCAGCGGCATTATCCAATTATGAATTGGGTTTGCTACCTGAAAATAAAATGAAGCTAATTATTGCAGCCGCAGATGAATTAATTTCTGGAAAATTAATGGATCAATTTCCATTGCGCATTTGGCAAACGGGTAGTGGTACGCAAACGAATATGAATGTGAATGAAGTGATTTCTAATCGCGCGATTGAAATGGCGGGTGGAAAATTAGGCAGTAAAAATCCTATTCATCCCAATGATGATGTGAATCAATCACAATCTTCGAATGATACTTTTCCTACAGCTATGCATATTGCTGCAGTAGAAGCCATTGTTCATCGTTTAGTTCCTGCGATTAAAAGAATTACGTGATGCATTAGGTGAAAAACAACAAGCATTTGCTCATATTATTAAAATTGGTCGCACACATTTGCAAGATGCTGTGCCTATTGACGTTGGGACAAGAATTTTCAGGTTATGTTGCGCAATTAGATGCAGCATTAAAAAATATTGAAAGCACTTTGCCGGGGCTTTATGAAATTGCATTGGGTGGAACCGCTGTAGGTACGGGTATCAATACGCATCCCAAATTTGCTGAAATTAGCTGCAGCTAAAATTGCAGAATTAACCGGCATTGCCATTTGTTACAGCGCCAAATAAATTTGCAGCATTTGCAGCACATGATGCCATTGTATTTGCAAGTGGTGCATTAAAAACGCTTAGCGTGTGCATTAATGAAAATTGCGAATGATGTTCGCTGGTTAGGTTCAGGTCCACGTTGTGGTTTGGGCGAATTGATTTTACCTGCAAATGAACCGGGTTCATCTATTATGCCGGGAAAAGTGAATCCTACGCAGTGTGAAGCGATGACGATGGTGTGTGTGCAAGTGATGGGAAATGATGCTGCAATTGGTTTTGCAGGTTCACAAGGAAATTTTGAATTAAATGTATTTAAGCCAGTTATGATTCATAATTTATTGCATTCGATTCGATTGTTAACCGATTCTATGCATATGTTCACACAATATTGTGTGAAGGGTTTAATTGCAGATGAAGCGCGCATTCGTGAATTGTTGGATAATTCTTTAATGTTAGTGACAGCACTTGCTCCGAAAATTGGTTATGACAAATCCGCTGAAATTGCCCATAAAGCTTGGCATGATGGTACTACCTTGTTAGAGGCTTGTTTAGCATTGGGTTATTTATCAGAAAGCGAATTTAAAGAATTGATACGGCCTGAGGCGATGGTGGGGCCGCATTAATTCTTTTAACCTATTGATTTAAAATAACTTATCAAAATTATTCCTTAAGGGTATCTTAAGCTTGAATTGTTATACTATGTACATGTAAAAGCTTGTTTTTCCAGGAAATCACACAAACACCAAGGATTAGCAATTTACGCGTAAATGTAGTACAATTACGCAATTTTATTTAATGGGGCTTACTATGTCATTAAGCAATTTCAGCGACACTCATGAAAGGATAAATTCCGAAGAGTTAGATGCTATCAGGGCGCTAATCAAAAGTTCTGGTGGTTATAATGATCCTATTTCGTCTAAAAAATTGGACAATCTCATAGATGCAGCTCGTACTAAATTAGCAAATGACAAAATATTTATAAATCAAATTGCAGCTGGTAAGGAATTATTAAGAGAAATCATATTAAATGCATTAAATTATGATGATTTATCTGCTGCTAAATATCACAGAGCATTAAATGCTTGGGCAGAGCAATGCCAAAAGTTGGGAGTACTTGCATCTGTACAGCAAAGAGAATTACATGATAATGCCTCTCACGATATCGCTTGGGCTATAAGGAATGGCGTTGACCCTAGTACGATTTGGCAAAGTGAGGATGATATTAAGCTATGCTTACGTGGATTAGGATTAATAACGGATTCAAAAGAAATAAAAGACGGTAGTACATCGATCCTTCTGCCTGTCGGTTCTGGTGAGTTACGTGGGAAACTTCAAGACGTTTTAAACGTTTTAAATAGCTTACCCGAAGGAAAAGGAACAATTAAGTTAGCAGTACCCGTGAATTGTGGTAAAAATGAAAATGATAAAGGTACTCATTGGCGATTAGCTAAAATTGAAATCCAACAAAAACAAGTTACGAGTGCTGTTCTTTGCGACTCAATGAACTCTACGCATGATAGCCAACATAAAGCTGCAGTGCAAAATGCAATTAATGAGGTATTCAAAGGCAGCAACGTTGAAGTTACGTCTACAGTTACAAAGACTCAGAAAAATTCTTCAAGCTGTGGAGATTACCTTGTACAAGAAGCATTGGAATATCTTGATAAAGACAATCATAGTGATCCAAGTGTACAAGCTATTCTGCAGGCAAAAGATGATGCTAGTTTAAGAAAAGCTATCATCGCCAGGATATTGCTAGGTATAGTAGAACGAGCTACTTCCAAATCAGTGTCGATTGAAGATCAAGCTGTACAAATCTGGTTTGATCGCATCATGGCTGAGAAGATTTCTGAATTGCAAAGTACTACGGATGAAGAAAAGCTTGAAGGTGCAGCAAAAAAAGAAGCACTAGAGTTTGCGATTAACAACCCGCAAACTTTAAACAAAGTTGTAGGATCAGTAATAGCAAACGGAATATTTAGTCCTCAATCTCAAAGTAAAACGCAAAAGCGTGATGGTGGTTTTCAGCAAGAAGAGAGTGGTGATAACGATAGCAACGTTGATTCTGCTGCCAAGCGCCAAAAAAAATAACCTAGTATAATGTGTAATGAGAGGCAGGGTGGGCAAAAAGAAAGTGTGCCCACCAGTCAATTCAATCCGGCGGCGACTTACGAAAACGCTTAATGACCTTATTTGTTTTATTATCGATGATTTCCCCATGAATGCTACCAAACTTCCCTTGTGCTTGAGTTAACATCCACGTGTAAAGTTCATCGACATCATCGCCGGAATTGTGTGCAATTTCGTCATTTTCGAAATAGATTTTTGCTGTGTATTTATCCTTCATATGGCACCATGCTCCCTGCGAAGATCCAATAGAGTTCTTTATACTAGGTCTCTAATGTTATCATATTTATGATTGCTTATCTAACCTTCGTATTTCAAGTTGTGACTGGACAAAAATCATAAACGAGCCCAAATTCAACTTGGTTTGTATAAGGTGTAAATTGGGTTTTTTTGTTAACGGCAGTCACTGTCCTTATGGTCTTGCTATTATAGCCAATATGACTATATTCAACTCTTACAGCCAATTGCGGTGTCACAGACTGTTTTATACCCAAGCCCCAGCGAAAACCACTGAGATTTTTATTGATATCTTTCAGTGAAATATCGGAAGTGGTTACTTTAAAGTTCCCATTAGCATATCCCAGACGTCCATAAAACAAGGTAGTATCCGTATAAAGATAGCCAGGAATAATGCTCGCGCCAAAACCATAGCGCATTCTATATGTTGTAGTGCTAAAAACCTGGTGTACGTATTCACTGTTAAAATTTCTATGTCTCAGTGTACTTACATTCGCATTTAATTCACCTGCCAAATAGAAACCGTTTAATTTACATCTACACCATTCTAACCCAGGTAATTTTTTGCCATAACCTGCAAAAATCGTCCCAAACACACCTGTACCTGATAATTGTTCATAGTTTTTAACATTAAACGTAAGGATACCATTATGAACTTGATTAACATGGGAAGTAACTCTGAAATTTGCTAAATCCGGACCTAAACCTGCACCAACGTAAAAACCGGAAGCCCAGCAAGAAGAGGTAAGTGAAAATAAGACTGCTGCAATATGTAATCTTTTGATCATTTTTATTTCCATATAAAAATAAAGCTAGGATAAGAGTATACTGTAATTGCTCGCAAAATTGCTAATAAATTTGGGTTAACACATAGATAGGTTGAAAGGCTTTGTGATTGAGCTTATAGTATTTTATTCATTGGCTTAGAAAGCTAGAATTGGAAAAAAGGGATGTATCTATGTTCAAACGTTTGCTACAAACACTTTTTAAGAAGAAGCATCCAAAAGATAAAAAACTCGCTAGCGCTACTCCTGTGCTCAATACAAAAGATTTCACTGCTTTTTCCCAAGTCAGTTTGTTTCAAGGCATCCAACAAAACCAAGTGCGACAAATTTATCACGCCGCTCAAGAAGTCACGCTGGAGCAAGGCGACTATTTGCTGCGAGAGGGTGATACAGCCAATGAATTGTTTTTCCTTATGGAAGGAGTCTTGGAAGTCATTAAGCATGACAAGGAATCTGGAAGTGGGCATGTTATTGCAACCTTAAGGAAAGGTGAGCCGGTTGGAGAAATGGCCATATTTGATAATGCGCCACGCTCAACTTCGTTGCAGGCGAGCACTCCTTGCCGGTTAATGAAAATTTCATATAGCGAATTACGCAAACTTTCAGAAGCACACCGCAATGAAATCATTTTACAAATGGCAAAAAACCTTACTCAACGTTTACGCGATAGCAATGAAATCACTGTGCAAGCAATTAAAAAACAATTAGATGAGTATAAAATCCGCGTAAAAATGGGTACTTTCATGATCAATGTTATCATCACTTTATGCTTGTTCACTTTTGCATTAAGTGGGGTAGATTATTTGGAAAATATAGCACCCGTAAGCAGTTTTGTTTCGCTTCCATTGACAATCGTATTGCTCTTTGGATTTTTACTTTTAATTAAGTACACGCAATTACCTCTGAGTACCTTTGGAATAACCTTAGTCAATTGGCGGCAAGCCGTTTTTGAATCTGTTCTCTACACGATACCTATTTTGGTATTAATTGTGCTGATAAAAATAATCATGATAAAAACAGTCCCGAGTTATCAACACCATGCTATCTTTGAACCTTTTGATAATGTTATACGCTCAAGTGCACCACAAAATAGTCATTATAGATATGAAATTGGACTTTTGACTCTGATATTTTATTTATTTTTTATTTCACCTATACAAGAGCTTATTGTACGTGGTGGATTGCAAAGTTCTTTGCAATTATTTTTGACGGGTAAAAATAAAACATTAACTGCTATTTTAATTTCTAATCTCATTTTGAGCACCATGCATCTTTATTTATCTTTACGCATGGCGCTTTTAGTATTTTTGCCAGGAATTTTTTGGGGCTGGCTCTATTCACGCCATAAAACATTAATCGGCGTGATTATCAGTCATATCATGATGGGTGCTTGGGCATTTTGGGTTGTTGGGATATAGAATGAATATAGGACTGATATCACACCCTGATT
The DNA here is from genome assembly GCA_963710715.1 of uncultured Gammaproteobacteria bacterium. Taxonomy (GTDB): domain Bacteria; phylum Pseudomonadota; class Gammaproteobacteria; order DSM-16500; family DSM-16500; genus CAVQBL01. The sequence continues at coordinate 328,658 of CAVQBL010000014.1, read as the reverse complement.
GTTTATTACACGAAATGGGTGAATCGCATCCCGAGCAGCCAGCGCGTATACAAGCTATAGCAAATGCCATCACTGAATCTGGATTAGATAATATTTTAAAAAAATATTTAGCCCCGTTAGCAACACGTGAACAATTATTACGAGTACATCCCGCAGATTATGTTGAACATATTTTTAAAATTGCACCGCAAAAAGGCTTAATTGCTTTAGATCCTGATACGTGGATGAACCCACACACAGTGACTGCAGCATTGCGCGCAGCAGGGGCCGCTGTGTTTGCCGTTGATTTAATCATGAAAAATGAAATACAAGCTGCTTTTTGCAATGTACGGCCACCGGGGCATCATGCAGAAAGAGCGCGTGCTATGGGTTTTTGTTTTTTTAATAATATTGCTGTTGCTGTAGCGCACGCGCTTGAGTATCACGGTTTAAAGCGTATCGCAATTGTTGATTTTGATGTGCATCATGGTAATGGTACCGAAGATATTTTTAAACACGATGAACGTGTACTTTTTTGTTCTTCATTTCAGTATCCATTGTATCCTTTTGCGGGTATCGATACCGTCAGTGATCACATTATTAATGTTCCACTGCCTCCTGGAGCTTTGGGTAGTGAATTTCGCAAACAAGTGCAAACACGCATGTTAGAAAAGCTTTATCAATTCCAACCAGAAATGATATTTGTTTCCGCAGGATTCGACGCGCATGCAGCAGAAGAGTTGGCGAGTCTTAATTTTCATGAAGGTGATTATGCGTGGATAGGACAACAAATAAAACAGCTTGCTGATGAAACTTGTCAGGGACGCATTGTATCTACATTAGAAGGTGGCTATGTGTTAGATGTTTTAGGCCGCTGTGTGGTTGCGTATTTACGTTCACTCACCAAGATTTAGTCACCTTCGAGTAACTTTCGTTCTGCATCTTCAAGGTTGGTTACAGATCCATACGCAATAATAATGTCATTCGCATGTAGTTTAATGTTACCTCGTGGTTTGACTGAGCTAGATGATCCGCGGCGAATTGCAATGATTTCAACACCACCTTCTCTTAAATTAAATTCACTGAGTTTGTGATTGACTGCGTAAGCTCCCTCAGGGATAACGATAGGTCTTAATTGTTCATGCAGCATGGTTTCTCTTGAATCTTCGCTAAATGATCCAGGAAACACTTTTCGCAATAAACTGTAATCTTGATTTCTGACTTCTTGGAGTAGCTCGGAAATTTTTCGAGTAGGAACGTGTAGAAGTTGTAATAAATGATGCGATAACGTGAGGCTTTCTTCAAAAATTTCAGCGATCACACGAGTTGCTCCGCTATCTTTTAAATAAGAGAGTTCCACCTCATCTTTACAGCGAACTAGAATCGGCAAGTGAGGTAAACGTGGTCTAACCATGTTTACAATTTTAGTTGCTGCACGAAAATCATTAAAACTAATGACTAACGCTTTAGCTTTACCTAAATTAGCTGCCCCCAAAATACCGGGATGTGTGGCATCACCAAAAATAGCTTTGTAGCCTGATAAACTCGCACGCCCAATGAGTTCAGAATCTATGTCGAGCCCGATATGGGGAATGTTTGCTTTATCCAATAAACGTGCAATATGTTGTCCAACACGGCCGTAACCGCAGATAACAATATGTTGGTCGAGTTCTTTGGCAACTTTAACAATTTCTTTTTCAATGAGATCATTGCTAATTTTAGTTGCTTTAGGTAATAAAAACGCTGCTATTTGTTTGTTAAAACCAATCAGCAGTGGAGAAAGTGCAATGCTAATGAGTAAAGCAGCCAGCACAACTTGCCCATACTCGGGTGGTAATATATTTTTGTTGAGTGCTAAAGTTAAAATAGCAAAACCAAACTCCCCACCTTGCGCGAGAATAAGTCCAGTGCGTAGTGATACAGAGTCATTATTGCCAGTGAAACGGCTAAGGACAATAATTAATAGCATTTTTAAAACGACGATTGCAGTCAATAGCAAAAGAATCCATATCCATGTTTCACTCCAATGACTGATGTCAGTTAACATGCCAATGGTAATAAAAAATAAGCCTAATAAAATATCTCTAAAGGGGCGAATTTCATTTTCAATTTGATGACGAAATTCGGTTTCTGATAGCATGATGCCTGCTAAGAAAGCACCGAGTGCAAAAGAAAGGCCAAACATATTGGTTATCCATGCGGCGGTGAGGGTAACGAGCAGCACGGTTAATGTAAATAATTCCATCGTGCGTGTTTTAGAAATGACATGAAACAAAGGTCTGAGTAGCCACTTTCCAATCATCGAAATAAGTACAATGGCAATAGCACCTTTTAATAGCGCCCAAAGAAAAATAAATGTTAAAGATTGGTGATTATTTTCAGAGAGACCGGCAATTAAAATAATGAAAGGAATCACAGCAAGATCTTGAAATAATAAAATTCCAACGGCGTTGGATCCATGTCGTGATTGTAATTCAAGTTGCTCATGCAATTGTTTCACAACAATTGCAGTCGAAGACATAGCCGCAATGCCGCCGACAACGAGCGCGGTGAGCATACTCATTCCTAAGTAAATTCCTATCAGGGTAGTGATAAGAATAGTGAGTAATACTTGAAGTCCGCCAATAACAAATACTGCTCGTTTTAATGAAAATAACCTGGGTTGAGAAAATTCAAGGCCAACGGTAAACATGAGAAAAACAATACCAAATTCAGCGAGTTCTTTGATGCTTTCAAGGTTTGGAATGAGACCGAGTGCGTGTGGTCCCATTAAAGCGCCAACTAAAAAATATCCGAGAATAACGGGTAATCGCAATTGACGAAATATAACGGTGACAGCGAGAGCTGTGAATAAAACGCTTAATATGCTTTCAAGTATGCTGAAGGTCATAACCACTCACTTAATGTATATTAGGGTCTATGACATTTCGCTTTGCCGAGCCAGAAAGCATTGCCAAGAAAATATTATTTCCCGAGAACCGCAGCGCAGCATATGTTGGTAATATGTGAGCAGCGGACCGCAGAAAATCGATGCTTTATGGCCGGCAAAGTAGAAATGTCAAAGACCCTAGTGCAGGGCGGGCAAAAGACCTATTAACCCCTCTGCAAGCATGCCCACTGCAATCGCCATGATAATCATGCCCATGATACGGGTAACGACTTTAATCACAGAAGCACCGACAATTCTAGCAATAGGAACTGCAAAATAAAGCATAAAACCCATCATAAGCATAAGGAAAAAACACAAGGCAGACATCCACACTTTATTGATGAATTGCGGAAAATCTCCAGCAGCAATGATCAGAGTACTAATTGCCCCAGGACCAATGATCACGGGAAGTGCCATCGGTACGATAGCGATTGACTGACGTTCTTTTGCTGCTTCGTCATCCTCAGAAGTATAGCTCACCGGACTTTCGCGGGACTGTAACATGGATAATCCCATCAGCAATAAAATAATTCCGCCAGCACAACGAAAAGCGGGAATGGTGATTCCTAACATGCTTAATAAACTTTTACCGGTCCAGAGAGCAACCAGCATGATGGCGATAATAGCAACACTGCAAATCAATGCAATTTTACGTTGTTCAATTGCATTCGAGCCACGTGTTAAATCGAGAAAAATAGACAGCGAACCCAATGGATTCATCATGATAATCATGGCCACGATAAATTGTGCGCTTTCTGTCGTTGTCATTGTTTTTGACCTGGTTGAATATAAAATAATAACGAATATTAGATAAAATGGCGAGTTTTAAATTAGAAGCTTTACAATCACTCTTCCGTGATCTAAGTCCTGAACAAAAACGGGGTGCTTACCACTACCTTGATCGGTGGTTCCTCGGTGGATCATATAAATCATCTTTTTCTTGATCTCTTTCTTGCTGATTTGCTTGCTCGCGCGAAGCTTTCTGACGTAGATTATTGAGAAACTTTTCACAAAGTTCTATACTGAACGTACCGTCAGGTTTTAAGCTATTATCCCGCACTATTTCTATATATTCTTTAATATCTGAATAGTGAAGTATCCCTGCAAACATAGCTAAATCTGCAGTAGAGTTTTTACTATTACACAAATTCAAAAGCACTTCTATTTGCTCTATGGAGAAAGAGGAAAGAATATTGTTTATTTCCAGTAATTGGATAAGTTTTTCTATTTTTATTTTTTTATCTTTATCCGCGTTATTAATTATCATGAAGATATTGTCGTCCAATAACTTTGCTTTGTTGAGCGAATCAAGTATTTTGCAAACATCCTCAGAATCAATGCTTTCTCTCCGAGAGTTTAAATTGAACACCGTTGAAGAAGATTGAGGAGTTTTTTCATCATTAGGGTTTTGAGAAGGGGTAGCGGCAGAAGTACTTTTCATATGATTTTACACCTCGTTAAGTTGATTAATTATAAGACCCTTATTATAGATCATTTTTTACACAGATCAACTGGTTTTTTTAGCACCTTTCTTATGTGCTTACATCAAGACCGAACGGTTACCTTCTTTGTAATCAGGATTCGACTTGTTAACTAATCTAATGTAATCATCAATACTTTTTATGGTAACGGTTTTACTTTTTCCGGGATTATTTGGGGTTTGCATTATAAACCTCTTCGATTAGAAGACAATTTGTATACTATAAGTATAGCAACCCTTCAATTAATTAAGTTCGAATACAAGCTATGTCATCTTGATTTTATGATGAATTTTAACAAGAAATGCTTTGACCTCTTGCTCAACTATACTAAAAGTTGCAATGATAGTGAATATTAGGCAAGCTTGGGAGCTCCAGGTAAAAAAGAGAGGAAACAATGCGTAAAGTATTTAATTTTGGTGCAGGTCCTGGCATGTTAGCCGAAGACGTACTAAAGCAAGCGCAAGCGGAGATACTTGATTGGCATGGTACAGGCATGTCAATTATGGAATTAGGCCATCGTGGCCCTGAATTTAGCAAAGTCGCAGAGCAAGCCGAAGTTGACTTGCGTGAGTTAATGTCGATTCCAAAAAATTACCACGTTTTATTTTTAGCGGGTGGTGCAACGACGCAGTTTGCCATGGTTCCAATTAATTTATTGGTAAAAAATAAAAATGCTGATTACATTGACACAGGAATATGGTCAAAAAAAGCCATTGAAGAAGCAAAACGTTATGGCACAATCAATGTTGCTGCAAAAGTTGGGATGGAAAATGGTTTGATCCGCATTCCTGCACAGAAAAATTGGTCACTCAATCCTGATGCAGCTTATGTGCATTACACACCGAATGAAACTATAGAAGGTATTGGATTTCATTGGGTGCCTAAAACTGGCAAGATACCGTTAATTGCGGATATGTCATCTATGATTTTGTCGGAACCCATTGATGTCAGTGCCTATGGAATTATTTATGCGGGTGCACAAAAAAATATAGGTCAAGTAGGACTCACCGTAGTTATTATTCGTGATGATTTAGCAAAAGAAACTTTGCCGGGTATGCCATCATTATATGAATATCAACGCCACATTGAGAATCATTCTCTTTACAATACGCCACCCACATACGCTTGGTACATTGCAGGACTCACTTTTGCATGGATGAAAAAACAAGGTGGTGTTAAAGCATTCACTGCACTTAATAAACGTAAAGCAGAAAAACTCTATCAATTTATCGATAGCCATAGCGATTTTTATTTAAATACCATTCATCCTGACAGTCGTTCTACCATGAATGTTATTTTTAATTTCAAAAAATCCGATCTTGTTCCTCTCTTTATAGAAGAAGCAAAAAAAAGAGGTTTAACAAACTTGAAAGGGCACCGTTTAGTGGGTGGCTTGCGCGCAAGTATTTATAATGCTATGCCCGAAGAAGGTGTAGCTGCTTTGATTGATTTTATGCAAGATTTTGAGCGGCGAAACAAGTGATTTCTCACTCCGTCATTGCGAGGCCGCGCAGCGCTTGGCCGTGGCAATCCAGTATCGTGAGTAGTTACGTTTTTCATTTCTGCGAAGCATTCATTTTCAAGCGCGTTTGTCGGCGAGCGAGCGCTTCATTGAAACGGCGTTTTTGAGTTTCAGTGTTTAAAGTCAGCGGTGGGACTTTTGTCGGCTTGCCGTGTTCATCAATTGCAACCATTGTGAAAAAACAGGTATTCGTGTGACGTGAGGTGCGGGTTAGTAAATTTTCTGCGACAACACGTATCCCAATTTCCATGGATGTCGTTCCAACATAATTTACCGTCGCATAAAAAATTACGAGTTCGCCAACATATAATGGTTCTTTAAAAAACACTTGGTCTACGGAAAGCGTAACAGTAGGTTTTGCAGAGTAACGCGTAGAGCATGCATAAGCCACGCGATCTAATAATCCTAGAAGATAGCCACCGTGAATGTTGCCATTATAATTTACCCAATTCATGGGCATGATTTCTGACATAACAAGGGAGCGTGGATCTTTTTCAAATTCCGTTTCAGTCATAAGTTTTGTCCTTGCGTGGGGTTTGTTTTGTTAGTATATTATAGTCTTACTTCTTTTGTAACTATTTACGCCGGCACTTATCACCATTCTGGATTGCCACGGCCAAGCGCTGCGCGGCCTCGCAATGACGAGTTCTTTTAAGAATCATAGCTACATTCTTTTCTTGTTTACCCATCGTTATTTCATGATTGCCTAATTAATATCCCCTTTAAAAAGGAAAAATAAATGCTTTGTTTACGTAGCACCGGCTTCAGTCTCATCGAAGTCTTAATAAGCTTATTTTTATTATCCTGCTTGCTATTGGGCCTAGAAGCAACCGAAATATTTTCTTTGCGTGTCAATCGATCAGCTTATTTTTTTAGCGTGGCAGAGAATCAATTAAATTCAATGGCTGAAAGATTACGTGTATTAGATTCGAATCAAGATTTAGCAAAACAAATCACTATTTGGAATCAACAAAATCAAGAAGTTCTTCCACAAGGACGGGGAGTCATGACAGGAAATACTTTAACTATTTATTGGGGAGGCGAGTCCAGCTGTCCTCAAAATAAATTCGGTCAAGCGGGATGTTTAAAAATAATGTATGAAAAAATCAAACATGCAGGGCACGACATTAATTGAATTAATGCTTTCACTTTCTATTAGTTTGTTTATTTTAGCTGCGTTGATAACGATTTATCTTACTGCACAAAGTAATCAGAAAGCACAAATTGCATTGAGCTCCATGCAAGAAAGTGCACGTATGGTAACACAGTTTTTGAATTCAGCGATTCATATGGCTGGATATATAGGATGTGCGAAACTGACAGAATCTTTTCCATTGAAAAATCATTCTAGCATTGAATTTAACGAAAAAAATAAAATAACCGGCTATCACGCGAGTGAATTTTCGAAGTGGAGCGTTAAGCCTAATTCGGATGTTATTACTATTCGGCAAGCGAGCAGACAACATGCAGATTTATTAGATGGAATGAAAAATTATTCTCAAATGCGTATTAGTAAAAGTTTGCGAGTTGCTGTCGGAGAAATTCTATTGATTTCTGATTGTAAAAATGTGGATATATTCACAGTGAAACGCGTTTCATTTTCAAGCAATGGAGTTCAGACAATTACGACCAATGCTGTGCTTTCAAAGAAATATGCTCAACACGCTGAAGTCAGCAGAATGGAAGTTAATACTTATTTTATAAGCAAAACTGACAGACAAATGCCTGATGGTTCACCCATTTATGCGCTCTATGTTGCAGATATTAATCAACGTAAAACTGAGTTAGTAGAAGGAGTAAATGGTATGCAAATACGTTATACACAAAGTATCGCTGGTAATTTGGTCGACAGTAAAGATGTTGACGAATGGTCTCTAGTATTAGGGGTCTCAATTCAATTTTCTTTATCCTCAGTAACTGAATTAAATTTGCAAAAAACCATTTATACCTATGTTACCTTACGTGAAAAATAACACTATTCGGTATCAATTCGGGATGGCATTAATCACTGTGCTGATTTTTTTGCAATTGCTCGCTATGCTGAGTTTATATGCTCTCGAGGCAAGTTGGTTGGAAATGAAAATGAGCCGTAACACTTGGCAATATCACGAAGCATCGATTGCAGCGGAAAATGCATTAAACAAGGTGGAAGACAAATTAATGCAGCAAACATCTAATTGCCTAATCACCGTAACATCAAGCAATGAATTGCTAAGCCGCCCTCTCACTTGGTGGCAATCAATAGCATGCACTGGCCAATTTAATTTGTTGCGATATTATTATGTTATTGAAGACTTAGAAGAAGATTCTTGTGCTGATGTTAGACAAGATAAGGAAGTAGCGCATTATTATCGTGTTACATTGTTAAGTGTTTCTAAAAAAATATCGGATCAGCGAATCTTGTTGCAAAGTACGGTGATAAAACAGGATAATGCTAAAGAGGCTTGTGCGGAAGACCATCATACTGTCAGCATTGGACGACAAATGTGGCGTGAGTTAAAAAAGGAGTAAATGTTAAATGTCTATGCCAACAGCTAAGCTAAAAGATAAAGTCATATTTATTACCGGTGGTAGTCGTGGAATAGGGCGCGAAATTGCTTTGCGTTGTGCAAAAGACGGTGCAAAAATTATTATTGCTGCTAAGACGACTAAACCGGATTCAAAATTAATAGGAACCATTTTTTCTGTTGCTAAAGAAATAGAAGCAGCGGGTGGCATAGTATTGCCCGTTAAAGTGGATGTGCGTGATGAAGATCAAGTACACGCCGCTGTGACAGAAGCGGTTGATACATTCGGTGGTATCGATGTGTTAATTAATAACGCGAGTGCTATTTTTTTAGCCCCTACATTGGAAACGCCGATGAAACGTTTTGATTTAATGTTTTCTGTGAATGTGCGCGCTACTTTTTTATGCTCGCAAGCGTGTATTCCACATTTAAAAAATTCATCTAATGCACATATTTTAAATCTTTCTCCACCTTTAAATATGGAGGCAAAATGGTTTAAAGATCATCTTGCGTATACGATGTCGAAATATGGTATGAGCATGTGTACATTGGGTATGGCAAAAGAGTTGAAATCATTTGGTGTTGCAGTAAATTCATTGTGGCCTAAAACAACTATTGCCACGGCTGCAATTGAAGTGCATTTTCCAAAAGAAATTTATCAAGCGAGCCGTAAGCCTAGCATAGTGGCTGATGCGGCGTATGAAATTATTACCAGTGATAGCCGTGAAGTAACGGGAAACTTTTTTGTGGATGAGGAAGTATTGGAGTCACATGGGGTGAAGGATTTTAGTCGGTATGCGTTAAACCCGAGTGTGCCGTTGTTTAATGATTTGTTTTTATAAAAAATTGAGATTAAAAAAGAAAAAATGGGGCGCATCTCATCATGCAACTAGTTACATGATGAGTAAGAGCCATCTGCCCATAGAAAGCATTATTGGTAAGTCCTGATAAGGATGTATTAGAGGATTATTACCAGCATATTCAAAACGAGAGATGGACTCGCGCTATCCATGGCGCTCGCCCTTCTGGCGTGCTAAAAAGCACGTGTCCAAATCGGTAAACCTGCCGATTTATGAATCCGCAAATTTTTACTCTTAATATATTGATTAATAATATGTTTTTTTAAATAGCAGTTAAATTTCAGGTAAAGCGAGGGGCTACAGCTTAATTTTGATACTAAGCTTAAAATTCAATTCTCGAATGGAATTGAGTCAGGATTTCTCCTTTTTTATAATTTGCTATTCGCGATTCGCGAATAGCAAATATGTGTGCTATACTATCAATATCTAGTCTAAGCAAAGGTCCGAATTATGTTAAAGCCGCAGGATATAGTGATACTTTTAAAAATATTATCAACCGGAATTTTATCTCAAGATAGCTATGAGATGTTACCTCAGAATAGACTTGCTGCCTTTTTATGTATGAGTGCTTCAGAGGTTAATGCAGGAATAAAAAGGTTAATTTTTTCTGGGCTACTAAGTCCAGTGATTTCAAATGATAGAACGAAAAAAATAGTATACATGCCAAACAAAAAAGCCTGTGAAGAATGTTTGATTTCGGGTGTAAAGTATTTTTTTCCAGTACAGCTTGGTACTTATTCCAGAGGTATTGCAACGAGTTATGCTGCACCGATATTAGAAGAACATCTCGTTTTAGGAGATGACCCTATTCCTGTATGGCCTTATGGAGATGGTGATAGACGGGGGTTAGCCTTAGAACCTCTTTATAGTTCTGTACCTAAATCGCTCGCACAATTTCCAGACCAACTATTTTATGAATTACTTGTATTAGTTGATGCAATACGAAGTGGGCGAACAAGAGAACGAAGTATAGCAATTAAATTATTAAAGGAAAAAATTTATGGTGAACAGCAGGCGTACGCGAGCAGCAGCGAACTTGAGAATGTTAGAGTTTGTCGCGAGAAAGTTAGGAAAGTTAAATGACGAAGTAATATATTTGGGTGGTTGTTCTACAGCGCTATTTATTAATGATTCTTTGTCACTGGATGTTCGACTAACCAAGGATGTAGATTGTATTGTTGATATTGTTTCGTTGCAAAAATATTATCAATTTGGTAAAAAATTAGAGAAACAAGGATTTAAGCAATCGATAGACGAACAGGTAATCTGTCGTTGGTATTGTGGTGGTGTTATTTTAGATGTAATGCCTACAGATGAAAATATATTAAAATTTGGTAATCGTTGGTATAAAGAAGCTATTCAAAGTCCCATTATTCACCAATTAGCTGAAGATCTTTTTATAAAATCAGTAACTGCTCCTTACTTGGCTAAAATGGTTTATCAGATAAGGATTTGATAGTTTTTTGAATTGGTGTGGTGGGTTAGAGGTATATTAAATGAGAAAATGGCCGCTCGTTTGGATTGCTTTTTTATTTGATTCAGGAAGTTTATGTTGAGATGAATGCTAGGGGGTTAGCTCTCTCCACGCCGGCACCAACGGAAAATACAATCCCAACCGAATCGGGCGATCATTCAATGCTCGCATCGCTATCGCATACTGATTCATCTGCTGCTCGTATTGCTTCTGCTCTGCAGATAAAAAATCTTCTAAATTCTCTCCTTGGAATAGAGCGGTTTTATAATCAATAATCCAACGTGTGCCTGATTCATCAATGAATGTCCGGTCGATCACCAGAGATTTTATTTTATTATCAATCTGAGCAGTTAAGGCAAATTCTGTTTTTGCATCTTGATGTGCTTGCAGTATCCATTGTCCTTTTGGATCTTCTAGAGTATTGGAAATAGCTGTTTGTGCAGTTTCAATTGCGCTGGTTAAATGAGCGGACAAAACACCTAACTGAGTTAAATGATTTTTTAGATAGGTGTAACACTGATCAGTGGTTTTTGTTTTCCACCAGCTCAAACCCAATTGACCCATCAATTGCAAAACTTGATGCACAATAATGCCAATGTATTTGGGCGTAGTATTGATTAACTGAAATCCAGAATTTTTTTGATGATATTTTGTTTCGCCCACATTCATTTCATGCAGCGGATGAGTCCAGTTTGAAATAAGGCGTTTAATTTTATGTGGATTTTTACTAGTATCGTCATTGCGAGGAGTGTCTTGAGAGGTTTTGTTGGGCTCACAATGGCGAGCTATTGCTGGCCACAGTTTTTCTAATAAACTACCACCAGCTGGAGCAGGTAGGGGTGAACCCACGTGTTCGCCTGCATTAGGCAACGAAAACAATAAATGCAATTGCTTTTTCGCACGTGTCGCAGCGACATAAAGCAAACGTCCATTTTCATGATTTGATTTTGCCGTGTGCTGTCGGCTGATATATTCATAAATAGAGTCATTTTTTTCACCCGTTGCATGAACCGGAGCTACAATGAGTGCACTTTTTTCTTCTTCACTGTAATGTTCCATCCACAATAATAATTGTTTTTCATTATGACGTGATTTACGTTCAAGATGGGGTAGAATCACCGTATCAAATTCTAAACCTTTTGCGTTATGTATCGTCATGACTTGTAAAGAATGATCGGATTGATTACTCGGTGAAGCATATAATTTACGTACACGTTCATTCAGTTGATCAAGATCAGATAAATCACTGCCTTGGTCTAATTCATGCAATAATTTAAAAAAGGCAGTTGCATCTTCCAAATCGGCGGTTTGTTCTAAACAAGCAGGGCCGCCTAACAAAATCCAGGTTGCTTCAACCCAGGCTCGCAAATGATAACGACGGCGTTCAGCCAATTTAGTTTGTATCACAGGTAAAATACGTGCGAGACGCTTCTGTCCATCAGAACTGAGTTGTAAAATAATTTCTGGAGTTTGTAAATTTTCTAAAATGGATAGCTTTGGTTTATCGCCAGATAAGATCAGTAAATCACTCAGTGTCAGTCCACACCAAGGCGCGCGCAAAATGGTTAACCAGGCAATGCGGTCAGCAGGATGTAATAAAGCACGAGTTAATGCAATGAGATCCAAAATAATGGGGCGAGTTTCCAGTGGATCAATATCGATTGCGTGATAATCTATTTTTGCAGTTTTTAATGCGGGAATAATAAATTCTAAATGGGTTCGAGCGCGTACTAAAATGGCAATGCTACCGGTTGGATTATTTAATTTAGCTTGTTGAACCAGTTTTACAATGGTTTCTGCTTGCTGAGTGTCTTCTGCATTCTCAAGCGGGTGTAAGGTGACAAATGAAGTCAATACTTTATCATCTTGATTGGCAACGGCAGGCGCATATGAGATTGCACCGCTTGCAATGTTATCACTGGCAGGTAATACGGTTTTAAAGCAAGTATTTACCCAATCAACAATCGTAGCAGTTGAACGAAAATTAACGGATAAGGTTAATGGTTCAAGCTTCACTTGGCTTATGCCTTTTTTTCGTGCATGAATGAATAAACCCACTTCTGCTTCACGAAAACGATAAATCGATTGCATAGGATCACCCACGATAAACAAAGTACGGCCATCATTAGTTTCCCAACCTGTCAGCAATTTTTCTAATAAACGATATTGGTTATGTGAAGTATCTTGAAATTCATCAATTAAGATATGCCGAATTTGATAGTCTAAGGCTAAAGCCAGATCCGTAGGTGTATCTTCGGATCCTAAAGCGAGCAAAGCAGCTTGTGAATTTTCAATGTAATCTATTTTTTTATGCAGTTGAAAAACAATTTTTAATTGTGCAACCGCAACCAGCAATATTTGGTGCAAGGCATTCAATATTTGCCATTGTGTTTCTTGATAATGATGTGCAGGAGCTTGTCGTAAATCACGTAACGCAAGTCTAAAATCTTCGTGGCTGCTGAGTGATTCTATTAAATCCATCATGCACTGTTTCATTTCAGTGAATTGTGCTTTTTCTTCAGCACTTGTCGCGCTTGAAGCAGGCGGAAATCCTGTTTTTATATCAATACCTTTTGGTTTTCGCCATTCAGATTCTTTGGTTAATAATAATTCTGCTAAGCTAAGCCAATAATGTTTTTCACTCAAAGTGTATTTGGGTAACTCTGTGAGTTCAGCACAATCTGTAATAGAAGATAGCCGTTGAGATAAGTTAAGCTGATGTCCTGCAAATCTAGCTAAAGAAATAAGTTCCTGTTCATAAGATTTAGGAAAATATTTTTCGATATCGTATAGTGTGCCTGTGATGATGGTTGCAAGCTGTGACTCTAATTGTTCGCGGAATGTAGCATGACGTGCGTACGTCGTAATATACGGTAACCATTGATCACGTTTGGCTAACATATTGATTAATAATTTTTGGACATTATTTAAATCATTGTCCATGTGCAATAATAGTTGTGCAATTGCATCCGACCAGGCAACGTTTTCTTCTAGATGTGACAGTAATTCTTGTACTGCCTCTCGATATAAAGGCGTTGCATCGGTGGTGATTTCTGGGCTAACACCAAAGTGTGAAAGAATAGGTAATTGTTTTGTTAAGCTGGCATTAAAGGAGTCTATGGTTTGAATATGCAATTGATTTGGATTGCTGAGTAGCTTCCAACTTAAAGCTTGATCGCGAGCCAAGGCTTTTTTGGCTAAATTCCAAGTTTTTTTTGCATGTGTAGACTCAGGCTCGGGTTCAGTATTTGCTGCGAGTAATGCATTAATGATACGCGCGCGCATTTCAGCAGCAGATTTTTTAGTGAATGTGATCGCTAAAATTTCTTCAGGTCGATTTACACAACCCAATAAAACTAAAAATCGTTGCGTTAACAATTCTGTTTTTCCAGAGCCAGCAGGTGCTTGCACAATAAAAGAAGTGCGTGGGTCTAGGGCGCGCTCGCGTTGCTGCGAATCTTTGATAGGATTAATTGTATTCATGAATTCTGCATAATCCTTGTAATTTGCAATGTTGGCAAGTTTCATTTGGGTTTTTTGGATCGATGCGTGCATCTCCTTGGCAAAAATCGTTTTCTAATTTTTCTAACTTAATTCGCCATTGTTGCATTTGTTGTTCCCAGGTTTCTGCATCCGTATAGGAAACTGCGGCGATAGGCGTAATTGATTTTATATTAACGTGTGTTTTACTCACGCCTTCTATGCTCATGTCTCCAGTTTTTATTTGCGCAAAGGCAATTCCAGTCACATTTTCCAAGTCAATTAGGCAATACAATGGAAGCTGTGGTTCACTCAATCTCGCATCAAACCAATTGGTGATAGGGTTATTTTTTCCGGTTTTATAATCGATAATAATTTTATGCCCACATTCAGTTGCATCAATGCGATCGATGCGCACAGTCAGCGGTATGCGACCAAAAGTGGCATGTGTTTCTTGTTCGCGGGCGATCACAGAAAAATCGGGACGCAATTTTTCTTGTGCTAGCCAATCCCATAATAGTTTTTCTAAGCGCTGTGCTTCTAGCGCGAGATAACGTGACTGTGCAATTGTTTCACCCGTAGTTAGAAAAATTGCATCATGAACATGGAGATAAATTAATTTTTTTAATGCTAAATCATCTTGTGCGAGCAGCGTTTTTTGATTTTGTAATTCTTGCCACAATGTTTCTAGTGATTTATGAATAATCATGCCGCGCTCAAATGGTCTTAAACCCATAGTGGGTGATTCAATAGCGCGTGCAAATAATCTAAATTCAGAAAATGCTTTAAATGGGCAAGCCGCTTGTTGCTTAAAAATATTGACCCCACCACGAATAGATGAGTAATTGACTATGGGTGGTGCTTGCTCATCGTGTAGCCATTCTATGGCATGTTTTTCATAAACAGAATGAGTAGGTGATGTAAATGGGCTTAGCTGAATTTGGTCTAAAGTCATTTCAGGAAAATCTTGTATTAATGCACTACAGCGCAATTCAGCGTCTGCATTTTTTAATGCATGACTGAAAATAATGGTTTGCACGCTACGCTTTAATTGCTCCATCAATTGTTGACAATAAAGCAATTCGCGTTCAGCGGTTGCATGCGGCATATTTAATTTTTTTTGTAAACGTTGCGGGATCAAGGGATTGGGTTTGGGCGCGGGTGGCCACGCAGTATCATCTAAGCCCATAACCCAGGCATAATCAAATGCAATATCTGCAGCTTCTAACATTCCAAGAATTTGTACCGGTGCTTCGGGGCTTTGCGGTTGAAAAATAGTTTTTTGCGTGAGTTCCGTTAAGTAATGTAGAGTATTTCCTACTGTTTGGGGTGCTAAAATAGCAGCGAAAGTTTGGTATTCAGAAAATAATTCAAGCCAAGCGTGCATGACTTGATACTCTTGGCTATTGATACTGCGCTCTCCCGGCCACCCCAAAATATTCAATTGTTGGATAAAAATATCTTTCCATTCGCTGATGGTGCGTAGTGTTGTTTTTGAGTGTATAGAGAGTTGTGCCCAATCTATTAAGCGCTTTGCTAATGCTGGACAATGATTATTTAGCTGAGTTTTTTCAAATAGGTTTTTTAAAGAAAAGGTTTTAGTATAAAATGTTTTAGTATTATGGGATCTTAATAGGTTTTCAAACTGCGCACGTTCTAGCATTTCTTTTTCAGCTTCGCCTATAAAAGGTGAGCGTAATAGAGTGCTTAGTGTTTCTAGAGAGATTGCTGTTGAATCCAAATTTAATAATTGTAAAGCAGTATGTATGATGGGATAGCTTGCTAAGCTTTTACCAGCAGAGATATTTAATGGCAGTATCATGTGGTTGAGTGTGTACGTATTCTTTTCACTAAATACGTCTGAAAAAATTTGTGTAACACGCTCACGAATTTTTTCTAATCTTGGAATGATACAGCCAATGGATAATGACTTTTTATCTGCATGAGTTTCTAAAATATTTTTTGCCCAACATGCCATGGTGCGAATTTCATTTTCTTCGTCAATGAGGCTGATGCGATTAAGATCCCGCGAACGAGTCGCGGGACGATGGGTAACTGGCTGATCATGAGTGATTTTGCTGCCGACTTTTTTACATTGTTCCAATACATGATTATACTGCGGTGAAATTTCTGTAAATCCCATTAAAATAATATGAGAAGGAGGAAGGATATCACCTTGATCAATTTTTTTGATGATTAAATCGGTTAAGCTCGCGGTATCAATCCAATTTTTCTGCTGACAAATTTTTTGAAATTGATTTGCCCATTGTTGAAACGCATGACCATCTTCAGTGATTTTTAATGCTGAATTATCAATGTCAACTCGCCATTGTTTTAATGTGCTCCACGCTGATTGCGCGAGTTCTGCTGTGGCAGATAATTGTAATAAGGTTTCATTTTCAGGGGATTGTGAAAGTATTTCTTCCCACAGGATTTGTTCTTGGTTTGTGCTTAACACGGTGGGTGTTGTATTTTGTTTAATTGCCCATGTATGCCATAAACGTTGTAGCCAACTTGAAAAAGGTAGAGCATCTACGCTAGGCCAAGAGGTTTTTCCAGTTTCAATTTGTGAGTGTGCATGTTTTTTTAATAATACAGCAGCCAGACGTCGATTGGGTGTGAGTACAGTTGTATCCATATTTTTAACCAATTACTAATTTAGGAAAAGCTACATCAAATTGTAAACCCACACCGTTACTCGGTGTATTTAACATGATTTGCGCTCGATGCAATTCAGCAATTTGACTGACGATGGCTAATCCTAGGCCGCTGCCAGGTGCTGTTGTGCCGAGTACTCTAAAGAAGCGTTCGAAAACGCGTTCGCGTAATTCAACCGGTATACCCGGTCCTGTGTCTGTAACGCGTAATATGACGAGATTATCATGATCAATGATGGCGATTTTTATTTCGCCGCCTTCGGGTGTGTAGCGTATGGCATTATCGACAACATTACGAATTAAAATGCTGAGTGCAATATCATTACCTAACACGATAGATTGTGAAGGTGGTGATGCTAATTCAATTTCAATTTTCTTTTCCAGAGCAATTGGAACTAAGTAAGCAATGGTTTCTGTAGCAACTTTGTATAAATCAACGGGCCTAATATCATTTAAAGCTTCTTCCTGGCCTAAACGGCTGAGTGTAAGTAATTGCGCAACCATGTGTGAGCTGCGATCAACACTTTGAATAACTTTATGTAATGAATTATCGCGATCTACTTCATTGCTAGCTTTTAATGCAACTTGAGCTTGGGTTTTTAATGCAGCTAAAGGTGTACGTAATTCATGTGCGGCATCTGCAGCAAAACGTTTATTTCGTTCAAAAGCTAATTTTAAGCGAATAAATAATTGATTGAGTTCTACGACGAGAGGTTTAATTTCAACAGGAATATTTGCTGCTTCTACTGGTTCAAGATAGGTGGAAGCACGATTTGAAATTTCTCTGGTGACGCGTGTCACTGAACGCAATGACAATCCTACGATAATCCAGACTAACATACCAAATAAAGGGTAGGTGACCAGTAAGATATACGCGTTGCTGCGAGTGATGTCGTCGGCAAGTTTATTGCGTATGTCATATAATTCCGCGACGATAATTTTAACTTTACCAAGTGAATCGTAGCCAGCGTAAACACGCCAATTATTTCCTTCTATTTGTCTATCGCTAAATCCTAAAGGTACATCAATTAATGGTTCAACAATCATATTCGTCGTGTAAAGAACCAGCTCTCTATCTTTGCTCCAAACTTGAAAGAGTAAATTTTTTGTTGTGGGTGAATTGATTTGATTCATGTACAGTGCGATTTCATCGCGGATTTTTGGATCCATTTTTACAGCTTGATTGAGGACTTCAACGAAAGAAAAAATTTTCATTAATTGTCCATCTAAATAAGATTGCGTCACCTGTTTGTCGAGCAAATAATTTCCAACAGCTGTGATCGAAGAAGCAAGTGTGATGCTGATGAGTAAGCTAATGAGTAGAAAGTGACGTATTGAACGAATCATTTTTCATCTTTTTCTTTATCAATCATATAACCAATGCCGCGAATAGTACGAATAAAATCTTGGCCGAATTTTTTTCTTAAATTGTGGATATGTACTTCCAACGCGTTACTGTCCACTTCTTCTCCCCAGCCATAAAGTGTTTGCGTGAGATGTTCGCGTGGTAACACACGACCGACGTTTTCCAATAGTTTATGCAGCAAAGCAAATTCACGTCGTGATACGTTGACAGCTTCTTCATTCAAAGTTACCGTATGTGAAGCAGGATCTAAAGTAATATTATTGTATACAATTAATGGTACAGCGCGGTCAGTAGAACGTCTTTGTAATGCACGTAAGCGCGCGCAGAGTTCGTAGAGATCAAAAGGTTTTGTAAGATAATCATCTGCGCCATTGTCTAAGCCTTTAATCCTATCTTCAATGGATTCACGCGCAGTTAATATGAGAACAGGCATGGTTTGACCACGCGCACGTAAATTTTGTAATACAGTAATGCCTGGCATTTTTGGCAAACCAAGATCAAGAACCACAAAGTCAAAATCTTCTGTTTTCAGCGCTTGATCTGCAGTTAATCCGTCTTTTAGCCAGTCAACAGCATAACCTTCTTGTATCAAGCCAGTACGTAGGCCGTCGCCTAAGAGCTCATCATCTTCCACTAAAAGTATGCGCATTTTTGTTTCCTTTGGTTTGTGGTGTCATCGCAATGACGGTGCGAATAATTCAAGTATAGCAAATTACTTACGACGTAATAAGTGCAATGGCCGAAAAAAGTCCAGTACTTTTGTATTGTTAATAAAGGAGTGATTATAAGGATGTTCAGCATAAAGTGTTTCCACGGGATGATGCCCAATAAGTGTATTAATTGCATTAGCAATATTGCCTAATAAAATCAGGTATACATGAGGACGACGTTGCAGCAAAAAATCCAGTACTTTTTTTAAAAACGGTTGCCATGCTCGCGCATCTTTTTGCACATGCGTGGGTTGCAAAACAAGTGTGGCATTCAGCAAAAGAAAGCCATGTTGAAGCAAGTTAGTAAATAATTCCGCATTGGTTTTTACTAAGTTATGTTTATCTAGGTTTGCAATATCAGGCTGGCTGGTATGTTCAGCAAGCAACATGCCTTCTGCAACTAGCAGCATCTTTATAATATTACGTAACGAAGTTGCGCGATTCACAACTTTACTAAGACCCGTGCTTGACCAAAGATCTCCGACAGCCGCATCCCAAAATGCATAACCATTGGCAGATTGCTCTCGTGGATAAGGTGATTCGCCAAATAAAATGTAATTAACTTGATCAATAGGTAATGAGAATGCATTAAATATGTTATTGGGCCCAGGTAGCCAGTGATGGTTTGTTGATAGTTGTTCCAAATAGCTTGGGTCAACAGCTGCTAGCGCCTCTTGCACAATGGGTTGCCAAGAAGAGTGGATGGTATCGAAATTAAATAGGCGGTGGGTTATCATGTTGTATAATCCTAAGTTACGCGTCGGGAGGATTTGATGGATAAAAATTTACTTGAAATACTAGCATGCCCCATCTGTAAAGGTGAATTATTATATGATCAAGCCAATCAAGAACTCATTTGTAAGTTTGATCGTTTAGCTTATCCCGTTGTGGAAGACATTCCTGTGATGCTGGAAACAAGAGCGAGAAGGTTGAGTGGGGAGGAGGAGTAATGTTTTCGCCTCCTTTCCTGATTTTTGCCACACGTGCGGGCTCTGAAGTGGCCGTCATTGCGAGGAGTGCCTTTGCGACCCCAGCTAAGAGCCATGCTGGGGCAGACTGCGCAATCCAGTACTGCCTACAACTTATCACCATTCTGGATTGCCACGCCTCACATAAAGCTGAGGCGTGAGGCCCGCAATGACGGGGCTTCGATTTAAGGTGGAATCACTCATCCTTCTTCCCACCACTATATATATCTTCCCCTTCCAACGTATGCCGATTCGCTTCACCTTTATTACCACCATCTCCACCTTGTTGCGGTCTTTGACGGAAACGCTTACGGCGTCGGCCTGAAGGATAGCGAGGTTTTTTATGAGCTGCGTGATGTGTAGCTTGAGTTGCGTGAGCACTCTCTCCAGATGCAGGTTGTGCTTCAACTACAACTTGCTCTTGCACTCTTTCCTGAACTGTAGCTTGAACACTTACAGTTTCTTGATAGTGATGCGCATCGCGTTGACTAGGTTTTTCTTGCTGAGCAGCAACAGGCGTACTTTGTGGCTGTTGCACTGGCTCATGTGGAGGATGTTGCTCTCGAACTTCTCTTTGCGGTGCATGTTGCCGCTCGCCTGATCGAGTTTGTCTTTGACGTGAATCATGACCATGATGGCGTTTACCACCTCGGCCGCCACCTCGATGGTGATGACGTGGCTTGCCCTGATGATGCATAGGACGTCTTTTATCTCTAGTGGCTTGCTTTTCTTCAGTGGGTTTTGCTTCTTTTGCAAAAACATAAGATAAGAGTCGTTTTAATAACCCTTGCTGCGCTTTGCCTTTATTTGCTGCTGGTGGCGGCGGAGTAGGAGTAGGCGCAGGAGGAGTGACATGTTGTTGCTCCAGTAAAATACTTTTTATTGCGGGTTCTTGTTGTGGTTTTTGCGCGCTGGTCGTGAATGAGGGCAATTCAAGTTCTGGCTTGACCGCTAATTTATAACTCATCAATTTTTCATCTTTTTCGGAAACATCCGAAGCACGAATACGTTCTACTTCATATTGTGGTGTTGTAAAGTGAGGATTAGGTACAATGATGACACCCACTTGTTGGCGTTTTTCAATATCCATTATGGTTTGACGTTTTTCATTCATGAGGAAAGTTGCGATTTCAACTGGTAGCACGGCTCTGACTTGTGCTGTGTTGTCTTTAATGGTTTCTTCTTCAATTAAACGAATGATAGATAAAGCAAGCGATTCTATGCCGCGAATTCTGCCTTGACCTGAGCAGCGTGGGCAAGTAATTTCGCTAGATTCACCTAATGATGGACGTAAGCGTTGGCGTGACATTTCAAGTAAACCAAAACGTGATATGCGACCGACTTGCACTCTGGCTCTATCCATGGTTAATGAATTTCTAATGCGGTCTTCTACTTCACGCTGATTGCGAATGGGTGTCATATCGATAAAATCAATGACGATTAATCCACCGATATCACGTAAACGTAATTGACGTGCAATTTCATCCGCTGCTTCTAGGTTAGTGGTAAGAGCTGTTTCTTCAATATCACCGCCTTTAGTGGAGCGTGCTGAGTTGATGTCAATAGAGACCAATGCTTCAGTATGGTCAATAACCACAGCACCACCCGAAGGTAAACGCACTTCACGTTGGAAAGCAGATTCAATTTGGCTTTCAATTTGGAAACGTGTGAACAGGGGAGTAGGGTCTTTGTAAAGTTTGACACGATGAATAAAATCAGGGCGAATTAATTTAATGTGATTCAGTACTTCTTCGTATACGCTAGGTTCATCAATCAATAATTCATCAATATCTTTACGCAGATAATCACGTACGGCGCGTATTACTGCATTGCTTTCTTGATAAATTAAGAAAGGTCCTGAGCGCTGGTCAGAAGCTTGTTTAATAGCATTCCAATGACGCAATAAAATATCTAAGTCCCATTGTAATTCTTCTTGGCTTTTGCCACTGCCTGCTGTACGGACAATAGTGCCCATCCCTTCTGGTAAATTTAGCGCTGCAAGATTTTCACGTAAATCAGAACGTTCATCGCCTTCTATGCGGCGTGAAATGCCACCCGCACGTGGATTATTAGGCATTAACACTAAATAAGAGCCGGGTAGGGAAATAAACGTAGTGAGCGCAGCGCCTTTTGAGCCGCGTTCTTCTTTGTCGATTTGTACGATGAGTTCTTGGTCTTCTTCTAGAACGTCATTGATGTTTGGGCGTCGGCCTTGGTCTTCGTAGCTGCTTTTGAAACAAGAGCGGGCAATTTCTTTGAAGGGTAAAAATCCATGGCGTTCTTCACCATAGTCTACGAATGCTGCTTCAAGACTGGGTTCGATGCGGGTTATTTTACCTTTGTAAATATTGGATTGCTTTTGTTCGCGAGCGTAAGATTCAATAATCAGGTCATAAAGATGCTGCCCACTGGCAAGCGCGATTCGCAACTCTTCATTTTTGTGAGTTGCATTAATTAACATTCTTTTCATAGCCACCTATTTTAGTTTGGGGCACTCCAAACTTGGGGGCTGTTGCTATTTATAGCTGCATGAAGCAGATCAATCGAGGCGAATTCATACCCAATGTGTGGGGAGCGTGTGTGGCTTGTCATTGCGAGCCCCGCGCTCCACGGCTGAGAATATGTCGAGCAAGTTTTGCAGCGGGGCGTGGCAATCCAGAACAAGTGACTACTTTTGTTCACCTTTTCATTTTCCTGGCGCTTGCTTTTTTTACGAGTAGCGCTCATATCATCCTATAAATTCTTCAACGGCCACAGCTCAAGTTTATTTTAATCTTGGAGCGCGGTTTATGTTTAAATTCATTGTTCATCTACTAGCAAGGGGTGTGTTTTACAACAAAATATGATTCACCCTTGTACTTTTTAATTCTGCCATTTACGGCAAAACGACTATACCAGGATTTTGGTTCTTTATCAAATAGATAGAATTAAGAAAATCATTCCCGAGAACATTTCTGTCATCTCCACCTCTGGCCCTGCTTGCTAAAACTGCAGCGGGGGGCTCTTTTTAAAAATTCCTCCGTTTTAGAATGGGCACTCAACAGTTTGGCTCGCTTTCTACATCATCTCTTAAAGGAACGAGCAGTGCTGGGAGATCTATCTTGTTGTTGTATGCTGCTTTGATCTACTTTCGTAGCACCAGGGGAGGACTCAGTGCTCTGTGGTGCTCCGTCCTTATTTTGGGGACCAGGTATTGATTGGTTTTCTTTACCGCTACCAGTAGTAAGCGCCGCTGATTTTGTTGGATCGCTTACAGGCGCGCTGGGGAGAGTTCCTTCTTTTGGAGCAGTAGGAGTGCCGCCAGCGGGTGTTTCTGCTTTTGGAGCAGTAGGTGGTACGGGCGTAGGAGAAGGAGTCTGAGTAAATTCGACCTTTTCGACTTTATTCATTACTTTATCAATAATGCCCCTTGCTGCTTTGTAATGCTCCTCCGAAGGAAATTGATCTACTGGAGGAATGTTAATATCCTTGAAGCCGTTGTTACGAGCGGCGATTGCGAGTTTTTCAAATTTATTTTTAAAATTGCTCGAGACAGAGTCTGGACCGAGCATTGGGCTACTGTCCCATCCAAATCCAAGAGCTCTAGTCTTTTTCCATGAGTCTGGCACTTTATTCAGTGTTAAGTATTCGGTAGATTCTCCTCTTTGTTCTTTTACAAATTTAAGAGTCGCTAGACCATGCTCTAGGGCAGATGATAGTTGAAATCCTCCTTTATAATGAATAGCAAAGGAACCATCTTTACCACCGCGGAGCGCTGGAGCCTTTCCCAATAACGGGTCTTGCCCTATACTAGCGAATTCTGGGTTATTTGTAGTGCATAGCGTTCTTAATTTTGCTTTAAATACAATTTTACCCTCCTTATCAGGACCGAAGTTAACTCCAGCGCTTTCACGAGTAGCAATAAATCTGTCAATCTTCGCATTTAAATCGTCAGATTCTTTCTCAGTTTTAGGCGAAGTGGCATTGTTTGGTGTTGGCTGCATGGCTTTGGATAGTTTCTCATTTAGATCTTTATTTTGTGCCTTTAATTTATCTATTTCGTCTTGTAACTGTTTTTTCAATAACGCTGTTTTTTCTGCAAGCAGTTTCTGTTGCCCGTCACTTAAGTTTGGTTGGCTTGAATTTAGAGAGGTGATGTTTTGGTTTTTCTCTAGCTGTCTTATTTGCTTGTATAATTGATTAATTCCAACTGTAATTTCGCGTATCTCCTTAAAATTCTTTTCGTTCCCAGTATGTACCCCGATATCATCTTCCTCTTCCTCCCCCTCATCATCATCCCCTTTTTCCGCTGTTGGTTGTTTTTTTTGCTCGTTATTATTCCCGGGCTGGGAAGATGGTGTCGAAGTTGAAGCTCCAGGCGTTTGCGATGCTACTGGTGTCGCAGCAGAAGATGCAGCACTACTTGATGTTGAAGCTGCAACGGTTGGTGTTTCAGCTGCTGCAGCTGAGCTTTTTGCAAATTGTTCTTTTAGCTTTTGTAGCTCTATTCCTCGAGCAGCTATTTGTTCATTTAACGCTGTTACTTCAGCTCGGCCCTTTAGCTTTTGTAGCTCTATTCCTCGAGCAGCTATTTGTTCATTTAACTTTTTTAATTCAGCGACTGAATTATCTATATCTACTGCTGGCAAAGCTGTTTTTCTTACGGCTGCATATTTAGTCTCGGGAACGGGAACAACAAATTCTTGTTTCGCATTATTAGTTGAAGTGGTGGTTTTGAAGGATTCTTTGGCTATTTTTAGCTGTTTATTTAATGCTACATAGTGACCATACGAGGAGGCATGGTCTAGATGTGCGGAGGCGGCAACAGTCTTAGCTTCTTTCGTTGCCATCGTAGATGCTTCATTGTAGTGCTGCTCAGATAAATCAGAAAGCCTTTTTGCTTCTGCAACGGCGTTAGCTATTTTTTGAACATTTTCTTTGGCAGCATTCACTATTGATTGATCTATTGTTTCTGGTTCTCTTGCACTTGACATATTCCTCTCCTCATTTTTAATTGTAGCTGTAGCCGCTGCGTTTGTCTGTGCTGCACTTGCTGCTACTGGAGCAGCAGTTGTTGCCTCAAGGGTTGGTTGTGAACGTAGTATAGCAGCTTTTTCATCTGCTGTGGCGAGCTTGGCCTTTAGATCTGCTGATTTTTTATGTAGCTCTTCTAGCTTTTTTATGGAGGGAAAAGCTAGTGCTTTTTCTTCGTGATCTTCACTTATCTTTCCTAACTCTTGCTCTAATAAGCTATCACTGAGATTAGCGGAGTTTAGCGCTGTTTGCGCAGCGGGTGTGGATACTGCTGCTGGTACGACATCATGTTTGGAATCAGAGACAATTTTTCGTTGAGCATTATTAACTTCTGCGCGGGCCACTTCGACTTTTTTTAGTGCGCTTAAAGCGTTGTCGTACTGATTCAAAGCGCTTTCTACTTCGTTCAATGAGATTTTGGCATTATCAGTAGCTCCGTTTCGATCTTCTATAGCTACATCTATCAATTTATCTAATTGATGTTTATTTTCTAATTTTTCTTGTTTTTGTACTAGACCATCGACGATATCAGCCTTTGCATGTGCGACGTTATATAGTGTATGGGAGGCTTCCAATTGAAAATTTAAAAACTCTTTTGCTCTTTCGAGTGCATCAGTTTTGTTTTTCACAAGTGCTTCAGCAATTGCTTGTTCTAACTCTGGTTTTAACTCTGGTCTTGAGCTTGCTGCCATATTCCACTCCCCTTTATCCCCTTTAATGGTTACCCATTAAAAGAAGCTTAATAACGCTGTAAATAAATCATTAAAAATCATTATATTATATACTTAATCTAATCCAACCTTTACTTGCTTTCCATTACCTTAATAATTATAGTCTTTTATTATCAATACATACACTCCACTCCATACTGATATTATGCCCTATAAACCTTAAGGAAATCTTATGAATAACCCCAAAATAGGGCAAAAGACTCAGGTACAATATCTTACCATAGAAGCTGATTTTGCGGGACAGAGGATTGATAATTTTTTAGTGGCGCGCTTAAAAAGTGTCCCAAAAACACATATTTACCGCATATTGCGTAAAGGTGAAGTGCGGGTCAATAAAAAGCGCGTACAGCCCAGTTATCGCTTGCAAGCCGATGATCGAGTGCGTTTGCCGCCATTACAAATAGATACTGAAAAAGAGCCTGAAATTCCACATCATTATGCAGTAAAAACCTTAGCACAGCGAATTCTCTACGAAGATAAAAATTTACTTATCATCAATAAACCAGCGGGAATGGCAGTCCATGGTGGTAGTGGGGTAAGAATAGGTATCGTAGAAACACTGCGGAATATGTATCCCAAATTGCCCAATCTTGAGCTTGCGCATCGTTTGGATTTAGATACGTCTGGATGTCTCATTTTAGCTAAAAAACACAGCATCTTACGTGAAGTTCATGAATTATTACGTGAAGGTAAAATGACTAAGATCTATTGGACACTCACGAAAGGGCACTGGAAAAAATCGGAATTACGTGTGGATGTATCATTACGCAAAAATCAACTGCAGAGTGGTGAACGTATTGTGCGAGTTGATAAAGAAGGTAAGTCATCCTTAACTGTATTTCATCCTTTAGAAACATTTAACGATGCTATGTTAATGGAAGCCACATTGCATACTGGTCGTACACATCAAATTCGTGTGCATGCGCAATATCGCGGTCACCCTGTTGCAGGTGATGAAAAATACGGTGATCATGAATTTAATAAGCTCATGCGGCAACGTGGGTTAAAACGCTTGTTTTTACATGCTTGTAGAGTGGAATTTCTTTTACCTTCTACAGGACAGCATATTAAAGTGGAAGCGCCGTTGGATGCAGATCTTGAGGCGTGTTTGCAACAGATAACTTAGATAGGTGGCAAAAGCCGCTTGAATAAAATTACAATAGAAAAGCAACGAAAAGAGAATCAATGCAATATCATGGTGGTGACTATGAAAAAAGAATATGATTTTTCAAAAGGGAAAAAGAATCCTTATGTTACTGATCTAAAAAAGCAGATCACAATAAGACTCGATTTTGAAACAATCGATTATTTTAAGCATCTATCAGAAGATAATGGTATTCCATATCAGACGCTTATTAATCTCTATTTACGAGATTGTGCTCAAAAGCATAAGAAGCTTAGTATATGGTGGTCATCGAATAAGTAAGTAGCTCCGTTAGTCTGAGGTGTTAACGTAGAAGCCGATACCGTTGTTTGGGAGAATGGATTGGATCTAGCGCCAGAATTTTTGTAAGAAAACCTCAAATAAGTAGATGGGTAGGCTTAGGATCGTTCTCTTATATATAATTTGACACCCACTTAGCATCAGCATAAAATCCCGAAGCCATGGCAAGAGATACGATTCCCGCACAAGTAGATTCCCTTCGGTTTGCAGAGCATGCAACGAATTTGCACGGTGTCGTGTTGATCAAAAATTTGCCGCGCTTATGTGTAAGTTTGGCTAACAATGAAGGTGAAGTAGAGGCCAATATTGCGTTTGGCATAGATGATCAACGCATACCCTTTATAAAGGGGCATATCGAAACACGTGTGATTTTGCAATGTCAGCGTTGTATGCAACCTTTTGTTTATGGGATAATATGCGACTTCTTGTCGGGGATAGTGAGTTCGGAAGAAGAAGCGGAGGGTTTACCCGATAGATATGATCCCGCAACAGTTGAAGATGGAATGTTATCTCTTCATGATAGAATTGAAGATGAATTAATTGTTAGTTTGCCGCTAGTGCCAATGCATGAATTCGAAGACTGTAAAGTGAAATTGCCATTTGTAGTGGCGGAGTCGCCCATGGAAAGTCCATTTAAAGTGATTGAATCGTTAAAGGCAAAACACAAACCATAGATTTATTGAGAGGAGTTTAAAATGGCAGTACAAAAAAGTCGAGTATCTCGTTCACGTCGCGGTATGCGTCGTGCACATTCTGCGTTAGCTGCGCCAGCATTATCAGTGGATGTCGCTACCGGTGAAACCCATCGTCGTCATCATGTGAGTCCAGATGGTTATTATAAAGGTCGCCAAGTGATTGAAAAAAAACCTGTTGTTGAAGAAGACAGCGGCGAAGAGTAATTTCCTTTGATTAATATTACCATTGCAGTAGATGCCATGGGGGGTGATCATGGCCCTTCCGTTATTGTGCCGGCGGCATTACAGGTATTAGAAAAATATCCGGAACTTAAACTTATTTTAGTGGGTGACCGTGAAGTTTTAGAAAAACAATTGCGTGCTCACCACGCGAAACCTCCTTATCAAACGCGATTAACCATTGAACATGCTTCCCAACATGTAGAAATGCATGAATCTCCTGCTATCGCTTTGCGGACTAAAAAAGATTCTTCCATGCGCGTCTCTATTAATCTTGTCAAAAATAATTATGCCCAAGCGTGTGTGAGTGCAGGAAATACGGGAGCACTAATGGCAACTGCGCGTTTTGTTTTAAAAACATTACCCGGTATTGATCGTCCTGCCATTATTTCCACTTTTCCAACCATATCAGGCAAAAAAATGCGTATGCTGGATTTGGGTGCCAATGTGGATTCAACGCCAGAAAATTTATTTCAATTTGCTGTGATGGGTTCTTTGTTGGCTTCGTCAGTGGATAATATTCAGCAACCAAAAATTTGTTTATTGAATATTGGCGAAGAAGATATTAAAGGTAACGTATTGGTAAAAGAAGCAGCAGCTCTCTTATCGAATTCCAAAAACCTTAATTATGCGGGATATATCGAAGGGGATGAAATTTATAAGGGTGAAGAAGCGGATGTTATTGTGTGTGATGGTTTTGTGGGAAATGTAGCGCTGAAAGCATCAGAAGGTGTTGCGAGTTTAATTGGAAAAATGTTGAAAGAAGAATTTCATCGCAATTGGCTGACTAAATTGGCGGGTTTTATTTCTATGCCAGTATTAAAATTATTGGTGAAGCGTATCGATCCAAATCGATATAATGGTGCCACTTTAATTGGTTTACAAGGCACAGTCATTAAAAGTCATGGTCGCGCAAATGTTCAAGCATTTGCACATGCAATTGAAGAAGCGATTGTGCAAGTCGAAAAAAATATTCCACAGCATATTCGGGATGAAGTAGAACGTTTATTGAAGCTTTCTTTATAGTAGAAATGTCAACAGGCGGAACTAGGCATGGTGTACTCACAGATCATAGGTACAGGGTCGTATCTTCCAGAAAAAATCCTGACTAATTTTGATTTAGAAAAAATAGTGGATACGTCGAATGACTGGATCGTCGAGCGCACAGGTATTCATTGTCGACATATTGCTTCAGGGAATGACTCAGCGCTTACGATGGCGGAGCAAGCTGCACGTAAAGCGATGGCAATGGCAGACATTACCTCTGATGAGATTGGTATGATTATTATTGCCACGAGCACGCCTGAAAAAATGTTTCCGAGTACAGCTTGCCTTTTACAACAGCGCTTGAGCATTGCTGGATGTCCTGCGTTTGATTTAAATTCAACAGCGTGTGCTGGATTTATGTATGGATTAAGTATTGCAGATCAATTTATTCGCACGCGAGCGGTTAAGACAGCTTTAGTCATAGGCAGTGAAGTGATGTCACGGATTTTAGATTGGAATGATCGTACCACGTGTGTATTATTTGGTGATGGAGCAGGTGCTGTTTTATTAGGTGCAAGTGATACTCCGGGGATTTTATCGACTCATTTGCATGCCGACGGTACATATAAAGATGTATTATCGTTAGGAATTAGCATTGGTAAGCCTATGGATGTGGAAGAAGAACTTTATGTTAAAATGTCAGGTAATCAATTATTCAAACTTGCCGTCAATATTTTGGGCGATTTGTTTGATGAAACCCTTGCTGCAAATTTATTAACTAAGTCAGATATTGACTGGTTAGTTCCACATCAAGCGAATATTCGTATTATTCAAGCGATGGCAAAAAAACTCAGTTTACCTTTAGAAAAAGTGACTATCACGTTGGATGAACAAGGAAATACATCGAGTGCTTCAATCCCGTTGGCTTTAGACATCGCGGTTCGTGATGGTCGTATTAAGCGCGGTGATATGTTAATGCTGGAAGGGTTTGGTGGGGGATTGGCTTGGGGCTCGGCATTAATTAGATATTAAGATACGTCTATTGGCCGCAGGCCAAAAAGCGCAGCCCAGCCCAGGCTAAGGATGCGCGCTCTTTGCATCCGCCAGCCTGGGGGCACCGACGCCACAGCCTAGATAATGTACACAGGAGGTTATTTATGCCACTAGAAAACAAAATAGCTCTCGTCACCGGGGCAAGTCGAGGCATTGGTCGTTCCATTGCGCTTGCTTTGGGACGTGAAGGTATTACAGTAGTAGGTACAGCAACAACTCAAGAAGGTGCGGATAAGATTTCTCAAGCTTTTAAAGAGGCTGGCATTCAAGGAAGTAGTATTGTGTTAAATGTGGCTAAGCAAGATTCCATTGACGCAGCTTTGAAAACGATCAAAGAAAAGCATGGTGTGCCGAATATCTTAGTGAATAACGCAGCCATTACACAAGATAACTTATTATTGCGTATGAAAGACGAAGAATGGATCAATGTGATTGAAACTAACCTCAATTCCATTTATCGCATTACAAAAGCCTGCATACGTGACATGTTAAAAGCACGCTGGGGGAGAATTATCAATATTAGTTCTGTAGTAGGGGCGACAGGTAATCCGGGCCAAGTCAATTACTCTGCTGCTAAAGCGGGTATGATTGGTTTTACTAAATCACTTGCTCAAGAAGTGGCTTCACGGGATATCACAGTGAATGCCATTGCTCCTGGTTTTGTTGATACTGATATGACGCGTAGTTTACCGGAAGATCAGAGGAATCTTTTACTATCACGCATTCCTATGCAACGTTTAGGTAGTCCAGATGATATTGCGGCAGCAGTAGTGTTTTTTGCTTCATCCGCGGCAGGATATATTACTGGTCAGACTTTGCATGTGAATGGTGGGATGTATATGAGCTAAAAATTTCAGTTTTCAAAGGGCGGGTTTTTGAATAAACTAGCCGCATTATTGTTTTTGGTTTAATTAATAAGGGGAAGAAATTGCTATGAGTACTGTTGAAGCACGCGTTAAAAAGATTGTCGTTGAGCAATTAGGCGTTAAGGAAGAAGAAGTTAAAAATGATGCATCTTTCGTAGATGATTTGGGCGCAGATTCTTTAGATACAGTTGAGTTAGTGATGGCATTAGAAGAAGAATTTGAAACAGAAATCCCTGATGAAGATGCAGAAAAAATCACTACTATTCAACAAGCTATTGATTATATCAATGCGCATCTTGCAGAGCGTAGCCATTAATCGTGATTAGGGTCTGTTTACATTTCGCTATGCCGAGTCAGAAGGCATTGCCGGGCCCTAGCTCTCAGTGGATTAATTGAGGGGGGCTCTTTGAGTAAGCAACGTGTAGTTGTAACCGGCCTTGGTATGGTTACCCCACTGGGTTTGAATGTGGAGGATACCTGGAAGGCCATTCTTGCCGGCAAAAGTGGTATTGGCCTGATTGATCACTTTGACGCATCTGACCTTAACTGTCGTATCTGCGGTCAAGTTAAAAATTTTGATCCGCTTAAATATATGACGGAGAAGGATGTGCGTAAGCGTGATTTCTTTGTGCAGTATGGCATTGCAGCAGCTGTTGATGCGATTAAAGATTCAGGCATAGAAGTGACTGAAGATAACGCGCATAGAATAGGGGTCGCTATTGGGTCTGGAATTGGCGGCTTACCCATGATAGAAAAGTGCCATGCAATTCTCCTTGAATCCGGTCCACGTAAAATCTCACCTTTTTTTATTCCTTCTGCAATTATTAATATGATCGCCGGCAATGTGTCGATTATGTATGGCATGCGTGGACCCAATATCGCAGTGGTTACGGCATGTACCACCGGTACACATAATATTGGTCTGGCTGCACGAATGATTCAATACGGTGATGCAGATGTAATGGTTGTGGGGGGCTCTGAAATGGCAAGCACTAAATTAGGTATTGGTGGTTTTGCAGCAATGCGAGCGCTTTCCACACGCAACGATGCTCCAGAAAAAGCGAGTCGACCTTGGGACAAAGATCGTGATGGCTTTGTGTTAGGCGATGGGGCAGGTGTGTTAGTGATAGAAAGCTATGAACATGCTAAGCGGCGTGGTGCGAAAATTTATGCTGAATTAGTTGGGTTTGGTATGAGTGCAGATGCATCACACATTACCAGTCCCCATCCAGAAGGCTTAGGTGCGGCAATTGCTACGAATAATGCTTTAGCCGATGCCAAGATGAATCCTGAGCAAGTGGATTATGTTAATGCCCATGCTACTTCAACACTTGCAGGTGACGAGCTTGAAGTGATGGCGATTAAACGCAGTTTTGGTCCTCATGCTTATAAACTGGCTGTGAGTTCAACCAAATCAATGACGGGTCATTTACTGGGGGCAGCCGGTTCTGTTGAAGCGATTTTTTCTGTGTTAGCGATACGCGATCAAGTTGCGCCACCTACAATTAATTTAGATAACCCAAGCGAAGGTTGCGATTTAAATTTTGTGCCTCATCAAGCACAAAAAATGCGTATCCGTGCTGCATTGTCTAACTCTTTTGGTTTTGGCGGAACGAACGGAACTTTATTGTTCCGTGAGTTACTATGATGAGTAAACGCCGTATTTTTACAATTATTAACCTCACACTCATCATCGTATTGCTTAGTATGGTAGGAGCGTGGGTAAGCTTTTTGCATACGTCGGTTGTTGACGTTGATCAGGGAGTAAAATTTAAAGTTGTTCCCGGTGCTACCATTAAAACCGTTAGCGCAGATTTATATAATTTACATATTATTCAAAATCGACTTTTTTTTAATTTGCTTATTCGTTATCGAAAAGATTCTCATAACTTAAAAGCAGGAGAATATCTTTTCCCCAAGGGATCCACTCCACCTAAAATATTAGATCAAATGATTGAAGGTAGTGGCATGGTTTATCATGCATTCACGATTGTTCCAGGATGGAATTTTCAGCAACTTCGTGATGCCATGCAAAAAAATGATGAGATGCGACACACGATACAGAAATTAAGTAATGCTGAAGTGATGGCACACTTAGGGCATGCTGATTTGCAACCCGAAGGGCAATTTTTTCCTGACACCTATTTTTTTGTTGAAGGCGCATCGGATGTTTCCGTGTTAAAGCGTTCATTTCATGCCATGCAAGATAAACTCAACATGGCGTGGAAATATCGTGTAATGGGTTTGCCTTTTCAAACACCTTATGAAGCATTAATTGCTGCATCAATTATAGAAAAAGAAGCATTTTTAGATTCAGAACGTCCAGTCATTGCGGGGGTGATGGTGAATCGCCTGCGCTCAAATATGTTATTGCAATTTGATCCTACTGTTATTTACGGAATGGGAAATCGGTATGCGGGTGCGTTACGCCGCATTCATCTTACTGAGAACACTCCTTATAACACATATATACATAAAGGTTTGCCACCTACGCCGATTTCTATGCCAAGTCTAGGATCGATTCAAGCTGTACTACATCCCAAACAACATCAATATTATTATTTTGTGGCACGCGGAGATGGTACGCATCAATTTTCCAAATCTTTAGCAGAGCATTCTAATGCAATCCAAGGTTTTAAAGTGCATCAACCTTGGTTTTTCAATTCTGCTTTGGTGCGGGAGTATGTGTTGAAGTTGATGTTTGAAGAGATATTTAGAGTGGGGTAGGGTCTGTTTACATTTCTACTCTGCCGGTCATAAAGCATCGCCAGAAAATAGAAATTTTCCTGCGACCCGCTGCCGACATATTACCAACATATGCTGCGCTGCGGTTCTCGAAAAATCGATGCTTTCTGACTCGGCATAGCGAAATGTAAACAGACCCTAAAACTTGCTAGTAAGGGTAGGGTGAGTAACCATGCAACAATCCACAACACCAGGAATATTCCTCACCATTGAAGGCATAGAAGGCGTGGGAAAATCCACGGCTGTTAAATATATTCAAGATTATCTAACTCGAGCAAAACAAGATTTTATTTTGACGCGTGAACCGGGTGGTACGCCTGTTGCAGAAGAAATTCGCCGCGTATTATTGACTCCGAATGCAGAAGAAGAAATAACACCCGTAACAGAATTGTTGCTCATGTTTGCAAGTCGAGCACAACACATTGCTCATGTCATACAGCCCGCATTACGAGAGGGTAAGTGGGTTATCAGTGATCGATTTGTGGATGCGACTTATGCTTATCAAGGCGGTGGACGGAAACTGAGTGTTGATCACATTGAAATGCTCGCTGACTGGATTTTGCGAGATGTGCATCCTGATATTACTATTTTGTTAGATGCGCCGCCCGAAGTTGGTTTGGCACGTGCTAAGCACCGCGGCCCACAGGATAGAATTGAACAAGAAAAAATAGAATTTTTTGAACGTGTACGCGCGGGTTATTTAGCGCGTGCGAAAGAAGATCCAGAGCGTTTCCGCATCATTGATGCAACGCAATCACTTGCTGTTGTGCAAGCAGAAATAAAAAAAGTTTTGGATGAAATAACGAATGGTACCTGACAATATTTTTCCGTGGCAAGTTCAACAGTGGCGAAAGCTTTGGCAGTGTCATCGTCAAAACCGCTTATCACATGCCTTATTGTTGACAGGTGCTTCGGGTTTGGGTAAAAAACATTTCGCTCAAACTTTTGCGCGCGCGGTATTGTGCAGTAACCCCAGTGCAGAAGGTAAGGTGTGTCAGGCATGTCATGCTTGTCATTTAGTGAATGCGGAGGCTCATTCTGATTTGATGATAGTTGAACCAGAGAAAGCAGGACAAATGATCTCAATTGATCAAATACGTGATGTGGTGAAACTTGCAAATGAAACAGCATTGCAAAGCGGTTTTCGTGTGATTATTATTCATCCTGCTTCTGCGATGAATATGCATGCAGCGAATGCATTGTTGAAAACACTAGAAGAACCCACGCTTAATATTTTATTTATTTTAATTAATGATCAACGTTTGCGTATACCAGCAACTATCGTGAGTCGTTGCCAAAAAATCGTTTTTTCAACGCCGAAGCGAGAAGTTGCATTACAGTGGCTAGAGACACATCACGCAGTCACTACAGAGCAAGCATCATTGTTGTTAAATCTTACAGAGGGTGCTCCGCTTGCTGTGTTACAGTTTATGGAACAGAAAGTGTTAACTTTGCGCCAAGATTTTTATCAAGGGTTGCATGGCTTAAGTGAAAATAAATCAGATCCCTTGCAGCTCGCAACGCAATGGCAAGAAACTGACTTAGTATTGGTTTTCCATTTACTATTAAGTTGGCTGCGAGATTTGTTGCGTGTTAAATTAATAGGGGAATCAGTAGAAGTAATCAATTATGATTACAAAAATATTTTTGCTCAATTACAACAAAAAATAGCACGTGGCAATTTATTGCATTATATTGAACACGTACAACAACTCTATGCAAAAATTTTGGTTTCACTCAATCTCAATCGACAATTATTATTAGAAGATTTATTTATTAGGTGGTCAAATGCTTCTCATATCATTCCCCACATCTCCTGACTTCTGCCACACGTGCGAGCGCTGAAGTTAGAGCGAAGCCCCGTCATTGCGAGCCCGCGCGCGCTTTTTTTGCGCGGGCGTGGCAATCCAGGGAGCACAAAAACGTTCCCCTGGATTGCTTCGCATGAAAAGCACATGCTCGCAATGACGGGGCTTCGATCCAACTTCAGCGCCCACCGCACGTGTGGCATAGTCAGGAGAAATTTTGAGATGTGGGGAATGATATGATGCTTCTCGTTGACTCGCATTGCCATCTTGACCAACTCGATTTGGTTCCTTATGACGGTGATTTGTCTAAAGCATTACATTATGCAGAAGAGCAAGGCGTAACGCATTTTTTATGCGTTTGCATCACGCTAAAAGATTTTCCTGCAATGCTTGCAATTGCAAAATCATTTCCTAATGTGAGTGCATCGGTGGGTTTGCATCCTAACGAGCAAGAAACCGTAGAGCCCACAGCAGAAGATATTGCTAAATTAGCACAAGATGCAAAAATCGTTGGCATTGGCGAAACTGGCTTAGATTATTACCGTAGCACAGGTGATACAGAGTGGCAGCGCGAACGTTTTCGTCAACATATTCGTGCCGCTAAACACGTTAAAAAACCGCTCATTATACACAGCCGCCAAGCGCGTGCGGATACGCTTAAGATTATGCGGGAAGAAGATGCGGCATCTGTTTCAGGAGTGATGCATTGTTTTACGGAAGATTGGGAAATGGCACGTGCAGCCATAGATTTGAACTTTTATATATCTTTTTCGGGTATCGTAACATTCCGTAATGCTCTCGACGTGCAGGACGTTGCACGACAAGTGCCATTGGACCGTATTTTAATTGAAACGGATTCACCTTATTTAGCTCCCAACCCACATCGTGGAAAATCAAATCAACCCGCATATGTTCGATATGTGGTAGAATTCATTGCTGAATTACGAGGTATGAATGTTGCAACGTTGGCAGAACACACTACAAACAATTTTTTCCAGCTTTTCAGTCAGGCAGTCAAATAGCATGTTTAGACCGGTCGCGCTTTTTATAGGGTTACGTTATATACGTGCAAAACGGCGTAACCACTTCATTTCTTTTATTTCTCTCATGTCTATGATTGGCATTGCTTTGGGGGTGATGGTTCTCATTACCGTGCTTTCTGTCATGAATGGGTTTGATAGTGAAATGAAAAAACGTGTTTTTAGTATGGTTCCACCGATTACGGTGAGTACCCCTGCTGGTTTTGTGGAGAATTGGCAACAAGTGGAAAAGCTACTGTTACCATCGCCTGAAGTGACAGGTGTTGCACCGTTTGTGAGCGGCCAAGTTTTATTGACCAATTCGGGTTATGTGATGCCAGCGATGATTAATGGCATTATTCCCGCAGAAGAAAAAAAGATTACTGAGTTATCTGAAAAAATGGTTCAGGGAGATTTGGCAGCGCTTACGCCAGGTCAATTTGGGATTGTGCTCGGTGAAGAGTTAGCGGAACGATTAGGTTTGATTGTGGGTGATAAAGTTACCGTGATGGCACCAGAGTTTTCATTGTCTCCTGCAGGTGTTATCCCTCGATACAAACGTTTCACTGTTGTGGGGGTTTTTCGTTCTGGTAGTAATTTAGGTAGTTTTGATTCCAGTTTAGCGTTTATCAATTTAACGGATGCGCAGAAATTATTGCAAATGGGTTCGGCAATTTCTGAATTGCATGTGAATATTAAAAATCCCTATGCAGCACCGCGTGTGCGTGAAGAATTAGCGAGTCAATTATCGCCAACTGCAAGAGTCATGGATTGGAGCATGCGATTTGGTGGTTATTTTCATGCTGTCAGTTTAGAAAAAACCATGATGTTTTTTATTTTAATGCTCATTATTGCCGTTGCTGCATTTAATTTAGTGAGCACGCTGGTGATGGTGGTCAATGAAAAAGAAGCTGATATTGCAATTTTAAGAACATTGGGTGCAACACCCCGTATGGTGATGTCAATTTTTATTGTACAAGGTGCAGTTTCAGGAATCATGGGGACACTGTTGGGCGTGCTGGGTGGCATTGCTTTGGCAACACATGTTACTGAAGTGGTGAATTGGATTGAACGTATTTTTCATACGCAATTTTTATCAGCCAGCGTTTATTTCTTAGATTATCTACCTTCTAACGTATTATGGTCTGATATTTGGCGAATTAGTTTATTCGCATTAGTTTTAAGTTTACTGGCTACACTTTATCCCGCTTGGCGTGCTGCACGTACAGAACCTGTGGAGGCACTACGCTATGAATAATCGAGTGTTAGAATGTTCGCAATTAGCGAAATCTTATCATGATGGAACAACTCACATTCAAGTATTTCATCAAATTGACTTGCAAATAAATGCATCAGAAAGCGTGGCCATTGTGGGTAGCTCAGGATCAGGTAAAAGTACATTATTGCATTTGCTGGGTGGATTAGATAAACCCACGAGAGGTCAAGTATTTGTTGCGGGAAAAAATTTACAAACGCTATCTGAAAAACAAAAATGTCGTTTGCGGAATCAATCTTTAGGTTTTGTTTATCAATTTCATCATTTATTGCCAGAGTTTACTGCATTAGAAAATGTCTGTATGCCATTATTAATTCGTTCAGAATCCCCCCATTTTGCAAAAGATAAGGCAGAGCACTTGTTAACTGCTGTAGGCTTACAACATCGTTTGCGGCATAAAGTGGGCGAGCTCTCGGGCGGAGAACGTCAACGTGTCGCCATTGCACGTGCATTAGTAACGGACCCATTATGTGTATTAGCTGACGAGCCCACTGGAAATTTAGATCCGCGCAATGCAGAAAAAGTTTTGCAATTATTTATGGATCTACAAAAAAAACAGCAAACTAGTATTGTAATGGTTACCCACGATATGAGTATCGCTAAACAAGCGCAACGTGTATTGCGTTTGGAAGAGGGCAGATTGGTGGGGGTTTAGCTACGTTTCCCTCGCCGCTATTGCGAGGACCCCCGCATGCTCTTCGCAGGGGGACGAAGCAGTACTGCCTACAATTTATCACCATTCTGGATTGCCACGCCTCACATAAAGCCAAAGCGTGAGGCTCGCAATGACGAGTTCTTTTTGTAAAAATCGAAAAATTTAAAGTTAACCAAAATCTTAGTGGATTCTCCCATGCGCACCTTCACTCTCGCATTCCTATGCGGAATTGTATTGCTACAAAATTTTTCCAAGCTGCCTAATTTGAATTGGGCATGGGGAATTATTTTTTTCATTGCTGCCACAGCAATCTTATTTAAAAAACATTGGAAATATTGGCGTTTATCGGTTTTTTTCTTGTTGGGATTTGTTTGGGCTTTGTTATATGCGCATTCGCGTTTTTCGTGGAGCTTACCAGAAAATATAGAAGGCAAAACAGTTACTCTCATAGGTTATGTTGCAACTATCCCTGATATTAATGAGAAACGTGCTGCATTTTTATTTTCACTTAAAAAATTAAATAATAAATCTGCTCATGGTCTTGTGCGTCTAAGTTGGAACCATGATTTTCAAAAATTACATGCGGGTGATAGATGGCAATTAAGTGTGCGATTAAAAAGAATTCATGGAACACGCAATCCAGGTGGTTTTGATTATGAAGCATTTGCTTTTCAAGAAGGCATCCGTGCGAATGGTTATGTGGTAAAAAGTGCGGATAATATGGTTTTAAATAGCCATTGGTATAAATACTCACTCAATCGTATACGAGAATTCTTTAAAGAAAAAATTACTGCCAATTTACCTGTGAGTAATACCTCACCTTGGATTACTGCATTAGCATTGGGTGAGCGGCATGGGATTAACCCAGAAAATTGGCAAGTGTTGCGTAATACAGGAACCAATCATTTGATGGCAATCGCTGGCTTGCACGTGGGTTTTATGGCGGGGTTTGCTTTTACGTTTATTGCTTGGCTTTGGCGGCGCTTCCCAACACTGACATTAAAATTACCCGCACAACATGCCGGTGCAATAGCAGCATTGTTGATGGGATTAATTTACAGCGCGATGGCGGGTTTTTCTATTCCTACACAACGTGCATGTTTAATGTTGATGGTATTTCTCATTACTTTATTATTAAGAAGAAAAATTGCTGCTTGGAATGCATGGAGCACTGCATTGTTATTAGTTTTATTGATTAATCCATTGAATGTGTTAACAGAAAGTTTTTGGTTATCATTTGGATCAGTAGCGCTTATTATTTATGGTGTCAGTGGACGTTTATCACCTAAAGGTTTGTGGTGGAAATGGGGAAGAATTCAATGGGTGATTGCGGTAGGGCTCATTCCATTGGGTATTTGGTTATTTCAACAATGTTCTTTAGTGTCATTTATTGCGAATAGTATTGCAATTCCTTGCGTAGGATTTGTGATTGTACCACTTACTTTGTTGGGGTGCTTTCTATTGCTATTTTCTGCAAAACTCGGTGGATTCGTTTTATTACTCGCTGACAAAGTGTTAAGTGTATTATGGGCAGTGTTGGTGTATTTTTCTCATCTTCCTTGGGCGTCGTGGTATCAATTTGTACCGCATAGTTGGATCTTAATTGCTGCTTGCATAGGTGTTATTCTTTTATTGTTCCCCGCTGGTTTTCCCGGAAGATATTTAGGTTTTATTTGGTTATTGCCGCTTATTCTCTATCAATCTCCCGCACCTAAATCAGGCGAGGTTTGGTTTACATTGTTAGATGTTTCTCAAGGGTTATCCGCTGTAGTACAAACACAAAATCATATTTTAGTTTTTGATGCGGGTCCGAGATTAAGTGATAGTTTTGATATGGGCGACAGTGTGGTTGTGCCATTTTTACGTTCAATAGGCACAAAACATATCGATATGTTAGTTGTGAGTCACGGTGATAATGATCATATGGGCGGTG
The DNA here is from genome assembly GCA_963710715.1 of uncultured Gammaproteobacteria bacterium. GTDB lineage: Bacteria > Pseudomonadota > Gammaproteobacteria > DSM-16500 > DSM-16500 > CAVQBL01. The sequence goes on along the minus strand of CAVQBL010000014.1, from coordinate 288,281 downwards.
CACCGGCTATTTTGAAACAAATTCCTGCATCAACAGTGAAAACCAGTGTCCCAGAAAAGTTTTCAGAAGGACTTGCTCAATATTGTTTGAATGGTGAAACGTGGGAATGGGACAAGGTTAAATTTGCATTTTTGTATCCTGTGCCTGATAAATTACATTTAGGTAATGACAGTTCTTGTGTGTTACGTGTCACGAGCGGAGATCATCATATTTTATTAACAGGTGACATTGAAAAATCAGCAGAAAAATTTTTAGTGGCTAATACAATTGAAAAATTGCCTGCAGATATTTTAATTGCACCACATCATGGCAGTAAAACTTCAGCAGTCGATACGTTTCTCGATGCAGTCCATCCTCAATATGTATTATTCCCCATTGGCTATCGCAATCGCTATCACTTTCCACATAAATCCGTGGTGATGAAATACCAAGAGCGTGGTGTCACACAATACGATTCAGTGCAGGGTGGAGCAATTCGGTTTCAGGTCACTGCAATTGATCCAATTATGGTGCCTAATTTATATCGAATGGCTCGATGTCGGTATTGGAATAATTTTTGCTCTAATTAATCATTCGTGGTAAGCAAAATGTTTATGACCGTGTTGCATGGCTAAATGATCACGTTGTGCTTCTTGATAATCTGAGTGGATCATTTCAACTACTAATTCTTTAAAGCTGGTTTTGGTTACCCAGCCTAATTTTGTTTTTGCATTGGTGGGATCGCCTAATAACGTTTCGACTTCCGAAGGGCGGAAGTAGCGTGGATCGACTTCGACAATGCATTTACCGGTTTTGCTTTCATAGCCTTTTTCATTAACACCTTCACCGCGCCATTCAATATGCATACCTAGTTCTGCACCAGCGAGTGTGGCGAATTCTCTAACGCTGTGTTGTTCGCCAGTTGCGATAACAAAATCTTCGGGCGTGTTTTGTTGCAGCATTAACCATTGCATTTCAACATAATCGCGTGCGTGGCCCCAGTCACGTAATGCCGATAAGTTACCGAGGTAGAGACGTTCTTGTAATCCCATTTTGATGCGAGCCAATGCGCGAGTAATTTTGCGTGTCACAAAGGTTTCGCCACGGATAGGGGATTCGTGATTAAATAAAATGCCGTTGCACGCGTAAATGCCATAGGCTTCACGATAGTTAACTGTAATCCAGTAAGCGTACAGTTTGGCGACAGCATAAGGTGAGCGTGGATAAAAAGGTGTGGTTTCTTTTTGTGGAATTTCTTGGACTAAGCCATAGAGTTCAGAAGTTGACGCTTGGTAGAAGCGCGTTTTTTTTGTTAAATCTAAAATACGAATGGCTTCTAAAATACGCAGTGCGCCTAAAGCATCAGAATTAGCGGTATATTCTGGTTCTTCAAAAGAAACAGCAACGTGACTTTGTGCAGCGAGATTATAAATTTCATCCGGTTGAACTTTTTGAATAACGTGCGTTAAACTCGAGGAATCGGTGAGGTCGCCATAATGTAAAAACATTCGGCAATCTTTTTCATGTGGGTTTTGATATAAATGATCGATGCGACGGGTATTAAATAAGGATGCGCGGCGACGAATGCCGTGAACTTCATAACCTTTTGCTAATAAAAGCTCTGTTAAATAAGCACCGTCTTGCCCAGTGATCCCTGTAATTAATGCAACTTTCTTTCTCATTGAAGCTCCAGAGCTAATAGATTTTGGGATTTATACCATAAATTTTTCTGTTGGTACATGGGTCAATGTGTGCGGATCATTTATTAAGGCTGATTTTCTTTTCGTACCTGAATAGAGAAAGCAATGGTACTGTTTACGATAAAATTAATGAAATTGCAGCTATTGAAGAAAAAATTGGAATGGCTAACATAGAATTAAAAGAAATAAAAAACGAATGGAAATTAGCTGCTGTGTAGTTAACTCATACAGTTTTCTTCGTCAACAACAACTCAATCGCCATCAAGAGAGCGGATTTATCCACGGGTTTTTCAAATGACATGGATGCGCCTAATGATTCCGATAGATCGAGATAGCCAATGGGATCTAAACGCCCGCCGCCGGAGATGGCAATAATTTCCATTTCGGGGTGTTTGTTTTTTACTTCTGAAATGAGTGTGATACCGCTTTTTTTCGGCATGATAATATCCGTTACCATGATATCAGGTTTGGATTTTTTTAATATTTCTGTTGCATCTTCGCCATCGGCAGCACTTTCTACTTCATGAGAAGCACGACGTAACACTTGTTCTAGCATATCTCGAACAAGTTCATCATCTTCGACAAGTAAGATTTTAGCCATTTTTTCCTCCATGCTAACGGAAAATGAATAATGTAAATGTGAGTTCCGCGGCCTAACTCGCTCGTTACTGTAATAGCACCTTGATGTTCTTCAATAATAGCATGCACAGTTGAAAGTCCTAACCCTGTGCCTTTACCAACTTCTTTCGTTGTAAAAAATGGTTCGAAAATTCGTTCCATCGTCTCTGCATCCATACCAGCCCCTGTGTCGCTTACTTCTATTTTACAATAGTTTCCCGATTTAATCTTTGGTAATTGCTGGCAATTGTACATCATTTACTCGACTTAATTGTATAGTGATAGTGCCTTCACCCTCCATTGCATCTACCGCGTTATTGATAAGATTCATAATCACTTGATGCAATTGCGTTTGGTTGCCGAGGACGGTGTAATCTTTAGCATTTGGGTCGGCAATAAAATTGATAGCCACGCTGGCAGGAATAGTCGGTTTTAGCAACGCTAAAGCATTTTCAATGCTTGCTTTTAATGGCAGAGGCGCGAGTTGATGATGTTGATGGCGACTAAAGGTTAAGATGCGGGCAATTAAATCCTGTCCGCGGTGCGATGCTTCGAGTATTTTACCTAAATTTTTATGTAAAAGTTCTTCTTTGGGTGCATCTTCACGTGCCATTTCAGCATAGCCGATGATGGCATAAAGAATGTTATTAAAATCGTGAGCTATACCACCCGCGAGTGTCCCTATGGCTTGTAGCTTTTGGCCCTGCAGTAAATCTTTTTCAAGTTTTTTTCGGGCTTCCTCTGCCTGAGTACGTTGGCTCATCTCATTTTTTAAGTCTTGATTGGCAACAGTAAGCACACCCAATAAAATCGAAAGTGATAATCCCGAGTATCAAGATCAGCCAAGGTAAATAGGTTTTAAATGAAGAAACCAATTTAGAAGAAGGAAAAATTTGAACTTCCCACGTAGCTCCGTATAAATTGAGTGCCTGAGTAAATAACCAAGGCGATTGAGGATTTGTTATATCAGGACCGTATTGGAAGATTTTTTGTGCATCGACAAAAATGGCTACGGAGTAATTAGTTCTATTTAACTGAATATCCATTAAGTCATTTGCATTAATCAAACTGACTAGTACCCCTTTAAGTTGGCTATCAGTAACTAGTGGTATAACAACAAAAAACCCAATTTCATGGGTTGGAGAGACTTGGATAGGAGGAGACAGCCAAATCTGTTGTTGCTTAACAGTGTTTTGAATGGTAACAGAGTGTTGATTTATAAAATTGGTAAAGAGTAATTGGAGTTCTGGATTGTTCCCCGGTGCTGCCCAATAAGGTTGTAACTCAGGGCTGAACCAGGATATGGCTTTGAATCCTGCATAATCGTTTAAATAGGCCGTGACGCTTTCTTGCCATTCAGCATTATCTTTAATCTTTTGCTGTTCAAGATGCTTGGCCATGTGTTTTAAAGCTGATATTCTTATCTCCAACTGAGTATGGATATCACCCGTGACCTCTTCCATTTGCTGCTTAAGTGAGCGCTTCAATTGAATTTCGGATTGAAGCACTAGGCTGTGCCATAGCAAGAGTGAGATAAGAATCCCGATGCCAGCCACAATGTAAGCTAGCCATGGTCGAGTGAAATGTCGATGTGTGGGGGGTAAAGGTTGCGGTTGCATTATGAGTGATGCCTTCATGAGATTTAAGATGAAGTCTCCAGTATTTTTCATATTAATATTATAGGAAAGGTATGGAGATGCATAGTATACTTATGCACCACAATGACTTTTGAGTTATAAAATATGCAACTGACAAAAATTAAGCTTTCTGGTTTTAAATCATTTGTTGACCCTACGACTGTGTTATTACCCAGTAATTTAGTCGCTATTGTTGGACCCAATGGATGCGGCAAATCAAATATCATTGATGCTGTTTGCTGGGTAATGGGTGAAAGCTCAGCTAAGTATCTGCGTGGGGAGTCATTGACCGATGTGATTTTTAATGGCTCCAATACCCGCAAACCAGTGGGCCAAGCGTCAGTTGAGCTGATTTTTGATAACCAAGATGGTAGTTTGGGCGGTGAATATGCCAGTTATGCAGAAATTTCCATTAAGCGTTTAATTGGCCGGGATAGCGAATCAAATTATTTTTTAAATGGTGCGCGCTGCCGTCGTCGCGATATTATCGATATTTTCCTTGGTACAGGCTTAGGGCCGCGTAGTTATTCGATTATTGGGCAAAATATGATTTCCCGTATCATTGAGGCAAAGCCTGATGATATGCGTGTTTATTTAGAAGAAGCAGCGGGGGTATCGAAGTATAAAGAACGTCGTCGTGAAACTGAAACACGCATCAGGCATACACACGAGAATCTTGCTCGACTCAATGATTTGCGTTCTGAACTTGAGAAACAACTTAATCATTTGCAACGCCAAGCACAAGCGGCAGAAAAGTTTAAAACCTTAAAGCAAGAAGAGCGTACTCTGCGTGGGCAATGGCTGGCTATTCAATGGCGTGAGCTCGAAACGCAATTAGCTCAGTATGCTTTAAAAATTCAACAGCAAGAAACAGGATTTGAAGGACTGCAAGTTAATCTGGGTGAATTGAATCGGGAATTAGAGAAAAATCGCGAGAAGCAACATACTGCAAATGATGTTTTCCAAACGGTGCAACGTCGTTACTATGCAGCCGGCAATGAAATTACGCGTATTGAACAAGATATCCAACATCAACAAGAAAAACGGCAGCAATGGCAAGCGGATTTACAACAAATTGCACAAGAATGGCAAGCGGCACAAAATCATCATGAAGAAGCAGAACGAGAATTAAGTGAATTAATTGCAGAGCGTGATCGCTTAGAACCTGAATCCAAAAAAGCACGCCAAGCAGTAGAAGAAGCTGTGCAAGAACTCGCATCTTCTGAAGAAGCTACGCACTCATTTCAAGTGCAATGGGATGAGTTTAACCAACACTCTGCTAAAACAACTCAAGCTGCACAAGTTGAGCAAACACGTATTCAACATTTGGAACAAAAAATTAATCAAGCTAAACAGCGGCAAGCTAAACTTAATCAAGAACATGAACAAATTAATTTTTCTAACTTAGAGAAAGAGATAGAAGAGATTTCTAAGCAAGCAAATGAAATTTCTGCATTGACGGGTAGTCGTGATCAGCAGCTTAAACAAGTCATAGAAGAGATTGCAACATTACAAGCTAGCCAACATCAAGGTACGGTGCGACTCGATCAAGTGCGTAGTGAGTTACAACGCTTAGGTGGGCAGCAAGCTTCACTTGAAGCCTTACAGCAAACTGCATTAGGTCAGCGTAATAATCGCGTATTACCTTGGTTGAAACAACATCATTTAGATCAGCAGCCACGTTTAGCACAAGGCATTGAAGTGGAAGCGGGTTGGGAAAATGCAGTTGAAAAAGTCTTGGGCTCTTATTTACAAGCTGTTTGTGTGGAAAATTTTGCTGACATTGCAGGGCACGCTGGCCAATTTAAAGGTAGCTTGTGTTTATTTGCAACAGATTCATCATCTATTTCGCAAGCAAGCATTAAATCAACTAGCCTGTTAAGCAAAGTAAAATCGCAATTACCATTAGCAAACCTATTAGCACCTGTTTATACAGCTGAGACGCTCACGGAAGCATTGCAAATCAGCGCTACTCTGCAACCGCATGAATCTGTCGTCACGCGCGATGGTTTATGGATGAATGCCTCTTGGTTGCGCATCATGCATGAAGAAAATCCTGAAGCAGGTATTTTCCAGCGTGAACAAGAGTTAAAACATTTAGCTAAGCAAATTACTGAGGTAGCTTTCACACAAAAAGAATTAGAAGAAAACTTGTCTACTATTCAAGAACAATTAAAGCAATTGGAACAGCAGCGTGAGCAATTGCATAAAATTGCTAATCAATCTCATGCACAATCGGCAGAAATACAGGCACAACAAAAAATTAAACAAGCACGTTTAACGGAATTAAAAAATCGTTCTGAACGTTTACTCAAAGAACAACAAGAGTGTGTAGAGCAAGTGAATCATGCGTCAGCTGAACTCATGGCAGCGCGTGTGGTTTGGCAACAAGCAATGAGTGAGCTGGAACAACAAGCGATACAGCGTCAAACATTAATTCAAAAACGTGATGAAGCGCGCAACACGTTACAAACTATTCGCACAGCAGTTAATCATGCAAAAGAGCAAGCACATCAACTGGAAATTCGTTTGCAGACAACGCAATCACAACAAGCGGCACATAAACAAGCATTGACGCATGTGGAAGCACAACTTGCTTCACTTGATAAACGAAAAGCAGTTATTCAAAGTGAATTGGATGCTGCACCTCCTTTAGATGCATTGGAAAAAACCTTAAATACAGCACTGGCGGGTCGATTAGCCATTGAAGAAGAATTGAATACAGCGCGCACTAGCATGGAATTAATCGAACAAGAATTGCGACACTTAGAAAATAATCGCCAGGAAGTGGAACAAAATATTACGAATATTCGTAATTCGTTAGAAACATTGCGTATGGATAGGCAAGGATTTAAAGTGAAATCTGAAACCTTGCTTGAGCAGCTCAAAGAATTAAGTTTTGTATTGGAACAAGTGTTAACAGCATTACCCGAAGAAGCTTCGGCAGAAGAATGGCATACACAGCTTGAACAAATTACTAATCGCATTAGCCGATTGGGCGCAATTAATTTAGTTGCTATTGAAGAATATGCTACTTGCTCTGAACGCAAACAATATCTTGATCGGCAAAATGCAGATTTACAAGAAGGCTTAACCACTTTAGAAAATGCAATTGCTAAAATTGATAAAGAAACCCGTTCACGTTTCAAAGAAACTTTTGATAAAGTAAATGAGCGTTTCCAAGAATTATTCCCGAAAATTTTTGGTGGTGGTCGTTCTTATCTGGAATTAACGGGTGAAAATTTACTGGATGCGGGCATTACTGTGATGGCATGTCCTCCGGGTAAACGTAACAGTACCATTCATTTGCTTTCAGGTGGTGAAAAAGCCATGACAGCCATTGCACTGGTATTTTCGATTTTCCATTTAAATCCAGCACCGTTTTGCTTGCTCGATGAGGTCGATGCTCCATTGGATGATGCGAACATTGGTCGTTTCTGTCAATTAGTGACGGAAATGGCAGAGAAAACGCAGTTTATTTTCATTAGTCATAACAAGTTAGCCATTGAAATGGCGCAACATTTAATGGGTGTGACTATGCATGAGCCGGGTGTGTCGCGTTTAGTGAGTGTTAATATAGAAGAAGCGATGAGTTTGGCGGGGGTGTAAATGCGTTTAGCAATAATACTACTCGTGTTGATGCTGTTATTTTGGTTGGCATCCAAAGTATGGCACAAGCGTAAGCGTCGTGTGCGCATGGCACAATTTTCTCCTCGTTTTCAGTCATCCATCATTACGACAGATAACCACGAATTTAGTATCAGTTCATTGGAACCCATGAATGTTTCATCCTCTACGAAAAAAGAACCGAGTTTTACAGTCGAAGAGGCACATAGAGTAAGGCCTGTTACTGTTAAACAAGATAATCTTGCTAATGATTTATTAGTGATGAGTGTATTAGCTCAAACAGGTTGTCACTTTGCAGCGTATGATTTATTACAAGCCATTTCAGCAACAGGGTTGCGTTTTGGCGAAATGAATATTTTTCATTATCGTGAAGCAGGCGAAGTGCTTTTCAGTTTAGCTTCAGCAACGGAACCAGGCGAATTTGATTTAGATCATATTGGTGATTTCTCTTGCGATGGATTAACATTATTTATGAATATGCGAGAGACCGCTGATCCGCAACATGCTTTTGAATTAATGCTGGCAACGGCAGAACAGTTGGCAGAGGATTTGGATGGTGAGCTGCGTGCTTGGCATCGTACGCCTTGGAGTGATGAAATCCTTAAACAATATGAGCAGAAAGTTTTGCAGTATGATTCCCGAAAAAATTATCAACCAAGTTGAAAAACTCCGCGAAAAAATTAATGAACATAATTATCGTTATCATGTTCTCGATGATCCCACTATTTCAGATGCTGAATACGATCAATTATTTCAGAAGCTACAACAACTCGAAAAACAATATCCAAAATTAATTACCTCTGATTCACCTACACAACGCGTAGGATCCAAACCACTCAAAGAATTTGCTGAAGCCCAACACTCTATTCCTATGTTGTCGTTGGAAAATGGATTTACAGATGAAGATGCATTGGCATTCGATCAACGTGTGCACGAGCGTCTCGATATTACAGGCCCAATAGAATATGTTTGTGAACCTAAAATGGATGGTCTTGCAGTCAGTATTCGCTATGAAAAAGGTGTTCTTGTCCTTGCTTCAACACGCGGTGATGGCAGTGTGGGAGAAGATATTACAGAAAATGTTCGTACTATAAAAAGTGTGCCATTGCATTTGCGCGAAAAAGATTATCCAAAAGTATTTGAAGTGCGCGGTGAAATTTATATGCCAATAAAAGGTTTTGCAGCATTAAATGCACGTGCAATGGAAAAAGGTGAAAAAGTATTTGCGAATCCGCGTAATGCTGCAGCAGGTAGTGTGCGTCAATTGGATCCGCAGATTACAGCAACGCGACCCTTAGCCATTTTTTGCTACGGTGTAGGTGTGATAGAAGGGAGCAAACACGTTAAGTCTCACAGCGAAATTCTCGCTGAAATTAAAACCTGGGGTCTGCCTGTCAATCCTGAAATTAAAGTCGTGCAAGGAATTGAAGCTTGTTTAGTATTTCATAAACGCTTAGGTGAAAAACGCGACAAATTACCTTATGAAATTGATGGTGTAGTTTATAAAGTAAATAAGCTCGATGATCAAGAGCGACTGGGATTCGTGTCACGCGCACCGCGCTGGGCTTTAGCACATAAATTTCCAGCTGAAGAAGTGAATACAAAAATCGAAGCAGTTGAATTTCAAGTGGGTCGCACAGGAGCGTTGACGCCGGTTGCACGCTTAAAACCCGTTTCAGTGGGCGGCGTGACGGTGAGCAATGCAACTTTGCACAATATGGATGAAGTGCAGCGCAAAGATATTCGCATTGGTGACACTGTAATTGTGCATCGCGCAGGTGATGTGATTCCAGAAGTTGTTGCTGTGGTTAAACACGAGCGACCCAATGATGCAAAGATTATTCATTTACCTACACATTGTCCTGTGTGTCATTCGAAAGTAGAACATATTGAAGGTGAAGCCATTGCACGTTGTACAGCCGGTTTATTTTGTGCCGCGCAACGTAAAGAAGCAATTAAACATTTTGCTTCACGACGCGCGATGGATGTTGAAGGTTTAGGTGAAAAATTAATTGATCAATTGGTGGATACTCATCAAATATCAAATGTGGCAGATCTTTATTCGTTAACATTGGATCCATTAGCTAATCTGGAGCGCATGGCAGAAAAATCTGCGCAAAATATTTTGGATGCATTGGAGAAAAGTAAAAAGACTACGTTGTCGCGATTTTTGTATGCTTTAGGTATTCGTGAAGTGGGTGAAGCCACTGCAAAAAATTTAGCGCATCAGTTTGGGGATGTGGCACCTCTTTTTTCTGCGACGGAAGAAGAATTACAATTAGTGCCTGATGTTGGGCCGGTGGTCGCAAAACATATAGTGGCATTTTTTTCTGAGAAACATAATCGCGATGTTATTAATAAATTGGTGCAAGCAGGAATCCATTGGGAAAAAATTAAAAAAGAATATCGTACCTTACCCTTAGTAGGAAAAACATTTGTGCTGACGGGTACTTTGCAACATTTTACGCGTGAAGAGGCGAAAGAAAAATTAGAAAATTTAGGCGCGAAAGTGGCGGGTAGTGTGTCAGCTAAGACGAGTTATGTGGTGGCAGGGGAAGATGCGGGATCAAAGCTTAAAAAAGCGCAACAATTAGGAATTGAAATTTTGGATGAAAAAGCATTTTTAGATTTTTTGCGGGAATATTGATTATTTTTGTTTTGTGGTGCCTATGCCAATTTTGTATCATATCACTCCCCACATCTCAAAATTTCTCCTGACTATGCCACACGTGCGGTGGGCGCTGAAGTTAGATCGAAGCCCCGTCATTGCGAGCATGTGCTTTTCATGCGAAGCAATCCAGGGGAACGTTTTTGTGTTGCCTGGATTGTCACGCCCGCGCAAAAAAGCGCGCGCGGGCTCGCAATGACGGGGCTTCGATCTAACTTCAGCGCTCGCACGTGTGGCAGAAGGAGATGTGGGGAATGATATGTTTTGTATTTGACCCCTATGTTTAAGGACATACCATGAAAAAACTATTTCTGATTTTATTCTTCATCACCACAATTATTTTTAGTCTTTCTGCAAGAGCCATTTCATTCGGTGATCCATTGCCGTCATGGAATGAAGGGTCTACAAAAAAAGCCATTCTTGATTTTGTAAAAACAACTACGGATAAAAGTAGCCCGCATTATGTACCGGCTGTAGAACGTGTAGCTGCCTTTGATCAAGATGGTACATTGTGGGTTGAAAAGCCTATGTACAATGAAGTTATCTTTACACTGGATCGCATTACTGCGCTAGCACCTAAACATCCTGAATGGAAAACCGAGGAACCCTTCAAGTCATTAATTACGAGAGATACAGCTGCAATTGCAAAATTTGCCGGAAAAGATTTCGAGAAAATTATCGCAGTAACGCATACGGGCATGCCAGTTGCTGTTTTTCAAGCCGCTGTGGCAAACTGGCTAAGTCATGCTAAGCATCCGCGCTGGAACCGACCTTACACGGAATTGATTTATCAACCTATGCTGGAAGTGAGATCCACCACCAAAGCTGACTGTGTAATAGGTTGACGTTTTGTTTTATCTAACCCAGCAGCTCACGCATTTTTGCTTTAATGAGATCAATTGCGATTCGATTGCCGCCGCCGCGTGGCACAATAATATCAGCATAGCGTTTGGAGGGTTCAATAAATTGTAAATACATAGGACGTACGGTTTCTTCGTATTGCATGAGAACAGAATCTAGACTGCGCTCGCGTTCTTTCACATCGCGTTTTAAACGCCGAATGAGACAAATATCTAATGCAGTATCCATAAAAATGCGAATGTCCATGAGATCACGCAATTGTTGTTCGATAAATAATAAAATACCTTCAAGCACAATAATGGTATGTTGGCCTATCGTGCGGGTATTTTTTTCACGTACATGTAGAGAGTGATTATAAATGGGAACTTGTACGGTTTTGCCTTTTTGCAATTGTAATAAGTGCTTAAAAAGTAATTCATGATCCATTGAATTGGGATGATCGTAATTAATTTTTGCGCGTTCTTCAAAAGGGATATCACTGTGGTCTTTATAATAAGAATCTTCGGAAATGACTGCTACTTGATCTGAGCCGAGTTCACTCACAATCGTATTTGCTAATAAGCTTTTTCCTGAGCCAGAAGCACCCGAAATACCGATGATAATAGTATTTTTTGCAGTCATGATTGACTTCCTCTTTTCAATAACACGTACATAGCGCCACTGCGTCCATCTTTAATAGTTGCTGAACAGAAGGCGAGTACTTGTTCCGTCTGTCGTAACCAATGGTTTAATTTATTTTTTAATATTGGCTTGCTACGGCCATGTCCTTTTCCATGGATAATGAGTGTATGACGCACATCTCGTTCCTGGCAAGTTTGCAAAAAAACCTGCAAAGATTCTTTTGCTTCCATGACGGTTTTTCCATGTAGGTCTAAGATCGCTTCCACATTATATTGACCAGTGCGTAATTTGCGAAGAACTTTATGCTGAATCCCAGGACGTGTAAACTCGAGCAAGTCTTCGCCGCTTACTGGATCTAAACTTTCGTAATCTGAGAAGGGCGAATCAAGCACTTCTTCCTTAGGGTTAACGGGCTTAGATACTTTATTAATAGGAGTCGGCCGCTTAAGAGCAACCTTAGTATGAGTCAAAGGCTTCACCTTGCGTACAGTGTCACGAAATAAAGCTTTTTCTGCTGCATTAATTTCGGTTTTTTTTCGCATTGTTTAACTTGTGATCAGCCCCAGTTTTTGGTATTATAAGTAATATTATGAATAATAGGGATATCTTACAACGTTTTTTATTTGAAAATGCTTCGGTTCGGGGTGAGGTTGTACATCTTGAGCAAAGTTTTCAAACTATTGTACAACAGCATAATTATCCGCCAGCTGTTCGGCGTTTATTAGGCGAAGTATTAGCTGCTGTTTGCTTATTAAGTGCGACTATCAAATTTACTGGCAGGCTTTCACTGCAATTTCAGGGTAAAAGTAAGTTAAAACTGTTACTTGCCCAATGCGACAATCAGTTTCATATCCGTGGCCTGGCTCAATGGAAAGGCGACTTGAGTTATGAAGAGTTATTGAACTCGCTTAAGCAAGGAACATTGGTCATTACCATAGATCCAGAGAAAGGTGGAAAACGTTATCAAGGTGTCGTGGCCTGGCAAGGTAATTCCATTGCAGAATCGGTTGAAGGGTATTTTCAACATTCTGAACAATTACCAACGCGGATTTGGTTAGCGGCCAATGAACAACATGCTGCTGGTTTGCTATTACAAGTATTGCCAGCAGAAGGGCATCCAAAAACGAAAAAAATTGCCGGTGATGATAATTGGGAGCGTATTACATACTTAACATCCACAGTGACGGCAGAAGAGCTACTGAATTTAAATCATGAAAACTTGTTGTATCGGCTTTATCATGAAGAAGAAGTGCGCGTGTTTCAACCTGTGTCTATTACATTTCAGTGCACATGCTCAGTAGAACGCGGAGAGAAAGCAGTTCTTTTTCTGGGACGTGATGAAGTTGAGCAGGAATTAAAAGACAAACAAAAAATTGTGGTAACCTGTGAATTTTGTAGTAAAGAATATATTTTTGATCGAGTCGACGTGGCAAAAATTTTTAAGCACGGCGATAAACCATCTTCATCAACACAAGTTCATTAAATTTGTGTAGGGGTGGTAACTATTCACGCCGTCATTGCGACGAAGCAATCCAGGACTGCCTATAATTTATCACCATTCTGGATTGCCACGCCTCACATAAAGCTAAAGCGTGAGGCTCGCAATGACGAGTTTTTTTTGTAAGAATATTGAGGGTAGATAATCATGCGTAAAAAGAAATTATTAGGAAGTGTCATTCTGGTTGCGATTGTTTGCGCAATATCTTCTTGGTATTGGATAAAACACCGCGAAGGTGCAATGCATGCAAAACCTGAAGCAACCGTTGTTGAAGCAGAAAAAGTTCAGCAAGGTAATGTCACGATTGAAGCACATGCTATTGGATCATTGGTTGCGCAAAATAATATTACTATTACTTCTGAAATGGAAGGCCATGTCGCCAAAGTGTTCTTTAAAGATGGTGAATTTGTTAAGCAAGGCACGCCTTTGATTCAATTGGATGATAGCGTATCTAAAGTTAGAGTGGCTTCTGCTAAAGCGAGTTTGATCCAAGCTGAAAATCACTACAAACGTAATGCTGCTCTTGGTAAAAAAGGCATTGCTTCTAAGCACGACGTTGAGCTCACCTTAGCTGAGTTCAAGGAAAAACAAGCCCTTGCCAAAGAAGAACAAGTAAAATTAAGCAAAATGCTTTTAGTTGCGCCGTTTGATGGTGTGTTAGGTAAATCTAAAGTGGGTCCTGGCGATTATGTTAACGTAGGAAAAGAATTAGTTTCACTGACCGATACGCAACATTTACGTGTTGAATATTCTATACCGGAAAAATTTTATCCCACGTTGAAATTGGGCCAAGAAATTAAGATCATAACGAGTACATATCCCAATAAAGAATTTGTTGGTAAAGTTACATTTGTTTCACCTACAGCCAATGCAGATGATAGAACGATTGCACTTTATGCAGATATATCCAATGACAGTGGCTTATTAACAGCGGGATTATTTGTCAATGTGACGCAGTCATTGGGAAAGCAAAGCAATGCTTTGTTAGTTCCAGCGATCAGTCTTATGCCAACCATAGATGGGCAACAAGTTTTTAAAATTGTAGATAACAAAGCAGTTTCTGTTCCAGTCGTGATTGGGCAGCGTACAGAAAATACGGTAGAAGTTGTGAAGGGGCTAGCTCTAGATGATACCGTTGTGACGGCGGGTCAGCAGAAGTTGAAAGATGGGATGTTGGTGAAGATTAAAGCGATGTAGATACAATCGTCACCATTCTAGATTGCCACGCCTCACATAAAGCTAAGGCGTGAGGCTCGCAATGATGAGTTCTTTTGTAAGAATCGTGAATAGTTACACGACGGGATTTAATATATTATGAACATACCTCAATTTTGCATTCGTAGACCGGCATTTACCATTGTCATGAGCTTGGTCATTTCTATTATTGGTATTATTAGTTATACCAATCTTGCTTTACGTTGGGTTCCCAACATCAATCCACCGACCATCTCGATTGATACCGAGTATAGAGGTGCAAGTGCAAATTTAGTTGAAAGCCAAATTACAACACCTATCGAGGGAGTATTGGCAGGTGTGAATGGCGTAGAAACAATTCAATCATCGAGTCGTCAAGGGAGCAGCAGCATTACTCTCAATTTTAAACTGGGTTACAACATGAGTACCGCTGCAGAAGATGTACGCACTGCAATGGAACGATTTAGTGACATGTTACCCGAGGGTGCAAAACCGCCAATTGTTTCAAAAGCAAATTCAGGAGCAGAAGCGATTTTATATATTGCATTTTTTGACAAACGTCGTTCTGCAAAAGATGTAGGTGATTACATCGAACAATTTATTAAACCACGTTTACAATCTATGGATGGTGTTGCGAGCGTTTCAACGTATGGTCAGCGCATTTCTGCCATGCGAATTTGGTTAGATCCCGCAAAAATGGCAGCGCTGAATGTGAGTGTTGATGATATTTATACGGTATTAACACAGCAAAACGTTTCTGTTCCCAGTGGATCAATACGTGGATCACAGCGTTATTACAGTGTGGTGACTAATCAAACCTTAACATCTGCAAAACAATTTAATGATTTGATTATCCGCAATAATCAAAAACAAATTGTGCGCTTAAAAGACGTAGGTGAAGCAGTAGTCGAAGCAGCCAACAAAAATTCTGCTTTTCGCGTTAATGGTGATCCTGCGATTGCTTTAGGAATTATTCCGCAATCAACGGCTAATCCTTTAGATGTTTCACACCGTGTATCAAAAGAGTTAAAAGAAATTAAAAATACATTACCTACCGGCATGGAGGCTAAAATTGTTTTTAATCAGGCAGATTTTATTAGCGCTTCACTCCATAATGTATATGAATCATTAGTGGAAGCAGTCGTGCTAGTATTAATGGTTATTTTGTTGTTTTTAGCGAGTTGGCGTGCAGCACTTATTCCTATTGTGACGATTCCAATTTGTTTAATCGGTACGTTTTCACTGCTTTATGCATTTGGTTTTAGCATTAATACGATTACATTGATGGCTTTAGTGCTGGGCATTGGCTTAGTGGTGGATGACGCTATTGTCATGTTAGAAAATATTTCACGTTATATTGAGTCTGGTATGCCACCTTTTGCAGCGGCATTAAAAGGTGGACGCGAAATTGTATTTCCTATTATTGCAATGACTATTACTTTAGCAGCTGTTTATACACCTATCGCTTTTACTTCCGGTTTATTAGGATCTGTATTTCGTGAATTTGCACTGACTCTGGCAGGAACAGTGATTATTTCTGGTTTTGTCGCATTAACTCTATCACCTATGATGTGCTCACGTTTACTGACCAAACATTCAATCAATAATCGCTATGCAAATTGGTTAACAAAACGCTTTGTATTATTACAAGATCAATATCAACAATTATTATTGATGATACTCAAAAAACGTAAATTAATTTTAATTTTGTTGGCAATCGTGGGTTTAGCAGGATATGGAATTTATAAAACCTTACCTTCTGAATTGGTGCCAGCGGAAGATATGAATGAAGTTAATGTTTTCGTACAAGCACCTCGAGATGCGAGTTATGCTTACACAGATCGTTACACACAACAAGTCGAAGCATTAGTTAAAAAAATTCCTGAGCTGAAGTATTATTTTGTTGTAGCGGGTGATTGGTCACGCACGGTTTCTTATATATCAATGACCTTAGATCCGCATGTTAAAAACGCGCGTAGCTCAAGTGATATTGCTGAAGAACTCAGCGCACAATTGAAAGATCTCCCTGGCGTGCGCGCAAGTGCATTTACTCCACCTCCGCCGTTGACTTGGGCTTCAGATAATCATGGCCAAAGTTTGTCACTGAAAGTGTTATCTGCGGGTGATTACAGAAATTTACATGAAGTGATGCGACATGTTGTCGATGTCGTGCAAAAAAATCCAATGTTTAGTTATGTGGATCACAAATTAAAGTGGGATGGTGAAGAATTTGAAGTCAATATCAATCGTGAAAAAGCAGCCGATATGCGTGTGCCCATGCAGAATATCACCAAGACGATTTCTGTTTTGTTAGCAGGACCTAGCGTGGGTTATTTTGAATACGGTGGCAAACAATATGACATCTTTGTGCAAATGAATGAAGCGGCGTTAGCCAATCCCAATATTATTTCGCAACTGTATGTGCGTAATGATGATAACAAAATGGTTCCATTGTCAGGATTAACCAGTATTCGTGAGACCTCGAGTCCAGAAGTGTTACCGCACTTTGATCGATTACGCTCAGATACTTTATTTGCAAATATGGCGCCTGGCGTTACGATGGGAGCTGCTATTGAGGAAGTGCAAAAAATTGCGCGCGAGTTACTGCCGGATAATATGAAATTTGAATTTTATGGCGAAGCACGTGAATATTTAGAATCCAGTGGAAAGATGGCGTTTACCTTTTTGTTAGCATTGGTTTTTATTTATTTAGTTTTAGTCGCACAATTCGAAAGCTTTATTGATCCGTTGGTTATTTTGCTCACGGTACCGTTTGCGATGATTGGTGCGTTGCTGACATTAAAGTTAAGTGATAATAGTTTAAATATTTATAGTAGTATTGGCTTAGTGACGCTCATTGGCTTAATTGCTAAACATGGTATTCTTATTGTTGAATTTGCAAATCATCAGCGCCAGCTCGGAAAAAGTATTCAAGAAGCAGTGGTTGAAGCTGCTAAATTACGCTTGCGGCCGATTTTGATGACTACAGCTGCTATGATTTTAGGCGCGATACCTCTGGCGTTGGCGACAGGGTCCGGTGCTGAAAATCGTCATCCGATTGGCTGGGTCATTGTCGGTGGATTATTTTTGGGAACATTTTTTTCATTAATTGTGGTTCCAGTTGCCTATACATTATTAGCAAGATTCCGTAAAGTGGAAGTGTTATTGCCACCTTTAAATCAAGAGGCTACCGAAACATGCTAAGTTTACTTTACGATTTTGTTCCAGTTTTATTATTTTTTATGGCGTTTAAATTTTATGGAATTTATGCAGCTACGCTGGTTGGTATTGTTGTTACTGCTTTGCAAGTTTTAATTAGCGCAGTGTGGTTACGTCGTTTTGATAAAAAACAAGTAATTACCTTGGGTGTTTTTATTCTATTTGGTGGTATGACACTTTATTTTCATAATCCAATTTTCGTGAAATGGAAACCAACAATTATATTTTGGATTTTTTCTCTAGCACTTTTGTTTAGCCAATTTTTTGGTAAAAAAACGTTGGTACAACGTATGTTGGAAAGCATGGTGAATGCAAAAGCAACGGTGCCCAGTGGAGTATGGAAAAAATTAAATTTTGCTTGGGCGGTTTTTTTTCTTTCTTTAGGTGCAGTGAATATTTACGTTGGATATACATTTAGTACGGACGCCTGGGTGAACTTTAAATTTTATGGTATTACTGTTTTATTGCTGGCATTTAGTTTTGGACAAGCCATTTTTCTTGCAAGGTATTTGGTAGAAACCAAATGAGCTTGCTGATTATTCGTAAGCGTTTACAAGCTGCGTTTTCACCTGAAAAACTCGAAGTGATTGATGAAAGTCACAAACATAAAGGTCATGCGGGTAGTCAGAATGGAGCAGGGCATTATGCTGTTACTATCTCTGCTGAGTGTTTTAAAAATTTATCGCGTGTTGATGCGCATCGTGAAGTATATCGCGTGCTGAGTGATTTGATTCCTGAGAAGGTGCATGCGTTGAGCATTAAGATTTTCTTGTAGACATTTAGATTTGATTGTCCATTTCAATATACTACAAAAGGCCCATTTGGTTAACATTGCAACTATTCGCATCAATAATTCTCTGGATACAATTCAAGGGTCATGATCTTTATTAGTAGCATACTGCTTTTAAGTGTCACTTAAAGGTAGTATACTACATATTAGTTACTAGTGGATTTAATTATATGGCCCTGAACCGAGTATTGAAAATGGACTTACCTCCTCACCAATCAGCATTTTTGTGGGGTGCTCGCAAAACAGGTAAATCAACTTATTTAGCACAACATTTTCCGAATTCAATTAAATATGATTTGTTAAAAACAGATGAGTTAGCGCGTTTATTGGCTGCTCCACATTTACTGCGTGAAGAGTTAATTGCACTTGCACCGGATCAATTGCAATATCCTGTTATTATTGATGAAGTGCAAAAGGTACCTGCATTATTAAATGAAGTGCATTGGTTAATTGAAAATAAAAAAATAAGCTTTATTTTATGCGGTTCAAGTGCGCGTAAGTTAAAACGAGGCGCAGCCAATTTGTTGGGTGGCAGAGCATGGCGATTTCAATTTTATCCTTTGGTATATCCCGAGATTCCTGATTTTGATTTATTGCGTGCGTTTCAACGTGGTTTGTTGCCTGCGAATTATCTATCGGATCAACCCGAACGTATGTTGCGTGCTTATGTTGGCGACTATTTAATTGAAGAAGTTCAAGCTGAGGGGCTTGTAAGAAATTTGCCTGGGTTTGCTCGTTTCATGGATCTTGTGGGTTTTACAAACGGACAAATGTTAAATTTTGCTAATATTGCACGTGATATAGGAATGAACGCCAAAACAATTAAAGAATACTACCAGATATTGGTCGATACATTAATTGGTTACTACATTTATCCTTTTCATCAAAAAACAAAGCGTGACGTCATTCAATCCACGCCTAAATTTTATTTATTTGATGTAGGCGTTGCTAATTATTTGCGACGCAGGCATGTGTCTGTTTTAAAAGGTGATGATGCAGGAGATGCGTTTGAAAATTATATCTTGATGGAATTAATTGCTTATTTAGGATTGCACGAATTAGATGTGCCAGTAAACTATTGGCGTAGCAAATCGGGTTTAGAGGTTGATTTTGTGCTAAGCCAAGGCAACATTGCAATTGAAGCAAAAATATCAGCAAATATTGATCTCAGTGATTTAAAAGGATTAGTTGCGTTTTGTGAAGATTATCAACCACATCATGCATTAGTTGTATGTCAAGCTCCACGCAAGAGAATAATTGCTACGGTTGGGAATACGACTATTGAAGTGTTACCATGGAAAGAATTTTTAGAAAATTTATGGGCTGGGAAGTATAAACCTGTATTGTCATAAACAATAACAATTACTTATTTTTATCATTCGTTTCTTTAACTGCTGCTTTAAACGCTTCACGAGTTAAAATAGTATGTTCCGCGATGGTTGGGCTAACGATATGTCTCGCAACTAAATCATGCAGATTTTGTTCTAAAGTAAACATTCCTACGCTGCCGCTCGTTTGCATAGCAGATTGCATGTGCGCGGTCATATCTTGACGGATAAAATGGCGAATAGGCGGTGTTGCTAACATCACTTCGAAAGCCGCTGTTCTTCCTCCATTGAGTTTTTTCACCAGCGTTTGGCAAAGGACGGCTTGTAATGTTTCAGATAACAAATTTCTAACGCGATTTTTTTCTTCTGAGGGAAAAACATCTGCAAAGCGATTGATAGCAATAGGCGCTGAAGTAGCATGTAATGTTGCTAACACTAATTGACCGGTCTCAGCTGCAGTGAGCGCTAAACGCATCGTTTCTAAATCACGTAATTCACCTAACATAATAACATTGGAGTCTTGTCTTAAAGAAGAACGTAATGCAGTTGCAAAATCGGGAGTGTCACGTCCGACTTGCAGTTGGTTGAATATACTTTTTTTGCCTTGGAACGTATATTCAATCGGGTCTTCAATGGTAATAATATGGCAAACGCGGGATACGTTGATATGCTCAATCATTGCTGCCAGTGTGGTACTTTTCCCGGAACCGGTTGCTCCAGTGACGAGAATTAATCCGTGAGAGAGTGACAATAAAGATTTTAAAACCGGTGGTAAATCTAATTCTTCGCAAGTGGGAACTTTTTCTGGGACAACGCGAAAAACCGCTGCGATACCATGCAGTTGATGTAACACGCTGACGCGAAAATTTCCAATTTTAGGAAGAGCAAGTGCCATTTCACAGACTAAATTGGTTTCAAATGCACGTTGCTGTTGTTCTGGCATGATACTATAAATGAGTCGTTCTGTTTCTTCAGCGGAAAGAGCATGAGTATCTTTTATGGGAGTGAGTACGCCATCGATGCGCATGAGCGGCGCTAATCCTGGTATGAGATGTAAATCGGAAGCGTGCTTTTCAACGCTTAATTCTAATAATTGTTCTATTTCCATGTTTTTTATCCCTTACAATTCATGATTCTTATAAAAAGAACTCGTCATTGCGAGGACTCCTAGCAGGGGGACGAAGTTGATCCAGGGGAACGTTGTTGCGCCGTCTGGATTGCCACGCCTCACATAAAGCTAAGGCGTGAGGCTCGCTCGCAATGACGAGTTCTTTTTGTAAGCCCTACATTTTAATATTTCGTAATTGTTCTCCAGTGAGCAGAAATACTCCGCCACCACCGCGTTGGAATTCCAACCAAGTAAATGGAATTTCCGGATATTTTTCAGCTAAAACATACTCACTATTGCCCACTTCAACAATTAAAATGCCATCAGGACTTAAATAGCGAGGTGCTTCTTTCAAAATACGTAGCGCAATATCTAATCCTTCTGCACCTGCCGCTAAAGCTAATTCAGGTTCATAACGGAATTCTTTGGGAAGTGCAGCCATTTCTTTTGCATCAACATAAGGAGGATTACTGACAATGATATCGTATTTTTTCTTGGGTAAAGAATTAAATAAATTGGATTCATAAAGTTGAACTTGATTTTGAACATTATGACGTAAGACATTGATTTTAGAAACAGCCAGTGCATCAGGCGAAATGTCACAGGCGTCAATTTTTACATCAGGGAAAAAATGAGCACAAGCAATAGCAATACAGCCGCTACCCGTACATAAGTCTAATATATTATGAACAAAGTGAGGTTCAATCCAGGGTTCAAACTGATTTTCAATCAGTTCTGCTAGAGGAGAGCGGGGGATTAGCACGCGTTCATCTACAAAAAAAGATAGCCCGGCAAAGTTTGCTTCATGAGTTAAGTAAGGTACTGGAATGCGTTCAGTGATGCGCCGTTGGATGAGCTGAGTGAGTGTTTCTCGCTCTTTAGAAGTGACACGTGCATCAATCACCGACGGATCAACATCCTGTGGTAAATATAGCGCGTGTAAGATCAGAGCAACCGCCTCATCCCATGCATTGTCTGTGCCATGTCCATAGAAAAGACCCGCTTCGTTGAAGCGGCTAACTGCCCAGCGAAGCATGTCGCGGATGGTATAGAGTTCTTTGGTTTCGCTCATGTGGGTTCCTTGATTATTAATATTTATTCTACTCTTAGTAGTTACGAAAGTGTATAATGACTGTAGTTTAAAATTAGATCTACAGCTAGGATAATTATGAAACATAAAACCCTTTATCGTGTCATGTTTATTAGCCAAGAAAAAATCTACGAGGTTTATGCGCGCAATATTACACAGCGTGATTTGTTTGGTTTTGTTGTGATTGAAGATCTTGTGTTCGATGAGACTTCATCTGTTGTGGTTGATCCAGCCCAAGAGCGATTGAGAAATGAATTCCAAGGTGTGAAACACACCTATGTTCCTATGCATTCTATTATTCGTATTGATGCAGTGGAAAAAGAAGGGATATCCAAGATTACTAATATAGCTAAGGAAGGCAATATTAGCCATTTTCCCGCAGCCACACCAATTTACACCAAGGCACCTGATAATTTAATTTAAAGGATTAAACAATGCCTCAACACATTGGACCGGTCATACTCGATTTAATCGGGCCTGCATTGAGCACAGAAGAAATTGAGCTTTTGCAACATCCTTTAGTAGGTGGTGTCATTTTATTTACGCGTAATTATGTGTCACCTCAGCAAATGATTGAGCTTTGTCGTGCTATCCGTCGTGTGCGTAAAGACCCGCTGTTAATCACAGTTGATCATGAAGGTGGAAGAGTGCAGCGGTTTCGCGAAGGATTTACTCGATTACCTAGCATGGGACCTTTAGGAAAGCTTTATGAAATTGCTCCTCACGATGCTATCCAATTTGCTGAAGTGTGTGGATGGTTGATGGCAATGGAATTACAAAGCATTGGTGTCAATTTAAGTCTTGCGCCGGTATTGGATTTAAATAAGGGTCTCAATGCCGTCGTGGGTGATCGAGCATTTCATCGTCAACCCGGTATTGTCACTGAATTAGCAAATGCTATTACTCAAGGTATGCGAGCAGGAGGAATGGCAGCTGTTGCTAAGCATTTTCCTGGTCATGGTTCAGTCAATGTGGATTCACATTTAGCATTGCCTACAGATACACGTAGTTTTGAAAGCATTGCTGAAGATGACTTAATTCCATTTACGCAACTTATTCAATCTGGACTACCCGCCATTATGCCAGCGCATATTGTTTTTTCTGCTGTGGATGATAAACCGGTTGGTTTTTCAAAACGCTGGTTGCAAAAAATATTGCGTCAACAACTCGGTTTCACAGGTGTGATATTGAGCGATGACTTGAATATGGCAGGTGCAGAGGTTGTAATCGATTACGTGCAACGCGCTAAAGCAGCGCTCGAAGCAGGGTGTGACATGATTTTAATTTGTAATAATCGTACGGCAGCAGTTAAAATGCTTGATCACTTGCCAAAAAATTATTTTGTTGCAGAAAATAAATTTAAGCTGCTTGAGGGAAAGTTCTTTGCCACATTTGATACATTAAAAGCATCACAACTGTGGCGTGAAAAACACGAAATTTTTATGAATCTTGCCAGGAAAGCACATGCAAACCATAAATAAAATCCAAACAATATTAGATAGCGCAGATTGTCTTTATGATTCTCGAGAAGTTGAGCGAGCCTTAGATAAAATGGCAACTGCAATTACTGCAGAATTGAAAAATGCCAATCCTCTTATTTTGTGTGTCATGATTGGCGCGCTTATTCCAACAGGCCATTTACTGACACGATTACATTTTCCACTTGAAGTTGATTACATCCATGTTACACGTTATCGCAGCACGACTCGAGGCGGTGACCTGCATTGGTTAGTTGAACCGCGTCAATCTTTGAAAGATCGTACGGTTTTAGTAATTGATGATATTATGGATGGTGGGCTCACACTATCTGCAATCATTGATTATTGTAAGCAAGGCGGCGCTAAAGCAGTTTATTCTGCAGTCATGGTTAATAAATTACGTCAGCGAGAAGAAGGCGTTAATTTTGAACCGAATTTTACTGGAGTGAACACAGAAAATAGATATTTATTTGGTTTTGGGTTGGATTACAATGAATACTTACGCAATGTGCCAGGGATTTATGCGGTTGCGAAGGAGCATGAGTAACCGTCTTTACCTCGCAAAAGGCGTGAAGTTCGCAATGACGAGCGATGTCGCAAAAGGCGCGGGTTCGCTATGACACTGAACGGAGAATATAAAATGAAGCAATACAACTATCTGCAAGCTCTTTACATGTCGTTTTATTCTAGAGAATTATATCGCGATGTTGCAAAAAACTGGGGAATGGGTGTTATTCTTTATTTATTGTTGGTATTGCTTATTTGTTGGGCGGTCAAAGGGATTGTTCTGCAGCCCCAAATTAACAAGGGATTTGAAAGTTTTTCCAATGTTATTGTGCCACAAATTCCAGCGATCACTTTAAAAGATGGCCAAGTGAAAACACCAGCAAATAAACCTTATTATATTAAAGATCCAGATGGAAAAGTATTTGCAATTATTGATACCAGTGGAAAATACACTGCCATAGATGAGAAAAATCCTATTTTTTTCTTATTAACAAAAGACACACTCATGAATGTTAGAAATAATGGCGTCGAAGCTCATCCTATTCCACCTTCGTATAATTTTACTATACAGCCAACTACAATTCAGGGGAAACTGGAAACATTTGTAAAATGGGCGTGGTTGATTTTATTTCCATTTTACATGTTAACGGGGCTGATTTATCGAGTAGTGCAAGGAGCGGTTTATTCTTTGATTGGAAAACTATTTGCTCTGTCTTCAAAAATTTCTTTGACTTACGGTCAAATTTTTAAACTGATGATGGTTGCATTGACTCCTACGCTCATCATTGGAATGATTTTAGATTTATTTGTTCCATGGTCTTCTTATCAAATGTTATTTTATTTTCTATTATCGGTAGGATATTTGTTTTATGCCATAAGGGCGAACAAACGCACGGAGTAAACAAGAAATGGGATTCGTTTGGCTATTGATTTTTTTGGGTTGTTTTGCTGTTCTTGCATATCATCGAGCTGCGCTCGTCATTTGGGCGATTAGCTTCGCAATCCTTTTAATTTTTCTGTCATCGTTAGGAGGTTATTCGTGGATTACTTTATCGGTTCTATGGATAATTTCCTTAATCTTATTTGTTCCTCTACTTGTTTTACCGTGGCGGCGTAAACTGATTACTCGACCCATATTAAACTTGTATCGTAAAGTAATGCCATCCATGTCACGCACTGAACGAGAAGCGTTGGCAGCGGGAACGGTGACGTGGGAAGGCGATTTATTTCGTGGTAATCCTAATTGGAATAAGTTACTTGCAATACCCAAACCACAATTGTCTGAAGAAGAGCAAGCGTTTATAGACGGTCCCACAGAAACATTATGCAGCATGATTGATGATTGGGATATCACTCATAACCGCGCTGATATGCCGCCTGAAATGTGGAAGTTTATTAAAGAGCAAGGCTTCTTTGGTCTTATGATTCCAAAAGAATTTGGTGGAAAACAATTTTCTGCTTATTTACATTCGCAAGTGTTGACAAAAATATATGGCCGTAGTGTTACAGTCGCATCGACTGTTTCTGTTCCTAATTCACTCGGTCCAGCGGAATTATTGTTACGTTATGGAACACCAGAACAAAAATCTTATTATTTGCCGCGTTTGGCACGTGCCGAAGAGATACCTTGTTTTGCATTAACCGGACCGGATGCGGGTTCTGATGCGAGTGCTATGCCTGATCATGGTATTGTTTGTTGGGGACAGCATGAAGGGAAAAAAGTTTTAGGTATTCGATTAAATTTCAATAAACGATATATCACCCTAGCGCCTGTCGCAACAGTGATTGGATTAGCTTTTAAATTGTATGATCCAGAAAATCTATTAGGAACAAAAGAAGATTTAGGTATTACTTGTGCATTGATTCCGCGTAACACACCGGGTGTCACAATTGGACGCCGCCATTTTCCTTTAAACGCCGTTTTTCAAAATGGTCCTATACAGGGTAAAGATGTTTTTATTCCTGTTGATTGGATTATTGGTGGTCCCAAGATGGCAGGGCATGGCTGGCGTATGCTAATGGAATCTCTTGCTGCTGGCAGAGGAATTTCTTTACCCGCTAGCGGTATCGGTGGTGCAAAAATAATCTCTTATGCAGCAGGTGCTTATGCACGCATCCGAAAACAATTTAATGTTCCCATTTGTCGTTTCGAAGGTGTTGAAGAAGCATTGGCACGCATTGCGGGTTACACATACATTATGGATGCGACACGTACCTTAGCAGCAGGCGCAGTTGATTTGGGTGAGGAGCCGGCGGTTGCATCAGCGATTACTAAATATCATGTGACTGAATTAGCACGTAAAGTTGCTAATGATGCAATGGATATTCATGGAGGAAAGGGGATTTGTTTAGGCCCAAAAAATTATCTAGCCCGTGGATATGAAGCTATACCTATCTCTATTACGGTCGAAGGCGCAAATATTTTAACTCGGAATTTAATTATTTTTGGTCAAGGTGCAATACGTTGTCATCCTTATATTTTTCCTGAGTTGGAAGCAGCGCAACAGAAAGATGAAACCCAAGCGCTAAAAGCATTTGATAAAACATTTATTGCTCATATCGGTTACAGCATGAGTAATTTTGTTCGTAGTATTATTTTAGGTTTAACCAATGGTCGCTTTACCAAAGTGCCCAAAGGGAAAATGCAAAGATATTTTCAACAAGCTACACGTTTAAGTGCGGGGTTTGCTTTGATTGCGGATGTTTCATTGATAACTTTGGGCGGTGAGTTAAAGCGTAAAGAAAGCATTTCAGCTCGTTTAGGCGATATTTTAAGTTACTTATATTTATTATCTGCAACTTTGAAACATTTCTATGATCAAGATACGCCTTTTGATGATTTGCCTATCGTGCGCTGGGCGTGCTTAACTTGTCTTTACGAAGTGCAGCAAAGTTTTGATGAGTTATTAAAAAATTATCCTAATCGATGGCTCAAGTTTTTATTAAGAGTATTTATCTTTCCTTTAGGTAAGCCATTTTGCAAACCCGATGATAAATTACGTCATAAAGTCGCGCAATTATTAGTAGAGCCAACAGAGTCTCGTGAACGATTATGCGCAGGTGCATTTGTGTCGCCAGTGAAAAATAACAAAATTGCACTTGTGCAAGATACTTTGTTAAAAGTCATTGCGGCAGAGCCGATAGAAAAAATTTTAAAAAACGCAATACATGACAAATTAGTTTCTGGCTACACATTTTTGGAGCAAGCAAAGTCTGCATTAGATCATGGTATTCTCGACCAAGCACAGTTCGACTTGCTCATGCAAGCGGATAAAGCGCGTCATGAAGTAGTTGCGGTGGATGATTTTAGTACGCAAGAGTTGGCGAGGGGATAATGCTGAAAACCCTCATCCACAACCCTTCTCCGCTTGCAAAGAGCGCTCCGGGAGAAGGAGGGAAGCAAGTGATTAAAAGCGGATTATTCATTTACCTTTTGATTTTAACTGGCCTCTTTATACTTCTGGAAATTAGTTTTTTCATCCAGGGCAGTGAACTTTATCTCGGCGATTACAAACTCGTTGCTCTCCATATTAAAATTCCTATGATGGTTATTCCTGGGATTTTATTTTTTATTTTTGCGCAATCACTTGTTCATTTGTGTTATACAACTCTTGTGTGGGGAATGGCACGTTTAATGAGCATAGCGTTAAATTGTTCCTGGAAACAAACTCAAGTTTTAGGTTTTAGTTTATGGGTACTTGGGTTAATTACAATTTTATTAATGAATCAATATTTTTTTCCACTGTCAAAATTTTCTGATTTAATGAAAACCTTTGTGCCTTTTGCTGTAGCAAAAATTTTACTGATTATATTACTTCTTCTTATTTTTGCTGCAATTTTGTTGGCACTCGTAGGGCTGTTTTTTCTTGCAGCACGAAAATTTATTTTAATCTCAGGCATTGTTATTGTTGGCATGGTAGTGGCTGTCGATAATTTATGGCCTTCGACTTCTTTACCCCATAGTGCTGCAACACCCGATCAACCTAATATTTTCTTGATTAGTATGGATGCATTGCGCCCCGATTTTTTGAGTTATTTTGGATATTCAAGAAAGACACCACACCTGGATAAGGTTTTAAATAATTCAACTGTGTTTGCTGAGGCTTATACGCCTTTAGCGCGAACGTTTCCTGCATGGGTAAGTATTTTAACCGGGCAATATCCTAAAGAAACAGGCATGCGATCTGTGCTAGCTGATCAGGAGGGATTAAATTTACAAGAAACATTGCCAGCCATTCTACAGCGACAAGGGTATGAAACAATTTTTGCAACGGATGAAACGCGTTTCAGCAATATTGGTAAAAACTTTGGTTTTGATAAAGTGCTTGGGCCACCCATGGGGTTCAATGATTTTCTTCTTGGGACACTGAATGATTTTCCGATTTCCAATTTGCTAGTTAATACGAAGCTAGGCAAGTGGTTATTCCCACATAGTTATGCCAATCGCTCTGTTTATACTACTTATCAACCTAATACATTTCTAAAATTTTTACAGCCCACTTTGGAAGAGTCGCATACTAAGCCACTTTTTCTTGCTACGCACTTTTGTTTACCGCATTTTCCCTATTTTTGGGGAGAGTATCGCTTAACAGACAATAAAGCGCTAACTCATTACCAAGCAGCACTTAAAAGAGTAGATAAGCAAGTGGGTAAGTTTTTATCCATGCTTAAACAAAATCATTTATTGGATCATAGTATTGTCGTATTACTTTCTGATCATGGTGAAGCGTTGGAATTGTCTGGCGATAGAGTGACTGACCCGAAACTATTTATCCCAGGCGCAAACAATAAAAAAGGTATTGTTCCTTATTTTTATCCACCTACCTTTGATTTTGAAAAAGTTAATCAGTCTGCAGGACATGGCACAGATGTCTTGGGGTTGACGCAATACCGTTCAGTGCTGGCATTTCGATTATTTGGAACAAAATCAATGAATCAAGCACATGTCGTTCAAAACCGAGTTTCACTTTTGGATATTAAACCGACAATATTGGGTTTGCTAAATCTTCCTCATCAACAGGGGAGTGGAGAATCATTAGTAAACTTTATTATTCCAGAGTCATTAAATGCGGCACCCTTACAAAAGCATTTTTTTATTGAAAGTGATTTTTCTCCCACTGCAGTTCGCTCTGTTCACCCGGAAGCACGAAAAGTTTTATTTGCTGGTATCGACTTTTTCCGTATTGATCCTACCACAGCACATATCGTTACTAAAAAAAGCATGCTTGATATGATTATTTCGAGCAAACAATACGCAGATTTTTATGGACCTTGGGTATTAGCCCTGTATCCAAAAGATTTAAAGTCTATGACGACTATCTTAGTGAATCTTGAAACTCGGCAATGGACAAATGATTTGAGCACTCACTTCGCTAAAAATTCTCCTGCTGACAGCATGTTGCTCGCGTTGAAGCAGTTCTATGGTAAAGAGATTACATCTGTGTCGGAAAATTAGCATATTTTGATGTGGAAATCGGTGTTTTGACAGCAAACTTGTACACAGCAGTAAAATATAGCGTTATTTATGCATAAAATTCATCAGCATTAGCACTCGACTAAACTAGTAATTTTTAACTCATTGAAAAAATTCATATATTTTCATGTGTCCATTTACTGAACTTTTGCTTCGTGGCTTGGTACTCTACGATTAGAGTTACTTTTCTATAGCTTAATAACAGAGTTATCCACAGAAACTGTGGGTAAGTCTGAAAGTGTGTTGTGGGTCAAGGAGGTAGCATATCATTCCCCACATCTCAAAATTTCTCCTGACTATGCCACACGTGCGGTGGGCGCTGAAGTTAGATCGAAGCCCCGTCATTGCGAGCATGTGCTTTTCATGCGAAGCAATCCAGGGGAACGTTTTTGTGCTCCCTGGATTGCCACGCCCGCGCAAAAAAGTGCGCGCGGGCTCGCAATGACGGGGCTTCGATCTAACTTCAGCGCTCGTACGTGTGGCATCAGGAGATGTGGGGAATGATATGGGAGGTAGGTGACTCATCGCGATGACGAGAAGGACAAAGCCTACCCCATTCTGATATACTTAATCACTAGGAAATCAAAAACTACCATGGAGCAGGTAATGGCTATTTTAAGCATCGTTGTTTTGCTTATTGTTATTGGTGGCGTGTTTTATTTCAATGCGGGAACAATTGTTGGGTTCTCTGTCGCTGGCATTACCTTGTTACTCGTTACCTTATTCGGAAATGTCTATTTTCTCGTTTTGCTACTTTTTTGGATTCTCTTTATTGCCGTTTTCTCATTTACTTACTTTAAAGAGGCACGCATAAATTATTTCACTAAGCCTTTTGCCAATGCCTTTCAAAAGCACATGCCATCCATTAGCAAAACTGAACAAGAAGCAATCGAGGCAGGTGATGTTTGGTGGGAAAAAGATTTATTCAGCGGTAATCCAGATTGGAAAAAGCTATTGGCTTATCCTAAACCAACCTTGAGCAAAGAAGAACAAGACTTTGTCGACAACCAAGTTGAAACGGTTTGTTCAATGCTGAATGATTGGCAAGTTTTCCATGATGCTCATGATATTCCTAAAGAAGTTTGGAATTATTTTAAAAAAGAAAAGTTTTTCGGCATGATCATTCCGAAAAACTACGATGGTCTTGGTTTCTCCGCGATTGCGCATTCCACCGTGGTTGTCAAAATCGCCAGCCGCTGTGGAAGTGCTGCCGTTAATTCTATGGTGCCCAATTCATTGGGGCCTGGTGAATTATTATTGCGGTATGGGACTGAAGAACAAAAAAATTATTATTTACCACGACTTGCAAGGGGAGAAGAAATTCCTTGTTTTGCTTTAACAGGTCCTGAGGCGGGTAGTGATGCCGCTGCCATTTCTGATAGTGGGATTGTATGTCGCGGGAAATTTGAGGGGAAAGAAGTATTGGGGTTCAGGCTAACGTGGAATAAACGTTATATCACCTTAGCACCAATTGCGACGGTTTTAGGCATAGCATTTCGTTTGTATGATCCTGAACACTTATTAGGAAAAGAAGAAGATATTGGTATCACTTTATGTTTGGTTCCGACATCGCATCCAGGCGTAAAAATTGGGGATCGTCATTTACCTATGGGCTTAGCATTTATGAATGGTCCAACATCGGGTAAAGATGTGTTTGTCCCAATGGATTGGATTATTGGTGGTGTAGGGATGGCAGGGCATGGTTGGCAAATGCTAATGGAGTCATTGTCTGTTGGTCGCTCTATTTCATTGCCCGCATTAAGTACCTCGTTTGGTAAGCTGGCTTATCGTATGACTGGCGCTTATGCGCGCATGCGTAGGCAATTTAATACATCGATTGCGAATTTTGAGGGAGTTGAAGGAGCATTGGGCAATATTGCTGGACTCACTTATATTCTTAATGCTTGCCGTATCATGACGGCAGGAGCAGTCGATCAAAAACTTTCTCCTGCCATTGTATCTGCTATTGCAAAATACCATATGACTGAAATGTCACGTGAAGTCATCATGCATGCAATGGATGTGCATGCTGGGCACGGTGTACAAACGGGGCCGCGCAATGTTCTTGCAATCACTTATTGTTCTCTTCCAGTCAGTATTACCGTTGAAGGTGCGAATATTTTAACGCGTAATCTTATTATCTATGGCCAAGGGGCGATACGTTGTCATCCATTTATATTACGTGAAATTAATTTATTAGCAGCTGCTGACAAAGAAGAAAATTTAGTCGAGCTTGATAAAATACTCTTGTCACATATTCATTATGCAATAACCAATGTTGTGCGCACGGTGTGGTTTGGTTTAACGGGCGGCAACTTTATTTCTTCACCGGTATCAGGTGCGGCTGCACGCTACTATCGCCAGTTAACGCGCATGAGTTCAGCGTTAGCCTTATTTTCTGATGTTACTATGTTGATTTTGGGCGGCGCTCTGAAACGTAAAGAATATGTATCAGCACGGTTGGGCGATATTTTAAGTCAACTCTATTTAGCCTCCACTGTATTGAAATATTATTCTGATCAGGGGCAGCCGGTTGAGGATCTT
The DNA here is from genome assembly GCA_963710715.1 of uncultured Gammaproteobacteria bacterium. Classification (GTDB taxonomy): domain Bacteria; phylum Pseudomonadota; class Gammaproteobacteria; order DSM-16500; family DSM-16500; genus CAVQBL01. The sequence goes on along the minus strand of CAVQBL010000014.1, from coordinate 256,341 downwards.
GACTATGTACGCTGGGGTATTGAAATGTGTTTACATCGCATTCAAACAGCGTGCGATGATTTACTCAATAATTTTCCGATTCCTTGGTTAGGAAAGGTACTATACTGGCTAGCTTTTCCATGGGGGACAGCATATCGAAAAGCTAGCGACACCTTATACCATAAAATCGTGCAGCCGATGTTGGCGCCTTCAGCTTTTCGTGATCGTTTAACACAATATTTTTATCTGAGTAAAAATCCAAGTGATGCTACCAGTCGAATGGATGCTGCATTGGTAAAATCCGTTCAAGCGGATCCTTTAGTCAAGAAATTTCAAGCCGCAGTACGAGGTGGTAAAGTTCCTGCTTATGGCGATTATGCAGACAATTTACAAATTGCTTTAAAAGAGAAAATCTTAACCGCAGATGAAGTGCGTATTTTAAGTGACTATCACGCACTTTATAAAGAAATTATTACAGTAGATGAGTTCTCTTTTGATTTTAGTTCTGTACTTACTCCAAAATAGGAAAATTTATATATGGAAATGAAAAATAATTTGCAACGCGCAGTGTATATTGTTGATGGTGCTCGCACTCCTTTTTTAAAATTTCGTGGTAAACCGGGCGCTTTTTCTGCTGCGGATTTGGCAGTGAATGCGGGTAGAGAATTATTAGCACGCCAACCATTTGCACCTACCGATTTAGGTGAAGTCATCATTGGTTGTGTGATACCCAGCGCAGCAGAAGCCAATGTCGCAAGAGTCATTGCATTACGTTTAGGTTGTGGCAAAGCAATGCCGGCTTTTACCGTACAAAGAAATTGCGGTTCCGGTATGCAAGCAATGGATAGCGCTGTTAAAGATATTGCATCGGGACGCTATGATTTGGTTTTAGCAGGTGGTACTGAATCAATGAGTCAGGCACCCGTTTTATTTAGCTCAAGCATGGTGAATTGGTTAGCGAATTTATCTCTTGCAAAAGGATTCGGTGCTAAGTTAAAGCAGTTCGTAAAATTTAAGCCACGTTTTTTAACACCTGTATCTTCTGTTTTACAAGGATTAACTGACCCAACGGTTAATTTGAATATGGGGCAAACAGCAGAAATTCTTGCCTATCGTTTTAAGATTACGCGAGAGCAAATGGATGCTTTTTCCATGGAGAGTCATCGCCGCGTTGCAGCTGCAGAAGATAATCATCAATTTCCTGAAATTATTCCTTCGTTTGATTACAAAGGTGGATCCTATGTTGCTGATGATGGTGTTAGACGCGATTCAACTATGGAAAAACTCGCTAGCTTGAAACCGGTTTTTGATAAAAAATTTGGTAGTGTGACAGCGGGAAATAGTTCGCAAGTGACAGATGGAGCAGCATTACTCTTGCTTGCAAGCAAAGAAGCAGTAAAAAAATATCATTTACCTGTGTTGGCGCGTATTGTTGGCACGGATTGGGCAGGCCTCGATCCTGCTACCATGGGTTTGGGTCCTGTGTTTTCATCCACAGCTTTATTAAAGAAAAATAATTTGCAGCTCAAGGATATTGATTACTGGGAAATTAATGAAGCATTTGCCGCTCAAGTGTTAGCGTGTCTTGCAGCATGGCAAGATAAGGATTTTTGTCGAGAATCTTTGGGGCTAAATGAAGCGTTAGGAAAAATAGACCCTAAGCGACTCAATGTAGATGGTGGCGCGATAGCACTTGGACATCCTGTGGGTGCGAGTGGGGCGCGTATTGTATTGCGTTTGATACATATCTTAAAACAGAATAAGGCTAAACGTGGTGTCGCAACGTTATGCATAGGTGGTGGACAAGGTGGTGCAATGTTAATTGAAAATGTTTCTGAGGTGACAGCATGAACAAGACACAAACTTATCAAAATTGGCGATTAGAAACAGATGCAGATCATATTCTGTGGATATTCTTTGATAAACAAAATTCCGCGGTCAATACATTTGATCGTGCGACGATGGAAGAGTTGGCAAAGATAGTCGACTCACTTGAAAACAATACAGAATACAAAGGTGTTATTTTTGCTTCTGGTAAAAAAAATGGATTTATCGCCGGTGCTGATATTTCACAGTTCCAAAAGCTTAAAGATATTGACGATGCATTTAGTTTAATAAAACATGGACAAGAACTTTTTAATAAATTAGCCGCGTTGAAACTGCCAACAGTTGCCATGATAGAAGGCTTTTGTTTAGGTGGCGGCATGGAATTTGCTTTGGCATGCCGTTATCGTGTTGCTGAAGAAAGTGATAAAACACGATTAGGTTTGCCAGAAATTAAATTAGGTATTCATCCGGGTTGGGGTGGTACAGTGCGTTTGCCACGTTTAATCGGAGCTCCACAAGCATTAAATTTAATTTTGACAGGTCACACAGTCAGTGGAAGGGCAGCTGCAAAGCTCGGATTTGTTGATGCAGCAGTGCCTAAACGTCATTTGATAGATGCTGCAAAATTTTATGTATTAAAAAAACCCGCTCCACATAGAGTAAATCTCTTGCAACGCTTAACAAATATGAAACTGGTGCGCGTGATATTAGCCAATGTCATGCGTAAAAAACTACGTGCTAAAGTACAAGCTTCACAGTATCCAGCACCCTATGATGTGATTAACAATTGGGAACGAATCGGTGTAGACAGTGATTCAGCATTTGCATTAGAAGCAAAGAGCGCAAGCAAATTAGTTTTTAGTGAAACCAGTCAAAATTTAGTGCGCGTATTCTTTTTGCAAGAACGATTAAAAGGCTTAGCGAAAGAAAGTAGCAAAAGTTATTCACCTCAGCATGTGCATGTAGTTGGCGCAGGTACGATGGGGGGTGATATTGCAGCCTGGTGCGCACTGCAAGGCATGCAAGTGACTTTGCAAGATCGCGGTGCAAAATATATTGCGCCAGCCATTAAGCGTGCTTATGACTTATTCAGCAAAAAATTAAAAGAACCTAATTTAGTTCAACAAGCAATGGATCGCTTGACTCCGGATATCCAAGGCTTAGGTATTCCCAAAGCAGATATAATTATTGAAGCTATTTTTGAAGATCTTGCGGCTAAACAAGAACTATTTAAACAACTTGAAAAACAGGCAAAACCACAAGCGATACTCGCCACCAACACATCCAGTATCCCACTGGATGAAATTAATAAGGTATTGCAAACACCCGAACGTTTAGTGGGTATTCATTTTTTCAATCCTGTGGCAATGATGATGTTGGTTGAGGTCGTAAAAGGAAAACGTACGGATCCATTGATCGTTGAGAAAGCTATGAGCCTTGTGCGTAAACTCGATAAATTGCCATTACCTGTTAAAAGTAGTCCAGGGTTTTTGGTGAATCGCGTTTTAGTGCCGTATCTTTTGGATGGCATGACTTTAATGAATGAAGGTGTTCCTGCCGTTGTTATCGATAAAGCCATGGTTCAATTTGGTATGCCAATGGGACCTGTGACGTTAGCAGATACAGTTGGCTTAGATGTTTGTCTTTCTGTAGCAAATTATTTAAGTAAATATTTACATATTGAAGTGTCAGAGCAATTGAAAGATATGGTTGCAAAAGGTCATTTAGGTCGTAAAAGTGGCCAAGGTTTTTATCAATACAAAAATGGTAAACAAGTTAAACCAAAAGATGTCACCTATAATAAACCGTTGGAAGAAATATCCGATCGTTTAGTATTGCGCATGCTGGATGAAGCATTTGCTTGTTTGCGTGAAGGTGTTGTTGCAGACAGTGACTTGCTGGATGCTGGCATGGTTTTTGGTACTGGTTTTGCACCTTTCCGCGGCGGTCCTATTCATTACGCAAAAACCAAAGGCATCCACGAGTTGTTTGAGCAATATGTGAAGCAGCAAGAAGCGCAGGGTATAAAAGCGCAAACGCTGAAGCCTTGGGAAGAAACGGCAGGAGTGTCGTAAAAAACGTTTTTTGTTGGAGGAGTGGGAAGATTATTATCGCACGTTTTATGATCGTTAGTTACTAATTTAACGACTTCTTGGGCGAGTATTTGGCTTTGTATTTAACGTTTCATCGGTAACTGTTTTCAGTTTATTTGGTTCGGAGTCTGTTAAAATTTTGTTGCCTAATGCTTTTAACTCTTCGTCGCTTATTTTTATTGCATCGCCCGTTTTCATCTTTTTATAATAGTTCACCATGCCGAGGAGCTTACTTCTTAAACCATCTTCCTCCGAAAATAATTCTCTTTCTTCTTTGAGATTCTTGCATCTTACACCTACGTACAAGTTGACATAAGCAAGAGTTTTAATCATTGATGGATGTAACTGCTTAACGGTGTCATCTTCAATCAAAAGATCTAATTCATCCGCTAATTTAGATATTTGATTGCATAGTTTATTGCTTTTTATTGAAGCCGACTGGGATATTGGCATCGTTAATAAGTATTTTGCTCGAGTTTCGATGTTCTCCATTAAGGATTTTATGTTAGTAGTTTTTCCTGCTTTAACATCTGCTTTGAAAAAGTTACTTTTATTAAATTTCGTTCTCGGTATCTGCATTTTGTCGATAGTATTTTCTACTTTATTCGTTGCCTTGAGTAGTTCATTCCCTATGTCTTTATAATCTTGGGCTTTTAGTGAAGTGCCAGTTTCACGTAGTTGCTTAATCGATTTTTTTAAAATATCTTTTCTATGTGGTTTTAAATCTGTGTTTAATTTATTTAACGAATTTAAATACTCGTTTAACGCTGTTAACTCTGCTATTATTGATTTTGCTGTTATTTGTTTTATTATATTTTCTTCGCTAGTTGGGTTCTTTATGTTGATGAGATCTTCTATTTCGCTAGTATCATATTCTATTTTTCTTGCGCAAACTCTTATCTTTTCAATCAATAATCTGATGTCTTCCTGATCTTCCGAGTTTCTTGCTGAGGACATCTTAATATCCTCCTCTTGCATAATGATAAAAGTTTCTCTAATTTTAAGTATAGGCTAAGTAGTGATATCTGCGTTGTGGTAGATAGAAATTTATAATCACATAATAATCAATTAGTTGAAAAAAAAAGAAGATGGGGGCAAGTTATTTTTTTAGCAGAAATTACTTTTTGAAAAAATGGAGATGCTGCTATAAGTGCTTCATTTTCCTGCTGAGGATCGCGGTGAGGGCGGTGCAACGTAGGCATCAGGAGTGTTTTCTTTGGCAGGAATGGGTTCTTGGCCTGAGCTGGGTTGCAATGCTTCTGCAATGCTGGATATTTTAGTACTGACATCCTTCTTCTTAGGAGTTTCTTTAGCATCTGCTTTGGAAGAGCCTATTACCTCTTTTATTATCTTGTCTGCTGTCTCTTTGGGAGAGGCTCCTTTTTCTAGCTCGTCTGATATCTTTTCTTTTATCGTCTCTGATTTTTTCGTCACTGCGTTAGCAATAGCTGTTGCTTGATCTATGATTTCGTTTAGTTGTTTTGTTAAGGTGTTGCTTACCTTTTTTAAGTATGGATACTCATGGTTCTTTAGTGATGTGCGCATTTCAACGAATGGAACAATCAATTGATTTAAAATGACTTGTGCTTCTTTATTTACAATTGTTTCTTTTAACGAGTTTAAATAGGTATTTAATTTCTTGAAATCGTTTTTTATTGTCTCTGCAGCGCTATCTACTTCTTGTTTAGTAGGAGGGTTTACTTTCCAATCGAATTGCTTTTTTAATTCTTTAGTATCACGTTGTATCTCTCCTGTGCAATCGATAATTTTTTTAATTAAACGTTCATCTGAATCGGTGGTTTTCTGATCTTGTGGCTTTCTTGAGAAAAATGAGAACATCTTAATAATACCTCCTCTCTCTCATGGAATGATAAGAGTCTCTCTAACTTTAAGTATAGTTTAAGTAGTGATATCTGCGTTGTGGTAGATAGAATTTATAATTGTATAATAATCAATTAGTTGTACAATATTTCTGGGTCTCAATGTGAAATAGAAACTATATCTTTATTCCAGCCAGTACATCAGGTAGTATTGCCAGTCTAAAAAATAAGCGGAATATAATTATGCAAGAAAAAAATCGAGGTGGTAGCATTCAAGAGAGTGATACGGTGCCATTGCTAGTTGACCATGACCACAAATCGGATGTTCAGGTCGATATAACTGAACTAAACCAAATCAACCCAACTGAATTAATTAAATTCATCAAAGCAAATAATAATGAAGCTTTTCTTTCCATGGGGACGAGAGTTTCTTTAACCTCTGCTGCTTTGGTGCTACCTTATTTATTGTGTTCAGCACTTATTAGTGCTTCGACATTTGACAAAACGCTACTTCAAACTCTTAGTAGCAATCGAGTAGAAGCTTTGGGTGCTTTACCTTCCGAGGTAGCGCGACAGAATCGTGCGTTTGAAGGCACAGTTGCTTTTACTGGAACGTTCGGCATCACCTCACCTGCAGGGATAATGGGTGCATTGGGAGTTAGCATTGTATCTTTTTATAGGCTTTTACAATATTGTATCGAGCGTTGGGAATTAAAGAAAAACAATCTCAGCAGCGCAGCAATGATCACGAAGCTTGCTCATCTCTTGCAAGTAAGAATACCTGAGGATGAAAAATCTTCTTTAAGAATAAGTACCAAATTATTCTATGAGCTTACAGAACGTATAAGCGAAATTAGCGAGCTTGAGCTGAAAGTTTCCGAAGACCAAAGTAAAAATGAATTAAAATTAAAAAAAGCCTCATTAATAAGTTCGATTAAAAATCCTGAAGAATATCTTGCATCTCGCAAAGGTCGCCTTGTACCACTGGAAACATTTTACAATTCAGTTTGGCGGCTTTTAAATGAAATGTACAAGCCCGCTATGCTAAGTGCTTTAGTTTCATTTGTCCCTAGTACTTTTCTTGCATGGCATATGTCAGAGGCAATGCAATCTCCAGACCCTATGGATTACGTGAGATCTCTTAAAGAGTTATATCCAAACATGTCATGGATAGTGGATATGATTATGAATTCATTCTTGATGACTCCTTTTCTAAATGCTATTCGCAAATTGCAAGGATGGAATTGTGATTCCTCACCTTTTAATGTATTTTTCTCGGCGATTGTGGGGATACAGAAATGTAGCCCGTCTGAACGAACACAAGTAATGAATTTATTCGTGTCCATTTTTTATGCGCTTGGAGCTAGCGTTTTCTTTGGTTTGATTGCGTTAACTGTGTTTCTGAGACAATTAAGGATATTTACACCTAATTTTTTATGGACAAACCTGTCTAAGTTTTTTAAAGAAATTTTTAAAAAACTTTCTGACCAAATGACAGCATTATTTGAGCGATTATTCGGTAAGTCTGATACCCCATTACTTGAGCGATTATTTGGTAAGTCTGATTATTATAAATTTAGTTGGAATGCCTTAGCTATGACGGTAGCTCCGCTGCTTTATATTATTTCTTTACTCGAAGCTAAGTGGTTAGTCGACTCATTTGTTAAAACTACCGGTTGTCGTCCATTGATGGATTTATTGGGGGAATTGATTCGCTCGCTGTTTACTGGATTTGACGAGAAAAAATTAGGTTGCCCTGTTGCGGATGCTTTTTCATCAATGGGTGATTTTACGCTTGAGTCAGAGTTACATTTATTTATACCTAGAATGGTTATTACGGGTCTATTTTCGTTGATACTGGGATTTTTTCTTTCGAGGTATGCTAAAAATAAAGACCATATTTTTGAAGCCGTGAAGAAATTTGTTGAACTTTCTTCTCCTGTAATTAAAAAGAGTTTAAAAAATGGAACTCTTGCAGTGCTCGTAATGATGATTGTGTATATTGTTATAGCTGTGCAGCCCGCTAATTGGCTATTAAGTCATGGCATAAATGTGGATCTAGCAGATGTTGTGCCAGAGAAGTTCATGGCGCTCGTAATGAAGTATCTTCCCTGGTTAAAAGATATAGTATTCCATGTAGCATCCGCTTTTTCTGAGAAAAATGTTCTTTTTGTAGCGGGAAAAGTTATGTTAGGTCAGGGGGTAGAAACGGTTGCGAGTTCACTTACCTCTGTACTGGCCTTGTATATATTGGCGACAGTTCCTTATTCTTTGGGGAGCCTAACTTTGTCAAGTGTAACTTTGGTAAGCAGTTTAGCTTATGTAGGGCATCGAGTACTCCCTCTTGCTTATCAGAAACTAAGAGCACTTTGTAGTAAAGAAAAACAAGAATTAAAAGAGCAGGAGGTTGAGGTTAATGTAGTGGGCTATAAAGATTTAACTGCAACGGAAGCAGATAGCGAAAGGGGAGAAGCTCATAATGCTTTGCCACAGGTAAATGGTAATGGTCATCGCGGTGCATTTCAAACAGAAGAAGCAGACAGTAATAAGCCATTTGCAAACGCTCATCACTCAAGTTTTTGCTGGGGAATTTTTGGGCGTTTTGGCAAGCAATCTGCAAGTCGGCGTCCTCTACAAATCCAAGAAGTTAATGATCAAGAGGATTCTAAGCCAAGTTGTTGGGAGAGCGTTTGCTGCAGAGTCCCTTTTTTGCGTTCGGCTACCTTTTCCACTTAATATTACATCCCACGCTGGGTTTTTGCTCTTGGCTAACAGGTTTCCCTGCCAAGACATTATCAAGTGCAGTGGATAAGTCTTTTCCTGTGACGGGATTGCGATTGCCCGGAGTAGAATCATCAAAGCGTCCGCGATATACACAAGCCAGTTTGCCATCAAAAACATATAAATCGGGTGTGCAAGCAGCTTGGTATGCTTTAGCGACATTTTGTGTTTCATCGTAAAGATAGGGGAAAGTGTATCCGTGTTGAGTTGCTTCAAGGCGCATTTTATCGGGACTGTCAGCAGGATAATTTTCAATGTCGTTTGAGCTGATAGCGATAAAGCTAATACCTTTAGTTTGATATGTTTTAGCTACTGCTACTAATTTAGCTTGAATATGTTTTACGTAAGGGCAATGATTGCAGATAAACATAACGACGGTAGCGATAGGGGATTTCAATTCGTTCAATGTGACTTTTTTATTAGTTTGCACATCAGTTAGTTTAAAATCAGGTGCTTTTGTTCCAAGAGGGAGCATATTGGATGGAGCTTCTGCCATGGCTAATTCCTTTTAGGTGAAGGAATTGCATTTTATCAGAACAATAGGATAAAAATCTTGTTTTGTTATTTATAAAATTACGGTATTCTAACATCAATTTTTGGATCATCAGGATATAAAAACCAAGTACAAAAGGAGAACGACATGGCAAGAATTACCCTTAAACGCCTATTTTATGCAATGTGTACAGCTGGAATAGTTGGGCTATCATCTACACAAGCAATTGCATCAGGATTTCAACTTTACGAACAAGATGCTGCAGGCGTTGCCAATTACCACGCTGGACGTGCTGCATTAGCAACTGACGCCAGTATACAATTTTATAATCCAGCCGGTATTACACGTATTAAAAACCAACAGCTTGTTGTAGGAGCAGTTCCTATTTTAACGGATGTTAAGTACCGTGGCACAGTTACTTCAAATACATTCTTAGGTGGTCTTTTCCCTCAACAAGTTAATGCGCAAGGTGGTTCTTTCTCTACAATACCTAATTTGTATTATGTTGCGCCGTTAGGTTGCAATGTTGGTTTAGGTATAGGTGTTAATGTGCCATTTGGTTTAGAAACCAACTATGGCAGAAATACGGCATTGTCATGGAATTCAACCAAAACATTCTTGAAAGTTGTGGACATCAGCCCATCACTTGGCTTTAAGATCACTGATAAATTTTCAGCGGGTTTGGGTGTGGACGCACAAATTATGCATGCTGATTTTAATTTAGTGGGTGTTCTTAAGACTTCTCCGTTTGGGTCCACATTAACTGCTGATGCCAGAAATAAAGCGGATGATACAGCGTATGGTTACCACCTTGGTTTATTGTATGAATTCAGTCCTGCGACTCGCATCGGTGCTGCTTATCATTCCCAAGTTGTGCATCATCTCAAAGGTGACAGTAAATTTATTGGTCCTTTAAATTCTGTTCCAATTATTGGTAGCAAGGGCCAAGCTCTTACATCGTCAAATACTAGAACGAATATCACACTGCCGCCGTATACAGCGTTATCGTTATATCATATGTTTAATCCTTGTTGGGCTCTGATGGGAACAGCAATGTTTACGCAATGGTCTACTTTCAAGTATTTGAAGATAAGAAATGTTGCTGCAATTGCTCCTGTCGCTGGTCTACCAGTCCCATTATCACAAACCAATGTGGTAGTTAATATTCCAACACATTACCGCAATTCGTGGAACTTTGCTTTAGGCGCAGACTACTATGCAACTGAAAAATTAATCGTCCGTGGCGGTGTTGGTTATGATAAATCACCTGTTCCTTCGCATTTCCGCAATGTTGAGGTTCCTGACAACAACCGTTATGCAGTTGCATTGGGTGGTCATTACCAAGCTGTTAAATGTGTTGGTGTGGATGTTGGTTGGACACATTTATTCGTTCCGCGAGCTAGGATTAATCCTCCGACACAAGTGGTAGGCTCGCAACAAGTAAATACGGATGGACATTCAACTGGCAGCGCTGATCTGTTTGGCGTGCAGTTTACGTGGGATATTACATAATATATCCTTTTTGAAAAGGCGTTGTTGCGTCAATCAAAATTTACACAGAAATGTGAAGTATTCACATTAATAAAAAGTAACTCGTCATCGCGAGACCGCGGAGCGCTTGGCCGTGGCGATCCAGAAACAAGAACGTTGCAACATTCTCCTGGATTGCTGCGTCGTAAAAAGTACTCCTCGCAATGATGACGTTGATTATGCAACAACACCCTTAATGCTTCAACCAATCAGCCAGTTTCTCCACTTCTTCTTTAGAAAACTCCAACCCCAGCTTAGTCCTACGCCATAAAATATCATCACTCGTTTGTGCCCACTCATGTTGCATAAGATATTCTACTTCTTTTTGATAAAGATCGGCAGAAAATGCAAGGCCTAAATCATTTAGCGAATGAGCTGCTTTTAATAACAAATGCACACGTGTTCCATAATTTTTTACATATCGATAAGCAACTTTTTCTGGCAACCATGGATATTTGGTTTTGAACTGCAGATAAAAGTCAACAAAAGAGAGTGGTGCAAAGTCACCACCCGGCAACGGTGTTGTCGCGGTCCATGCTGTTTTCATACCAGGAAAAAATACACGCAGTTTTTCAAGTGCTTCTTCAGCAAGTTGACGATGCGTAGTAATTTTTCCGCCAACGACAGTCAAAAGCGGCGGAGTTTTTTTTGCAGATAGAATTAATTTATGATCTCGAGTAATGGCAGAGGGATTTGCAGCATGTTGAGCTTGTAAACATCGAACACCAGAGTATGACCAAATAATATCTTTAAGTTGAATAGATTGTTTAAAATATTGGTTCACAATATTACACAAATAAATTTTTTCATTTGCATCAATGTAAACGTCACCAAGATTTCCTGAAAAATTTACATCCGTAGTCCCAATTAAAGTGAAGTGATTTTGATAGGGTATGACAAACACAACACGGCCATCCGCATTCTGTAATATGTAAGCAAAGTCCCCAGCATAAATTTTGGGTACGACAATATGACTGCCTTTAACCAGTTCAATAGAAAATTCTGCGGTATGAGTATTGATGTTATTGTCTACATCTTTAACCCAAGGGCCTGATGCATTTACTAATACTTTTGCTTGGTAAGAAAGCATTTCTTGCGAATGGATATTTTTTAATTGAATATTCCACAAATTATTTTCATATTTTGCTGAGACAAATTGCATGCGTGTTAAAATCGTTGCGCCATGATCTTTTGCTGAAATGGCATTTAAAACAGTTAATCTGGCATCGTCTGTAAAGCAATCATAATAAGAAAATCCTTTTTTAAATTGGGATTGCAGTGCCTGACCATATCCATTTTGTCGCAAATTGATGGCTTTGGATTTTGGTAAACGTGATCTTAGAGTTAAATGATCATAAAAAAACAAGCCTATTCGAATTAACCACGCTGGACGCAAATGATTTTCGTAAGGCAAAACAAATTCCAGAGGTGTAATAATGTGTGGTGCTCTGCCTAACAAAATTTCACGTTCTTTGAGCGCTTTTCTCACCATTAAAAATTCATAGTGTTCCAAATAGCGTAATCCACCGTGAATTAATTTACTGCTGGCAGATGAAGTGCCTGCAGCAAGATCATTTTTTTCACATAACGTGACGGATAAACCACGTCCAGCCGCATCAGCAGCAATAGCAGCACCGTTGATGCCACCGCCGATGATAAAAAGGTCTGAAATTTTTTGCATGGTTGCCTTACCTGCATGATACTTAATTATTCACGTTTCTAAAAAAGAACTCGTCATTGCGAGGAGCGTGCTCTTCGCGACGAAGCAATCCAGAGCGGCGTTAAAATAAACGTTGTCCTGGATTGCTTCGCCATGCTGATCCCGCATAAAAGCATTGCGGGATCAGCATGGCTCGCAATGACGAGTTCTTTTTCAGAATCGTGAATAGTTACGAACAGTGTTACCTTTTTAATTTAGATTAATATATCATGATTCTGACCAACAAGGAGCAGATGCGATCATGCCCCAACACCTACTCGCCATCGACCAAGGTACAACCAGCTCACGTGCAATTATTTTCTCGCCTCAAGGTGACGTAATCAGCAAACACCAAATCGATTTGAAGCAATACTATCCACAAGAAGGTTGGGTAGAACAAGACCCTAATGAAATGTGGGACAGTACAGTCGAATGTTGTCGCCAAGCGTTACTTAATGCGCGATTAGCAGCGGATACAATTGCAGCAATCGGAATATGTAATCAACGTGAAACAACTATTATTTGGGACAAAAAAACCGGCCAGCCCATTTATCCTGCTATTGTTTGGCAAGATCGTCGTACAAGTCATTTATGTAAAAAGTTAATGCAACATAAAATTCATACACAACTACAAGAAAAAACCGGTTTATTACTCGATCCTTATTTTTCCGCCACTAAAATTATGTGGTTACTTGAGCATGTTCCTCATGCCCGTGAACGCGCAGAAAGAGGAGAATTAGCATTTGGAACAGTGGATACCTTTTTACTTTGGCGTTTGACGAAAGGACAGTCATATGCAACAGATGCTACTAATGCGTCGCGAACATTATTATTTAACATTCATACTCAGCAATGGGACAGTCACATTTTAGATGCCTTTGATATACCTCTTGCATTGTTACCTAAAGTTTTAGATAGCAGTGCTCATTTTGGCCATACAGATGAAACTATTTTAGGCGCGGGTATTCCGATCACAGGAATTGCTGGAGATCAACAAGCTGCAACTATAGGACAGGCGTGTTTTGATGTAGGTATGGTTAAGACAACGTATGGCACAGGGTGTTTCATGTTGATGAATACGGGATCTCAGGTCATTTATTCAAAAAATAAATTACTTTCAACAATAGCGTATCGTTTGAATGGCAAAACAACGTATGGTTTAGAAGGAAGTATTTTTTCTGCGGGTGTTACAGTGAAATGGTTACGTGATACTTTAAAATTAATTAAAACAACGGCAGAAGCTGAAGAACTTGCTAAAACTGTAGCGGATACAGAAAAAGTATATTTTGTCCCTGCATTTACGGGTTTAGGAGCTCCCTATTGGGATCCTGATGCACGCGCTGCAGTGCTAGGATTAACTCAAAACACAGGAGTAGCACATATTGTACGCGCTGCGCTTGAATCGGTTTGTTATCAAACCCGTGATCTGTTAACGGCTATGGTGAATGACAGTGCAATGGATTTACAAACATTACGTGTAGATGGTGGGATGACAGTTAATAATTGGCTGCTACAATTTTTGGCAGATATATTGCAAATTAAAGTAGAACGCCCAAGCTGTATTGAAACCAGTGCCTTAGGCGCTGCCTTTTTGGCGGGATTACATATTGGGGTTTATCATTCGCTTGAAGAAATTGCACAACTATGGCGAGCCAACGCTGTTTTTACCCCAAAAATGTCTAAGCAACAGCGTGAGAGTTTTTATCAGGGGTGGAAAGAAGCAGTGGCAAGAGTAGTAACGCCGCACTAAAGGGGGCACGTCTCATCCATATCATTCCCCACATCTCCTGATGCCACACGTACGAGCGCTGAAGTTAGATCGAAGCCCCGTCATTGCGAGCCCGCGCGCGCTTTTTTGCGCGGGCGTGGCAATCCAGGGGGCACAAAAACGTTCCCCTGGATTGCTTCGCATGAAAAGCACATGCTCGCAATGACGGGGCTTCGATCTAACTTCAGCGCCCACCGCACGTGTGGCATAGTCAGGAGAAATTTTGAGATGTGGGGAATGATATGATCTCATCATTGAACAACTAAATTATTTCATGTTAAATGATGAGACGTGCCCCCTTCATTTCATGATTTATTGGCATTCGCGATTTTCTTCGGTTAGAATATCTGCAGCTTAAAATCACAAGGAAACAAAAGATGAAAAAAATAAAAGTGTTGTTAGCTTTAATAGGAATTACTTTATTAGGAAACAGTGTTGCCTTGGGGAGCAATCGTTCTGGCGCAGTGACATTCTCGCCCATGTATGGATACTACTATTTTGCATCAAAACGCAGAAATACCCATGATGTTGCGACACCTGGCATTGCAATTGCCTACGATTTTGCACCTTGTTTAGCTTTGGAAGCAGCTTGGGCTTCAGTCAATCCTCGTCATAGCCGCCATCATGATCACGATAGCGACGATGTCACCAATCCTTTTGTATATCAAAACCCAAATCCACATCGTGGTAAACAGGGAAATCTGTATGTTCTTGATGGTATCTTCCGGTTTGGTTCTTTTAGCGTGATTGAGCCTTATGTTTCTCTGGGCCTAGGTGTGCTTTCTATTAAATACAATGGAAATGATGCCACTAATCAAGCCAACGCTAATGCCGCACTTGGAACACAAATCTTTATTGATCCTTCTATCGCTTTCCGTGCTGAAGTGCGTGATCTCTATACTTTCGTTGGTGGAAAGAACGATGTCATGGTTAATGCTGGCATGAGTTTCTTGTTTGGTGGTGAAACTCCTCGCTATAAACCAGTTTCTTATAAGGGGCGTAGAGGGGAGGGGTAATATTTCTCCCTGGGTGTGTTGTGCCACCCATAGCATTCCCCACATCTCCTGACTTCTGCCACACGCGTTGAAGTTGGATCGAAGCCCCGTCATTGCGAGCCCGCGCGCGCTTTTTTGCGCGGGCGTGGCAATCCAGGGAGCACAAAAACGTTCCCCTGGATTGCTTCGCATGAAAAGCACATGCTCGCAATGACGGGGCTTCGATCCAACTTCAGCGCCCACCGCACGTGTGGCATAGTCAGGAGAAATTTTGAGATGTGGATAACGATATGGTGCCATCTCTCCTCAGTAAAAAGCACTGGGGAGAGGGAAAACTGCCTATCTCGATTTAATAGGCACAAACTTCCTTTCCGTTTCCCCCATATAAAGCTGTCGCGGGCGGCTTAATCTGTATGGACTGCTAATCATTTCATTCCAATGAGCTATCCAGCCTATCGTGCGTGCTAAAGCAAATATGACAGTAAACATATTGGTAGGAATGCCGATCGCACTCAATGTAATGCCAGAATAAAAATCCACGTTTGGATATAATTTACGGCTGACAAAATATTCGTCTTCAAGTGCAATTTTTTCGAGTTCCATTGCGAGTTTGAATAATGGGTTATCGTGTGCTCCAACAGCTTCCAAAACTTCATAGCAAGTTTCACGCATCACTTTGGCGCGTGGATCATAATTTTTATAAACACGATGTCCAAATCCCATTAAGCGGAATGTATCATTGGGATCTTTAGCGCGCGCAATGTACTTACTAATATTGGAAATATTACCAATTTCATGCAACATATTTAACGCAGCTTCATTTGCGCCTCCATGAGCAGGTCCCCAAAGAGCAGCGATACCAGCCGAAACGCATGCAAATGGATTTGCACCCGTCGAACCCGCAAGCCTTACGGTTGAAGTTGAAGCGTTTTGCTCATGATCAGCGTGCAAAATTAAGATTCGGTCAAGTGCACGCACGAGAACAGGATTAGGGGTTGTCTCTTCCGCCGGTGTTGCAAACATCATATGTAAAAAGTTTTCTGTATAAGACATACGGTTTTGCGGTGGCATAAAGGGTTGGCCAATGGAGTATTTGTAACACATCGCTGCAATAGTTGGCATTTTTGCAATTAAACGAAAAGCGGATTTTGTGCGGTGTTCCGGGATCTTAATATTTAAGGTGTCGTGATAGAAAGCGGATAACGCACCCACCACACCCACCATAACAGCCATTGGATGCGCATCGCGACGGAAGCCATTAAAAAAATTACGTATTTGTTCATGAACCATGGTGTGCTGGTTAATGGTTTTGCCAAATGTATCATACTCTTGCTTATTGGGTAGCTCTCCATTTAATAAGAGATAACACACTTCAGGAAAGTTGGATTGCATAGCAAGCTGGTCGATGGGATAGCCGCGATACAGCAATACGCCCTTGTCACCATCTATATAAGTGATTTCGGAGTCACAAGCAGCAGTCGACATAAAGCCTGGGTCATAGGTAAAGTATCCTTCTTTTACTAATCCACTGACATCAATAACATTAGGGCCTAATTTCCCCGATAATACATCGAGTTCGATCGTTTTATTGTCAATGGTGAGTTTAGCTTTTTTGTCTGCCATGGTTGCCTCCTGTTCGGGGCAGACACACGGGTCTGCCCCTACAAAATTTACGTTTAACTATAAGAAGTCATCATAACATTGTCAAACGTATCAAATCTATTTTATAATCAATCGGTTTTTTAACTACAGAGAGAATGCTAAACCCGTGAAAAACCAAAGACCTAAGAACCTTAATTTGCTTACTATTCGGCAGCCGATTCCAGCTGTTGTTTCTATATTACATCGTATCTCGGGCGTTATTTTATTCTTAGTTATTCCCGTATTATTGTGGGGACTGAGCTTGTCACTTTCTTCAGAACAAAGCTTTCATGATCTCCAGCTAACGATGTCATCGCCATGGATAAAGTTCTTTCTCTGGTGTTTTCTAGCTGCATTCCTTTATCACCTTGTTGCGGGTATTCGTCATTTATTTATGGATGCAGGGTGTGGAGAAGAACTTAAAAGTGGTAGATTAACAGCCACTCTAACTATTGTTATTACCTTAATATTAATTGCATTAGCAGGCATTTGGCTATGGTGAAATCTGTCTTTCAAACGGGTCTTAGAGATTGGCTAGTGCAGCGTATTAGTGCTGTTGTCATGGCTATTTATTCAATTGGGATTATTCTTTATTTTCTTATCCATCCGCAGTTAGGTTTTAGCGATTGGCGGGCTTTATTTGCCAATACTTGGATGAAGCTAGCAACGATTTTATTTGTATTATCGCTATTATTTCATGCTTGGGTGGGAATATGGACAGTGTTGACAGATTATGTAAAACCCGTTGCATTGAATTGGATTTTACAAGCGCTGATTTTTTTAAGTCTTGTTGTTTGTTTCTTTTGGACACTACAAATTTTATGGAGTATATAATTATTTACCGTCATCGCGAGGCCGCGAAGCGCTTGGCTGTGGCGATCCAGGAAGACGTTGCAATGTTACCTGGATTGCTTCACCCGCAAAGAGCGCGGGTTCGCAATGATGCAAAGAGGTGAAATATGCGTTTTTCTATTTACCGTTACAACCCAGAAGTGGACAAAGCACCTTACATGCAAGATTTTGATATCGATGTGAAGGCTCAAAATTGCAGCATGGTATTGGATGTTTTGTTAGTAATAAAAAATACTCAGGATGAAACTTTGACTTTTCGTCGTTCTTGTCGCGAGGGAGTTTGCGGATCCGATGGCATGAATATTAATGGCAAAAATAGATTGGCTTGCACAACGGATCTTACTTCTTTGAAATCACCTGTTGTTATCCGGCCATTACCCGGAATGCCTGTGATCCGTGATCTGGTTATCGATATGACGCAATTTTATGAGCAATATGAAAAAGTAAAACCTTATTTACAAAACAATAATCCTCTCCCTGCTATCGAGCGATTACAAACCCCAGAAGAGCGTGCTAAACTCGATGGTCTTTATGAATGCATTCTATGTGCTTGCTGTTCTACAGCATGTCCATCTTATTGGTGGAATCCGGATAAATTTGTTGGCCCAGCGGGTTTATTACAGGCATATCGATTTATTTCTGATACTCGAGATACTGAAAAAAACACACGTTTAGCAGATTTAGCAGATCCATTTAGTGTGTTTCGTTGCCGCGGCATCATGAACTGTGTTGATGTTTGCCCAAAAGGGTTAAACCCAACGAAAGCAATTACAGGTATTAAAGATCAAATGCTGCAAGGGGCTGTGTGATGAAGCAACAACGCTCAATGAAAGACTTATGGAAAGATTCTTATCTTTCGGGTGGAAATGATGCTTATCTTGAAGAGCTTTACGAGACTTACCTCAAAAAGCCAGACGATGTTACACCTGAATGGCAAAATTATTTTAATCAATTAGCAGCATCTAATAAAGATGTCTCTCACGCAGACATTCGTGATTATTTTTCGCAACTTGCAAAACAAACTTCTACTAAAAGAATATTAGCTCAACCCAGCACTGGCCATCACGAATACAAACAAGAAAAAGTGGTTGATTTAATTACGGCGTATCGTAGCTTTGGGCATTTACAAGCAAATATTGATCCACTTGGGTTGTATCATGGGATACACAATCCAACTTTGGACCTTTCTTATTATGGTTTTTCTGCAACGGATATGGAAACCGTTTTTGACGTTGATACATTTGCAGGTCTTAAAAAAATCGTCTGCGACATTACGTGAAATTCATCAAGCACTGCAAAAAGTGTATTGCGGAACCATTGGCATTGAATACATGCATATTATGCAGCTCAAAGAAGTCGAGTGGATCCAAAAACGCATGGAACAATCATGGGCGGATTTTAATCCAAGCGCACAAGAAAAATTACGCATTTTAGATCGTTTAGTTGTTGCAGATGGTTTAGAAAAATATCTTGGCTTTAAATATGTAGGCCAAAAACGTTTTTCCTTAGAAGGTGGCGATAGTTTAATTCCCATGCTGGATACTATTATTGATCGTGGTGCTGCGAATGGTATCAAAGATATTGTTCTGGGTATGGCACACCGCGGGCGCTTGAATGTATTAGTGAATATTCTTGGCAAAGAACCCGCCGCAGTTTTTGCAGGATTTGAAGGCAAAGGAATTGATGAATCCAGTTCAGGCGATGTGAAATATCACATGGGCTATTCGACAGATGTCAAAACCAAACATGGTGCTATTCATCTTGCTTTGGCATTTAATCCTTCTCATTTAGAAATTGTTTCACCTGTGGTGCAAGGTTCTGTGCGCGCTAGACAACGTAGACGCAAAGATATGGAACGTAAGTTTGTCATGCCAATTCAAATTCATGGCGATGCAGCATTTTCAGGACAAGGTGTCGTGATGGAAACATTTAACATGTCTCAAGCGCGCTGGTTTGGTGTAGGTGGCTCTATTCATATCGTGATTAACAATCAAGTCGGTTTTACAATTAGTAATCCGCAAGATGCGCGTTCCGGTGTTTATTGCACTGATGTTGCTAAAATGGTGCAACCACCTATTCTGCATGTGAATGCAAATGATCCTGAAGCTATTGTTTTCGCAGCAGAGCTTGCTGTGGATTATCGCAATACATTTAAAAAAGATATTGTGATTGATATGGTTTGTTATCGACGTCATGGTCATAATGAAGCGGATGAACCATCCGCAACGCAACCCGTTATGTATAAAGTCATTAAAACGTTGGCACCAGCTGCTGTCATCTATGCAAATAAATTAGTAAAAGAAGGTATTATTGACGATAAGAAAGAACAACAGCTCGCTGAAAATTATCGCAATGCTCTTGATAAAGGAAAGAGTGTTGTTGATGTTGTTAAAGATAGTTCTGTATACGAATATGCTGCAACTTGGGAGCCCTTTATCGGTAAAGAGTGGACAGCAAAAGCAAAAACAGCTGTTCCCCTTAAAAAATTAACGAGCTTGCAACACAGCTTGAAAAATTACCCGATGATTTTGTGTTACAACCACAAG
Organism: uncultured Gammaproteobacteria bacterium; assembly: GCA_963710715.1. Lineage (GTDB taxonomy): Bacteria > Pseudomonadota > Gammaproteobacteria > DSM-16500 > DSM-16500 > CAVQBL01. The sequence goes on along the minus strand of CAVQBL010000014.1, from coordinate 236,317 downwards.
TTAAAAAAATGCTAGAAGCACGACAAAAAATGACAGATCGGTGAGTTGCCATTCAATTGGGGTTATGCTGAAACTTTAGCGTATGCCACCTTATTGGATGAAGGTTATCCGATTCGTCTTTGTGGTCAAGATGCAGCGCGCGGTACATTTGCGCATCGTCATGCTGTGTTACATGATCAAAATACGGATGAAACTTATATTCCTTTAAGTCATCTTTATCCTAATCAAGTGCAAATTAATATTGTTGATTCATTACTCTCAGAAGAAGCAGTATTAGCATTTGAATATGGTTACTGCAGTAGCAGATCCTAATAATTTAGTTATTTGGGAAGCGCAATTTGGTGACTTTGCAAATGGTGCACAAGTCGTGATTGATCAATTTATTAGTTCAGGTGAACAAAAATGGGGTAGATTGTGTGGATTAATTTTATTGCTACCACATGGTTATGAAGGCCAAGGGCCAGAACATTCTTCTGCACGTTTAGAGCGTTATTTACAATTATGTGCGCAACAAAATATGCAAGTCTGTGTCCCAACTACACCTGCACAAATTTTTCATTTGCTGCGCAGACAAATGGTTAGACCCTATCGCAAACCGCTCATCGTTATGTCGCCGAAAAGTTTATTACGCCATCCTTTAGCGGTGTCTACTTTAAATGATTTATCACAAGGTGAATTCCAACTGGTTATTCCAGAAATTGATGCAATTGACCCTAAGAAAGTGAATCGAGTTGTATTCTGTTGTGGTAAAGTTTATTTCGATTTGTTAGAAAAGCGGCGCGAGAAAAAATTAAATAATGTTGCTATCCTACGTATTGAACAACTTTATCCATTCCCTAAAGAAGCTTTCAAAGAAGCAATGAAACCTTATAAACAGGTTAAAGATATTATTTGGTGCCAAGAAGAACCGCAAAATCAAGGAGCATGGTATAGTACGCAACATCATTTATTAGAATTTTAGAGAAAGGACAAACCTTACGTTACGCAGGTAGAGCAGCGTCAGCTTCTCCTGCGGTGGGTTATGTTTCTGTGCATGTGAAAGAACAAGAGAAGTTGGTGAAAGAGGCATTAATATAAATATGCCGTCATTGCGAGCCATGTGCTTTTTACATGGCGAAGCAATCCAGGGAACGTTTCTGTGCCGTCTGGATTGCTTCGTCGCAAAAAGCGCTTCGCAATGACAAGCAACACGCCCATCAACATGGTTGATGACGAGTAGAAATAAGGAAACTCAATATGACAATTGAAGTAAAAGTTCCCATGTTGCCAGAATCGATTTCTGATGCAACGGTTTCAACATGGCATAAAAAAGTAGGTGATCGCGTTTCTCGCGATGAAAATCTTGTCGATTTGGAAACAGATAAAGTCATGCTTGAAGTTCCCTCTCCAGTGGATGGCATTTTAAAGGAAATTCGCAAACCAACAGGAGAAGTTGTACAAGCAAACCAAGTGATTGCAGTGGTAGAAGCAGGAGCGGCTGCTGGTAAAACTGCAACACCTGCAAATGCTGCAACAGCAACCGCTGCACCTGCTAAAGCTGCAGCTGTGCCCGCACCAAGTCGAGCTGCAGCAACTACACAACAAGCAGTTGCATCAGCTACTTCATCCTCTACATCACCTTCTGTTCGCCGTGTTGCTGCAGAACATGATGTTGATCTTTCGGCGGTCAAAGGTACAGGTAAAGACGGTCGTATACCTAAGAAAATGTGATGGAAATTATCGATAGAGCAACCGCAGTAAAACCAGATATGACAACCACATCTGGACGTCCAGAAAAACGCGTGCCAATGACACGTATTCGTGCACGCATTGCTGAACGTTTGTTGGAAGTGACACAAACAACTGCAATGTTAACCACTTTTAATGAAATTAATTTGCAAAATGTGATTGAGTTGCGTAGTCGCTACAAAGAAAAATTTGAAAAAATCATAACACGCGTCTTGGATTCATGTCATTTTTTGTGAGAGCCGCTGTTGAAGCATTAAAACGTTTTCCCATCGTGAATGCATCCATTGATGGTAATGATATTGTTTATCATGGTTATTTTGATATTGGTGTTGCTGTTTCCACAGATCGTGGTTTAGTTGTTCCTGTATTACGTGATGCTGATCAAATGAGTATGGCGGAAATTGAAACTAAAATTGCTGAATATGCTAGCAAAGCAAAAGCAGGCAAATTAACACTAGAAGAAATGCAAGGTGGAACATTTACTATTACCAATGGCGGTGTGTTTGGTTCTCTGCTCTCCACACCCATTTTAAATTCACCACAAAGCGCAATTTTGGGAATGCATAAGATTGATGAACGTCCGGTGGCTGAAAATGGTCAGATTGTGATTCGTCCTATGATGTATGTTGCGATGTCTTATGATCATCGCATTATTGATGGTAAGGATTCTGTCACGTTTTTAGTTGCAATTAAGGAATTTTAGAAGATCCAGCACGTTATTGCTATTCGAATTGATGAATCAGGGCGCATTTGCCGTGCAATACGCTCTGCAATGACGTATATTAAAACTAGGAGCAATAATGAATTTACATGAATATCAAGCCAAACAATTATTGGCACAATATGGGTTGCCTGTTCCTCAAGGGGAAGTGGCCTGGAATGTTGAAGAAGCATTGACAATTGCAGATAAACTTCACACTAAACGCTGGGTGGTCAAAGCCCAAGTTCATGCGGGTGGACGTGGTAAAGCGGGTGGAGTTAAACTCGTTTCAACCAAAGAAGATTAGCAGAAGTTGCCAAAGATTTACTCGGTAAACGTTTAGTACGTATCAAACTAATGCAGATGGCCAACCGGTTAATCAAGTTTTGATTGAAGAACCTTGCGATATTGAAAAAGAACTTTATTTAGGCGCAGTGATTGATCGTTCCAAACAACGTATTGTTTTTATGGCATCAACAGAAGGTGGTGTTGAAATTGAAAAAGTTGCGCATGAAACACCCGAAAAAATTCTGACAACAGTAGTCGATCCTCTGGTGGGTTCAACCTTTTCAAGCACGACAATTAGTTTTGCATTAGGTTTAAAAGGCGATCAAATTAAACAATTTACTAAGATTTTATTAGGTCTTGGCAAAATGTTTGAAGAAAAAGATTTAAGTTTATTAGAAATTAATCCTTTAGTGATTACCAAACAAGGTAATTTATTGTGCTTAGATGGTAAAATTAATATTGATGATAATGCGCTTTATCGTCAGCCAGAATTACGCGGCATGCGTGATGCTTCTCAAGAAGATGAACGTGAAAATCGTGCGCGTGATTGGGAATTAAATTATATTGCGCTCGATGGCGATATTGGTTGTATGGTCAATGGCGCAGGTCTTGCGATGGCAACTATGGATTTAATTAAATTACATGGCGGTAATCCTGCTAACTTTTTAGATGTGGGTGGTGGTGCGACGAAAGAACGTGTTACCGAAGCATTTAAAATTATTTTATCTGATAAAAATGTCAAAGCCATTTTAGTTAATATTTTTGGTGGTATTGTGCGTTGCGATTTAATTGCGGATGGTATCATTGGTGCTGTTGCGGAAGTGGGTACGCGCTTCCTGTTGTCGTGCGTCTTGAAGGAAATAATGCTGAATTGGGTGCAAAAAATTAAGTGAAAGTGGTCTTAAATATTATTGCTGCAAAAAGTTTTACCGATGCTGCTAAAAAAGTTGTTGCAAGCAGCAGGGAGTATAACAATGAGTATTTTAATTAATAAAAACACCAAAGTGATTTGCCAAGGTTTTACTGGCAAACAAGGAACATTTCATTCCGAGCAAGCGATTGCTTATGGTACTAAAATGGTAGGTGGTGTGACGCCTGAAAAAGGCGGTCAAACACATTTAGGTTTACCGGTTTTTAATACGGTTAAAGAAGCATATGAAGCAACCAAAGCAGATGCATCTGTTATTTATGTCCCCGCGCCATTTTGCAAAGATTCCATTTTCGAAGCAGTGGATGCAGGAATTAAATTAATTGTTTGTATCACGGAAGGTATTCCAGTGTTAGATATGCTAGAAGTTAAAGCCTATCTAGACAGCCATCCGCATGTACGTTTAATCGGGCCCAATTGCCCAGGCGTTATTACACCGGGTGAATGTAAAATTGGTATTATGCCAGGCCATATTCATTAGCCAGGTAAAGTGGGTATTGTGTCACGTTCTGGCACACTGACTTATGAAGCAGTTAAACAAACAACGGATTTGGGATTAGGGCAAAGCACTTGTGTTGGTATTGGTGGTGATCCTATTCCAGGTACAAACTTTATCGATGTCTTAGCATTATTTGAAAAAGATCCACAAACAGAAATTATTATCATGGTGGTGAAATTGGTGGTACCGCAGAAGAAGAAGCAGCGGAATATATTAAAAAACATGTGACTAAACCAGTTGTTTCTTATATTGCAGGTGTGACAGCACCTCCGGGTAAACGCATGGGTCATGCGGGTGCGATTATTGCAGGTGGCAAAGGCACAGCAGCAGAAAAATTTGCGGTTCTCGAAGCAGCAGGTGTGCATACTGTACGTTCACCAGCAGAAATTGGTAAAACTGCAGCGCAAGTTTTGCAATCTGTAAAAGCATAGTCTGTTGCATAAATCGAAATTTGCATTAAGCGTCATCGCGAGCCGCAAGCCTTGGCCGTGCGATCCATCAGATAGCAATGTTTTCATGCTTCACCTCGCAAGCGCGAGATTTGCAATGACAGCGGAGATTTAATGCTAGACCCTAAACTCATACGCACGACATTCAAACGTCGCCGTCAACTTAAAAAACGCGGCTTCACTCTGATGTTGCACAATTGAATGCACTCGAAGAACAACGCAAAAATTTGCAAGTCAAAATGCAAGAATTACAAAATGAACGTAACGTTCGTTCTAAAGCAGTCGGTCATTGCCAAAGCAAAAGGCGAAAATGTCGAATGCATCATTGCAAAAAGTAAAAGATTTAGGTGATACACTTAAATCCACAGAAGAACAATTTAATCATGTGCAAGCAGAATTAAATGACATTCTTGGCGCGTATTCCTAATATTCCGCATGCTATCTGTGCCTGAAGGAAAAGTGAAGAAGATAATCAAGTTGTGCGTAGTGTGGGGTGAACCTAACAAAATTTAATTTTATCCCTAAAGATCATGTTGATTTAGGCGCAAAATTAGGCATGGATTTTGAATACAGCAGCTAAATTATCTGGCGCACGTTTTGTGGTGTTGCACGGATCAGCTTGCACGTTTGCAACGTGCGTTGATGCAATTTATGTTGGATTTACATACTAACGAACATGGTTATCAAGAAATTTCTGTGCCCTATATTGTTAATGCAGACTCATTATTTGGTACCGGGCAATTGCCAAAATTGAAAGAAGATCTATTTGCAATTACAGGTGAGCAAGGATTTTATTTAATTCCGACTTCTGAAGTGCCCGTGACGAACACTGTGCGCGATGAAATTTTAGAAGCAGAACAATTACCACTTAAATATACTTGTTATCGCCTTGTTTTCGCAGTGAAGCAGGTTCGTATGGCAAAGATACGCGCGGCATGATTCGCGTCAGCATCAATTTGAAAAAGTAGAATTAGTACAAATTGTGCATCCTGAAAAATCCTATGAAGCACTGGAAGAATTAACGCATCATGCTGAAACAGTTTTACAACTATTAGAATTACCTTATCGTGTTGTGGCACTGTGCACAGCAGATATTGGTTTTTCAGCAGCAAAAACCTATGATTTAGAAGTTTGGTTACCAGGACAACATCGCTATCGTGAAATTTCTTCTTGCAGTAATACGGAAAGTTTTCAAGCACGTCGTATGAAAGCGCGTTTCCGTGATCCTAAAACAGGTAAACCCGAATTGGTGCATACATTAAATGGATCTGCTTTAGCGGTTGGCCGTACCTTGGTTGCTGTTTTGGAAAATTTCCAAGATGAGCAGGGGAGAATTCATATTCCAAAAGTATTGCAGCCATATATGGATGGTGTGCAAATTATTTCTTCGCCATTGCCATAGCAGGTGATGGTGAACCTAAGCCTTGAGAGGCACCGTAATGGTCCAGCTTAATCTTTGTTTCCTTGATAATATTAACTTTGGCATCAGATTTTTGTTCTTTAGGAAGAAACATATTATTGCTCCCCAAGGTAGATGTTTTATTAGCTGGAAATTTTCCTTTCTTTCTTTTCGGCGGTAGATCTTTCTGTTCAATCGTAATCAAATTTTCAGCCATTTTATGATCTATATGATAATTACTGCCAACTTGGGGCGCAGCATTTTCTATTACTGGTGCTGCTGGTTTTAACTTTTCAGTAACCCGATGACAGAAGGATAAAATTCCTTTTGCGGCGCCTTTAACACATGCTGCAATGCCTTTAACACATGCGTATACGATAGGAACAGCAAATATAACACCTAAAGCAATAGCTGTAGCCTCTTTTACTCCTGGAACAAAGAGTATAATTCCAAGTGCAACAAGTCCGACGGATGCTATAGCAAGATCGCGCCACATCTTTTCATCAAGGCTAAAGATTTTCTTTTTAAGGTTGTATTGACACTTTTGTAATTCATTTTTAGTGTTATTATCATGTTTATTACTTTTTATTGCTGAATCAATGTCATTTACCATTTTTTTGTGTTCTTTTATATCACGATATGTTCTATATGCTTGATGAAACATATCAAAAGTCATGCCTGCAAGAAAAATTGCTGAAGATATAGTTCCAACTATAAATTTAGCTGTTCCAACGAGTGCCATTTTTGCAAATCCAAGTGCAGAACTACTGGTGTTTGCTACAGCCCAGAAAGAATCATTTGTCTTATAAGTTTCAAACTTAGTACACTGTGGTGGAGATAATATGTCACGGTAATTACGTAAAATGTATGAAACACCAGCCCAGCGAAAAACATATGCAATTCCTAACGTAGAGAACCATGTCGGTAAGATTGGTTTTACATGATGACTTAGTTCAGCTGTAAATACGCTAAATACAGTTGCAACTCGAGCTTGATTTGCAAAGTTAAAAGAGGGAAGGAGGTAAGTAAGGATAAAATTAAGAACTTTATCTTTTTTGCGCGCAGAGTCAAGGGCTGATTCAAACTGAGAAAATAGCGCTTGTTCATTAGCTGATTCAATGATCGAAACTTTATTAATTATTTCAGGTAATTTATTTAGCGCATCTTTTACGTCTGTAAATTTTAGGTTATGTTCTCGTAAGTCAGTAAGTATTGTAGACGAATTAATAGGACGATCTGCTTTATTTTTTCTATTATTTGCTAGTTTCTTTATAATGTGTACATTTTTTTTATTCGGTTTTTTATTAAGCCTACTTAACAAATGATATTCATTTATCAAGTATGCTGAGCTAACATTTGGCAACCCCAAGCTTGCTTTTGTAATTTCGATTATATTGAGCGCTTCGATGGCTTCAATTTTTTGAATTTTTTCAGATAATTTGGCCAAAGCTTTTTTTAAAAAGTCTTTTTCTAAAGGGCATTCTGGTTTTAAGCCCACATGAGCAAGTAACTTTTCTGCATCACCTTGATATCTGGTTCTGCTTTTGTCTAAACGCTTTATTCCATCGTGATAAGCTTTCAGCATTGATGAGCATGAGATAAAGTTAGCTTGCTTCGCAAAGCAAGCTTTTACCTTTTCGAGGTCAATTCCATTATTTTTAGCTTCCGTTTCAATGTTTATAGGTCTGCTGATCATAACCGCTCTCTCCATTAGTTAGGATGTGCATTTATGTATTCCCTAACGGATCTTGTTGATAAATTTACAATGCGGAGGATTAACGAAACCTTATGGCTTTATTAAGGAAAGCTTAAGAAAAACCGACAAACCTTTCTTTTTTATCAAGTTTATGACAAAACAACCTTGTATTTTGTCAATATATTGATGCAGTATTGATACGAGCAGATATAATAAGTGTATTATATTGGCATTGATAATTGCCAATTGGTATTCTTAATGGCAATATAAGAGGGGGATTTATGGAAACGCAAGTAGATAGATTTGGCAGAATAGTGATACCTAAGGTTGTAAGAGAACATTTGGGTTTAAAAACAGGTTCTATATTGCATATTGAAGAAGGTGATCACAATATTGTATTGAAAATGGCTGATCATACGCCACAAATTAAAATAAAAGGCGGTATAGCGGTTTATGTTGGTCAAGCCGTAGATGATATTGAATCTGCTATTCAGCAAGAACGTGATCAGCGATTAAAAAACTTAGAGGATCAATGAAGAAATGCGCTTATTATTTGATACCTCGGTATTAATTGCAAGTTTTGTAGCATCGCATACAAAGCATCATGTTGCTCTAACTTCGTTGCAAAATGTCAAAGCAAAAAAACATTCTCTTGTGGTTTCGGGTCAATATCTATAGCGGAATGCTTTGCAGTTTTAACCCGATTACCTCTTGAGTCCTAGGATTTCACCAGATACTGCCCATTATTTACTTCGAGAAAACGTAGAAGAATTAGCGGAAATTATCGTTTTATCTAGCCAAGATCATTTAAAGGTGCTTAAGGACATGACGGCGTTAGGACTTTTTGGTGGTATAGTTTATGATGCAATCACTGTAAGAGTAGCAAAAAAAGCTAAAGTTGATAAAATTTTAACATTTAATATTCGAGATTTTATTAGGCTTGTTCCTCACGAGCCAAGTTTATTATATCGCCGTAAAATAGAAATTCCACAGAAAAACTGAAACTCAAAGGAGATATTAAAAAGCCGCAGCGTGCCCACCATTTCCAAGATGGTGGGCACGCTCCGCCACCCTACAAAACTGCTGAATTTAGGATTGTTGCTTCTTATCCTTCGCAAAAAACTTCCGTGACTTATTACCCGACTTAAAAGTACCACCTGATTTTTTACCAGACCTAAAATTGTCACCGGATTTTCTGTCGGATTTAAAATCACCACTGGATTTTTTATCTGCTTTAAAATTCCCACTCGCTTTTCTGTCAAATCTAGAATTATCATCAGATTTTCTATCTGATCTAACATTCCTGCTCGCTTTTCTGTCCGATCTGAAATCATCACTGAATTTTTTGTCTGCTCTAAATTACCACTGGCTTTTCTGTCAGACCTGAAATTATCATCAGATTTTCTGTCTGCTCTAAAAGCACCACCAGCTTTTCTGTCAGGTTTGAAATTATCATCTGGTTTTCTGTCTGATCTAAAGCCACCGCCAGTTTTTCTGCCAGATTTGAAATTATCATCCGGTTTTCTGTCTGATCTAAAGCCGCTACCCGCTTTTTTGTCAGATCTGAAATTATCATCAGATTTTCTGTCTGATCTAAATTGCTACCCGCTTTTTTGTCAGATTTGAAATTATCATCAGATTTTCTGTCTGATCTAAAGCTACTCCCCGCTTTTCTGTCAGGTTTGAAATTATCATCCGATTTTCTATCTGATCTAAATCTCCTGGTTTTCTTCCCAGATCTAAAATCATCACTGGACTTTTTGTCGGACCTAAAATTCTTGTTAGATTTTTTGCCATAACTTTTATTCTTATGACGTTTAGAAGAGTCATTAGGATTATCGTTTCCGCTGCTAAGATTTTTTGTTTTTGGTTCTAAACCGGGAATAGTAAGAGGTACAAATTTTTGTTTTGTGAAACGTTCAATTCTCTGTACGTGTTTTGCATCACCTGGCATCGCTAATGAAATTGCGATACCTGATTTACCAGCACGGCCTGTGCGACCAATTCGATGCACATAATCTTCAGAAAATTTGGGTAAATCAAAATTAATCACATGTGTGATGTCATTAATATCAATGCCACGTGCAGCGACATCTGTTGCAACTAAAAATTGAATTTTACCACTACGCAATTGCTCAACAGTTCGATTGCGAGCGCTTTGTTTTAAATCACCATGCAGTGCAGCTGCAGGGAAACCTTGGTCACTTAATTGCTTAGCTAATTTATCTGCATTGATTTTTGTTGCTGAAAAAATAATAGCTTTAAACATATTTTCATTATCGAGTAAATGCTGCAATAAACGATTTTTATGCTGGATATTATCTGCAATATATAATTCTTGTTTAATTTTTGCTGGAGACAATTTTTCAGAGGAAAGATCAATGCGAGTTGGATTTTTTAATAAATGGCGCACAACGGTCGCTAATTTGCTATCGACAGTAGCACTGAATAATAATGTTTGTCGACTTTTTGGTGTTGAATTGGCAATGAATTCAACATCATCAATAAATCCCATATCCAACATTCGATCGGCTTCATCAAGAATTAACATTTCAATTGCTGATAAGTCCAGACGGCGACTTCTCATGTGATCCATTAAACGGCCAGGTGTTGCAACGATAATATCAACTGGGCGAGATAATTTTCGCAGTTGCTGATGATAAGGCATTCCACCGACAAGGCTGACAATGTTAAAGCGTAGAAATTTTCCATACTTCTCAGCGGCTTTAGTAATTTGCGTTGCAAGTTCACGTGTGGGTGTCAAAATTAAAATTCTTGGTTTTTGTGTTGCTTTTGTTGTGCTAAGACGATGTAAAGCAGGTAGCACAAAGGCCGCGGTTTTTCCTGTTCCTGTTTGCGCGGATGCAACTACATCCATCCCATTTAAAATATCGATAATGGAACGTGCTTGAATAGGTGTTGGTTGGGTATATCCACAAGCGCTAATTGCTTTAAAAATTTGTGGATGTAAATCTAATTGTGCAAAAGTCGTGATTTGTGGATGTAAATTTAGTTGTGCAGAAGTCATTAAGTGTTTCCTCAAAAAAATATCAATGCAAGCCACGTAGGATTGTTATTGCATTTTTTGCAGGAAACAAAAAGCCTAGGCAAGCTGGCGCTATGGGCAGCTTTTAGCCGCCTCCCATTACATCATCGCCAACGTAGCCTTAATAGAGCTCTAGTAAAACATCAAGTAATCAATGATAAAAATTAATTAACATATTGATTATTATAAATTATATGATTCATTGGGAATGATTTATTACCATTTAAACACTATGGTACGTATATGATCACAGTTTAAACAGAAAATAGCAAGGGCTTTGTGTGATTATTTAGACTTTGATTCGCATATAATATATAGTACTAATTCTCTAGGGATTTCTAAGAATAATTAACAGGATGAATCAATGTTAAGACAACTTACTATTATCTTTATTTTATTCTTTTGCAGTGCTCTACAAGCTCAAAACCCTCCATCCATGTTAGGTTTCGAATCATCAGAACACAAGACTTGCGGCGACCAGGTTAATTTAAAAGGTATAGGGGCTGCAGGAACCAAGCTTAAGCTCAATGACAATTTACTGTTAACGTATGGTGAGATAGTCACATTAGCGGGCGATTTTTATGGTGTCCCTGAGAGGCCGATTTCTTTAGGCGAGAGCAGAGATGAAAGAAGGCAGCGTTTTTTAGAGGCTTATGACTCGTTAGCATTAAAAAGTAAAAAGTCTGAAGTAGAGCAGATTCTCGCGGTTGTAGAAGATGAGAATATGCAGATAAAAACAGGTTTAGAGAAAGGGGAAAATCCTGAAGATGTTTTTGCGCGTATGGCAAAAGACCATAATGATGCTTGGAGTCAAATTATGGGTACTCGCTATGCGCAATTAATGGCAAGGAACTTTGATCATTATGGTAAAGAAGCTTGGCTAGCGTATTCAACAGGACATCTAATAGCACTTGAAACAGCTGCTCATGCAATATATGCCAACAATCCACGCAAAGAACTTGCGAGAGCCTATGCACTGAATGCATTTGCTTGCCATTTTTTATCAGATCTTTTTGCGGCAGGTCATATGCGTACGCCGCGCCTAGCTTTATCTAATAATGTTAAGCCATCTCTTTTGGGTTCTGTATTAGCGAGTTATATGCATAAGGAAGATAACTCAAAAGGTTTATGGGTATCGAATGGACGCCACGAGGTGTGGCAAGCCTATGGTGATGGTTATTACTTTGTTCCAAGTAATCAAACACGCAATAAGAGGAACGTAGAGATTTTACAGGAAGCGATGCAAGCTTCAGCGGATGAGGTTTTTAATGCGTTTGAAAGAGGTTATTTGCCTGTAAAGGATAGAGTTTCTGTACTGATGCCAAATCTAGATAAATTAATCAGCGAAAGAAAAAGTACGGAAGGAGAAGACAAAGCGAATCATCCAGCGCTGTTTTATTGGAATGAACAAGATAAAACACTACAACGTCGAGAATCTCTTGATTCTTTGGCGAGTTATGAATGGATAAGTAAATGGAATCCTTGGATGACTCTTTTTGAACTTGAGCATCACAAACCAGCAAATAATTTTGACAGATAAAATATTTTTATGAGCATGAACAAAAAACCAATCAAAAGTAATCAAAATGAAGAGCATGTACAACAGCTTGCTCAATATCTTTTACTTTTAAGAAAAGTACAAGATAAATCAGGCGCTGAATTATTAGAGTCTCTAGGTGGTTTGAGCATGCAAGAGCTCACCGTTTTAAATATTATTGGTGATCGTGAACCTTGTATTATGCGAGACATTGCTAAACACGCGTCACTTTCATTAAGCAGTGTTACTGTGATTGTTGATAAACTGGTTAAAGGAAAGTTAGTAAAACGTGTGCGTAGCGAAGAAGACAGGCGCATTGTGCATGGTAGCTTAACATCAGAGGGTAGACGGATTTATCAAATTCAAATCGCACATTTGTATGCAAGTATTCGTAAAATGCTGGATGTGCTTACACCGGATGAGCAAAAGAGTTTGTTGAATATCTTCCAAAAAATTACTCAGGCTTCCTTGTCTTGAGTATAGACGAACGGAGAAAAATACTTCTATGCATCCACTTTTGCAAAAATTACCAGCTAATATTGTTAGAATTGCCATCAATTGTTGGGCGCCTTTTTTAGGCATGGGAATTAAAGTAAAAAAAATTTCTCCTGATTATCGCTGCATACAAGTTGCAATGAAATTGCATTGGTATAATAAAAATTATGTTGGAACCCATTTTGGAGGATCTATTTTTTCATTAACAGATCCTTTTTATATGTTTATGTTACTTCGCAATTTAGGCAAGGGTTATATTGTTTGGGATATTGCAGCACGTATCGAATTTAAGAAGCCTGGACGTGGCACATTGCATGCAACGTTTAGTTTTACACCAGAGGAAATTGCATTTATTCGTGAACAAGCGGATAAAAATGAAAAATATGTTTTTGAGCGGCCAGTTGACGTTATTGATGATGATGGTAATGTAATTGCATCTGCGGTTAGAACGTTGTATGTGAAGAAAAAGAAACCTGCTCCGTTATAGTAGTGTTAGTTGATCGACAAGGTATATATAAGGTATAAAAACATTGACACTATCTTGTTTAATTTGATAAATTTGTTTACATTCGATACAGGCCATTCTCGATGATTAGCCTCGCTATAACTCATCAAATAAGAAAAAACCAGAATTAGGAAAAATCATGAAATTACAACGCACTATTGGCTCGTTTGGTTTGTTACTTGCCGGTATTAGCAGTGTCATTGGGACAGGGTGGTTGTTTGGGCCACTTTTTGCTGCACAAATTGCTGGGCCTGCTGCTGTTGTATCTTGGATCCTGGGCGGCGTGCTCATGATCATTATTGCACTTACTTTTGCTGAATTAGGAAGCGCATTCCCTGTTGCGGGTGGCATGATTCAATTTGCTCAATATAGTCATGGTCCACTTGTCAGTTTCATAATAGGTTGGATGGTATGGATATCTAGCGTTGCTATTGCCCCTGTTGAGACAATGGGATTGATACAATATGCAGCAAACTATATCCCTGGTCTGGTTACCAAAGTAGAGGGTACGCATGTTTTAACCTATGTGGGCATGGTGGTTGCTGCTTTCGTCATGTTTATCATGTGCGCACTTAATTATTATGGCGCTCGATTTTTTAGTCGTTCAAACAGCATTATTACCGCTATCAAATTGATCGTGCCCATTGCAACAGTTGTTATATTGCTCACAGCGAATTTTCAAATCAGTAATTTTCATTCACCAGAAAGTGGCGGGTTTACCCCTTACGGTTGGCATGGAATTGTTGCAGCATTACCATTGGGTGGCGTGATTTATTCTTTTATTGGTTCTAATACCATATTGCAGTTAGCGGGTGAAACTAAAAATCCACAGCGCAGCATTCCACTTGCACTCATCGGATCTATGATTTTTTGTACTTTTTTGTATGCACTTTTACAAAGCGCATTTATCGGCGCAGTCACGCCTTCTGCTTTTGCTGAGGGGTGGAGTAAATTGCATTATGTTGGTGACAGCGGGCCTTTCTCAGGAATTATGGTTGCATTAGGTTTGAGTTGGTTTGTTATCGTCATTTATGCGGATGCACTGATTTCGCCTTTTGGTACAGGTTTTGTTTTTACTGCTTCAACTGCGCGCGTAACTTATAGTTTAAGTAAAATTGGCTTTTTACCTGAAGGCTTGAACAAATTAACTAAGAAAGGCGTGCCGCTACGTAGTATCGTATTAAATTTTTTCGTTGGCCTCTTATTATTTTTGCCATTCCCAGGTTGGCAAAAAATGGCTACTTTTATTATTTCCTGTTTTATTATTTCTTACATCATAGGACCTATTGCTCTGGTTGCTTTGCGTAAAACACAGAAAGATAAGCACCGACCGTTTTTATTGCCTTATGCAAGTGCAATTGCCTTATTAGCTTTTTATATTTGTAATTTACTCATTTTCTGGACAGGGTGGCATACGGTTAGTCGCATGATGATAGTATTAATCATTGGATTGATATTTTTCTCCATTCACTGTTATCAAGAAAAAAATAATATTTGGCTAAGTCAGTGGCGTAAATCATGGTGGATTATTCCTTATTTTGCTTCATTATCTATAGTCTCGTACTTGGGATCATTTGGTGATGGAATGAATACAGTTCAGTTTGGTGTTGATTTTATTGTGATAGGAATAATAACAGTTGCGATTTTTTATCTAGCATTAAAATCAAGTGCAACGAATTCACAAGTGTGCTGTAGCGATTTACGCGAGGTTTCTGCAGAGCATGGGAGATAAAATGCGTCATCTTGGTCATTTTCCTAAAACACGTTTAAGACGTTTAAGACATAATGAAAATATAAGAAACTTAATTAGAGAAACACGCCTTGATGTGGATAATTTAGTGCTGCCTTTATTTATTCGACACGGCTCAGGAATTAAAAAACCTATCGCTTCTATGCCGGGGCACTTTCAAATCAGTGTTGATAAATTGGATGAAGAAGTGCAATCCCTTTCACGCTTAGGGATAAAGAGTGTTCTTTTATTCGGTATTCCTGCGCAAAAAGATGCATTAGGTAAAGATTCTTATTCAGAAAATGGCATTATACAGACAGCGATTCCTGTCATAAAAAAAATTGCTCCAGAACTTTTGGTCATGTCAGATGTTTGTTTTTGTGAATACACGGATCATGGTCACTGCGGTGTTGTAGTTAAAGATTGGGTTGATAATGACAAAACACTTGAGCTCTTAGCCAAACAAGCAGTGAGCCACGCACAAGCGGGTGCTGATATCATTGCCCCAAGTGGCATGATGGATGGTATGGTGCAAGCAATACGTACAGGACTGGATGCTGCTGGATATCACAATACTCCCATTTTGAGTTATTCCGTTAAATACTGTTCAGCCATGTATGGACCTTTCCGTGAAGCGGCTGAAGGTGCGCCCACATTTGGCGATAGACGAACACATCAAATGACTTTTGCAAATAGCAATGAAGCTGTACGTGAGTGTGCGCTTGATATCGCTGAAGGTGCGGATATGCTGATGGTTAAGCCGGCACACACTTATTTAGATGTGATTGCGCGCATCAAGCAAACATATCCTGAGTTGCCTCTGGGTGCTTATCATACTAGCGGTGAATATGCCATGATTAAAGCTGCAGCTGAAAAAGGCTGGATAAATGAGCGGCAAACTGCTTTGGAAGTTTTAACGGCTATACGCCGAGCAGGTGCGGATTTTATTATTACTTATTTTGCAAAAGATGCGGCGGGTTGGTTGCTAAAAGGGTGATTTAATCTAACATGGAGGTTTAAAATGAAAAAATCTTTTTTAAAAAGAATTTTCTTAGCTGTGATTTTACAAGCGGTACCTTTTTTAAGTGTTAACGCAGCACTTTCAACAAGTACTAACCCTTTTCAAGTGAGCATCCCAGAGATGTCGCCGGGTTTTGAATTTGACGTGACAGGTCTTTGGTTGCGACCCGTCAGTAATGATCTTGAATATGCAGTCCATACTTTTCCATTCCCTTTCCCAACGCCAAATTGGCATGTTAAATCGATTAACCCAAGTTATCATTTTGCTTATGGCTTAGGTATGGGCTATGTTTTTTGTCACTCAGGTAATGATATTCAATTGCACTGGACACATTTAAATAGCAGTGATTCTGCTTCTGTGTCCGCAGGGCCGGATGGCCAATTTGTCGCACCGTTTTATGAAACAGGACCACGCGGCGGCACCATCCAGCAAGCGCGTGGAAAAGTTGATTTCCGTTATGATGTAGTAGATTTAGATGTAGGGCAATTTGTTAATTTTGGTAATCATACTTTAATACGTTTTTTTGCTGGCTTAAGTGGTGCGCGTATCAAACAAAATTTAATTTCAACTTTTAGTGATAACTTCATTCCTTTTTCTGTTCGTTCCAATAATTTTTCACAATACACTGGATTCGGGCCGCGTTTTGGTATTAATGCAAAATACGATCTTTGCTATGGTTTTGGTGTGGTAGGGCAAGTATCTGGATCAGTATTAATTGGAAATATGATAGCTCGTACAAGATATAATTCATCTTCTAGTATAGGTGAAGCATTATTTGGCATCACTAATAATAAACAAGCAATCGGTTCTGATAATACGCAACAAGTAGTCCCAGGTGCAGATGTCAAATTAGGAGTAAATTATACCTATCCATTTTGCAAAGATTCTGCAGTTACAATAGAAGGAGGTTACAAAGCTTCAATGTATGTTAATGCCATTCAGGAATATAATCCTGTTATAGTTGTAGCGCCTATTCAAACGGGAACTGTTTTTGTTGCAACGATGGGTAAGTCAAAAAGTAATTTTAGTGTGAATGGTCCTTATTTGAATGTAAATATTAAACTTTAAAGGGAGGTTTTTCTATGAGCAAGAATGCAGCTTTGATGATAGCAGGCATTATTTTTGGAATAGTTTCCATTTTACATTTGTTGCGATTATTTTTTGTGATGGAAGTCGTTGTAGCGAGTTATGTTGTTCCTATGTGGTTTAGTTGGCTTGGTTTTATTGTTGCTTTTATTTTATGTGTTTTGATGTTTAGGGCACGTACCATATCATTACCCACATCTCAAAATTTCTCCTGACTATGCGAGCATGTGCTTTTCATGCGAAGCAATCCAGGGGAATGTTTTGTGCTCCCTGGATTGCCACGCCCGCGCAAAAAAAAGCGCGCGGGCTCTCGCGATCTTTTTTCCGGAAAAATTATCACGCCTGAATCATTAATAGCGCTAAGCCTAAACAAGAGTTTATTGATGTCCAAATTGCCAATGAGATTTTCAAAAAGTTAAATGCTTCTGCTGATGTCCTTAAGGCTATTCAGGCATACAAGCACAATAATAAATTGCCTGAATATTGTCATTGATGAGCTGATCAAAAAATGATAAAGTTTGGCTCATGTCTAGCGATAAAAAGCTCAATACAAAAGCAGCTGGGGTTATATCTTTAGCTGTCATGTGCAGTCGGGTATTAGGACTGATACGTGAAATATTATTTAATTCACTATTAGGTTCATCCGCAATGGGAATTTTTCTCATTGCATTTCGCGCCCCTAATTTGCTGAGAGATCTTTTTGCGGAAGGAGCGCTCTCTATTTCTTTCATTACCATTTTTTCAAAAAAAATTGCAACAGAAGGGGACCACTCTGCTTGGATTCTTGCGTCTAAAATGTTAACTCTGGTTAGTATATTCATGAGTATTTTGACTCTCCTTGGAGTTATTTACGCAAAACAAATAATCGGAATTTTAGCACCCGGTTTTTCTCCAGAAGATGCTCACATGACTGTGTTACTGACACAGATTATGTATCCATTTATCTTTTTAGTATCTCTCGCTGCGCTTGTCATGGGAATTCTCAATTCTAAAAATGTTTTTGGTGTACCTGCTTTGGCTTCTAGTTTTTTTAATATAGGTTCTATCGCGGGCGGTGTCTTTTTTGGATGGCTAATTGATCCTTACTTTGGTGAAAAAGCACTTATTGGTTTGGCAATCGGTACATTAATTGGTGGCGTATTCCAGTTAGCAATTCAAATACCTAGTTTAAAGCGTGTTGGTTTTTCTTTTAAACCGGATTTTCGCTGGAAGGATTCAGGCGTTCGCAACATCTTGATTTTGACAATGCCAGCAATCATTGCAGCAAGCGCCGTTCAAATTAACGTAATTATTAATTCCAGTTTTGCATCGTACATTGGAAAAGAAGCTGTAACATGGCTGAATAGTGCGTTTAGATTACTGCAATTTCCTATTGGAATTTTTGGTGTAGCTGTAGCGACAATAACTTTACCTGTGATATCGAGAATCGCGGCTACGAAAGAATATGAGCAATTTGGTGCAACGTTAGGGCGCGCAATGCGTCTTGCTGTGTTTTTGACATTACCGGCTGCTGTTGGACTTTGGTTTTTTGCTAAACCGATTATTAGTTTGATTTTCGAGCATGGAAAATTCTTAACAGAAGACTCTATGCAAACAGCATTTGCTTTGCAATTTTATGTGCTTGGATTAGTTGCGTATTCGTGCGTTAAAATTCTTTCCCCTGGGTTTTATGCAATTGATAAAAAATGGGTGCCTATGTTTGTCAGCATTTTCTCTATTATTTTAAATGTTGTATTAAATTACTTATTTATATTTACATTAAGATTGGGACATTGTGGTCTTGCACTGGCTACTGCAATTTCAGCAAGTGTGAATTTTATTATGCTTTATCGGTTGATGGGAAAATTACATAACTTGCAAAGTTTTCCTTTTATAAAAAATTTCACATTCTGCAGTATTTCATCAGTAATGCTAGGTTTAACTTGTTGGGTTACGTTAAATTATTTTTCGAATTTTATTTATAATTCATCATTTTTTATTCGTTTGGTATCTTTATTGTTAGCTATTTTCTCTGCCGGTATGGCATATTTATTAACGTGCTTATTACTTAAAGTTGAGGATGCAAGTGTTATATTTAAATATTTTCGTAAAATCCCCAAACTAAATTCTCAATGTCATTAGATTCCAAGTATACGCTATACAGGAACGGTCACACCGCCATTTATGGATTGTTTAAAAAATTACCATCTTTCTAGAAAATGGTTTAAGTCTGTGTTACAATTCAAGTTCTTAGTCTAAGATAGCTAATATTATTAGAAAATCATTATAAGGAGAACATAATGTTATCAGCAGGCATTCGTAGTATTCAGCTCGCTAATGAACTCAATGAAAACCAAAAAGATGCACGTATTCAGCTCATTGAGGAACTCGATGCAAAAAAAATCAATTTAAAAGTAAAAAAATGGACTAACTTTACTGGATCGGTATTTAAAGAAAACACTATAGTTGTGGAAATAGATGAAGAAGCACAAGTACCAGCGTTGTTGAAAATGCTTAACAAAATTAATTTTGGTCTTGAGGAAAAAAATGAGAAAGTTATAACAGTACATGCAGCAGCAGGTCGTGAAGATGAGTCTGCGACAGCTTGCTCATGTTTCTCATGTTTCTCAATTTTCTCACCTTGCTCATATTGCTCAAAAGAAGCTATGGATGATAAATACGATACTAAATCATATTCATTGAATGAATGCGCGGTTGCTGATGTGATTGTGCAATTTAGTAAAAAGTTTCATCACATTGAAGTATTAGATGAGGAATTTGTAAAAGGTACTTTAGATTGTACGCAGGGTTTTCAGACGAAGCGTGTTGCAGTGAGCGCTGGACCTGAAATTTATGAGTTTTCGGATTTTCTTGCAAAAGTAAATTTAGCTTTAACTACAGTCCTTAATAATCCTTTTCCTACCGTTCTGGGTGCGGGAGCAACTGGGTGTCATGGTACAGGTAGAGATCAGCCGGGTTTTAATGGCTTAATAGTGGCGTATGTAGTTTATGATGCGAAGGGTGATAAAAGAATTGTAAAGAGACCTTTGTTATCATCTGATGAGAAAATGGATGCAAAAAAAATTAGAAGAAAAAATGTTTTTTGATATGATGTGTGTAAATTTAGGATTAGGTGGAATTATTGTTAGAGCAGAAATAGAATGCGTAAAAAATTTCAAGTTACTTGAAAAGGTTTATGCTTTTAACACATTGGAGGCTACGGCTGATGGTGATAAAAGCAAGTGTTTAACCCCAGAGAAACTTGCTGTGTTCATGAATGAATGCCCCTATTTCACGTTAATGCTCATGCCCACGTATGACGAAACAAATAGTACGCCTATTTTGCAAGTTCGTACATCGAAATTTGCCGGCGAAAAAGCAGAAGTAACCGTAGAAGTTCCTACTTATAGTGATAATAATCCCAAGCGTTTTGTGGAAGAATTTGTAACGACTGTAGGCAGTACTGTAGGAGAGATGTTACAAAGCTCTGTGATGAATGGATTGACGCCCGAATTGATGGCCAAACTCAGAATGATTATAAGGAAACTAGCTAATCACCATATTATTGGAGATAAAAAAGAATACTCTAGGGTAGGTTGGGAACGAACTATCACTCACCCTAACACTAATTACCCAAACGCAGACGACATTGTAGATGTTAGTTTGCTGTCACCTGTTAAAGAAAGTAAGGCTCCAGGGGTACTTCATAACATACTCAAGAAAATGGCTAAAGAATTATTAGATTTTGGAAAGCAAGGAAAATACCCAATTAATGATGGTGCGGTTTATACACGTTATTTTCAAGGAACGCAAAATGGTTTTTTATCGACGAGTGCTTGTAACAAGGATGAGCGTATACTTGCATTAGAGATGGTGTCCGATTTTGAAACTCCGGAATATAAGGAATACTTAGGGAAAGGATTGGAGATTTTAAAAGAGCAGGGTATCGATAACCCGCGTTATCATCATGGAAAAAACAATCCGTTCAAAAAGACATTACGTGAGACCTACGGTGACAAAGCAGTAGATGCTCTTATAAATACTTTAGAAAAATTTCACGGAAAACCTCTTAAACAGATTCCCTTCCTTACGCCTTATCATCTAGAAATGCTGTCACCGAAACCAAAACAAGTTCTAACTCAGGAAGCCGTAGCTCGTAAAGATGAGTTTGAGATTAAGCGACAAGATGAAACTCTCATGATTGCAACTGCAACCCCCGAAGTTAAGTTTGACGCGAAGCAAGAAGCTCCAACTCCGAAGAGGGTTGTTTCTAAAGCTAAGCTTGACGCTGGGCAAATGCTAGAAAAAATGCATGCGAAATACGGAGAAACAATTCAAGCTATTGGTCATGGGGATGATTTTGAACAAATTCGGCAGGGAGTAAAACAAAAATCAACCCGCATGGCTCCTACGTCAGTATGATATGGTGTCTTCTCTTGTAAGGGGGGTATAAATATCCCCTTGATTTAACCTAGATTCAATGCAGTAGCCTCTCGCAGTGGGGTTTAACTGCCGAATCTAGGTTTAAGCGGAGGGAAAAGAGGGTCCATATATGGGGAACCCTCTGCCCTTTGTGGTAAGTTACATTAAATTGAGTTTGCAAGTGTTGTTACAATCCTATCGGTACGGCTATCTGGATGCTCGATTGCATACCTACATACATCACCCATAGTAATATCGGGATTTTGAAGTAGTTGTTTCATTTTACTCAAAGGATTTTTAAGATAACTCTTCTCGTATTCCTTCTCATATGCTTTTCTGAAATCAGCAATGTCTTGTGGTGCTAGGATTTTGTTTATCTCGTAAGTTTTATTTATAGGTTTACCTTTCTCATTTTTTCTCACTTCCAACGTGGCAGAAGTAAGATAAGTGTTTAAAACATCATTTGTACTTATTTTATAACAAGGATGCTCAGACTTCGCATCATTAATAGTCTTGAGTGTTGATGGTGTTGGGTTTGCGATGTCTATTTCATAAACAAGCGGCGCAAATACCACACCTGTGAAGTTGTTTTTATTAAAGACGTGAGAGGTGCGAATACCACGACGACCTGTGTCATCAATGAAGTTTCTTGCAGCTTCTAGGTTGTCAAATGCAATGATCTCACCCCAAAAAACGGACACATAACTAAGCGACCATTTGTTCTTCAAAACGCACTGGGCTTAAATAGCCAAGTTTAGAGTGAAGACATTTTCGATTGTAATATACATCGATATAATCAAACACGTGATTTTTTGCATAAGCACGTGTTGAAAATTTTTCACCATGAATAGCTTCAACCTTGAAGCTTGTGATTCCAGCTTTCCATGCTGGCGTTATCGTAACAATCACCACGTTTACTCATGCTGCAAATAAAGCCATTATCAGCTAATAATTCCTGATATTCATGAGAGCAGTATTGACTGCCGCGGTCAGAATGAATAATAACGCCACGTGGTTTTTTACGCTGCCAAATTGCCATTTGTAATGCATCAATGACAAGCTTTGATGTCATGCGCTCCGATAGCGACCAACCAACTACCATACGTGAATATAAATCCATTACAACCGCGAGATAAAGCCAGCCTTCATCTGTCCAGATGTAGGTAATGTCAGACACCCATTTTTCATTTGGCTTGCTAGCAATGAAATTTTGCTGCAATAAATT
The DNA here is from genome assembly GCA_963710715.1 of uncultured Gammaproteobacteria bacterium. Taxonomy (GTDB): domain Bacteria; phylum Pseudomonadota; class Gammaproteobacteria; order DSM-16500; family DSM-16500; genus CAVQBL01. The sequence goes on along the minus strand of CAVQBL010000014.1, from coordinate 213,585 downwards.
CAGCGCTACCGGCAATTTATGATTACTGTTTGTCGTTGCTTTGAATTTTTTTGCTGCTTTCGCACGCCAACTATTTGATCGCATAATCCTTGCAACACGATGATGACTTACCTGAGTACCTTCTGCTTTTAAGCGTTTTGCAATGCGTTTGGCGCCAGCGCGAGAGTGTTCTTCGTCAAAAATAGTCTTTATTTTATCTGCTAACAGAACATTTTCCTGAGCACGTAGTGACAGTGGCCGATCTCGCCAATCGTAATAACCACTCGGCGAAACAGAAAGCATGCTGCACATCATTCTCACGGGAAAGTTATTTTTATTTTTCTTTATCATGGTGTACCTCACTTCGTTTCTTTCGTGAAGTACGTGGCCACCTTTTTTAAAAAGGCGTTTTCCTGCTCCAGGCGATCAACTTCGCGTTTAAGTCTTGCCATTTCAGCTTGCTGAAGTTTTTGATTTTCAATCGTATTACCACCTTTATTTTTCTGGCTACGCCAGTAATAAAGCATAGATTCAGGGATACCTAAATCTTTGGCTGCTTGCGGGTCACCATCTTTTTTTGCACGCTCTACTGCTTGATCTTTAAACTGTGGACTATATTCCTTTCGGGTTGTTTCTTTCTTTGGATTATTTTCGTTCATTTTTCACCTCAATATCAGAGAGTTTACTCTCTTCGTGAGGTGTCCAGTGAAATCGGGGCTAGATCACAAATCCAGCTTTTTCTTTAGCATTTTCTTTATCAAGAAAATCAATCAACAGTGCAGTAAGATGGAGAACAGAATATTTTTCTAATTTTCGTTTTGTGATTTTGGTATTTTGAAAAAAGGACAAGCCTACAAATCGTACATCTGCTACAATAACTTCTGGGCCTACTAAGTAAAGCTTCATGTTTAATCCTCATTTGTAGTAATGTTTTACTTTCTATAACTTTTTGAATAATAATTTCATTAACTAAAAGCACGATAAATATGCGCTATATTCTAATGCATATCTACATAATTAGCAAATTTTTGTGCAAAATAAGCACAGCCTATCTATAATGATAAAATAATTGATATTTTTCTCAAATGAGACTATACTACTGCTGTGGGATGAGGAGGCTGCTATGCGTTCATTAAAGGTAAAACCCCGAGCTAATGCAATGCAAAAAAATGCTGTTGCATTAAAAGCATTCTTTAATATTACCCATAAATGGGGGTTATCGGGAGATCAGGAAAGTATATTGCTAGGAATTCCTCTCTCTACATTATATCGCTGGAAGAGTAAAAAAGAGGGCTCTCTCGCAGCTGATACCTTAGAGCGAATCTCATATATTCTTGGAATTTATAAAGCATTAAGGATTCTTTTACCTACTGAAGATGCTTCAAATAAATGGATCAAAAAGGCAAATTCAGCACCGTTATTTAATGGTAAAAGCGCACTCGATAAATTATTAAAAGGCCATGTAATCGACTTAGCCGATGTTCGTCGGTATTTAGATGCGGAGCGTGGCTGGTAGTTATGTCTGATATTGCACTTGTTAAGCTATATAATCGAAAACAATACCGTATTATTCCATCTACTTTTCCACCAATTAATTTTTTTGAAGAGCTTGCTGATGCTTCTGAAATGGAAACTCTTTTAGAAATTGAAAGTTTAACCAATGAGAGGCTTAGGCAAGAAGTGGGAGATATATTTCTTGTTCCTATGGAAGATAGAATAAGCGGGCAGGGGTCGTCTGTAGTCATGGCAGCTTTTACCCACATCTATAAACCTTCAAGATTTACGGATGGAAGTTACGGAGTTTATTACGCAGGATTAACACTAGAAACAGCAGTTCGAGAAACAGTGTTTCATCGAGAAAATTTTTTAAGAGCAACCGCTGAAGAACCGGGTGAAATAACGATGCGGGTATACGAGGGGAAAATAAATAAACCTTTGCATGATATAAGAGGGCCGAAATTTGATGGGTTGCACGATCCCAATGATTATAATAACTCTCAAATTTTTGGGAAAAAACAAAAAAACTCAAAATCATGGGGATTAATTTACAATAGCGTAAGGCATAGGGACGGGACTTGTATTGCTGCATTTAGACCGCCTGCGATTTCTATTCCTCAGCAGATGTCTCATTTAAGATATTATTGGGATGGTAAAAAAATCTCAGCTGTTTTTGATGCAAAAATTATTATGCGTTTTGATTAGGAAAGTTTGTTTATGCAATTGTTAACGGCTGAACAAATCCGCGTAAATACAATGAAAATTATACCTGATATATTAGCAACTATAAATTAATTATCCTTAACCTAAAATTTAATTAATTTTTTCTTTGCTGACGCATGTCGGGCACGTAATTCAATATCAATATATTGATCCGTAATCGCACTTGAACTGTGACCAGCGTCATCTCGTACATGTTCACGCGGGCGAATTTTTACATCTTCTGAAATTCCGGTATGGCGTAACCAATGCACTGTGGCTGCCATAAGCATTTCTGCTTCTTCATTGAAGCCATCGTTGATTAATCGTTCAATGGTTTTATCAAAACAGTGTTGGACAATCTTGCGTATATGCCTCGTACCTTCTATAGGGCCTTTGCTAAGCGTCTTAGGAATGAGAGGTATTGTTTCGCCAGGTGAGGGCAGAGAAGATAATCCTAGATTCATCCGGTAACGTTTTAACGCCTCAAGCATTGCATTACTCACGCTAATGTCACGCTCTTTATTACCTTTACCCACGGTTTTAAACCACCAGTTGCCATCCATATCCTTGTAAAAATGTCCCATTTGGGGTATCCAGCGTTCGCTTGCGGCTAATTCTGAAATACGTAAATACATGGCAAAAAGCGCATTCATAATAAAAAGTGTGCGTTCATGTAACCCGGAGTTTTCGTTAGCCATTAACTCGGCTGTTTCAATGATATAAGCCCATTGCAACTCAGATAAACGACGTATTTGTTTTTTACTTTGATGTTTACGCAAAAATTTACTTTTTTGTCGTATTTGTGCGATTGGATTCTGAGTTGCATATTCCTCTTGTTCCAAATAATTATAGAAGCTACTCAAGATCGCAAAAATCGCTTGTAGTGCGCTTTGGGAAAGCATGTATGCTTTAACATTTGGCAGATTACCATCACGATGAGATTTTTTACTAATTGAAACTACAAAGGGTCGCCATTCTGAATTAGCAACGCGCAAGCCATCCTTATCAGTAAAACGTGGCACATGCTTAACACCAATCCAATCTTGAGGCGGAGCTTGGCAAAATTCTAAGAAGATTTCTAAATCATCTCTACGTAAATCTTTCAAAGATTTTGCTTGTATGAACCAAGCCCATTGCAAAAGACGTTCAACCTCTCGACGGTAAGATTTAAAAGTTTCGGCACTGCCACGGTAAGTATAAAGAAATTGACTGGCATGCTTATAATCGAAAGTAACATCGGTTATTGAGATGTTATTAGGAAGATGCGGCTCTAAATGGGATATTTGGCTACCAGAGGTAATATCCAAATGTTCTAAGGCGTCAAATAGTGGTATTGGCAGGCGTTCAGATGCCATAAAAGCTCCTTTTCGTAATGGCCGGTAATAAAGGTTACCGGCCATTATAAATGAATGCTTAAGTGAATCCCACTCATAAGTGCATACGCGGTTTTATAACACGTATTCAATAAATCAACAACTTAAACGAAAGCTACGTTTTGCCGCCGTTCTTCCTACAGTGACTAACCCCTACTATTTATTTTACAGCGCTTACTTGCTGCGAAGGCAATGAAAGAGCATAGAGAAATAATTTGCCATTATTGTTCCTCCGCTGCCCACCCATGTAAAATGTATTATTAAAAGCAGTTAATGAAACATCCATCAAGGCTAGTGGTAATCCATTATTTCCCACAGATGTCCAGTTTGGAGCATCGTTGTTGCCATTATAAACATACACAAATGGGCTTCCTGAACTCCAAATTACTCCGCCAGCATACAAGGTATTATTAGATACGGTTAAAGAAGTTACCCACGTATCATAATGGTTAGGCTGGTTAGGCAAACCATTGCTTACATCCCTCCAATTAGGATTTTGGTCGTCGCCATTATAAGCATATACAAATGATCCATCATCAGCATTCTGGCCTGCCACAAATAACGTATCATTAGATACGCTTAGCGTAAAACCATAGCTAGCTTGATACGATGACCAATTAGGACTGATCAATTTCCAACTTGGTGCATCATCGTTTCCATTATAAACATACGCTGCTAAACGACTAGAATCACGATCTACTACATATAACTTGTCATGAAAGACAGTCATTGCGTCAATACGATCCAAATCATTGGCAACAGGAGACCATGATTGCTTTTTGTCGTCATAAACAAAGATGGGGGAGGAGAACGAATTATCATCTGTTATATACATTTTATTGTTATATTCCATTAGGTGTGAGGGCATGAAAGTCCTTTGAGAAAGACCAGCCATGCTAACAGGAGTCCAGCTCGGGTGTTGATCATCACCATTATAGCGAAAAATAAATCCAATAGCATAGCCACCATAACCAGCCACATAAAGAGCGTTATTATATATACCTAGTGCTGCGATATTTCCATCGACAGGCAACCCCGTACCAACCGAAGTCCACTTTGGGTTCTTATTATCGCCGTTATAAACATACATAAGTGCCTTGTCGGTAATATACTCTGCCCCCGCAGCATATAATTTTTTGTTAAATTCAATATATTCAAGGTTACCAGTCTGAATTGGTAAATTACTTAAAACAGAAACCCATTGCCCAGTTGGATCGGTATTGCTGTTAAGCGCTTTCGCTTCAACAGGTAGCGCATTATCGCTATACGCGATGGTTAAATAAGTGATGTTGAAAAGAGCCACGGCTGTAATTAATAATTTTTTTAGCACTTGTTTTTTCCCCTGCGATATACGCATCAGTATTTAATAATTTGTGCAAAATTACCACAAAATGCTTTTGTTTGTCCAGCTATTCCAGCCAACTCAACCACATCCGAATTGGCTCAAATTAAAAGTTTCATTTGGAGTTGCGTATTCTAAGCTTTTTCTGGGTCTATTATTAAGTTGATCCGCGATAATCTCTAAATCAATATCATTAATATCCGAAAAACTAGATCCTTTTTTAAGATATTGACGAACGGTGAATTCCACACTCTTCTTCCAGTTGTATACCTTGATTTAGCGTGTTTTCACGACGTTCTCTTTCTGCAACAATAGCGTTCATTAACTCTTTAGCAGCTGTTCTTTCAGGAAGAAAAGTATAACATGCGCCTATTGCCACAAAGCAGCACAGAAGAAAGCCGCTTGCTGATAGCGCACTACGTCCTCTATCAGATAAACCAGGTATATATCTAGGCCCAACTAAAGACCCCGCTAATATTACTGTACTAAGAAAGCTTGGAATAATCATTTTTTTAGTAAAGCGATCTCGGTCTTGGATAATCTCATTATAAAGATTAGTTAATTCATCATCTGATAGTTTTATAATTTGCTCGCTAAATTGATCAAGTACTTCTTTGCTTTCTTGGGCCGCTTGATTACTTTTCCCGCAAAAAAATTGAAATAATTTTTTTGAGCGGGATTTAAGACTTACCAGACTATAATAATGATTTTTTAAATCGGTTATTGATTTTTCTAGACCATCTTTAGTTGATAATAAAGCAAGCTTCATTTTTATTCCTTCAATATATATTTTCCATAGCTACTGTGTGGACAAATATACAATCATTTTTATTTGTATTCAATTACTCCAGCGCATTTAATTGAAGGTTTCTATAAATTAAACGCTCAGTTAAGGTGACCACAAGGGCTTTATTAAATTTTGCGGCAAGATCGGGTTCGCTTTGCTCCATTTCATTAAGCGCTTGTTGAGAAAGATATTCCAAAATACAATCTTCATCAGCAACCATAGAAGCATAACGAATGGTATGTGTGTACAGTCCCATTTCACCCACTACATTGCCAGCGCGCATTTTTCTTAAACGCACTTTGGTGCCTGATGGAAGTTCAAGTATGATAGAGACTTCCCCTGATTCTATGAGATATAAACCTAAGGCTTTTTCACCTTGATGGATTGGACACTCTCCTCTTGGCACAGTCATTCTTTTAAAATATTTTGCTAGACGCTCTGCAACTTCTTTTGAGGAGACTAATTCTGCGAGTATCTCTAGGAAAGTTGCTTTTGGAGCGGGAGGCTTATCACTTAATATAATATCTTCACACCATTCTAAAGCATAATCTAATTGTTCAAAGAGATGTGTTGATGATGTCCCGTTGATAATAAATCCTTGCTTAAAGTTTTTTTCAATACGCTTAGAAATATTTGTGAAAATTAAAGTGATGGATTTTTCATTCGTTATGTCTTTAAATCGCCTATAGTATTGAATTGCAGATAAATCGATGCCATCCACCAAACTAAAATCAAAAATAATAAATTTAATCGGATTATCTTTAGCGTTTAAGTTATTAATCAATTGTTCTAATAAACTATATGCGGTACCAAAGAAAATATAACCACGTAATTTAAAATACAGCATTTGCTTTCCCCTACTCTTCAAAATTTCTTGTAACGCAGGGGAACGCAATTTAGTGCTTTGTAAGCTCTCACCAGTTAATGAATACTTAATTACATTTACTTTGCTGTAATCAATAACAAATAAAATAATCGAAGCGATAATTCCAATGATGACTCCTTTAAGAAATCCAAAGAAACAAATCACTAAAAATATTGCAACTACAATTAAATAATTTTTTAAACTCAGTTGAAAATAAGATTCATAAAGCCATTGAATTAATAGCGATGCGCCAATGTAAAGCGCAATACTAAACAAAGCAAATTTTGGTAGATAATTAAGAACATGCGCGCCAAAAATAAGTAATAACAAACAACAAGCTGCGCTAGTAAATCCTACCAGTCGGCTTTTTCCGCCTAAAGAATGGGCCAATATTGAACTAGAATTAGATAAATAGCCTACAAATCCACCGGTAAAAGACATAATAATATTAGCTAATCCGGTAACACGCAGTTCACGATTAAAATCAATATTTTTATTGACTGCCACTTCAACACTCATGGCATTTAATAAAATACTGAGTGTGCTGACTAAAGCAACGACAATAATCAGCCCTATCATTGAATAAAGTACATCCCAATTTACATGGGCAAAAAAAGCTATTGTAGGCGGGGTCCAGAGTTTGGTTAATTTATAAGGGCCTAGTAACCATCCTGATTGTGCAGCTGTTGCTAATGAAATATGTCCAAAATATAAAACAAGATAAAATGAAACTAATGCCGCAGCAAACAAATATAATAGTATTAAGCCATTTTTATAGTAATTCTGCATGACATAAATTAGAGTAGCAAAGGCAATTGCAATGATAGTCATTATAATAGAATTTAATTCTAAAGGATTAAGTAAGACATGCATGGTTTTATCAATTGCAGTCCAACCCACGCCTGCTAGGAATCCCGCAATAACTGAATAAGGAACATAACGAACTAAATTTCCTCGTCGCAACATACCGACAATCAGATAACATAATCCCGTTATTAAAGTTGATAATGCAACTGCAACGAAAAAAGTCGGGAAGATTTGTGTGGATGTTTCTGGGGTGCTAAGCATCGCACTTATTTCAGTAGCTATGACTAATAAAATTGCTGTGGGTTGATACTGCGGGGCTGAGATAGAAGTTGGTAATGAACTCGATAGAGTGCAAATTGTCATGATAAAGATAGCGCTGATTAAATAAAGTCCCGTGATTTGTGACAGATAAGGAGATAATCCAGTGGAGGTAAATAAGGCAGTAAATGTTAAATAAGTAATAATTGAATAGATTCCAACGGCTAAGCCGCTGGCGCAATCAACAGAAATATTTTTTAGATTTTGCATTATTTTAATTCTTAGGTTAAACAGTCCATTGTAACTGTTCACGCCGTCATTGCGAGGAGCGTGCTCTTCGCGACGAAGCAATCCAGTAGTGCCTACAACTGATCACCATTCTGGATTGCCACGCCTCACATAAAGCTAAAGCGTGAGGCTCGCAATGACGAGTTCTTTTTAAGAATCGTGAATAGTTACGTCCAATTTAATTTGCTTGCCTAATTGTAATTTTGCTTTTGTTCCTAATGGTACAGGAAAGTTAACATGCCCGTGCCCTACTCCATTTATTTTAACAACGGGAATTTTACAAGTTTGGGCAAAGCGTTTTAACACCGGTTCAATCAAAGAAGATCCATCCGATTCTTTTCCTTCCAGTAAATCACCAAATACAATGGCGGAAGCATCTTTGAAGATATTGGCTTGATGCAAATGTTCTAGCATGCGATCAACTCGATAACCACGTTCACCAATTTCTTCTAAGAGAATTATTTTATTATCTGCATTCATTTGCCAAGCCGTGCCGATGCTAGTTTGCACCAAGCATAAGTTACCGCCCGTGACACTGGCTTCAATAGCATGATTTTTTTCAGCAAAAGCGTTGAGAGGTGATCCTGAAAACTCTACATGCGGAACTTCTCCAAATAAAATAGATTTCACAGCAGCAATGGATGCGGGAGAAAATTTATCTATACTAAGGGCGCCATGCAGTGTTGGCCATTGCCACTGTTGCTGTAAATATAAATTTAATGCTGTGATATCACTCATGCCTACAAATAATTTGGGAGAAACCGGTGGTGTTATTTTGGCTAATTCTGGAATTAAACGCATGCTGCCATAACCACCACGCGCACAAATAATGGCTTTTGTTTTTGTGTTTTTTAAGGCATTTTTTAAAGATTTAAATCGAGCTTCATCTGTGTTTGCACATAATAAGTCGCTACCAAAAATATTGTCAGCTATGATGCAGTTTAGTTGCCAGGATTCTAATAATCCTTTGAGGTTGGTTAAGTCTTTGTCTGAACAGCGTGAAGCAGGCGCAATAATCTCAACGCTATCGCCGGGTTTTAGTGTGGGTAGGTTTTGCATGGTAGGGTTCAGTTAATTTAGGTTAAATTAAGATATACATTATATCAAATTATAAAGTACTCCGTCATTGCGAGCCTCACGTTTTAGCTTTATGTGAGGCGTGGCAATCCAGAATGGTGATCAGTTGTAGGCAGTACTGGATTGCTTCGTCGCGAAGAGCACGCTCCTCGCAATGACGAGTTCTTTTTGTAAAACGCGACTACTCCTCGCAATGAAGGAGTTATAGCCTATGGATCATTATACATATCATCAGCTGTTCTCATATCAAAATCAGGGCTGACGAATCCATATTCTTCTACAAATGTATTGGTATCTTCCGGTGGTATGTAGCAATCAGAACACGGGCTACTTCGGCGGTAAACAACAACACAAGAACTGCAAGGCCTCGGTCTAACTCGGTGTATGACTACAACATGACGACGATGATGGCAACGATAACAATAGTGTCTTACAGCACAACCACATGAACTGCAACCACAAGATGGTGCAGAAGATATGATAGTAACTTGTGCGGGTACTGAATATGCAATGAAAAATTCTGCGTAGACTTTATCGCATACCAATGCGCTTAAAAGAATACAGGCCGTGACTTTTGATAGTGAGACAAGTTTCGTGATTATTTTTGATGTTTCCATAAAACTTCCCTCCCTTAATAATAATTCTAGCACTCGAATATCGTAAGTTAAGGGGTGAAAGTAATTTATTTCTTTAGTAAGATTTTATAAGAACATGAATTTACAATAAATTATTTTTTAGACAACTTTAGCGTATGTGATAGGAAGATATCCAGTTGGCAAGAGGGGTATAAGGAATCAGGGCACAAGAAACGCCACCCAGAAAACCAAAAATATGACTCTCCCACGATACTTTTTCTTCCATGGGAAAAAGGCTAAATATTAAACTACCGAAATAGTAAATACAGACAAATACAATAATAAATGTCATGGCTGAAGGGTTTTCATAGGCATTAACGAGCAAATAACCCCAATATCCCATGACTAAATTACTGGCACCTAAATGAATCGCACGTCTGCCAAATATCCAAACGCCAATACCACTCACTAGAATGATAGTGACAGTAATGAAAATAAATTTTTGCATTCCTTCCAATAAGAGAAAACCAATCAAAACAATAAGAGGAATAGTGTTAAAAAATATATGGCTAAAACTGCCGTGTAAAAAAGAAGAAAACGGTAAACCCACTAATCCAAATAAACGTCTAGGGTAAATTCCTAAAATGTTGAGTCGATATCCGAGTATCCAATTAACAATATGAATAACCCATAAAATAGAAATAATATATAAAGTTGTGGCTGTATTAGTTTGAATAGCGGATAAATCATGTATGAGATTGGATAGAAAATTATTCACGTAAAATATTGACCTAGTAAAAAATTGTCCCCTGAATAAAATTCAGGGGATTCCCTTTTGTTTAATAATGATGAGATCTATGGTCCGGGCCTTGAGGCCTCCAACCAACTACTCCCCCTGTCGACAGCACCATTGGCAGCATTGGCAGCATGATAAGGAACATCATGAGTAGAAGCATCATCACCATTGACAGTGGCGCCTGCTGCAGTAACCATTGATACAGCGGAGTCATCACGACTATTTCTCCTGCTTGCCGTTGCCACCTGGCGGTTGCTGCCACTACTACTGCCGCCGAACATACGAGAACAGCAGCTTGACGCTTTTACTTCTTGGGCTTCTACATGATTGGCTGCAAAATAACTGTTGCTTTCATCCGTTAATAATTTCTCAGAACTACGCGGCAGGCAGTTTTTCAATTTCTGCAGCATGCCAGACGTTGACCTTTCTGCTTCGGGAACATCAATTTTCTTTTCTTGAGCAACTTGTATTACATCCTCTAGAGACCCATTGTTATAGAAGTCCCGAATTCTTTCGATTCGATATTTAACTTCATCTGGAAGTTCCTGGGAATTTTTGTTGTCATCACTTACCCAGGCTTGCAAAAGATAGTTTTGCAAAGCATTGAGTGCTTTGTGGCCTATGACACCATTAAATACAGGGGTCCCTATGGTAACTGTGTAGTCTATCCAGGAGTAAAGAAGTTTATCGTATGCTTCTACATCAGCTTTAATGGATTCTTGCAATGCTCGCAAAGAAAAAGCGTAAGAGAAAATGGACAGATAAATCATTGCAGGATAAAAAACAAGGCCAAAGGTGGCAAAATATTTCTTTTCTCGGGTACTCATCGAAGAGAAAGGTAAACCTTTTCTGCATAACTTAAGGATACCCTCGACTATTGATTTTGCTAGTTTTATCCCTGATTTTGCACCAATTGCTAGCGGTGGGGAATTGAACCCAGTCGACATTAGATAAGCTGCAACTGGGGGGACCCATCTCATCCAAAACTTAGCTGTGCTTCCAATATAACCGGCCATCCCAACGGTCATTGCACCGCTTAAAATAACGCTTATCAAGGGAACGCTAACGTAACGTGCTAGGCCGCCAAGAGGAGGATTGCTCTGAAACTGTGGAAAATCGTTTAGTTGTGAATCAAGATTTGCTATTAATAGTTCCCGCAATCTCGGATTATTTTTTGGACCTAAACGAGAAGGTAACAGATCTTGTGAGCCAGCAATATTTAGGGCGGCATTACCAAAACCGGATGCAACACCCATAAATATCCCGTAACCAGGGCCCTTATCGGCATTACCTTGTTCGTAGCTGGCAAACACCCCACTTCCTGTTGCAACGAGTCCCGCGACGCATACAAATGCTAGTTCCCATTTGCGTTCTCGTATTGCTCTTATTAATAGAGAAATATAGTCAGCAGTCAACTTAGCAAAATATGCATTGCCGATGGCATTGATGCCAACAGTTCCTACTGTAGTATGTGGGTTTGTTTTGTCTGCATTATAATAAGGAAGAGATGCGGCTAGTACTGTAAGAACAGTAAATGCTAAAGTCACCAGATCTGGGCTAATATAAGCATTTCCCTCACGCCAGTTGGCATCACTCCATTTGGCATTACTACGCCATTTTGGGCGTTTGGGTGCAGCAGTTTTAGCCTCAAGTGTTCGAGATGATTGCAGGTATTCTTTTATATTATCTTCAAGTGGATGTGATAACTCATCCTGTTTAGTGAGTGGTGGCGGTGAGAAGCTTTCTCCGTTGGCAGATGTAGTGTCACCATTCGTCTTTATCTCCTCTAGCTCTCTTGTATTGCCATTAGCTTCAGACAGAAGCCTAGCATTTAACGCTTTTTTTTGCTTAGTTCTTTGCCGCGCACTCTTGCTCTGACCGTGACCCATTGTGAATTTCCTCTCGTTTAGTATAAATAATAGTAATCTAGGCTTAAAGTCTAGATGTTGTAAAAATTACCTTACTTTTTTAATTTGAAAAGTTGTGTAACTATATAATTTTTATTGTATTTTTCTTCCGTCAATGTTCCCCTGGATTGCTTCACCCGCAAAAAGCGCGGGTTCGCAATGACGAGCAGTGCCTACTATCTGCATACGTGAGATTATTATGCACAATATTGATTCAGAATGCTAGCATAAATCAGAATGCTAGCATAAATTTTAGATTGTCATGGCATATATCGTCATAACGTTCCCCTGGATTGCTTCACCCGCAAAAAGCGTGCGGGTTCGCAATGACGAGCAATATTACAGAATAAACTTTAACAGCTTTTTATATATGAATTCTTTAATTGTCTTAGGATGATCAAGCTGCATACGGACTAAATATTTATCAACCTTGGCGTCGCGTTTAAAAGAAAACAATGCAGCAAGCATGAGACCGAATAATTTAAGTGAGGAACAATTTTTTAAATATAATAATGCCGTTTGCAGTACTTGTTCCTCCGCTGTTAAGTCACTGCCGAAAGGATAGAGTTTACAATATCCTTTTAATTGAAATTCGTGCAAGATGGATTGAATGACATGAGGATAATTTTGTTGAAATTGAACTGGAATTTCATAATCTTTTGGTAACTTTCCTGATTTTTTTGCTTTAGCCAAAAGTGTTTTTTGAAAACGTGAATCGGTTATATTTAACATCGCTTTAATGACTTCTGCATCGGTTTTGCTGCGGCAATCAGCAATGCCATATTCTGTGATGGCAATATCGCGCAAGTAGCGTGGTATTGTTTGTGTGGGATAGTCAAATGCGATATTACTTTCAATGCCTTTTTTGGCCTGTCGAGTGCTGCGGCAGGCTATAATTGAGCGTGCACCTTTTAATTGATGTGCCATCAACACAAAATCAAACTGCCCCCCTACTCCACTGACTTCTTGCATATTTTTGATTTGATCCGAGATAACAGCACCATCTAAAGTCAGCATCATCGCAAAATTAATTAGTCTAGCATCTTGGCGTTGCAGTTTTAATAATTCAGGTGACCAATCCAATGCGTTGGTTCTTGCAACGGAAGTCATATCAAATTGTTGTAATTCATCCGGCGACAACGCATTTAATTGTTTATAAAAATCCACACTGCCAATAAAAAATCCGGCATGCACCAATTTTCCTGACGTTAATTTTGTACCTAGACATTTTTCAATAATCTGTTGTTTTGATTTTTGAAAAGTTAAATCAGCAGAAATTTTTTCATCGGATGGTAAAATCAAGCTACCTTCTTGATAACGAATTTCTGGCTTGAATATGCCGAATTTTTGCAGAAACTTAAAATCCGCTTCTGTTATTGTTGTGCTTATCATTTTATGAGCCAATAAAACGTCAAGCATTTCAGGAGTGATGTTTTCATTTATTTGATTTTTATTTAACAAGCGTTGCAATTCAAGGTTATCATATACCCGTTTTTTTAAGATGCCTGCTTTATAAAGCTGCATATATTCATCGCTCATCATTTCTGTAGATGCATAGATACCTTTCTCAAAAGAAGATAATGGTCCTGAGGATGCGATTTCTTTACTGAATTTTTCATGAATGGAAAGTTTTTTAATTAAATCTTGGTAAACATTATTTTGTTTGTGGCGCAGGATGAGTGCATTTGCAATCGCATTACCTAATTTGCCAATGCCAACTTGTAAACAGCCGTTATCTTTGACTAAAAGACTGGAGTAAAATCCAATTAAATGATCTTGTATGGATATTTCTTCGCGTGGAAGAGGAAATAAACTCGAAGAGTGCCCAGTATCGATAATGTCAGTAAACCTATCAGAATTTATAATTGCGTCACCCGGCATAAAAGGTAAGTTTGAATTGACTTCTCCAACGATTGCCACATGTTTTCCAGCGAGTTTTGCTTGGTGGAGTAGTTCTGCGGCTCCATGAAATATGTCTGCGCAACAGCTTAAACTATATTGTTCTGGATGTTTTTCGGAATGCGCGACAAATTGTGCAAGTACGTTGAAGGAATAATAAAGGGAATCATCAAGAACGCTGGTATATTTGCTGCTAATATAATTTTGTTGCACATAACCATTATGTAAATATTTTCCTGTTGTTAAGAAAAATTCAATAATTTTTATATTGCTGGGTAATTGTTGTTTGACGCGGGGATCCTCGTAAAGCGGATCAACATAATCTTTAAGCAAGCGATCAAGGATGGGGGTAATAAAGCGTTTTTCAAGTTCATTCTTTAGAATAGGTCTTGCTAAGGTGAGACCTGTAATAATTGTTAGGTTAATGGATGGATCCTTGCAGGCAAGGCGATAAAGAGCATTCAATAATCCTATGGGCTTACCTATTCCTATGGGTACGCCCATTACAATGTTTTTTCCAACATGATCAATAATTTTTTTTGCAGCAATGTCACAATTATTGTAGTGGGCAGTCATGATTGCATCTCCATTATCGCGTCATCGCGAGGCCGCGAAGCGTTTGGCCGTGGGCGATCCAGTCAAGATTCTGGATTGCCACCACGCCCTGCGAAAAGCGCGCAGGGCTCGCAATGACGGGTTTTTTTATAACCTTGTAATTAACTCTACTTGCTCCTGCAAATTTTGCAACTGTTGTTGCCAATACTGTGGTGTATTAAACCATGGAAAACTTAATGGAAATGCAGGGTCTTCCCAACGCTTTGCTAGCCACGCAGAATAATGCAGCATGCGTAATGCGCGCAATGCTTCAACCAGATAAAGTTCACGTGGGTTGAAGTCATGAAATTCGCGGTAACTAGGAAGTATTTTTTCAAGCTCTAATGCAACTTGTTCTGGATTGCCGGAAAGTAACATCCAAATGTCTTGAACGGCAGGCCCCATCAAACAATCATCTAAATCAACAATGTGAGGTCCCGCATCTCGCCATAATACATTTCCCGCATGGCAATCGCCGTGCAAGCGAATATTTTCAATGGGACCCACCTGCTCAAAAGCTTGCGCTACTTCCTCCAGTAATTTTTCAGCAGTGTAACAATAATTATGTTTTAAATATTCTGGAATAAATCCATTCTCAACCAAGAAGCGATGGGCATCATAACCATAGCTTTGAATATTTAATTGTATGCGATGTTTAAAGGGTTTGCATGCACTGACGGCATGTAAGCGTCCAATAAAACGCCCCATCCACTCTAATTGCTCTAAGTTATCGAGTTCGAGAGCCCGTCCTCCCTGTCGTGGAAACACGGCAAAGCGAAAATCTTGGTAATAATGCAGAGTGTTTCCGTTAGATATTGCAAGTGGTGCAATGACGGGAATTTCATGTGCGGCCAATTCTAAAGCAAATTGATGTTCTTCCAAAATAGCTGCATCACTCCAACGACCGGGCCTATAAAATTTTGCAATGATTGGCGTGTTCTCTTCGATTCCTATTTGGTAAACGCGATTTTCATAGCTGTTTAAAGCAAATAAACTTCCGTTGCAATGAAACCCAATGCTTTCAACTGCATTTAAAATTAAATCAGGATTTAAGTTTGCGTAGGGTGTATTTTTATTTTGAAATGTTTCGTCCGGTGTATTCAAGGTAAGAATAGCTCTTCAGATAAATAAAATGGTATTCTAGCATCTCATCTTGCATCGATCTTGAAACGTTTCTCAATCAAAAAAGTTCGACGTACAAGCAAGTACGCCTGCGCTTTTTTTCAATCGAAACGCTTCAATATCTCGCAATCTGAGCGCTATAATACCATTTTATTTATCTGAAGAGCTATATTATCCGAGTGTTTGCAAACAAAATTGAGTGAGTTCTTGTAAAACAATGGCTGTGGCTCTGTTTGCTGCAATTACCCCACCGAAAGGTGTTTTTTCCATGGCTGGAATGACAACAGAAAATTGTTTGGATTTGATGACTTGATTCGTTGCAAAACGGACTAATTGAGCGCGTAATGTGAAATGCACCTCACTTGTTCCTGCGTAAAATACTTGTTTTAACTCGAGTAACTGAGTGTTTAAAGTGTAATCGTAACGGCTCGCGACGGTGGGTGAGTTGACAGCGTGAAAAAAACGCGTTGCTTGCAACGCTTGAATAATTAAAGGATGTAACATTTGGGGGGGTGTTTCCGCCCACCGATTGTAAGAGAAATAAGCCACTTGGTAAGGGTGAATGGAATAAACCATTCCTGTCGTGTTATACAGCGGTTGAGTTTGGGGTTGCGTTACTAATAAAGTGATACGGTTACGATGTTGAGGTTTTTTCGTAATATGTTGTGGTAAAGCATTCAATACATAGGTTTTTGTGGGTGTAGTTTTGACAGGTGAAAATAGCGAGCAACTCGCTAAAAAAATAGTAATGATTGATATCAATATATTTTTTAACATTACGGTTGCTCTCCCGGCCCCGGTAATTGTTGTGCTTTACCCCTGATTAAGAGTGAGGGATTTTGTTTTACCTCGGCCGATATCTGCGCCAAATTATTCGTCAATTCATTTAAGTCAGCAATTACTTGATTCGCTGCAGGTACCGTTTGAGATTGTATCATTCGCATGGTTTCTGTGCTGCTCTGCAGTAATGGTGGTACGAGTTGGCTTGATTTAGATAGATTGTCTATTAGCGCATCTAATTGTTTTGTTTTACTCGCGAGCCCAAAACTCACTAATTCTAGATTTTGTAAAATTTGTTTAATTGCGAGTAAATTTTCTTCATCTAAAAGGTTATGTATGGATGTGCTGACTTCGTGAATGTTTTCATTTAGTTTAGTGATGGTTGCATCTAAGCGCATAAAAAAGGATGGTGCAGTATTAATGACGGGATACGGTTGCCCTCGTTCTGCTTTCAGAGGCGTCATGTCTGTGCCTTTGTCTTCCAATGCAATCAAGGCAACGCCTGTCAGTGATTTAACATTTAATTTGGCTCTTGTTCCTACTGTAACAGGTGTGTTGCTTTTAATGCTTAATAACAATGATACAATTTGTGGGTTTTTTGTATCAATCTTAATACTTTTTACTGAGCCTACGTTAACACCGTTATATTCTACTGGAGCATCTATACTTAGCCCGGAGACGGGTTCTTTCATATAAACTTGGTAAGTTTTAAAAGTTTCTGTCGACAAGCCTGCTGACAACCAAATAACGCCGAAAACAATCGCAGTGATGAGAGCAATAACGAATACGCCTACGATAGTGTAATTAACATTAGTTTCCATGGTTGTTGTAAATATCCTTTGTTGCACGACCACGTGGGCCATCAAAAAATTGTTGAATGGCTGGAAGAGGATTGGCAATCAATTTTGCCATATTATCTACACACAATACCCTGCCTTCACCCAAAAAAGCAACACGTTGCGTAACTTGCCACAAACTATCAAGATCATGTGTAATCATTATAATAGTCAAACCCATTGTACTCTGTAAGTTGAGTATTAACTCGTCTAATCCAGCAGCGCTATCGGGGTCTAAACCCGCAGTAGGCTCATCCAAGAAAACTAATTCTGGATCTAACACAATAGCGCGTGCAAGCGCTGCGCGCTTTTGCATTCCACCGCTTAATTCGGATGGATATTTGGTTGCTGCATCGCTGGGTAAGCCAACTGACAAAATTTTTAGCATGGCTAATTCAAACATAGTTTTTTGATCGAGTGAAATATGTTCTTTTAAAGGAAATGCAACATTTTCCAGAACTGTAAGTGAACTAAAAAGCGCGTTTTGTTGAAATAATACGCCCCAGCGACGCTGAATTGAGAGTAAAGTAGCAGGTGTTGCTGTTGTTAATTCATTTCCAAAAATACGAATGGATCCAGACGTGGGTCGTTGCAACATAAGCATTTCGCGCAGTAATGTGGTTTTCCCGAGCCGCTTCCGCCCACAATACCCAGTACTTCGCCTTGTTGTACTGTTAGATTTAAATTTTTATGTACCCAAGTACCACCCAGGTAGATGGATACATTTTTAATTTCAATAATGGGTTGACTGTTTATCATAAATCAAGCTTGCTGAAAATAACGGAAAATATACCATCAGCGACGATAATAAAAAAGATTGCTAATACTACACTGCGTGTTGTTTGCTTGCCAACACTGTCAGCACTTCCCTTGACTTGCATACCTGCAAAGCAACCAATACTAGCGATGATGAGTGCGAATACGGGTGCTTTCCCTAATCCAATCACGAGTGCACTGAGTGATATTTGGTGTTGAAAACGCAGTAGAAAATCATGCCAGCCCATACCCATCATGTTTTTTGCCATGACCATGCCGCCGAGGACACCAAAAACATCTGCCCAAATAGTCAGTAAAGGTAGTACGATGACAAGACCAATAATACGAGGTAATAATAAAATTTCAGCAGGTGTGACCCCCATCGTATCGAGAGCATCAATCTCTTGATTCACTTTCATTGTTCCCAATTGTGCTGTATAGGCGGCACCAGTACGACCCGCAACCATGATGGAAGTGATGAGTGGTCCAAATTCTCGTAATATTGAAAGCCCGAGCAAGTCAACAATGAAAACATTGGCACCGTATTGTTGTAATTGCAGTCCCATTTGATAGGCAATGACAACGCCCACCATGAAAGATAATAACGCAATAATAGGCAATGCTTGGTAACCTGTGGTTTCAATAACATTCGCTATGGCTGGCCAGCGTATATGTGATGGGTGCATGAGAACTCGAACACTTTCACTTCCTAATTTACCAACAAAAGCCAAATAGTCGCGAGCCTCTGTTAGGAATTGTGATGTTTGTTTACCTATTCGAGCCACTACATTGGGATGAGTTATTTTAGGGACTTTAATTTGTTGTAGATTTTCTTTTTCTATGAGTGATAAAAGTTTTTCGTGAGGGGCAGAAAAATCTTGTAACTGAATATGTTGGCCTTGTTTTTTTATCCATTGGCTTAGTAACCATGCCCCTGCGCTATCCATATTGGTGATGGCATTACCGCTGATGATCTTAATGTCTGCAGAGGGTATTTTTATCTTTTCAAGTGCACTTTTTAGCGTGGACACATGGATAAGATCCCATTCGCCCTGACAGATGAGCGTCTGTGCTTTGGGATCAAATTTTAGAAAATCCATTTTTTGTTTTTTCATTGTGTAAGTATCTCGTAAAAGCGTGAGGCTCGCAATGACAAAATAGTGACAAAATACGGAATGCTTTTGTATTTATATTTTTTTGTGGCACAATATGCTGTTAATTAATTTTAAGGAGTTAAGATGAAAAAATCTAATGCTGCAAAAAAACTTTCTGCTAAAGTTAAACAAGCTGCTAAGAAGCTAGAAAAAATGGTGATGAAGTTAAAGAAATTAAAAGCAAAAGAAATGGCTAAACTGTCTAAAAAGACTAAAAAGTCAAAAGTTAAAAAGAAAGGTAAAAGTAAAAGACGCGGTCGTCCAGCGAAGAAATAAATTTTCTCAGGTGTTGTTAGGGTCTGTTCTTTCTACAATGTAAACAGACCCTACATAAATCACCGTTTTACTCCTCGTCCCGCGGCTTGTCCGCGGGACAACCCAATACCCTCCCCTCCTGAATTGCAACTAATCCCCTGGTATAAAGTGATTGCTCTACTGATGTTAGTTTTTGATATTCATTTTGAGTTAAACATAAAGGAAGTAACGGTGCCATTGATGCAAGGGTGATATAATACTGGCACAATGCAGCAATATTTTCGCGGTAATACGCTCCACCATAACCAATAAACCGAGTTACTAAGTCATAGACTGCGTAATCATTTAAGCCATCGCCAATATAAAGGATATTGGGATACATAGCTTTTAACTGAGTCACAATATCACGCTTTCCGTTACTAGTGACAAGTGGCGATTGATGATCGAAATTTAAATACTGACCTTTTGAATCAAACTCAATATTAACAGCAAAAATATGCTCGCGTGGAATTTTTAATCGTGTTGCGAATATTTCTACTGCTGGGTACAAACCTGCAGAAACAATATAAACTGCTTTATTTAGATGTAGTAATAATTGAATTACCCTGCTTGCATCCGGCGTTTGATGGTCAAAATATTGCTGTCCTAAAGCAATGACATGCTCCTTAGCAGGTTGAACTAAATCAAGACGCTGACTATACAATTCTGGAGTCATCCCACTTTTACCCATCGCTTCAGCAGTTAAAGATCGCACAGTTTCATAAACTGCATTATTTTTAGCTAATTCATCGATACCTTCAATTGTACTTAAAGTTCCATCACAATCGAAAATAATTGCGTCAATTGGAGTTATTAATTGCCATGTTGGTGTTATCATAATTTTAAATATTTTCCTAAGGAAAGGGACGCTATGTTTAAAATCCAGACTTTGAATGCTATTGCAGCAATTGGATTACATCAATTTCCGCATGAATTATATGAAACAGGCAGCAACCTACAAAACTCAGATGCCATTTTAGTCCGCTCGCAAAACATGCATGATATGACATTACCGAACACAGTGAAAGTTATTGGTCGAGCTGGCGCTGGTGTTAACAATATTCCCGTAGCTGAGCTAACGCAAGCTGGTATTCCAGTACTTAATACACCCGGTGCTAATGCGAATGCAGTAAGAGAATTAGTTATCGCGGGGATGTTACTCGCAAGTCGAAATATTTACCAAGCTTGGGATTATGTTAATCAATTAAAAACCAATACTGTTATTTTGGATGAAAAAATTGAACATGATAAAAAACAATTTGTTGGCTTTGAATTGATGGGAAAAACTTTAGGTGTTGTAGGCTTAGGTAGCGTGGGTGTCAAAGTGGCTAATGCGGCAATTAGTTTAGGTATGCATGTTATTGGTTATGACCCAACTATTACCGTGAACAGGGCATGGGAACTGTCAGCTTCAGTAAAACAAGCGCCCACGTTGGATAGCTTATTGATGCATGCTGATTTCCTGACTTTTCATATTCCATTAACAGAAGAAACGAAACATATGTTGGATCGTGCGCATTTACAGTTAACGAAACGCGGTGTGGTTATATTGAATTTTTCCCGTGAAGGGATTATTGATAACCATGCTTTAGCTGAGGCAATTAAGGAGAAAAAAGTTTTTGCTTATGTGAGTGATTTTCCCTCTGCTGAATTATTAAATCTTCCACATGTGATCAGTTTGCCGCATCTAGGAGCATCCACCAAAGAAGCCGAAGAAAATTGTGCTGTTATGATAGTACAGCAGGTGCGGGATTTTCTTGAGAATGGCAATATTACTAATTCAGTGAATTTCCCTACTGTTGAAATGCCAAGAAGCTTCAATTCTATAAGGCTGGCAATTGTCAATGCGAATATTCCAAGCATGGTTGCGCAAATTTCATCTCAGCTTGCGGAAGAAAAATTAAATATTGTAGGCTTATTGAATAAATCTCGAGACGACATTGCTTACACGTTAATTGATGTCAATATTGATGTGAGTGATGCATTGTTGAAAAAAATTAAGAGTATTGAAGGTGTGGTTCAGATCCGTAAAATAATATGAAGGAAGTTAGATCGAAGCCCCGTCATTGCGAGCATGTGCTTTTCATGCGAAGCAATCCAGGGGAACGTTTTTGTGCTCCCTGGATTGCCACGCCCGCGCAAAAAAGCGCGCGCGGGCTCCGCAATGACGGGGCTTCGATCTAAATTATCTTAAACAGAACGGCGCATGTTTATCCACTCTGACCAACTACCCGAATATCCCTGTAAGCGCGTTTGAGCGAATTTGTAAAACCGGGCTAAAAACTCTCTTCGCTCTTGGTGATACTTGGCAAATGACCTGCCATGGGCATACGTATCGAACAAGTTATAATTTGGTATCACAGATGCTTGGCGCTTAATGATGTTCTCGAGTGAAACTTTGTCTGCGTTGCGTAACATATCGTACATAGTCATGAATGTTGTGGTGCGTCCTTCCCCATTACGGCAATGTATATGCACCCAGGTATTTGCAGGTAATGTATTTATCAGAGTAACGAATCGATCAACATCTTTATTACGCGGTGCTAAATGATCAGAAACCATTAAACGAACATATTCAAGTCCTACATCGGTCGCAACTTTTTCTTCATCTTCAATGGAGGTGACTGGAACTGTTTTACCTTGGAAAAAATTATTTGCTTTAAATTTTTCGGGGGTTAGTATGTTTAAAACATTTTTTTGTGCACTCAACTTGTCTAGCCACCTTTCCTCTGCATTTAAAGCTTGTTCACGTGTTTTGCTAATATTTATCCAGTCATTTTGCGAAGCTAAAGTAATCGCATTATTATTGAGATAGCCGTGACTTTCTTGGCGTAAATCCACAACAATTATTTTTTTAACTTTTTTACCAGTGGTATCTTTAATATGTTCCGCGATGGTTGCAAAACCTTGCGCGCTAGGTATTGCACTGCCAGACATCCATAGATTGCCAAGGCCTGTTGTGTCACCCTGATAAATGCGTTTAATTAGCTGCGCTTTACGCCAATTTTTTACAGCAGGAGAATTATTTTCTGTATCTTGAACGATACATGGACTACCACTTGTGCCAAGGCAGATTGCGGCAAAAGCGGAGCTGGTCATTAATCCTAAACAAATAAAATTAGTAATGGCTATAAGTGCAATTTTTTTCATTTTTTAGTTCCTCAATTTGTAACTATTCACAATCTGGATTGCTTCGTCGCAAAAGGCGCTCCTCGCAATGACGGGCTTCTCAAGCATTGGTTTTTTTATGTGACGCTGCAATTGCATTAAAAATTCTGTCTCTCACCTCTTCCACTGTGCCCATTCCATCTATTTTAATGTAAATTGGCGCATGCGAGTCATCTTTTTTAGCAGCTTCAATGTAATAATTTATTAACGGTTCAGTTTGTTTATGATAGATACTCAATCTATTACGAATAGTATCTTCATGATCATCAATGCGTTGTACCAGTGGTTCACCAGTGGCATCGTCTTTACCTTCAACCTTTGGTGGACTATAAACCATATGATAAGTACGACCCGAAGCAGGATGAACACGGCGTCCGCTCAATCGTCTGATAAGTTCTGCATCGGGTACTTGAATGGCTACAATATAATCCAGATGAACGTGGTTTCCACGTAGTGCTTCTGCTTGCGGTATGGTACGCGGAAAGCCATCGAGTAAAAATCCATTTGCACAATCAGACTCTTGAATTCGAGTCTTAACTAATTGGATCATCACATCATCAGAGACGAGTCGACCTTCGTCCATAATTTGCTTAGCTTGTAGGCCTAATGGAGTTTTCGCTTTGACTGCAGCACGCAGCATGTCCCCTGTGGAAATCTGCGGAATATGAAACTTCTCTTTGATAAATTTGGCCTGAGTACCTTTCCCGGCCCCTGGACAACCAAGTAAAACTAAACGCATGTTATCTATTGCTCCTAAATAAGACTGGAGCTTATTTTAGTTGATTTTTAACTTTAATCAAACAAACATCTTTTTCCTGTGCGGGGTTTACATTTATAGGTAATGCCTTATTAGTATATCTTTTTAACATTTCCCATCCTCTTTGGCTTCCTGCTTCATTCCATAATTCATAGGCTAGCAGTAAATCAGGAAGTTCATCCGCATAATGGCGTATGGATTGCAAAATATCCATCAGGGTAACGAATTTCTTGGCTAATGAGTCATAAAGATCATTTGTTGAACTGGATATTGCTGAATAAGATACTTGCCCAATATGGATGAAATAAGTAACTTTAACTAGGCGCTTTTCAGCGAGCTTTGGAAACAATCCAGAAAGTAACAAACATTGATCACCTACATTTTGCAGTGCTAACTGACGCTTTATTGAACTCTGTTTAGCATTTTGCAGGAATTCAGTGGCCATGATTTTTTTTGCCACTTCAGGTTTATTGATATAACGATCCAATAAAAAGACTAGGTATGCTTCTAGGCCTTGCTCGAGTGATACTTTGCAAGTTGTTTCAGCTTCACGTACTACATCATGCCAAAGTGCTATTGGAGTTGAATTCATTAGTAATTTCATAGCACTTACCCCCATGATATTGCTGAATCACAACCTTAAGTATAGGAGATGATAAGATAATTTGCTTGAGCTATAATCCTAAATTATGAATACTCTATTTATATCGGATCTACATTTAGAAGAAGAAAGGCCCAATATTACGGAATTGTTTCTTAAATTCTTAGAAAACCATAGCAAACGACATGCTTCGGCATTATATATTCTGGGTGATTTTTTTGAGGTATGGATTGGCGATGATAACATCGCTCCATTTAACCAATCTATTATTCATGCCTTACGTAAAGCCACGGATAAAGGTTTGCCAATCTATTTTATGCACGGTAACCGAGACTTTCTGTTAGGAAAAAGATTTTTACGTGCGAGTGGATGTAAACTGTTGCCTGATGAACATGTGCTCAATCTTGCAAATTCACCTACCCTTTTGTTGCATGGGGATATGTTATGTACAGCGGATATCAAATATCTAAAGTTTCGAAAAAAGTCGCGTAATTGGTTATTACAAAAAATATTCTTATTCAAACCTTTAAGAAAAAGACAAGCTATCGCAAATAATTATCGCCAGGCAAGTAAAATACATACGAGTACGATGCCTGATCATATTATGGATGTTACTCAATCTGAAGTTGAACGCATCATGCAAAAATATCATGTACAACACTTGATCCATGGGCACACACATCGCCCTGGCGTACATCATTTTGAATTATGTAACATGCCCGCTACGCGAACTGTTCTAGGGCCTTGGCATGAGCATGGCAGTGCTTTGCTGTGTGATGAAAAAGGGAACAAAGAGTTAATTCATATATTATCCTAAATTAATTATCTGAAGAGCTCTAGTATGGTATTATTATGTTTTTAGAAATGGAGCTTCTGATTATGAAATTGATGAATTTAGTTAAAATATTATTAATCACTTTTTCAATCCTATTAGTTACACCCACACTTGCTGCTAAATCACCCGCTAAAAATCCTGTTACCATTGTAAAAGACAGTGCTATTACAGCATTAATTGAAGCAAAGATTGCTTTAGATAAACATATTTCAAGTTCCGACATCAAAGTAAAAACTGACCATGGGCAAGTTACTTTGATTGGATCAGTCAATTCAGGAATTGAAGTGAATAATTTGCTACAGCTTGTTCAGTCTACTGCAGGAGTTAAAGGAGTTGATGCTTCAAAAGTAACAGTGAAAGAAAGCAGCCAACCGTTTACAGACTTAGCGATTACAACAAAAATAAAAGGCTTGTTCATAAGAGAAAGAATGTTTGGTGAACATAGCGATGTTCCTGCAATTATAAGCATGCATGTAGAAACAAATAATGGTGTTGTTTATTTAACTGGAACATCAGAAAGTAGTAAAGCAGTAGAAAAAGCTGTAAAGCTAGCAAAATCGGTTTCAGGTGTAGTTCGTGTCGAATCCGCGGTGAATGTTGTGCCTAAATAGCCATATCATTGCCACACGTCGAAGCCCCGTCATTGCGAGCATGTGCTTTTCATGCGAAGCAATCCAGGGGAACGTTTTTGTGCTCCCTGGATTGCCACGCCCGCGCAAAAAAGCGCGCGCGGGCTCGCAAAGACGGGGCTTCGATCTAACTTAAGTTAAGCACTTTCAACAACACCCAACTCAGCGCGTTTTTGAGATCTGCTTTTATAAGCGTAGAAGAAAACAATAGGCACTATCATGACAATAATTCCCGTCGTGAATGTAATTTGATAAAGCAATGTGCTACCAAAATTAATTCCTGGTGGTGGGAAAAATCCAACGATAAATGTGATCGTACAGCCAATTAATCCTAATAAACAAACCACCCACATGCCAATTTTTCCGCCTGGAATAGTAAATGGTCTGGGCTGTTCAGGATATTTGTGACGTATGCGTAGAGAAGCAAAAAACATTAATGCATACATAAGCATTGATAATTCTGTGCTAAGTGCGGTTAAAAGCCAATAAGAACCGCTGATGCTAGGCATAAACAAAAATGCTAAACAAATGATGCTCACAAATACCGCTTGTGTGATTAATAAATTTGTTGCAACACCATATTTATTTTCTTTACTAAAAAATTTAGGCAAATAACCCAGTTGTGCTGCTTGCAGTAATCCTCTTGCGAGTGCAATAACCCAGCTAATGATTCCGCCTGAAGTACCAAACAATATCATGATTGCGATCACAGGAACAAACCATTCAATATGGTACGCGGCAAAAAAACTAGTAAATGCTTGCATGACACCATTCACTAAACTAATTTCGCTGGTAGGTAATACAATAGCAATTGCAAGTGAACCTAAAATCATGGTTACTAAAATTAACCATACAGAAAGATACATTGCTTTCGGAAATGCTTTCTGTGGATTCTTAATATCTTTAATGTGCACAGCAGCTAATTCCATCCCAATAAATGCTGTCATAATTGTTGTAAGCGATGTCCAATTTTCTATATGTGAGAACGAGGGAAATATATTAGACGCAGTAATATGCATTTGGATAGGCTTACCTGTCATAATCCAAGCAATGGCTAAGCTGATAATGAGTGCCATGGGGATAACCATCCCAATGATAGTGCAAAAGCTAACAAAATTAGCAGATACATGAATGCCTTTTAAATTAATTAAAGTCAGTACCCAGAAAGAAGTTAAGATTACTGCAACCAGGTAAACTTTGTTTTGTGCTAAATCCGGATTGATTAAATATGCTATGAGGCCGGCGATGAAGGATAAAATGGTTGGAAACCATACCATATTATTAATCCATTGTAGCCAAATCGCTAAAAAGGCAAATTTTTCGCCAAAAGCTAGTTTAACCCAATGATAAATACCACTTTTTTCTGGCCAGCTGGCAGAAAGCTCTGCAGAGACTAGCGCTGTCGGAATAAGGAATACAATAGCTGAGAAAACATAGAAGAAAATCAGCGTGCTACCAAATATAGCCGCCCCAGGTAAATTACGAATATTATCAACGGCTCCCGTGATTAGCATGACGAGGGCAAAAGTACTGAGTCCGGCAAGTTTAGTAGCTGTATTTGTCATAATAGTAGGCATCTTTTTGTTAATTGAAACTGGATTATATCATATTAGTTCTTTTTTTGTACAGTATTTTATTGCTATTATCGTCAGCGTGCGGGTTCGCAATGACAAGCAATATTCACCCCATCACCGTCACTGTTAATTTTCTCTCGTGCCCCTTAAACCGGTGCTCCCATACAAAAATCCCCTGCCAAGTCCCGAGCGCCAATTTCTTTTGCGTGACTGGAATGGTAATAGAACTTTGCGTCAGCACGGTACGAATATGTGATGGCATATCGTCAGGGCCCTCTAAAGTATGCGTATATAAACTATCATCATCCGGTATGATGCGCTGCATAAATGTTTCCAAGTCATCTTGCACGGAAGGATCCGAGTTTTCCCCAATTATTATTGAAGCACTCGTATGATGCAAAAAGACATTGCAAATACCTGTTGTTGTTTCCGATTTTGACACAATAGCAGAAACATGAGTAGTGATGTTTATTAACCCCCTCCCATGTGTGTGAATTGTAAAAATATGTTGAGTCGTCATCAGAATTCTAGAGCTCTTCAGATAATTATTTTGGATTATAGCGCTCAGAAGAGCTCTATAACTCCAATGGGTTATAACTCACTATAATTCCATGCATATTCATTTCACGTTCTATTTTATTTGCTAAAGTGAGTGCCGTGAATTTTTTAAACTCAGGCCCAACATAGACTCTAGCAGTATTCTGTCCTCTTTTGGAAGATTTTGTTTCATGGATAAATGCTTTATAACCTTGTTTACGTAATTTATTGGCAAGTTGCTCTGCATTGGACTTGCTTTTAAAGCTGCCCAATTGAATAACCCAAGCTGGACTTTTGAGCTGAGTTAAATTTTGCTGATTTAAATTTTTATGGGAAGTCGTTGCTTTTTTTGCGATTGATTTCACTTTTTTATGTTTAATTTTTTGTTTGGGTTTTTCTTCTTGCGCTGATACTTTTGTATCATTTACTGGCACAGCAGCGGGAGCTTCTTGTTTTGCTTCTGTTGCTTGGTTGTTTGTAGGGACCTCTGGTTTAGGTAAGGATTGCATGAGTTGATCTGCTACAGGAACAAGAGGTTGGTCCATAGAAGAAGTGTTGACTTCCGAGGTATCTGTCGTAGCAGATGATGTTGTAGCTGCAGTTTCTGTCGTGTTACCAGCGTTAGCAGCTACTTCTGTAGCTCCTGCTGGGGTAGCGGCAGCAGCTTCTTTTCCTGGGGCTGGATTATTAATGCTGGGTTGTGGCGCAACACCTGTAGCAGGAGCTTGCGGAGTATCGTTTGCTTGAGCTGTTGTTGTCGTCTCTGCGGGTTCAGGAAATGGGGGTGTTTTTATTGCTGCTTGCGTTGGTGATTCATTTCCGCCCATAAAAAATAAAGGGATAATAGCAATAACTAAAGCAATAACGACTACTATTCCAATAACTCGTTGTATTGATTTTTTTTCCATAAAAATTGACCTCAATATTGTTGAATTTTTTTAGCAGCGGCAATTCAAATACTAGCCGCCTCACCTGTAATGATTTTTCTTATGTTTTACGCAATAACTTTGTCAATAACCTCGCAATCGTCTCACGCAATTCATTGCGGCTCACAATCATATCAATTGCGCCATGGTCTAATAAAAATTCACTGCGCTGAAATCCTGCGGGTAATTTTTCGCGAACTGTTTGTTCAATAACACGTGGGCCTGCAAACCCAATCAGTGCTTTAGGTTCAGCAATAATAATATCACCAAGCATCGCTAAACTAGCAGACACACCTCCCATTGTAGGATCTGTTAACACAGAAATATAAGGGATTCCGTGTTCAGCCAGTTTTGCAAGAGCTGCGCTCGTCTTAGCCATTTGCATCAATGAAATAAGTGCTTCTTGCATTCTAGCGCCGCCTGTTGCAGAAAAACAAACGAGTGGGATTTTAATTTCTAGGCTGGCATTCACTGCGCGTACAAATCGCTCACCTACTGCAGCTCCCATTGAACCACCAATAAAACCATATTCAAATGCCGCAGCAACAATGGGCATGCGGTGTAATTGTCCTTGCAACACAATGAGTGCTTCTTTTTCGCCGGTTTCTCTTTGTGCTGTTATTAGCCTATCTTTATATTTTTTTAAGTCTTTAAATTTAAGCCTATCAATGGGTCCAACATCGGATCCGATTTCAAATTGTGTCCCCGAGTCTAAAAAATATTCTAAACGTTTTCTAGCGGAAATGCGCATGTGGTACTGACATTTAGGGCAGACTTCAAGATTGCGCTCTAATTCTGACTTGTACAGAATAGCATTACATTTTTCACATTTTGACCATAAGCCTTCGGGCACTCCTTTTTTAGTGACTGCTTCAGTTCGGATGCGTGAAGGTAATAATTTTTTAAACCAAGTCATGTGGTGTGATCTCTATATATAATTGCAGTGGCAAACCGCAGCTTGCCCCAGCGTGCTCTTAGCTCGGGTATTTGCCCAACGTAATTGTAGTGGCAAACCCATGTGTTTGCCAGTAGAAATGTCAACAGACTCTCGTTATACTTCGTGGACTTATGGATGGTTGGGGTCTCGCTATGGCATTGCAAATTGGAATTACAAAGGAAAATCTCCCTCTTGAACATCGCGTTGCTTTGGTTCCTGCTGTTGTTCCCAAATATAATAATTTACACGTAACCCTCTTGATGGAAAAAAATGCAGGCGTCAATGCCTGTTTTCTAGATAAAGCTTATTCAGATGTTGAAATTACCCCTGATCGAAAAAAAATTTGGCAAACTGCTGATGTTATTCTTACAGTTCAACCTCCCACCCTTAATGAAATTGCTTTATGCAAAAAAAGTTGTGTCATTGTAGGTTTGCTTGCCCCTAATCGTCATTTAAAAGAAGTAAAAGCAATGCGTGATCATCACTTGACTTGTTTTGCTATGGAGTATTTGCCGCGTATCTCACGCGCACAAGCTATGGATGTTTTATCTTCACAAGCAGTGGTTTCAGGCTATAAATCAGTACTGATAGCTGCAAATTTGTCTAATCGGTTTTTTCCTATGTTAACAACAGCAGCAGGAACTATTCGTCCTGCCCGTATTTTGGTGATTGGCGCAGGTGTTGCAGGTTTACAAGCGATTGCTACTGCGCGACGCTTGGGAGCAATTGTTGAAGCTTATGATGTTCGTCCCGCTACAAAAGAACAAGTTGAATCACTCGGTGGCCAATTTATCGATACTAAAGTAGACGCTTCGGGTGTAGGTGGTTATGCGCGAGCATTGAGTGCTGATGAAACAATGCGCCAGCAAGAAATTTTGCTTGAGCACGTATCGAAGGCGGATGTCGTTATTTGCACGGCAAATGTTCCTGGTGGTCGTGCTCCCGTTATTATTACTAAAGCCATGGTAGAAGCGATGCGTCCTGGTTCTGTCATTGTTGATTTAGCTGCAGAATCGGGTGGTAATTGTGAATTGACACAAGCGGATAATACTTATACATCACATGATGTCATTATTTCGGGTCCTTTAAATGTGCCGAGTACGGTGCCTACTGATGCAAGTGAAATGTATGCACGTAATCTTTTTGAATTTACCAAATTATTTGTTAAAGAAGGACAGCTGTCATTTGATTGGAATGACCCGATTCTCAGCGGAAGTGTCATCACACACGGTGGAGAAATAAAAAACGAGCAAATTGGTAAGTTAATAAATTAGCGTCATTGCGAGCCCTGCGCTCTTTGCAGGGCGTGGCAATCCAGAATAATGACTGGATCACCACGGCCAAGCGCTTCGCGGCCTCGCGATGACAGACACAAATTAATAGGATAATTTTTATGATCGAAGGATTTGTTGCAATTTATATTTTTGTTTTAGCTGCATTTACGGGTTACGAAATTATTCGTCGTGTGCCAGTGATTTTACATACCCCTCTTATGTCAGGATCTAATTTCGTTCATGGTATCGTATTAGTCGGTGCTATCGTTGCACTGGGTTTTTCAAATACTGTTTTAGAACAGTGTATTGGTTTTTTTGCTGTTTTCATTGCAACTTTCAATGCGATGGGTGGATACGTTGTCACAAAACGCATGCTTGAAATGTTTAAGAAAAAACAGGATAACACTCCATGAATATTTTAATACAAACCAGTTATTTGCTGGCTGTTATTTTGTTTATTGTAGGGTTACGTCAACTCAGCTCACCTGTGACTGCACGTCACGGCATTACTTGGGCAGGTTGGGGAATGTTGCTAGCTGTGTTGGTAACTTTATTGATGCCTGGTTTAAGTAATTATGTTTTATTAATTACTGCTATTGTTTTAGGCGCAGCACTTGCGTGGTATTACGCCAAGGTTGTTCCCATGACGGCAATGCCACAAGTTACTGCCATTTATAATGGTATGGGTGGTGGTGCAGCAGCAGCGATTGCAGCCATTGGATTAATTAAAAATGATCACCCTTCTCTTATAGTTTTAGGTATTAGTTTATTAGGTGCACTCATAGGAACTGTGACATTCAGCGGTAGTTTAATTGCTTTTTTAAAACTTCAAGAATGGTATAAAAAAACGTTTCGTGTACCTTTTCATTATGTCATAAATATTTTTTTACTTTTAGCTGCTGTTGCTTGTGGAATTAAATTATTGTTGAGCGCGAATTTTTCTCCTACATTGATTATTGTTTTTTATGCTTTATCTTTTGTCCTGGGTATTTGGGCCACGATGCCAATCGGTGGTGCAAACATGCCTTTGGTCATTTCATTATTAAATGCTTTAACAGGTCTTGCAGTGGGTTTTGAAGGTTTTGTGTTAGGCAATCCTGCAATGATGATCGCGGGAATTATCGTAGGTGCTTCGGGTACATTGCTGACGCAATTAATGGCCACAGCAATGAATCGTTCTATTGCTACAGTATTATTTTCATCGGGCGCGCAAGGTGGGCATGCTGCAACATCAACTCAGAGCAAACAAGATTTAAAACCCATCGATGCGCAAGATGC
Source organism: uncultured Gammaproteobacteria bacterium (assembly GCA_963710715.1). Classification (GTDB taxonomy): domain Bacteria; phylum Pseudomonadota; class Gammaproteobacteria; order DSM-16500; family DSM-16500; genus CAVQBL01. Next base: position 181,381 of record CAVQBL010000014.1, on the reverse strand, counting down.
GGCTATTATGTTGGCATTTGCGAACAAAGTTATTGTTGTTCCAGGTTACGGACTTGCTGTTGCACAAGCGCAACATAAATTATGGGAGTTAGTTAAACGCTTAGAAAAACGCAACGTCGTAGTCAAATTTGCAATTCACCCTGTTGCGGGTCGTATGCCAGGACACATGAATGTTTTGCTCGCTGAAGCAGGTGTGCCTTACGATAAAATTTTTACCTTGGAAGAAATTAATGAAGAATTTCCTACCGCAGATGTTGCTCTCGTTATTGGGGCAAATGATGTCGTTAATCCCGCAGCGCGAAATGAACCCAGCAGTCCAATTTATGAAATGCCTATTTTAAATGTGGATCATGCAAAAAATGTATTGGTGATTAAGCGCGGCGAAGGCAAAGGTTTTTCAGGTGTAGAAAATAGTTTATTTTATCTGGATAAAACACGCATGCTATATGGCGATGCACAACAAAAAATTGATCAGCTGATTCAAGCGATCGCTACTTTATAAGGAGTGATACATGGAAACCCCATTGAGCGCTTTATTAGATGAGAAAGGTCGTAAGGTTTATACTATTACACTTAAAGAAAGTGCTTATGAATGCGCAATAAAATTAAACCAATTGCGTGTAGGCGCTTTGATCGTCATGACAGCGAATGACAAAATTGAAGGAATTGTGAGTGAGCGTGATATTTTAAACAATGTAGTTGTAAAAGGTCATAATCCCAAAGAAATTAAAGTCGCAGATATCATGACTGTCAAAGTTTTTACAGTGCCTCCAACAATGACCGTTCGAGAAGCGATGCGCACGGTGACTGAAAAACGTTTCAGACATTTACCGGTTGTTGCTGATGGGAAATTATTGGGAATGATTTCAATCGGCGATTTAACACGTGCTGCAATGTTATTTCAAGAACAGCAAATTTCAACCTTGAAGAATTATATTCAGGGGGAACGCTGAAGTTAGATCGAAGCCCGTCATTGCGAACCATGCGTCCCACAATGCTTTTATGCGGGATAAGCATGGTGAAGCAATCCAGTACTGCCTACAACTTATCACCATTCTGGATTGCCACGCCTCACATAAAGCTAAGGCGTGAGGCTCGCAATGATGAGCTCTTAGGAAAAGAATATTTAGCAGGATAAGTGACTCTACTTAGATAAAGCCCGGTTGCGGGTGCAGTTTGTGCTGCTTTTCTGCGGTCTTTTGCGTACAAGACTTCTTGCATCCATTCTGGTTTTTCCCGTCCGCCACCAATATTTAATAATACTCCTACAATATTACGCACCATATGATGTAAAAATGCATTTGCTTCTATGTCAATAATAATGAATTCATCATAACGTTTAACGGTAAGTTTGTGGACATTGCGCATAGGTGTTTTAGATGCACATTCGCTGGAACGAAACGAACTGAAGTCTTGCTCACCTATCAGATATTGCCCTGCTCTATGCATTTTTTCTAGCGTCTAACGGATGAGGATACCATGTGACGCGTGCAGCTAAGATGGCTGAACGAATAGGATTATTGTAAATCACATAACGATAACAACGTGATAACGCAGAAAATCTTGCGTGAAAATCAGTATCGACTTCTTGCGACCAACGTACAGTAATTGTAGGGGGAAGATGCGTGTTTGTTCCTAATGTCCAAGCTCGGGAGTCACGTTGTGCTTGTGTATCAAAATGTACGACTTGTCCAGCTGCATGCACTCCAGCATCTGTACGTCCAGCACAAAAAAGCTGGATAGGTTCATCAGCAATTTTTGCTAATGCAGCTTGCAAGCACCCCTGAATAGTCATTAAATTTTCTTGAATTTGCCAACCAAAAAATTCATGACCATCGTATTCAATACCAAGAGCAATGCGCATGGGGCTTATATATTCACTAGATTTTATCTTCTTCGTCCGGATTGATATCAGGGGCGTTATTTAATATATCTAAATATTTTGAGCGATTACCGCGATTGGCTCGTTTGCCCAAATAATCTACTGTTTCTAACGCAGATAACTTTTCAGCTAATGCTAGTGCAATGAGTTGATTTATAGAAATGTGCTCTTTTTTGGCAAGTTGTTTTACTGCCTTATGTAGAGATTCTGATAGTCTTAAACTTAAAGTACTCATGAGAGCTCTCCGATTAATTCTAAAAATTGCTTAGGTGTAACTATTTTAATATTAAATTTATGTGTTTCTCGAAAATCAGCCACATTATATGTAACGATGTAGTTTGCTTTAGCTGCAACAGCTAACTCAAGCAACATATCATCATTCGGGTCATTTAAAGATGGTCTCCACAAAAAATGAATTTTTATATGCTCAGTAGCTGAACATATATAATCAAGAAAGTGTGCGACTTTAAATTTCCCTAACTTGTGGAATTGTCTAGTCAATACATCTTCATATTCGAAAATTAAACCGACAGATACACATGTGGTGAATTTATTTGTTCCTATTAATTTTACTAATTTGTTTGATGCTCCATTTTTTGAACGAAGCGCAGATACAACCACATTAGTATCAATCACAATTCTTGGTTTTGTTTTCATTCTGGTATTATATATGATACCAAATAGAGTGCAATACTCTATATTTGAAAAACTTAATGCGCAGGAGATTTACAAATCATTCATTATTTGGCGAGCTTGTCCTTGCTGCACTTTGTCACCATTCTTGATGACATGTTCAAGAATTTGTTTAGCGAGTTTTTTTCTGTCGAGTTCAATATAGGCGCGTGCTAAATCTAATTGAGTAGCCATGACATCCTCACCTGCAATCGCAGAGATATCTTTGCTGGTGATGACTATTGTTGTAGAGGATGGTTCGGTTGTGACCTCGAGTTTTTTCTTGGGTATAAATAGTGAAATCGTTAAATAAATTGTAAGAAGAGAGGCAATTCCTAAAAAGATATTTTCATGTGTATTTACGTAAATAAGCATTGGGTAAATGTATTCCAATGCCATTTGGTAGTATTGCAAAATTAAGTCCATATATTGCCTGCTTCGTTTGTGAGTATTTAAAACATATTATCAAATATTAAACACATCTCTCAAGCGACATCTGCTATGTCAAAGAAAGTTGTTCGAAGGATATATAAATATGAAAAATGATATAATTAGGGGGTTATTCTAAGGTCGGTTGGATAACCTAGATTTGGGTATTTCGCGCAATAGTTCTCGAAGATCGTTATGAACTTTATTATAAGCAATAGTAAGGTCAATAGCTGTTTCGCTTTCTCTATTCTTAAAACTCTCTAAAAGCTTGGAAGCTTCTTCTCCAACCTGTCTAACATCTTCTTTAATTTGATTAAGATTGTCATAATTTCTTAAAGCATCATTATTACGAAATGCTGAAATTTTTTCTGAAATTTTGCGACACATATCGCTGAGTTCTAGGCATCTTATGTCACTCATTGCTTGGCTCCCCATAGCAGTTTGGTTATTTATTAGATTTCTTATTTGAAATTATAGCAATGAAAGCTTAAAGAAAGCTTAAGGGGGTATATATATAATGGAGAGTGCTTTTTGTCGTGCTTTAGAGATACGTTTTGATCAAACTCTCAGCAATTTGGACAGCGTTTAATGCAGCACCTTTGCGGACATTGTCAGAAACTATCCATAGATTCAATCCATTAGGATGAGAAAGATCTTCGCGAATGCGGCCTACACACACGGCGTCTTTGCCCGCAGCATCTTGCACGGGAGTTGGACAAGAACTAAGTAGAACTCCCGGAGCGCGAGTCAAAAGTTGCACAGCTTGTTTTGCAGTTAGTTTATTTTTCGTTTCAACGTGAACAGCCGCTGAGTGGCCGTAAAATACAGGCACTCTAACCGCCGTAGGATTAATAGCCAGTGCATCATCAGCTAATATTTTCTTCATTTCCCAGACCACTTTCATTTCTTCACGTGTATAACCATTGTCTTCAAATGAATCAATTTGTGGCAATATATTAAATGCAATTTGTTGAGAATATACTTTAGGTTTAGTTGGTTTATTATTGATTATTTGGCCTGTTTGCTCTGATAGTTCGCTTATCCCCTCTTTCCCGCTGCCAGAAACAGATTGATAAGTAGCAATATTAATACGAGTAATTCCAACAGCATCATAAATAGGTTTGAGCGCAACAACAATGGGAATTGTACTACAGTTGGGACTTGCAACAATATTTTTTTTACTAAAATCTGTTAGAGTTCGTTCATTTACTTCAGGTATAACCAGCGGGACATCTGCGTCGTAGCGATAATAAGAGCTTTTATCAATGACAACATTTCCTAATGCGGCTGCTTTGGGAACATATTGTGCGGCGATCTCATTTCCTACGCAGAAAAAACAAATTTGCGTTTGGCTAAAATCAAAACTTGCAATGTCGACTATGGGGTGTACTTTGCCTTTAAAGGTACGTGTTTCACCGGTAGAACGTTGACTAGCTAGTAAATAAAGCTTATGAATTGGAAATTGACGTTCTTCCAAAATAGATAAAGTAGTGGCTCCAACGATTCCAGTTGCGCCTACGATTGCGATGTTGTATGAGTTTTTCATAACCTACCCCGTCTGCGCAAAATCAAATAATTCTCGCAATATAACTGAATAAGAAACAAATCCAATATTACTGCTTGATTTGAGATCCGCAAGTAAATTTTGCCAACGATCAATTAAAGATTTATTTTGATTTAGCCATGCATCAATATCTTCTTGAATACTTTTTTCTTTCATGTTTTTATTTTTTAAGCTGAGCACACTCACGCTTAAGTTACGCTGAACGCGATCTAAGTCATCACGGAAACCAGAGCGTGCGAGTTCATCCCATTGATTTTCGATTGGATAAGCATTCATTTGCTCACGTAACCAGTTTAACTCAAGGTGCGAACCTAATGCGTAATAGGTTTTAGCAACATCGATAACACGGAAACGGTTTTTACGTGCAGCTTCAACAACATCCAATGAAGTAAACAAAATATTACAACTTGCGATTCTTTCTGCTAAATTTTCTGGTACCCGTTGGTTGATTAAATGTTTTGTATCTGCCTCTAATGCTTCTTTATCGCCATTCACCAAAAGTTTAGACAATTCTTTTATTAATTCATTCACTGGCTTTTCAAATGCGTGAATGGTTTTTTCAATATTAATATCGGGACTACTGTTACGCACAAACCATCGTGTTGCGCGACGAACTAAATAATATATTTGCAACATCATGGCTTGTTGAGTTGCGGTGCTGACTTTGAAGTCCAATTCTTCAATTTGGTGCCAAATATCTTCCATAGAAAAAATACTATCAGCAATGGTGTAAGCGCGCACAATAAAAGATACAGAAGCACCCGTTTCGCGCTGCAAGCGTTCGACGAAGTTAATACCCATATGATCAGTAATATTGTTTACCAGCTGTGTTGCAACAATTTCACGTCGCAGGCCGTGTTGTTCCATTTGCCGGAGATATTTTTTTCTGAGAGGTTTTGGAAAAGCTAACACGAGATATTTTGTAAAATAAGGATCCTCGGGTAAGTCTGAAGCTAAAATATCTTGTTTTAAGTACATCTTACAATACGCTAACAAGATAGCGATTTCAGGTCGTGTTAAGCTTTTGCCATTGGCTGCGCGTTCTAATAATACTTTATCATCCGGTAAAAATTCGAGCTTACGCTTTAGGCGGCCACTTTTTTCAAGATCATTCATATACCGCCTGAGTATGTCGGTAGATTGCAAAGCAACGGATGCTTCTAAACTTAACATTTGTGTTTGCATGTAATTATCGCGCAATACTAACTCTGCTACTTCAACTGTCATTTTTTCTAATAACTTATTTCGTTGTGTTTGCGAAATTTTTCCTTCAGAAATGACTTTGTTCAATAAAATTTTGATATTCACTTCATGGTCGGAACAGTCAACGCCTGCAGAGTTGTCAATGAAATCAGTATAGAGTATTCCGCCATTTAATGAGTATTCAACACGTCCTAGCTGAGTAAAGCCTAAGTTTCCGCCTTCCGCGACGACACGCGCATTGAGCTCATTGCCATCGATACGAATAGCATCGTTGGTTCTGTCACCCACATCAGAATTGATTTCCTGTGTTGATTTAACAAAAGTACCTATGCCACCATTCCAAATTAAATCAATAGGTGCTTTTAACATAGCACGAATTAACTCGTGTGGAACCAAGCTATCTTTTTTGATATCAAATGCTTTTTTCATTTCTGGAGTAATTTTAATGGATTTTGCTGAGCGATTAAAAACCCCACCACCTTTGGAAATAAGTTTTTCATCGTAATCTGTCCATGCAGAACGCGCCAAATTAAACAATCGTTTGCGTTCTTGATAACTGGCTGCTGCATCCGGATCTGGATCAACAAAGATATGCATATGATTAAACGCGCCGAGTAATTTGATATGTTTTGACATCAGCATACCATTACCAAACACGTCTCCAGCCATATCACCAATGCCCACCACAGTGAAATCCGTTTTTTCTGGATTGATACTTAACTCACGGAAATGTCGCTTCACAGACTCCCAAGCGCCGCGTGCAGTAATGCCCATTTTTTTGTGGTCATAACCTGCAGAACCACCTGAAGCAAATGCATCCTGTAACCAGAAATCGTATTCTTTTGAAATTTTATTTGCGATATCTGAAAAAGTAGCTGTTCCTTTATCTGCAGCTACCACAAGATAGGAATCATCACCATCATATCGCACTACATTAACAGGTGGCACAATAGAATCATCTTTAATATTGTCGGTTAAATCGAGTAAACCGCGAATAAATGTAGAGTAACAATAGATAACTTCTTTCATAATAACATCTCTATCGGCATCGACAGGTAGCAATTTAGGAAAAAAGCCACCTTTTGCACCAACAGGTACGATCACAGAATTTTTTACTTGCTGTGCTTTCATCAAACCCAATACTTCTGTACGGAAATCTTCGCGACGATCTGACCAACGTATACCACCTCTTGCTACTTTTCCACCGCGCAGATGTACACCTTCTACGCGTGGTGAATAAACAAAAATTTCATACATAGGACGAGGCAGTGGCAAATCTGAAATGGCAGAGGGATCAAATTTGAAAGAAATATAATCTTTAAAATTACCATCGGATGTTTTTTGGAAATAGTTTGTTCTCAATGTTGCCAACATCACTTCAAGCAAGCGTCGTAAAATTCGATCTTCATCTAAGCTAACGACTTCATCGAGTGCATGTTCAATTTCTTTAATGATATGCGCAGTATGAGGCCGTTTACTTTCTGGGAATTCTGGAGAAAATTGCAGTTTAAATAATTCTACTAAGTTTCTCGCTATTTCTGGATTGTTTATTAACGTTTGCTCAATATAGGATTGGCTGAAAGTAAATCCTATTTGCCTAAGATATTTTGTATAAGCGCGTAATACAGCCGTTTCATGCCAAGTTAAACGGGCTTCTAAAACGAGGCGGTTAAAGCCGTCATCTTCTGCATAATGGAACCAAATTTTAGAAAATGCTTCTTGAAAGATATCTTTGACATTTTCAACGTCGACTTCTTTATTGGCAGCATATACCATATCGAAATCGTTAATCCACACAATGTTATTATCTTTAAAAATAATTTCATATGGGCGCTCTCCAATAATTCGCAAACCCATATTTTCTAAGGTGGGTAAAATATCGGATAAAGCAATTGTGTGTTCGGTATGAAATAATTTTAATCGTAAGGCAAAAGATTCTTTTGCTGCAGGTTTGTAAAATAACATTTCCAAAGGATTGTCTTTAGATAAAATCTCAATATGCTTTATGTCTGTGATTGCAGTGAGCGGTTGATAATATTCGGTATAGCTCGCTGGAAATGCTCGCGCATATTTTGCATAGTATTTTAAACCTTCTGCTTCACCGATTTTTTCAATCAATTGTGTTTTTAATTCATCTGTCCATGAGCGCGCAACATTAATTAAAATTTGTTGCAGTTCTTCCACATTATATTCAATGGAAACACGAGGATTGACACGGATTAAAAAATGGATGCGTGCTAAAACGGAATCAGAAAAATACGTAGTAAAAGAAGATTCTATCCCTTGAAACGCTTCCATTAATACATTTTGCATTGCTATGCTTAATTCGGTATTAAAAATTTCTCTTGGAACATAAGTTAAGCAAGAAAAATATCGCCCATAAGAATCTTTGCGTACAAACAGGCGGATACGGCTACGCTCTTGTAATTGTAAAATCCCCATCGTGAGGTTAAGTAATTCTTCGTGAGTTGCTTGCAGTAAATCATCGCGTGGTAATGTTTCTAAAATATGAATCGCTTCTTTACCATTATGACTATCTGGTGGAAAATGTAACTCATGTATAACCTTAGCTACTTTATGGCGTAAGAAAGGTATTTGCCGCGGACTGCTATGATAAGCACTTGAAGTATAAAGACCAATAAAGCGGCGCTCACCGATTAAGTCACCTTTTGCATTAAATCGTTTTACGCCGATGTAATCTGTGTAAGCCATGCGGTGTACAGTTGATTTTGTGTTAGTTTTTGCAATAATCAAAATATTTTTTGATAAAGCGAGCTTACGCGCTTGAGGAGGAAGTTCTGCATAGCGACGTGAAAATGTGCTTGTGCTGTCATCACGCAGTACGCCTAAACCGGAACCCGAAACAATTTGTAGCGCGCGGTTTTTTTCATCACCAATAAGTTTGTAATCACGACAACCTAAAAAAGTAAAATTATTATTAATCAACCAACGTAAGAAATCTTTTGATTCAGCTACTTCTGCAAAATCGAATGGCGGAGGATTTTCTTCTAATTCGATTAGCGCTTCTTCTGCGCGATGCACCATCTTCCGCCAATCAACAACAGCAACTTGAACATCGGCAAAAACGCGTTCGATATTAGAGCGCAATTCTTCCATCGCAGTCGAATTTGTTTGGCGATCAATTTCTATGTAAATAGGTGCTTCCGATGTTGCAGTCTCATCCATTATTCCAACAGGTAAAATTTCTGTAACACGATTTTGTTTATCACGTTTTACTTTGAGGCCGCCAAAGTGAATTATAAAATGAATTTGATAGCTAAGGCGATTCAGTTCCATTCGTATTGAGTCGACTAAAAATGGAATATCATTACGAGAAATTTCAATTATAGTATGAGTAGATTGCCAGCCATCTTTTTCTAAACTTGGGTTAAAAACACGGATTTTTGTTTCGTTAGGGTCACGTTGATAAATTAAATCCCAATGCGATAATAAGGCACCAAATAAGTCTTCGGTTCGTCGTTCGTTCAAGTCTGCAGGTGGAGCCGATGCGTAATAACGATGTGCGAGTGCTTCAATGAGAGCAGCTTGTTTTTCTGAAACACGATCTTTGAGGTAGATGTGCAATTGAGTCATTATACTTAGGCGGCGATTATCGTTTTGAACCATCATACTATTATATAGCCTCTGTTAACAGGGCGAACACGTGGGTTCGCCCCTACCTTTTTTATATGGCCAAATTTTATCTCTCATGCGCTCTAAACTCAATGAAAGATTTAAATTTTCCTGTCATTGCGAGGAGTGTTTTTTACGACGAAGCAATCCAGTAGAATATTACAATGCCCCCACTCCTAGATCAACTTCACCCGCAAAGAACGGTTCGCAATGACGAGTTATGATTTCACAGCAACATTATCTCGCAGATAAACCGGATGTGCCTCACGTGCAGTAACCCATTCTTTATTTTGATACTTTATGCTCGCTAATTTGGCAACTGCTGCAGCTGTTGGCATAAGCGATGCGTTTATTTTAGCTGGCTTAAATGGTATTTCATCATAATAAACTTGCCATGCGTTCCCTACCCCATACCAACCTGATTGCGGAGGCAGAGAAACTTCTTCCGGAGCACATACTATTTCTTTACCAAGCAATTCAACGATTCCTACCTTATTTGCTTGATATGTTGCCCAATAGACTTCATTGATGCGCGCATCAATAGCAACGATTAGTTTTTCCCAGCCTAAATCTTGATATGCATCTTGCGCTATAGCAGCCAATGAAGAAACCGGTATTAATGGAAGATTTGCCCCAAAAGCGAGTCCTTGCGCCACACTGGTAGCAATGCGTATTCCTGTAAAACTTCCAGGACCACATCCAAAAGATATCGCATCCAATTGATTTAATTTAATTTTATTATTTTTAAGTAGATCTTCAATTCGAGATAAAATAATTTGCGTTTGCTGCATAGGAGCAAGTTCATGTGTTACTAAGATATGCTGCTGATCAAGCAGCAAGGCAACAGAGCAAGCAGTAGATGATGTTTCAATGGCAAGTAGTTTCATTTGTATGGCATTGCCCCACCATTGACTAAATTATTTTCAAATAGCGACATGAGTGATATACTTTCGCGCTAAGTTTAATTAACAATACGAGGTTATTCATGAAAAATATTATAGCATTCATCGCCTTAAGTTTATTATCTTTTTCAGTTTATGCAAGTAGCTTTTGCCTAAGACAGCCACAGTGAGTTTTACGATCAGCTTGAAGCTTTAGCATCGCGGGAGAAGTGTATTAGCACATCAAGCCCAGAACCTTATCCATACGATTCTACCGTGCGGTTTGAAGTGGAAAGTAGGCGTTCGATAGGTGGATCACCAGAGAAAGTAACATGTACCCAACCTTTGCAAGATTATTTCAATAAACAACCGTATAAAGTAGTAGCTATAATAACAACAACGCCTGCGAATACCTTGCAGTGTCAAATTGTTATGGAAAGTTTTTATTAAACGCCTCTAGTCAGTAGAACTCTAGTGCGCTCGCTACGAGTTCAACTGTCGAATTTAGGTTGAATGCCGTCATATGAGGAGACATTAAATGCTTTGGAAAATCGGTCTAATAATTAGCGCAGTATTATGGATAGCGGGATGTACGACGGCTACGGTATCGGATTTTGCTGGCCCCCCAAATGCTGTTGCCCCGGCACTCCGTGCCTGCCAACAGGCCGTGCAGGGGAAAATATACGCTGTCAATTACTATGAAAATCTTGGAGCACAACACGGCTCAATTGTCCATTGTATGAAAGTTAAAGGGTTCCCGCCGGTGGGGACGATAGACCAAACCAACGAAAAAATTAGCACGATGTTAAGTCGAAGCGCGGGCGGCTAACTCTACTTCGTTACTGATAAGTTTTCAAAGGGGGCTTTTAAGAAATTCATATACCTTATTTACCTCTCTCGTACGCGTCATATCTGGCAAACTTTGCAAAAAAGTTTCTCCATAACGCGACCCAACGAGACGTGGATCACAGATCATAAGAATACCACGATCTTCATTGTCACGGATCAATCGCCCTGCCCCTTGTTTTAAAATTAATACAGCATTAGGCAGCTGATAAGTTTGAAAAGGATCTTTGCCTTGTTTGCGCAACATTTGAATGCGCGCTTGTAAAATAGGATCGTCTGGCGCTGCAAATGGGAGTTTATCGATAATGACGCAAGATAACGCATCTCCACGCACATCGACGCCATACCAGAAACTGCTCGTTCCAAGCAAAATGGCATTTCCTAGCTTTTTGAATTGCTCAATTAATTCTCTTTTAGGCATGCTGCCTTGTAGCAATAAAGGGAATGTCACTTGGCCTTTTAAATACTCTGCTGCATACTCCAATGCTTTATAGCTAGTAAATAATAAAAATGCCCGTCCTTGAGAGGCCTCAAGAACGGGAATGGCAGCTTTAATCATAGCTTCGGTATAACCACTAGACCGTGGATCAGGTAATCCACGTGGAACATATAGCAACGCTTGTTTTTGATAGTTAAACGGGCTTTTTAATTGCAATTGTAAGGCTTTATCTAAACCGAGGGCGTCAATAAACAATTGAAAGTTATTTTTTACTGTAAGAGTCGCAGAAGTAAATATCCAAGAACGCTTTCGTTCTTCAATGTGACGTTTAAAATGGCTTGCGACAACCATGGGCGTTAACTGCAAAGTAAAACTTTGTGGATGTGTTTCAAACCAGTGCACGGTATCCTCAGGTGCTTTCCCTGTCAGTAAATTAAAACGCTCAATTAATTGAATAGCACGCTGCCAGCAATTTTCGAGGCCTTTGCTACGCACAGCGCTGACTTTAAGAACAGCTTCCAATTGTTGCAAGGCTTTTTTTACATTATTGATACTATTTTCTAGTAAGGTAGTTTGCTTTTCTGACCAGGGTGAGCGTCGTAATTCGGATCCAAATGCAGTACGCATCGCGTGCACTTCATTCTGTAAATGAGCAGATTCATCACTAATTTGTTGCATGTCTTTAGCACTTTCTAAAGCTTCTGCTTCGCTGTCTCTCGCTAATTCCGTCAATTGGCGTGCGGATAATGAAGTACTAAAAAAGTGTGAAGCGATTTCAGGCAAATGATGCGCTTCATCAAAAATAATCACATCTGCGCCGGGCAATAACTCACCAAAACCTTCTTCTTGTAATGCCATATCGGCAAAAAATAAATGGTGATTCACCACTACAATGTCAGCGGCTAACGCTTGTTGGCGCGCTTTCACCACAAAACAGTCTTTGTAAAAAGGACAATCTTGATTTAAACAATTATCTGCTGTGCTAGTCACTTGCGGCCAAATACTGGAGTCTTCTGGCACAGTATGCAATTCAGAAGTATCACCTGTATTTGTGATGTGAGCCCATTCATTGATGGTATGTAATTGTGAAACATGTTGTCTTGAAACAAAGCGTCCATCGATGCGGTTTCTTTCTAAACGCTGCCAACATAAATAATTGGCTCGTCCTTTTAATAAAACGATTTTTAGCGGGAAAGCTAAAATTTTTTTTATCACAGGAATATCTTTAAAAAATAGCTGGTCTTGTAAGTTTTTCGTGCCAGTTGAAATGATAGTTTTCTTTTGTGCTAAAAAAACCGGTACTAAATATCCGAAAGTTTTTCCCGTACCTGTACCCGCTTCTACAACCAGTTCTGTTTGCTGCTCTATGGCTTGTTCAATAGCAGCAGCCATTTTTTGTTGGGAGATTCTGGGAGTGAAGCCAGCGATCGCTTGGCTGAGTAGGCCGCCTTGTTCTAAGATTTCTGCACTAACCATGACATTTTTACTCTGCCGGCCATAAAGTCTTAATTTTCTGCGATCCGCTGCTCACATATTACCAACATATGCTGCGCTGCGGTTCTCGAAAATTAAGATTTTCTGGCGCGGCATAGCGAAATGTCAAACAGACTCTATTTTTCTAAATATTTTAGCTTACCTTCGACATTTTCCCATTGCTTAGCGTCGGGCGGTGCTTCTTTGATACGGTTAATGTTAGGCCATTTTTCTGCAAGTTCTTTATTGAGTTGCAAGAATTCTCGGTATTTTTCGGGTAAATCATCTTCAGAATAGATAGCATTGACTGGACATTCGGGTACACAAAGCGCGCAATCGATGCACTCATCGGGCTTGATAGCAAGAAAGTTAGGGCCTTCGTAAAAACAATCTACCGGACAGACTTCGACACAGTCGGTGTATTTGCAACGAATGCATTGTTCAGTGACAACGAAAGTCATAGTGAGAACCTTATTTAAGAGCTATCTTACCTACCCATTGCTAAAGGTCAAATCTTTTTCTGCTAAAATCCGATGGTAGACCCTTTACCTTTAAGAAGTGCCATATTTAATTTTATAATGAGTAAAGTACCTTGTTGGGGGGTAAGATAGTCACACCTGCAACATTTTGATCGTAATACCGTCCGAAATCTTTATAATCACCCGTATTTCTTGGCATAATTACACACAGATTCCCTACAAATAATCTTGTGTAAAACCGTTGTGGAGTCAACTGCATAGGCAGGAAATATTATTCTATTAGGGGCAGGCCTGACTCCTCTTTCCTTTGCTGTTCCACCAATCCCAAAATGGTTTCCAATCATAGAAAACAACGTTTCCATTCCACTCGCTATTGTATTCACTTTTTTTATTTTGCAAAAAACTCTTACCGCATAACTTACCAATTTTCTCAAGAGCTAAATCACGTAATTCATATATTAATGGTCCACACATAGCTAATTCAGCTATATAGTTATCGTGCTCAAACTGAAATAATGGTTCAATTTCACCTGGCCTACAATATGTTTCATAAACTGAAAGAGCCTTTTTTCTGCATCCTAAATCATTTGACCCAAGAAATTCCAACATTTTTTCTCTGTAATCAGAATAGTTATCTTTTAACCATATATAAAAATCTAATGCAAAATAAAATGCTTGTGTTTTTTGATTTTTTGTTATTACTATTGGTATTCTTTTAGTTAAAAATTTAGCGAAGTCATTCCCAAAATCCTGTAATTTATATTTTTTTAATAATCCCATTAAAAAATATAGTCCTTCAGAAACATCTATATGATTCTCTGATTCAATGCATGTTTTAATATCATTAATAATAGATAAATCAAGTCCGATTTTATAAATATTATCTAACATCAATCCTGCTGCAGGATCATTCTTTTTAGCTCTTGCTCTTAGCTGCTTAGCTGCTAAGCAACTTATGGTCGTGTCATCCATTTTAGATGCTCCACAAACAATGATCTAGCCCCGACTTCACGGACACCTCACTAAGAGAGTAAACTCTCTGATATTGAGGTGAAAAATGAACGAAAATAATCCAAAGAAAGAAACAACCCGAAAGAAATATAGTCCACAGTTTAAAGATCAAGCAGTAGAGCGTGCAAAAAAAGATGGTGTCCCGCAAGCAGCCAAAGATTTAGGTATCCCTGAATCTATGCTTTATTACTGGCGTAGCCAGAAAAATAAAGGTGGTAATACGATTGAAAATCAAAAACTTCAGCAAGCTGAAATGGCAAGACTTAAACGCGAAGTTGATCGTCTGGAGCAGGAAAACGCCTTTTTAAAAAAGGTGGCCACGTACTTCACGAAAGAAACGAAGTGAGGTACACCATGATAAAGAAAAATAAAAATAACTTTCCCGTGAGAATGATGTGCAGCATGCTTTCTGTTTCGCCGAGTGGTTATTACGATTGGCGAGATCGGCCACTGTCACTACGTGCTCAGGAAAATGTTCTGTTAGCAGATAAAATAAAGACTATTTTTGACGATGAACACTCTCGCGCTGGCGCCAAACGCATTGCAAAACGCCTAAAAGCAGAAAGTACTCAGGTAAGTCGTCATCGTGTTGCAAGGATTATGCGATCAAATAGTTGGCGTGCGAAAGCAGCAAAAAAATTCAAAGCAACGACAAACAGTAATCATAAATTGCCGGTAGCGCTGAATTTATTGCAGCAAAATTTCTTTGCTAGCAAGCCAAATGAAAAATGGGTGTCTGACATTACCTACATCTGGACAGATGAAGGCTGGCTTTATCTTGCGGTTGTAATGGATTTATATTCACGCATGGTAGTTGGTTGGTCGCTATCGGAGCGCATGACATCAAAGCTTGTCATTGATGCATTACAAATGGCAATTTGGCAGCGTAAAAAACCACGTGGCGTGATCATTCACTCTGACCGCGGCAGTCAATACTGCTCTCATGAGTATCAAGAATTATTAGCTGATAATGGCTTTATTTGCAGCATGAGTAAACGTGGTGATTGTTACGATAACGCCAGCATGGAAAGCTGGAATCACAGCTTCAAGGTTGAAGCTATTCATGGTGAAAAATTTTCAACACGTGCTTATGCAAAAAATCACGTGTTTGATTATATCGATGTGTATTACAATCGAAAACGTCTTCACTCTAAACTTGGCTATTTAAGCCCAGTGCGTTTTGAAGAACAAATGGTCGCTTAGTTATGTGTCCGTTTTTTCGGGGCGAGATTACTCCACTTAGTTGCTTGACTTTGTGCACTTGCCATATCACTCAAAACTCTTCCCGCAACACTTTGATTATTTGCAAAACCATTTAATGCAGGATCATTCATATTATATCTATTATCTACTTGGTATTTTTTCTTCGTGTCGATGTCGATGTGGTGGTGGCAACCCTGTAGATGGAGAATCGTGCCTTAAAGGCTTTCCATAAATGCTTATTTCGAGTCCTTTTCTTTGTCCTTGGAGAATTCTTATCTTTTCTATTACACCACTATCTTTTAGCTCCTTTATAGTTTTATTCAGCTCAGGTTTAAGGATTTCAACTTTATACGCTCTTGAAGCTGCTTTAATTCGGGTGCGATTATCTTTTCCAATTTTTGGGCCAGTCATCGAAATCACATACAAATATACTATCTACAATAAGGCTATACATATGTTCATCTGGAAAATCATTTATCCTCAGTTGAAACTTATGTCCATTATAGTCAATTTGAAATGGAAACTCCGAATTTTCTGTTTTATTCCAACTGAGGTTTAATTCAAAATAATTTTGCTTTTTTCGAAACATTTTGTACTCCGACTAACGTGTAAGTCCCATATTAAATTTCGGGCTGGTTATTTGGGACCGATCAATAATTGATTGAAGTATTTGTTCATTTGAGTAACCCATCGTTCTATAACTATTATATAAATAATCAAAAGTTGGACCATTTGGATTTTGATATTTAAACATATCTCTCGCTTGCAACAATTCAACTTCCGATGGGTTAGCCATTAATTGTCTAGCATTAAGCCTAGCTTCAGCTCTAATTGTGTAAGCCTTCATAGC
Organism: uncultured Gammaproteobacteria bacterium; assembly: GCA_963710715.1. Lineage (GTDB taxonomy): Bacteria > Pseudomonadota > Gammaproteobacteria > DSM-16500 > DSM-16500 > CAVQBL01. The sequence goes on along the minus strand of CAVQBL010000014.1, from coordinate 164,816 downwards.
CCTATCCTCTAAGCTAATACCATGCCTAATATGCTAATTAATTTCATTAGGCTTTACATTAAGCTCACAGGATACATCATCATCCGTCCTAACAGACTTTTACCTTGTCTAATTTCCTCATTAACACCAGAAAAACGATCTTCACCAACGATATGTATCGTTCTAATCATCTGACATTAATATATAAATCCGCTTTACTATCCGCAATAAATTTATCTCTATTAGGTATAACTTCTCTAACAAATGCTATATGCCCTGACGAAAGTTTAAAAAAATCGTTTACATTCATTTCGCAAATTTTATTCATAATTATTTCCTCATCGCACTTAAATATAGACGTTCAGTTTCTTCAATCTTTAATTGCTGCAACAAACGTATATCTGCGGGATTATCTAAACCAAGCAATTTAGCATGTCTAAGCATAAAATCTTTTACATGAACTTCTGCACCCTGTGGAGTAAGTCGATCGATAATTCCAAGCCTTTTTTGAGTGCCATGGAGAAACTCTTCTAACAACGCAGATTTGTTATGTTCTGCCTTTAGCTCGCATTTGGTGGGCACGGCCAAAGCTTGTCTCAGCATACTTCCAGCTAGGAAACGTTTGGCCTTTGCCCACCTACCAAACTAAACTGATTTGCAGAAGACCACACACAACATCCGTAAATAGCAATTGCTCTCAGCTCATTTGCTTGCCCGCGCTTGCTTTCACGCAACTCTTCGTATCGACATCGATGTGGTGGTGGCAACCCTGTGGATGGAGAATCGTGTCTTAAAGGCTTCCCATAAATGCTTATTTCGAGCCCTTTTCTTTGCCCTTGGAGAATTCTTATCTTTTCTATTACACCACTATCTTTTAGCTCCTTTATAGCTTTATTCAACTCAGGCTTAAGGATTTCAACTGTTTTTGTAGCATTTTTCCTTAACGCTTCATTTAGATCATAATCTATGTCATATGCATGTCTAGCTAGACGATTATTTTCTTCTATGTATTCTTGTAATTCCAAATTAAGTTTTTTCAGAGCCTCATAATCATCGCTACTAGTATATTTATATGTATACATTGAAAAATGTCTGTCTTTATCATCTCTGAGTCTTCTAAAAAAGCTCATAAAGTTTCCCTTTATGCATGTAACTTATTTAATATTACAAACAAAAAGTTGTCGCGCAACATAACTAGCGACAAACAAATACTTGGCCCCCTCTCTTACAGCCTACTTATTCCAGCCTATTTCTTCTACATCTCCAGTTTCTAAATTTACTCTATATTGAAACCCAGAAAAATTTTTTGCAATCAATTCTCTCTTATCATTTAATTCTATGTTAACAAATGGATCTCTACTAAAACCCGTGATCACTGGCTTAATTTGCCACAAAACTTCAAATTTATCATTTATGCAATACACATTACCATTTACTTCTAAATCAGAAATAGTTTTATTTCCAGAAACATTTAACATCACAATTTTTTTTTTAGTATTAATATTTATTACTTTTTCAATCATTGATTGTTGTTTTAAGTTTAGTGTTCGCATATCAATTATCCTCATGGCCTATAATTAAATAGATTGTTTTTATCCAAAATTAATTGTGGGGTTCCAAAATTCGATTTCGGAATATCTTCAAGCAATTGATATTGAAAGCCACTTTTATCCATCAACCCAAACCTTGGTTGTGGTCCAATACGACCAACTAACATTCTTATATTTGCGGGAACTAGTACAGGTGAAATACTTGTCGGCACATCTTTTAAGCCCAGATATATTTTTAATGCCTCTGGATTATTAATAATATGTGCAATTTCTTCTTGTCTTACTAAAAACCTTCCTATTGGATTATCTCCACTAAAAGCTCTTACAAAAGGTATTTCTTGAGTTGTACTAATTTCCCGAAGACTTAAGTTAGCGAGGTATGGTGGCTGCCATCCTTCAGCTTTTGCTTTTTCTGTCATGAAAGGCTTATTGGCGGTATTTGACGAAATACGTTTAATGCCTGAAATTAACTGATTATTCTCTGCTACACCCAATACCCCAGCCTGCCCTCCCGCCTGTGACGCAAGACGACTTCCGTAACCTCCAGCACTGCCTGCACCTTCAGCAAACATCCCAAACCGCCCTAATGTTGAAAGGGTCCTTACAGCAGGAATCACATCCAATGCCAAACTACCTGCTGCATCTAGCCTTGCTGACCAACTACTTTCACTACCAGTTAAGGCATGCCAATCGTCAGCCACCGATGTCCCTATACTTTTTAGGACCGGTACAGGATTACTTAAAAAGCTTGCTACACCTTTTGCTGTGTTAATTGGATGTATAACAATGCCTGTGATGCCCTCAACCATAGAATCAAATTTATCAATTGTTTTTGAATTTGAAAGCGCAACAAGACCATTCCAAAAAGAAGACTGATTGTTTGCTACTCCAACTGGCTCCGCCGTTCTGGCCCTGGCCAAATTACCTAAATATTCTCTTGAAGCATTCATCAATGCAGCCACTCAGACTTTTTTCTTCCATTTCTTTTGGAGTGTACTGAACCCACTGTAAACATTCTTTATACCCCTGCTCTTTTTCTGTATTCATCAACTGTTTAACCCAGTTTGATTTTTCATCCCCCTTTTCCATCTTTTGCATATATTCATGACAAAGTAGGCGCAATTGTTTAGCGCTCGAGTTTTTTACAGGAATAATATTATTAAATGTAAGAACTTTAGCTAAATTATGGAAAAAATCCTTTTGCTCTACTTCTTTGTTCTCATCTAAATCGCTATCATCTGCTCTTGCATCCATTTTCATTTCTCTCCCTCCCTGTTACCTCAATCTTTTTTGCCCCGAACACGTTACGCTTTATTCAAGCTGCTATACAACCATAATTTAAAGTCATTGGCTAGAGTAAAAAAACGATGCACTTGGCAAACAACAATTCCAGAGTAAAGCGAACGGTAATATCTACTTCGCTAAAAAATATAGAATTATTAGCTTTCAAAGATCAGAGGGCAACGTAGTACCAACGAAAGGGTACACCGGCATTATAAAATCACGTGAATCACTACGTATTGGTGGTAAATGGCAGCCTATTTTTTAGAATTCAAAATAAAAAGATAAAGACCTTACGCGTTTGCCAAATCAAGCCAGATGTATAAGTTGTAATGCACACCTGCATGCTTTTGATCATCCATTCATAAATCACATCGCTAGTGGCACAAAACTATTTCATAATTACATAGGAATTACACAAACTTGAAATAGGTGACTCTTAATAACAGCTTGAAAAACAGATTATAATCTATCTGGTGCCCGAGGCCAGAATCGAACTGGCACGAGAGTTACCCCCCGAGGGATTTTAAGTCCCTTGCGTCTACCTGTTCCGCCACCCGGGCATATATATGAGGGTGAAAAGGCTGGGGTCGGAATCGAACCGGCGTCCACGGCTTTGCAGGCCGCTGCATGACCACTCTGCCACCCAGCCATAATAGATAAATGGAGCGGGAAAAGAGACTCGAACCCTCGACCCCAACCTTGGCAAGGTTGTGCTCTACCAACTGAGCTATTCCCGCTTTTTGTAACGAAGGCGTAATTCTATCGCAGGACCCTTGAGTGTCAAGGACTTTTCATGCCAGGTATGTGCGCGGAGTTCATTCCATGCCATCTTTAAATACAGCACCATGGACCAGACGGTAAGAATGGCAGCAATATATAATAAAAGATAACCAATGATCACGATAAATACGTTGGTACCCGTATTGCAATATATCAAAACGGTCAGCGCTATCATTTGCACTGTTGTTTTAACTTTTCCTAAATAAGAAACGGCTAAATGTGTGCGTTTACCTATCTCTGCCATCCATTCCCGCAAAGCAGAAACGAGTATTTCGCGGCTAACAATAATTGCAGCGGGTATCGTAATCATGACTGCAGGAATCGCAATAATAGTCGATGGCATATTAAGAAATTGAAATTGTCGCTCGGCAACAATCATAATTAAAGCGATAGATACCATCAGCTTATCAGCAACGGGATCAAGAAACGCACCTAACTTGGTGGATTGTTTTAAACTGCGCGCGAGATAACCATCTAACCAATCTGTAACAGAAGCAATTGCAAAAATAATTGCTGCAGCAAGATGTGCCCCTGAAAAAGGCAAATAAAAAACGATTACAAAGATAGGAATAATTAAAATTCGTGCTAAAGTTACAACGTTGGGTACAGTTATCATCATGCTCTAGACCATCACATCATGTAATGCCGCAAAAATCCTCTGCGCTAGCGACGCACTAATTCCTGGAACCTTTTCCAATTCTTCAAGACTAGCACGATTTATAGCTTGAATACCACCAAAGTAACGTAATAATTCACGTCTACGTTTTGCACCTATGCCAGGAATCGACTCTAAAGTAGATGTGCGGCGTTTTTTATCGCGCTGCAATCGATGACCTGTGATAGCAAAACGATGAGCCTCATCACGAATTTGTTGAATTAAATGCAAGGCTAATGAATCAGGTGCTAAGTGCGTGGGTGCTTGATCAGGTATATGCAAAGTTTCATAACCTGGTTTTCTCGTAACACCTTTTGCTACACCGATAGCGATAATATCATGAATTTGTAATTCACTGAGTACTTTTTGTGCGGCATGCAGTTGAGCTAAGCCACCATCAATTAATAAAATCTCAGGTAATGTTGCATGATCTGTTTGTAACTTCTTGATAACGGCGAGATAACGCTTGTCGCATTGCAGCAATATCATCACCTGGAGTGATATCAGTGATATTAAATCGTCGATAATCGCTTTTTACCGGGCCATTGATGTCAAACACAACACAAGAAGCAACGGTTGCCTCGCCCATGCTATGACTGATATCAAAACATTCGATACGTTTGGGTAATTCTTTGAGTTGTAAAAGTTCTTTGTAATGCATTAAAACGTTCTTTCATGTTTGCTTTATTCAGTAAATGACTAGCAGACAGCTTGTTCTGCACTAGTCATTGCCATTTCTAACCATTTCTTTTCTCTCACCACGTACAGAATGGGCAAGCATGCACTTTGTGTTGGCTTGTTCACTGAATGCGCTTGCTAATCCCAGTTTTTCAGGTAATTCAAAATGGAATAATAATTTCTTTGGGTATATCATCATGTTTGACTAAAATAATGTTGTGTAATAAACGAAGTTAAAATTTCTTCTGCGGAAGAATCCGCAGGAACTGTTGGGAAATAAGCACGACTTCCTAAAATTCTGCCATCACGTATAACTAATAATTGCATGACAAACAACTCCAGCTGTTGATGCATAACCAATAATATCGGCTTCGCCATGACCGGCACTGACATATTGGCGTTCTTGAATTTGACGCAATCTAGCAATTTGATCGCGCAGTCGCGCGGCTAATTCGAAATTCAATTCTTTTGCTGCTTTTTCCATTTGTCGATTTAGTTCATCAATAATTTCGTCACTTTTCCCTTTCAAAAATAAAATGGCATGACGCACATCTTCTTGGTATTTTTCTTGTGTAATTAATCCAGAACAAGAACCTGAACAAAGTCCAATTTGATGCTGCAAACAAGGACGTGTACGTGAGGCATAAAAATTATCGTTACAAGTACGCAAACCAAATAATTTTTGAATTAAGTGAATCGTTTCTCTCACTGCTGTTGCATTGGGATAAGGCCCAAAAATAAACCACTTTTTTTGCGTTGTCCGCGATAAAAATCGATGCGTGGATAAGGATTTTCATTGGTAATTAAAATATAAGGATAACTTTTGTCATCACGAAATAAAACGTTATAACGCGGTTTATGTTTTTTTATTAAATTATATTCGAGTAACAGTGCTTCACTTTCATTGCGTGTTACAGTGATATCGATATCTTTAACATGTTTCATCAACGCTATTGTTTTGATGTCTTTTTGCGTTGCTTTGAAATAACTGGAGACACGTTTTTTTAGATTGCGAGCTTTACCTACATATAAAACTTCACCCTTCTCTCCCAGCATTTGATAAACGCCGGGATGATGAGTGAGATTATTTACTTTACGTCAGATGATGATTTATCTTGCTTTCCCTGCACCTTGCTTCCTTCCACTTGATCCAATCGCATCGCAAGTAATGTGAGCTCAACATCGCTATGAATTCCCAATTTTTCAAAAATGCGATAACGATAACTATTGACTGTTTTGGGGCTTAAACACAGTTTTTCGGAAATCTCTTGAACTTTTTGACCTTTAGTAATCATCAGCATGATTTGCATTTCACGTTCAGATAAAACATCCAATGGTGATTCTTCGGCTTTAGTGTAACGTTTCAATGCAAGTTGTTGCGCAATCTCGGAACTAATATAACGTTGACCAGAATGGACAGTACGGATTGCTCGAATCATTTCTTCAGTATCACACCCTTTAGTGATGTAACCAGCAGCACCGGCTTGCAATAAGCGCGAAGGATAAGGCTCATCTTCATGAATTGTAAGAGCTAAAATTTTGATATCTGGATTATGACGTAATCATTTTGCGAGTGCTTCTAAGCCTCCTATGCCAGGCATTTGCACATCCATTAAAACAACATCAGGGAAATTCTTTTGCTAATCGGATAGCTTCTTCACCTGTGCTCGCTTCACCAACGACTTTGATTCCATTAACATCTTGCAATAGGCGCTTGATGCCAATTCGTACTAATTCATGATCATCTACTAATAGAACTTTAATCAAATTGTTGCCCCTTATCCTTATGGTTATGTATTCATCAAGTTGCTTGGCGGAGAGAGAGGGATTCGAACCCCCGGAGCCCTAAGGACTCAACGGTTTTCAAGACCGCCGCTTTCAACCACTCAGCCATCTCTCCCGATCAACGTTGGATAGACGCACCTGTCTAACCCATACATACTGATTTTATTATCGTTTTACCTGTAGTATCATAGCGTTATTTTAAGGAACAATTCAACTCATTCTGCAATCAAATTGGGCTACACTCGTGTTGAGACATATGATATCATTTTCTTCACACAAAATCTCTACCTAGGAGAACTATAGCTATGCAATTTAATCAAACCTCTGTCATTAGACATGGCGAAGCCTTATTAGCTAGCCAATCAGTATTACGTAATACTTACCTACTATTGAGCTTAACCTTACTATTTAGTGCTGGCATGGCAAGCTTAGCTGTCATTAATCAAGCAAGCTTTGCTTCATCCATAGTTACTTTTATTGGCGCTTTCGTTCTTTTATTTGTGACAACCGCTTTAAGAAACAGTGGTTGGGGACTCCTCGCTGTATTTGCTTTCACAGGATGCATGGGATACTCCATGGGCCCTCTGTTAAACCATTTTATACATGGTTATAAAAATGGCGGACAACTTATCGCTACTGCTCTTGCTGGAACCGGTTTAACATTTTTTGCTGCTTCTGCTTACCTACTGACTACGAAAAAAGAATTAAGCCATTGGGGCAAGTTTTTAATGATTGGTCTTATCGTTTGCGTTGTAGCAAGCTTGGGAAACATCTTTTTCAAAATGCCAGCTGTGCAACTCGCTGTATCAGCTATGTTAACTTTTCTCTCTGTATTGCTAATGATGTATGACACCAGCCGCATCATTCATAACGGTGAACAAAATTATATTATGGCAACCATTAGTTTATATTTAGATATTCAAATGTTGTTCCAAAATCTTTTGATGTTGTTGGGTGTGTTTAACAGTAAAGAATAAACAACTTTTATTTTTTATCAAACGGAAAAATACGCTTCCAATCTTGCCTCATGCTAATGACATGCCAGCCGCGATTTTTAGCTTCTGACATCAGTGCATCAGAGAAAGTTCCTACTCTAGATTGTGCGCCATAAGCATATTCTCTTTCTGCATCATCATGATGCACCAACAGCATGAGACGTGCACCTTTACCTGTTTGGGTATATTCAAGCATTTGTTGATCTCCCGTTGAATTACCAAAGGTTATTTGCGGTTGACGTCCCAAGAAGAGATAAATACCTTCTGGTTTACCGGAAAGATTATTATTTATTAATATTTTTGGAGCTGGAGTTAATACTGTGCGCCCTTGCTTATCATAACTATACTGTATTTTAAAAGCTAAGCCGATAACTTGTTCGTTGGGAATACCGTATATTTGTTTCGCATATGCGCGAACAAATTCTTGACTACTGCCTGTCACGATATAGGTTTTATACCCATGTGCGCGCAAAAAATTTAATACTTCTAACATCGGTTGATAAATCAATTCCGTATAAGGACGCTGCCAACGTGGATGTTTTGCTGTCTTTAACCATTCTTTTACTGTTGCTTGAAAAACATCAGGCGACATACCGGTGTGTGTAACAGCGATAATTTTTTCAAAATCTTGGCTAGCAAATTTTGCAATGGCATTGGTATCTTTTGCAATTAATGACTTGAAGGGTTCTTGATGTTTCCATTCAGGATGTTTAGGTGCTAGCGCAATAATTCGATCCAGTGTAAAAATCACTTCATTGTACATGGGTTTCTCAACCCACAAGGTACCATCTTGATCAAACGCAGCGATGCGTTCTTCCACCGGTACATAATACGGACTGCTTTTATCCGTTGTTGCTTGCACAAAATCAAGCAGCGCTTTTTTTGTGGGCCCTGCATTCCAAGATGGCAATGGATTGCCGAATGAAAGCGCTTTCACGGAAAAACTAAAAATAATTAATGTAATAAAAACTAAAATTTGTATTTTCTTCATCATAAGTTCCACCTCTGTTCTGTTGTCAGGGCTACCTCATTAAAAAAAGCCCGCCATTGCGAGCCCGCGCGCGTTTTGCGCGGGCGTGGCAATGGCAATCCAGAGAGCACAAAAACGTTCCCCTGGATTGCTTCGCATGAAAAGCACATGCTCGCAATGACGGGGCTTCGATCTAACTTCAGCGCCCACCGCACTAAATCGCAATTAATCACACCTCTAACCACTCGCATTTTCCTTTTTTAGCCATCTTTTGCAAATACTGCTCATGTTGCGCAAGTTCATCAGGGCTGGGTGATAAAACACATAACTTGCGTGGTTTTGTATTAATTGTGGTAACAGTAATTTTCTCGGGTTCCAAGCGCTTAGTCACTTCCAATTCTTCAAACAAGCTTCCTTGCCCACCAGTCATTGCAAGGTAAACTTGAGCAAGCAAATTCGCATCAAGCAAAGCGCCATGCAAATCGCGCTGAGAATTATCAACTCCATAACGCTTGCACAAAGCATCTAAACTGTTACGCTGACCTATGTGCAATTGTCGTGCCAAAACTAAAGTATCAAAAATTCGGCAGTAACGTTCTAATGGCTTCCATTTTTTTGCTGTTAAATTGAGTTCATGATTAATAAATCCAGTATCAAACGGCGCGTTATGAATAATTAATTCTGCGCCATTAATAAAATCCATGAACTCTTGCGCAATGTCACTGAAAAGCGGTTTATCTTTAAGAAATTGATTTGTGATGCCATGCACAGAAATTGCATCTTCTTCAATGTCACGTTCTGGATTAATATATTGATGATAGCGATTACCCGTTAACTTGCGATTAACCATTTCAAGACAGCCAATTTCAATGATGCGATGCCCTTGTTCTGGTTGTAAACCTGTTGTTTCAGTATCGAGTACAATTTGCCTCATAAGTTATCTACCCATCAATTTATCTATCGCTTTATTTGCAAGCAAATCAGCAAGTTCATTTTCTGGATGACCGCTATGCCCTTTCACCCAGTGCCAACTGACTTGATGGCGTTCCGTCTCCTTATCTAAAGCTTCCCACAAATCTGCGTTTTTAACAGGTTTATTGTCTGCTTTCTTCCAATGGCGCTTTTTCCATGCAGACAACCATTGTGTAATTCCTTTTTGCACATATTGCGAGTCGGTGTGTAACTCAACGATACAAGGTTCACGCAATGAGGCTAGTGCTTTGATGGCAGCTGTCAATTCCATGCGATTATTTGTTGTCGCAGATTCTGCTCCAGAAAGCTCTTTTTCATGTTTTCCATATCGAAGCAATGCTCCCCAACCCCCTGGCCCAGGGTTTCCACGACACGCGCCATCCGTAAATATAGCAACACGTTTCATTAAGAATTACCTGATAAACGGCTGGTGATTTGCACACCTGACAAATGTTGTTTCCAACGTAATTTGATTGGAGTGAGTGGAACTACTTTAGCACGTGCGAGCAAAAAATAAACCCCACCAAATGGTGAGAAACACTTTTTTCCTAGCCATTCTAGAAACTTTAATCGTTGAAACAAATGCGGTTGTGTAATGGGAGGTCTGTATAAAGTTTTGTGTTGTTCTATCAGCTCAAAGTCAGATAAACCTAGCCATTTTTTAACCATGCTCGGCTTAATAAAAGTCCCTGACCAAGGCATATGTTTATTCCGCGTAAACAGTTTTCTAAGGCCCCAGAAGCTGTACGGGTTAAAACCACAAATAATAATGTGTCCTTCTGGTTTAATCACTCGACACGCTTCTGCTAAAAGTTGATTTGGGTTATCTACGTGTTCCAATATGTGCGGCAATAAAACGAGATCAACGGTGCCGGATGCGATCGGTAATTCGTAAAACTCACTTTCAATACCACTTACATCAGCATCGCGATGGCTGTTGATCAATGGACCCAGTAGTAAAAGATTAGACATCACACTGGTTTTTAATAATACTTGTTGTCGCGGTGATCCTATTAGTAGCGCATGTTTTCCGTAACGTTGGAATAGCAAACTTGATAAAAATTGCTGCTCTGCTTCTAAAACACTTTTTCCTAGAAACTGAGTTAACCAATGATCCCACTGTTGAATAGTGCGGTATGTTTTTGTCAAGTGTTGCTTCCTCGCAGCTGCTTGATTAATGATCAGTGCATAAATTCAATGTTGTATCCTCGTAAGGATTATATGGTAAACTCCATTCCATAAATAGCAATACTGTCCTCAGATATAGAGCGCATCAGTATCTTGATTCAAGCTAACCAATAAAGGTGAACACGGACCAAAAGAATGACTAAACCTTGGTACCAATATATTATAAAAAATACGTGTATTGCTTTGTGTTTCACCGCATTCTATGCCAATGCTTTCGCCAATTCAGAAGGCTTGCAGGTATATCAAAAAAACATACACCGTTCTCCCGAGCGCAAACAACAACTTGCCGACGATATTCATCGTTACCGCCATGCTGACAACTTATGGGATGAATTACGTAGTCAATTTAAACTGGCGCACCATGAAGACAATCCTATGGTACGACAGCAAATCAATTGGTTTATGAGACACCCCGAATATCTACAAAGAACAACTGCCCGTGCAGCACCTTATTTATATTACATTGCACAACAAGCACGCAAAAGACATTTGCCTGCTGAAGTTGTTTTAATACCTATAATAGAAAGTGCGTACAACCCATTTGCCTATTCATCAGCAGGTGCTGCAGGCATTTGGCAAATGATGCCTAATACAGCTTCGGGATACGGTGTCAAACAAGACCGATGGTATGATGGTAGACGCGATATTATTACATCAACTAAAGCTGCTTTAAATCACGTTGCGTATTTAGCCAATTTTTTTAATGGGAATTGGTTACTTGCCATTGCAGCGTATGATACAGGCGAAGGAAATGTTTTAGCTGCTATTCGCAAAAATATTCGCGATGGTTATAGCACTTCTTTTTGGTCTTTACCTGTTGCCAGAGAAACGCGCCACTATGTACCTCGCCTTCTCGCATTGGCCGCCATTATTGCGAATCCAGAAAAATATCCAATACAATTTCCCACTGTAAGAAATGCACCTTATCTTGCACAAATTGATGTAGGTGGACAAATTGATTTAAAACATGCAGCTTCTCTTGCTGGTATTAAAGCCAAAAAACTTTTGCAGCTGAATCCCGGCCATAATAAGTCGACAACAGATCCAAATGGTCCTTATAAATTAATTTTGCCCATTGAAAATGTTGCAAAATTTACTGAAAATTTAGAAAAATTACCTTTGTATAAACGCATTAGTTGGAGCCGATATAAAATAAGGCGCGGTGATACTCTTTCGCGTATTTCAAAACGACTTGGCGTCAGCATTGCTGAAATCAATAAATCAAATCCAGTACTCGCTGAAAATAAAAATTTAAAACCAGGCCAATATTTATCAATACCTCGCACTATTCCAGCGATATCTAAAACAATTATGGAATCACCGCAACCTTATTTTGCTTCTACAGCTAGCGTTAAGAAGAAATCATCGCTTATTAATGTTCTTGAACATGTGGTGGGACGCTATACTTTGCAGCCCGGCGATACATTATATATGGTACGCAAAGGTGATAGCTTAGAAAAAATTGCTCATCATTTTAAAACTACTCTAAAAACGTTGCTTGCTGTGAATCAACAGAGCGATATGACGGTGTTACGCATTGGTGATAAAATTATTATTCCTACTCACCTGAGTGCACAACAAAAAAATTATAAATTATCTCCTGGCGATACTATTTATATGGTGAGAAAAGGCGATACAATTGATACCATCGCGCAAAAGTTTCGTACCTCACCCTCAGCGATTCGTATTATCAATCTCTTGGCGAATAATGAGATCCGTGAAGGTGATGGGCTGATTATTCCGACGCATGTTTCGTGAGAAAACGGAGAGTAATCATATGTCAGCAGGATTTGATGTTGTTGTTGCAGGAACGGGTAATGCTGCGTTAACCGCAGCTTTATCTGCTAGCGAAGGTGGTGCGAAAGTACTATTAGTTGAAGTTGCCCCTGAAGATCAAGTTGGAGGCAATAGTAGATACACTTTCGGATGTTTCCGTGTGGCCTTTTCGCAACCAAATCAATTACAAGAAATTTTTCCTGACTTATCACAAACGGATTTCGAGCTTTTATCGAAAAAGCTTTACACTCCAGACTATTACTTCTCGCATTTAATGTCGGCCTCAGATCATCTTGCTGACAAAGAGCTTTGTAGAATGTTGGTTGAACAATCTTATCCAACAATTAGCTGGATGAGAAAGTTAGGTATAGTCTGGAGATTTCCCGGAGAAAATAATTCAATTATGTCTCTGCCAAAAGATAAAATAGATCATTTAGAAAAATTAAACAAACAAAACCAAGAATTTTACAAAAAAGGAAATTTATTTACGGGATCCAATACATTAACAAAAGCCCATGTGTTCGCAATGATGTCAGGTGTTGAAGCAAAAGGAGGTGGGCCAGGCCTTATTGAGATGCTTTTAAATGCTGTACGTAAAAATAATATACCTATTTACTTCAATACTGGTGTAGATAAATTGCTTACTGATAGTCATGGACAGGTGATAGGAGTTAGGGTTAAAACCTTATCCGGCTATAAAGAAATTAAAGCAAAAAACGTAATTCTTGCATGTGGTGGTTTTGAAGCAAATCCTAAAATGCGGGCGGAATACCTTGGACCAACTTGGGCAACAATGAAAGTAAGAGGTACACGATATAATATGGGTGAAGGTTTAAGGATAGCATTGGAAATTGGAGCCCAGCCTTACGGAGGCTGGGCTGGTGCTCATGCTGTACCCATTGATGCTAATGCTGGTTCATATGGCGATCTGGTTTTAGGAGAACGTACACGGCGTTGCCTATTTCAGCTAGGAATTATGGTAAATAAAGATGGAAAACGGTTTATCGATGAGGGTGAAGATCTAATGCCTTTGATGTATGCAAAAGTCGGTATCGCTGTGGAATCACAAAGTCATCGAATAGCTTATCAGGTTTTTGATTCTAAATGGTTAGACGCTCCCATAGAAAGAGATTTTTATTTTCTGGGACCTTACATTAAGGCTGACACACTCGAGGAACTTGCCGACAAAATGGAAATTGATAAAAAAACATTTCTTGAAGAAGTCAATGCTTACAACAGTTCCATAGATGAAAACGTTCCATTTAATCCTTTTCAATTGGATAGACGCAGCGCTAAAGGAGCAAAGCCTCCTCGCTCTAATTATGCAATAAAACTTGAAACACCGCCCTACTGGGCCTTCAAAGTCTCTGGGGGCATGACGTTTACTTACGGTGGTATCAAAATTAATACCAATTCACAGGTTTTAGATCTATCAGATAGGGTCATTCCGGGGTTATTTGCAGCCGGTGAAATGGCAGGAGGATTTTTCTACCATACTTATCCCGGTGGAGCTGGACTTATGAGAGGAGCGGTTACAGGTTATATTGCTGGAAAAGCAGCAACGAGATCTTAGCACCATATCATTACCCCATCTCTGTCATGCCAGCATGCTTTTAGCTGGCATCCAGAGCAACCTCAATTGTCTGGATGCCAGCTAAAAGCATGCTGACATGACAACCAAGACACTAATTATTTAAATGATCTTGCATTTTTTTTGCTAGTATTTTTACTTTATTACTATTTAAAATAGAATAATGATTACCTTTTAATTTATATGCTTGTGATGTTTTCTGAGTGTAATCTTCCCACGGATTAAGCAACAACTGCATGCTCTTCACTGTTTCATCTGCTTGAAAAGCAATGATCGGACAATTGACTGGATGCACATGATGAGCAGCGGCGGCATTTGAATTATGCCTACACTGGTTAACTAGAGAGTTTATTTCATTAATTGATGCATGCGGAGCAAGCAAATGATGTGCCTTTGCTCGCTCGAATAAATAATTTAATTGTTGTTCATAATCTAATTGATAAAATTTATTTTTATCTATTGTTAATTCTTTCCCATAACGACCCCCTAAATCTTCAGCAAACGCTAATAAAATTTCTGAATTACCAAATTTTGCTGATATTTTTTTTGTATCTGGATAACTATCTATTAATCCTAAAAATCTAACCTCATCATCAGATTGTTCAATTTGATGCGCCATTTCTACTGCAATCACACCACCTAACGACCAACCAGCTAAATAATAGGGGCCCCTTGCTTGAATATCATGAATAGCATTCACATAACGTTTTGCCATCAGTTCAATTGTATGATTAGATCCAGTAGCTGGTATCTGTACTTGTTGCACTCCATAAATCGGCCTATCACAATCAAGGTGTTTACTTAATTCAAGATAACACATCACATTGCCGCCAACAGGATGGATAATAAATAATGGTTCTTTATTGCCTAGTGTTTTGATAGGAACAATATGAGAATTTAAAATATCGATTTTTTGATGACGAACAAGCTCTGTCATCGCTTCAATTGTTGGATAACTAAAAATGGCAGCTACTGGTATTTCAATTTTTAATTCCTGGCGCAGCGCTGAGCTTAATGCAATTGCTAATAACGAATGTCCACCTATTTCAAAGAAGTTGTCCTTAATGCTGAAATTTGCATGTTTCAACACGTCTGACCAGACATGAACCATAGCTAACTCTAATGCATCGCGTGGTGAAGCATAATTTGAATTTTTCGTAAATAATTCAGCAGCTGGTAAAGCTTCGCGATCCAATTTGCCATTAGCTGTTAAAGGAAATTTATCCATCGCTACAAAAGCCGAAGGAATCATATATTCAGGGAGATACCGCTTCATATATTCTACTAATTCGCTATTTGATGGCATAAGCACTTCAGGTGATTTAATGTAATAAGCAACTAATTGTTTATGTCCTGGCACATCTTCTCTTGCAATCACGACAACATCCTTCAATGCTTGGTGTTTTTTAAGTGCTGCTTCTACCTCATCAAGCTCAATACGAAATCCTCGGATTTTTACCTGATGGTCTATTCGTCCTATATATTCAATATTACCATCCGCTAACCATCGACATAAATCACCTGTTTTATAAAGTCTCGTTTTACTATATGGGTCATGGACAAATCGTTCCTTGGTTAATTCAGGCCTATTTAAATATCCGCGAGCAACACCAACACCACCAATATACAACTCACCAATGCTCCCTGGCGGAATGGGAGCAAAATTGGGACCATAAATGTAACAACTCATATTGCTACCCGGTTTACCAATGGGAACAATTTCATTTGAGTTATTTTTATTTATATGTGTAATTTTATATTGAGTTGCTGCAACAGTTGCCTCTGTTGGCCCACATTCATTAAATAAGGTGTGGGCAGGATAAATTTCTAGCCAATGAGCGCAATCAATTGAACGTAAACTTTCTCCTCCTAAAATGATTATTTGTAAATCTGGGAGATCAATGTGTTGCGATCTCACTTCGTCTAATAACACTTTAAAATAGCTAGGTGTGAGTTTAATGAAATTAACTCTATGTTTAACGAGGTGGGTTAGATATTGCCTAGCATCTTTCTTGATATCTTCGGCGCAGATGACAATTGGTAAACCAAATATTAGAGGCATAATCGTATTTGCAACCGACATATCAAAACTCATGTTACCTGATAAATCGATACGCTGTCCTAACTGACCACCGCTGAACTCAAAAAACCATTTAGAGAAGTTCACTACACTCTGGTGTTCTATCATCACTCCTTTAGGGTTACCTGTTGTGCCAGAAGTATAAATTACATAAGCTAAGTCATGTGGAGTACTAATCGATGCAGGATTTTCTTTAGAGTAATTTTCATTATTTTTATCATCAATGAAAACTAAGTGATTTTCAAAACTACTAAAATGGTGTTCAAGTGTTGATTGAGATACTATCAATGCTACCTGGCTATCTTCCAACATAAATTGCAAGCGTTTTTGCGGACATGCTAGATCAAACGGAACATAAGCTGCTCCCGCTTTTATAATTCCTAATATGCCAACGATGGCTTCGATGCTACGCTCGAGATACAGTCCAACCAGCGTATCTTTTTCTAGTGCTTTACCATGTATCTCTAGGTAACGCGCGCGCAATAGGTGGGCAAGCGCATTGCTACGCTCATTTAATTCTTGATAACTCAGAGATTGGCCTTCAAATATAACTGCAATTTGGTTAGGTGTTCTTTCAACTTGCTCCTCAAATAATTGCGCAA
Source organism: uncultured Gammaproteobacteria bacterium (assembly GCA_963710715.1). Lineage (GTDB taxonomy): Bacteria > Pseudomonadota > Gammaproteobacteria > DSM-16500 > DSM-16500 > CAVQBL01. The sequence continues at coordinate 147,931 of CAVQBL010000014.1, read as the reverse complement.
TTGTTTTATCCTTTGGATAATCTGTCTCAGTTCTATTCCAGTCAAAAACGAGATGATGTTTTTCTTGTTCTTCTAACAGTGGCAATTCAAGTATTCTCGCATTAGGATTAGAAACAATTCCATTTAATAAAATCATCCAATGTTTAATCAATCTATCAATGGCATCTCTATGGAATAATTGTGTTATATATTTAACATTGAACTTTAAATCAGTTGCTGTCTCATATATCTCCATCGTTAAGTCAAACTTCGTTTTTTCATTATCGAGAAGCTCTTCATTAACAGTAATATCTTTCAAAGATAATACTTCTGCAATTTCCTCTATTTTTAAGTAGTTAAACATTATCTGGAAAAGAGGATTATGCGTTAAACTTCTAGAAACTTTTAAATGATCTACTAATTTTTCAAAAGGAATATCTTGATTTTCATAAGCGTTCAAAGCTATTTCTTTAGTTTGTTCCAATAAAGATTGAAAAGTTTGGCTGTCAGATAGCTTTATTCTTAACGCTAATGTATTAACCAAAAATCCAACCAGTCCTTCAATTTTATGTTGACTACGGTTTGCGATTGTTGAACCGATTACTATATCATTTTGATGGCTATAGCGATAAAGTAAGATACCAAATGCAGAGAATAACACCATGAATAAGGTTGACTGAGATTCTTTAGCGAGCTGTTGTAATTTTTCTTTCAATTCACGTGGAATCACAAATCTAACTTGTTCGCCAGACAGATTAGGAATAACTGATTTTGTATTACCTATTCCAAGCTCAGATAATCTTGGAGCATTTTCTAGTTGCTTATGCCAATAATTTAATTGCTTTTGAAGAACCTCGTTTTCTTCGTGTAAATAATCATGCTGCCATACCGCATAATCTGAATACTGAATAGGCAATGTCAGTAAATTTACAGGTTCACCACTTAATTCTGAGTTGTAAAAAGCTGCAATTTCTCGCGCTAAAATACCTATTGACCATACATCAACTATAATATGATGAAAAATTAGATAAAATATATACGTGTTAGACGCCAACTGAATCAAGCCAACTCTAAATAAAGGCGCCTCGTTTAGATTAAATGGTTTCTGTGCTGCAGAATGTAGAATTGATTTTTGTTCTTTAGCTTGTTCATTTTGATCAACAGATCGTAAATCATAAAAAGAGAATGGTATTCTCAATGCAGAGTAAATTTTTCTAGTCAGTTGCTCATTTGATTGAATATATACTGTACGCAATATTTCATGTCGATTCATGATGCCTTGAATTGCATTTTCTAATGTAGATATAGATAGCGGCCCTTCAAGACGAAGGCATATTGGAAGGTTATATACCTCTCTATCAATATTAAGTTGGTCTATAAACCAAAATCGTTGCTCTCCGAAAGAGAGTGGTAACACCGCAGGCAAATATCGATTTCGCTTTATGGTTTGTTTTGTAGGTTCTATAGGCTCAACAAATTCATCCGTCATATTGAGAGGTTGTTTCAATTCAATTTCATCAGGTAAATTCTTGTTGTTTTCATTGACAGCATCAGTAATATAAATCGCTAATGCCTCTATCGTTGAATAGTCATAAAGTTTTGTAGCAGTAATATCAAATCCAAATTCATTATTAATTTTTCTCGTCAACTCTACACCTATTACTGAATCTAATCCTAATTCAGAAAAAGATTTGTTAGGAGATATCTGATCCGTAGATAAATATAATGCGTCACCCACTAATTTTGTTAGTTTTATTTGCACGGTATCTTTATCAATCAATATTTTTTTAGAGACACCTGATTGTGTTGATGCACTTACCAATGTTGCAGAAGAAGACAATCTCTTCAAGGTAAGGTTCGCTAATTTATCTGAACCACTCATTAACTCTTTTTCTGGTTGATTTTGCGAACCTCGTAACACTATTTTTTTATTGTTAACAGGAAAATCATTATGCTCTCTTGCAAGATGCCCATCAAACCAATACCGTTCTCTAGCAAATGGATAGCTCGGCAATGAAACCTTCTGTTTCGATTCACCGTAGTGTAATAGTTCCCAATCTAATTCATAACTCTTTACATAAAGATTAGCTAATGACTCTAAATTATTTTTATACTGAATTTTATCTAAATGTTGGTTCGTTTTTAATTCTTTGCACGTGCTTTCTAATACTTTAGCATAGACTGCCGCATCATCTGGCTTCTTTGCATCACCTCGGAAGCAGCCTGATATCATTTTGTTAGCTTGTAGCTGTAGCAATTTTTCGCGTAAACTATCTAGTGTATCGACCACCAATGCACAACGTTTTTCAAAATGACCTCTTCCTACATTTAAAGTATGGGCTATCGCTGAGAGTGGAATTTCTCTATTTTCTTCTTTATTAAGCCATTCATTTAAATCATTAATACGTTGTTTAAGTGAATTTTCTGATTTTGCTGACAATGTTAAAAGATAATAAGGTTTAGAATTTAACTCTTTTAATTCTTGCTCCGGCACTTCTTCAATCACAATGTGCGCATTCGTACCGCTAAAACCAAATGAACTCACTGCTGCACGTCTTGGCATATTATCTACTTTCCAATCTTTTAATTCTGTCGTAACATAAAAAGGACTATTTTCTAATTGTATATGCTCATTTAATTGAGTAAAGTTTGAATGCGGTGCGATTTGTTTATGTTTAAGAGCTAATAATGTTTTAATGACACCCGCAACTCCTGCAGCCATTGTGGTGTGGCCAATATTGGCTTTGACTGAGCCCACAGCACAGTAATTTTTCTTATCCGTAAAATGACGAAATGCTTTTGTTAATGCAGAAATTTCAATCGGGTCACCAAGCTTTGTACCTGTACCATGCGCCTCTATATAAGTAATTGTTTCTGGATTTATTTTTGCTCTTTCATAAACATCTATTTCTAATGCAGTTTGCGACTCTGGATTAGGTGCAGTAATTCCGCTGGTAGCACCATCCTGATTAATACCAGACGCTTTGATAATACCGTGAATAAAATCGTGATCCCTTATCGCTTGTGATAACCGTTTCAAAACAACCACACCCACGCCTTCCCCTAAAACAATACCATCTGATAACTGATCAAACACCCTGCCTTGTTCTGTTTGAGAAAGCATCCCGGCTTTAGATGTCAAAATATGCATCTTGGGTGTAAACATTAATGCAACTCCACCAGCTAATGCAATATCACTTTGTCCGGATAAAATACTCTCACACGCTTCATGAATAGCCACGAGCGAAGAGGAGCATGCCGTGTCAATTACTAAACTTGGCCCTTTTAAATTTAAGAAATAGGAAATACGCGCTGCTAAAATAGCAGGAGATAACCCAGTTAATGCATGAGCACTATTTTGTAAGCCTACCTCTGCTAATAAATCAGTATAGTCACTGACACATGCCCCAACAAAAACTCCACACTTCATTCCAGAAATCGTGTTAGGAGCGTAGCCTGCATCTTCTATGGCTTTCCATGCTTCCTCAAGAAAAATGCGCTGTTGAGGATCCATTAATTCTGCTTCTTTGGGTGAAATATTAAAAAACAGCGGATCAAACTCAGTAACATCTTTGATAAAAGCGCCTACTCGATTATTCGTTTTGTTTTCTGCATCTGGATTAGAATCATAATAATATTCTGCATCCCATCGTTCTTTCGGTATGGTTTTAATTGAATTCGCCCCTTTAGCAATATTATTCCAAAATTCTTTAATATTCTGCGCATCGGGGAAACGTCCTGACAATCCTATAACTGCAATATCTGTTTCTTGCGTGGAGCTTCTTGATGAAACATTCGATGTAACATCAGTTATTTTGCTTTCTGGCTCAGTCGCCACAGCAGTTAATGCAATTTTATGGGAAACTTCATTTTTTAACGGAATATTTTGATTTACGTCAGAATACACTGACTGTTTTTCATTTATTTTTTCAACTATAAATGGAACCAATTTTCTAATAGTAGGGTACGCATACAAATTCGCTACTTCAAGATTTAAACCCCAGAGTTGATTTACCTCGCGTATTATTTCTATGGTAGCGATTGAATCAATACCTAGGCCATTAAAGCTAGCATCTATTGAAATATCCTTCGCAGAACGATGAGTTTTTTTTACCAAAATTTGTATGAATTCATTTTGAATAGATTCATTGTTGTGCTTAGGAGATAATTCCATATTTTTTGTATTAGCTGATAAAGGCTGATCGGGATGAAAAACTGTATGAATACGTTTTTTTACTTCTTCAGTTGAAAACGTCAATTGATGCATCGCTAATTCGTGTTGAATCACTGTAGGCAATTGGTCCAGTATTTTTTTTGCCATATCTTCTTTTAATGCTATCAATGCAGGTAATGGTTTTTCAGAAAGGTTCATCGCAATTGAAATAGCTTCTTTTAAAACATCTGCTTGAGGCTTAATTAATACACCGCTAGCTCGGTTCTTTAACTCTAAACCTGTGAACAGGCGAGCAGTCAACATCATTTCTGATGCTACAGCACCGAGTTTTTCTTTTAAAATAAAGGTAGCACCTAATCCTGGAGTAAATCCATATTTCATGAAGCTCGCGCAATAAGTGTTTTCTTCTGACAAAATGACGATATCCGCATATAAACCCAATGCAAGTCCGCCGCCATGAGCGTGTCCCTGTATAGCAGAAATAACCGGCACTCGACATTCCAATAATCCTTTGTAAATAAATGGCATGTCAGTAAAATTACCTTCGCCATTTGCAATAGCAGTTAATTCGCTTTCATCACCACCCATTGAAAATATATTTTCATATCCTGTCAAAATGATCACTTTAACCTGATCGTTTTGGCCTGCCTCTTTAAATTTGGCTTTCAATCCGTGCAATAATTCTTTTGTGAATAAATTACTGTGTTCAACATCTTGCATTTTAATAATTGCAATATGATCATGAACAATTTCAAGTGTTACTTTTTTTCCTTCATAAGGTAAATCATTATCAATCAATGTATTTTTCTCTTCATACGAATCAAACCAATAACGATTTTTGATAAATGGATAGGTCGGTAATGAAATCTTTTGTTTAGCTTCCCCTTGATGCAACAGCTCCCAATCAAGGTCGTAGCCTTTAACGTAGAGATTCGCTAAAGCCCTCAAGTGTTTTTTATACGCTGATCTATCTGATAGGTCAGCTTTTATTAATTTATCAAACGTTGTTTCAAATACTTCTTGATAAATAGCCTGATCATCAATTTCTTTATTGGCCATACCTAAACAATAATCTTTTGATTTTTGTTTTGCTTTTACCTTTTCGAGCTGCCCATTTAATCCTTCTAGCGAATCTACCACTAATGATAATCGATAGTTAAAATGACTACGTCCTACGTTCAGTGTATATGCAATCGTTGATAATGGAATTTGGCTATTATTATTCTCATTTTTAAGCCAATGAATTAAATCATCTATCTGCTGATAGAGTGATTGTTCTGTTTTTGCAGATAACGTAATGAGATAATAGGGCTTGTTAGCATGTTGGGCGAAAAGAGTTTGCGGCGATTCTGCAATAACCACATGCGCATTCGCTCCACCAAATCCAAATGAACTGATCCCTGCTATTCTTGGTTTACCGTTACCTACTAGCCAATCTTTAGTTTGTTCTAAGATATAAAATGGGCTGTCTTTAATTTCAATGTAAGGATTTAACTCTTTAAAATTCACATTGCCTGGTAACTTTTTATAACGTAGCGCAAGCAATACTTTAATTACACCCGCAATACCGGCTGCAGCCTCAAGATGCCCAATATTCGTTTTCACTGTGCCTAAGCCGCAATAATAATTAGATAATTTATCTTTATGTTGTTTTTGTGCCAATTCTTGAAATGCTTTTTTTAAGCCATTCACTTCAATCGGATCACCTAATGATGTCCCTGTTCCATGGGTTTCAATATAACTAATGCTATCAACACTAATATTACCGCGTTCACACGCAGTCACAATTAACTCCGCTTGCGCATTGGGATTCGGTACAGTCAGTGAACTCACATGACCACCATGGTTCACTGCAGTCCCTTTAATCACACCATAAATGTTATCGCCATCCGCTAATGCTTTTGACAGCGGTTTTAATAAAATAGCACCTACACCTTCGCCTCTCACATAACCATCAGCAGACTTATCAAATGTCTTACAGCGTCCATCCTCACTTAACATCCCTGCCTTGCTAAATGCCAAATAAGTTGTTGGCGCCAGTAATGCACTTACACCACCCGCAATCGCAATTTCGCAATCACCATTTTGAATGGCTATGACTGCTTGGTGAACCGCAACAAGAGAACTTGAACATGCAGTATCAATGGCTTCACTGGGGCCACTTAAATTAAGTAAATAAGAAACTCGATTAGCTAATACACAATGCCCTGTTCCTGTCGGCATATAAGCAGAAGTTTCATTAATTTTTTGTAATAACTCTGCATAATCATTCGTTGACACACCAACAAATAATCCTGTCTTAATTTTTGCTAAATCTTCTATTTTATAACCCGAGTCTTCTATTGTTTTCCACACCGTTTGTAAAAATAAGCGCTGCTGTGGATCCATGAGTTCCGCTTCTCTCGGAGAAATATTGAAAAATGCAGCATCAAATTCATCTATTCCTTTTATAAAACCACCCCATTTTACTTTTGTTTTATGTTCTCCATAATACTTTTCCCAATCCCAACGATCTTTTGGAATTTCACTAATTAAATCATCTTGATTCTCAAGATGCTTCCAGAAAATATCGACATTATCAGATCCAGGAAAAATCCCATTCATCCCAATTATTGCAATATCGTCTTTTTCCTGCTTAACAGGTAATACGCTCTGCGTCTGTAAATATCGTTTTCGATTTCTGGATATTTCCGTAGGTAATATAGTTTGTTTTATTTGCGATACTTCTCTTGTCTTCGCATCGACATGCACCTTTAATACTGTACTCAAATGATTTTCTATTAAATAGCGAGAAAATTCTGACAGTGTCTTATATTCAAATAATATCGCTGGAGTTAACTCTAACTGATATCGCTGATTTATCTGATTTGCTAATGTTGTGAAACTAATGGAATCCATTCCATATTCACTGAATTCTGCGTCCACATCTAATACTTCTGGCTTAATTTTGAGTAAGTCTGATATCATATTGACAGCATTGGCTTGCACCTTTTCTAACAACTTTTCTTGATCCACTGTTAATTCACTCAGTACTGTTTCAGAAATTGTTGGCCTTGTATCTATTAACTGCTTGATATGCTGAGCAAACTTTCGTTTTTGGCCAGAACATACAATTTCTTGACAAAAAGATTGTGTTAATGCAGCATGAAATGCTTGGATACCAGCGTCTGTTGATAATGATTCTGCACCTAACGTGTCTCTTATCCAGCGTTCGGATGCTTCATCTACCTTCATCCCACCCTCGCGCCATAGCGGCCAGTTGATTGATACGGTCTTACCGTTGCGTTGATTTTTCTTTCTTAACTCTTCACGATACTCTGCGTAATCATCCATAAACCCATTCGCATAGGCATAATCGCATTGCCCTACATTGCCAAATACTGATGCAATAGATGAAAACATCACAAAGAAATCTAACTTCTCATTTTTAGTCACAGTATCTATATTTTTTATCCCTTGAATCTTAGGATCTAATACCGTTCGGCTTTCCTCTACCGTTTTCTTTAAAATAAATGCGTCACGAAGAGTACCCGCACTGTGAATAATTCCGTTTAATTGACCAAAACGCGATTTTATGTTTGTAAAAATGAGTTTCACATCTTCTTTTTTACTGATATTACCACGAAGGTAAATAACTTCTGCGCCTAGTTTTTCACATTCAGCGATAGCGGCTTTTTGGCTTTCAGTAAGTTTTGACCGTCCTGTTAAAATTAATTTTGCTTGATACACTTTCGCTAAGTATTTTGCAAAAATAAGTCCTAAACCACCTGCACCGCCTGTGATCCAATAAACGCCGCCCGATTTTATTAATACAGAATCAACTGCATTCTCTAATGGTGCTTCTTCATACGTCTTTATCCAACGTTGATGATGTTCATCATAGCGTACCTCAGCTTCACTCGTGCTAAATTCATATGACAATTCATTTTCATCTTGGATGTGAATGACACGGCCAATAATTTTTGGATATTCTAAGTGCAGCGTTTTTAAGAATCCGGATAAAGCAGAAGCATAGTATACAGAAGGATTAGTCACACAAATCAGCTGTTGCACTTCTTTAGCTTTTGCTTCAATTAATTCTTGGCATAACTTCAATAAAGCGTCATAATCTTTATTCACATCACCGGTTGCTCGATACAACACATGCGGCAAGGGCTTTTCTGTTTTTGTTCCCTCGCTTTGTTTCCATAGCTGGCGATAATAATAAATGCCTCGTTCATCTTGCGTAAGCGCTCTCACCGTAAACTCTTCGATCTCAGCTACTATTTTGCCTTCTGCATCTGTTACTTGAATATCATACTTAACAACCGAATGTTCTGCTGAGTCTCGTCGAGTAACATAGGCATAAACTGTTTCAGGTAATGGAGAAATCAGAGTCAATTCAGCTAGGCTAAACGGTAAATATAACGTCGAATCGTTAGCAGATAATCCTATTGTCGTTTGTAATACAGCATCGAACAAACTTGGATGTAAATGATAATCTTCTCTGCTAGACACTAAATGCGATGGCAATACAATTTTAGCTAATGCTTCTTTTCCACCAACCCATAATGTTTCTATTCCTTGGAAACTTGCTCCATAATTCAAACCTATATTGTTAAATGATGCATAAATTTCATCTTTTGATTTGGTAGTCGCACAACGTGATTGAATAGAGGAAATATCTAATGTTTCATCTGTTTTTACACTTGCATCACCATAAATAATCTTGCCTTGCGCGTGAAGAGTATCTTCTGTCGTTACCTCAAAAGAAACAGCCGCTGCTTTTTCATCGAGGTAAAGTGAAATACATGTAGAAACAGCTTCTCCCTGTATTTGAATAGGGACTGACCAAGTTATATTTTTAAGTGCTTTTACCTTCTGATCAGGATTGGCTAATTGACCTGCTACTCGTACCATCTCTAAATAAGCTACACCGGGTAAAACAGGAATATTATTTACTCTATGATCAGTTAAATAAAATTCTTTTCCGGTTAATAATTTAGTAAAACGCTGCTCAGAAAGTGTCGATGTATTGCTATCAATCAGTGGATGCAAGCTAGCTATAGCTTGGAACGTATTCTTTGTAACAGTTGACTCATTTTCAGGGATCCAATAACGTTCTTTTGCAAACGGATACGTCGGTAATGAAATCTTTTGTTTAGTCTCACCTTGATGCAATAGTTCCCAATCAAGGTCGTAGCCTTTAACATAGAGATTGGCGAGCGCTTCTAAATTCTCACGGTATTTTACTGCACTGCTTTGCGTTTTCAATTCTTCTAATGAACTCGCTAAAACTTTTTTATAAATTGCTGCATCTTCTGGCTTCTTAACGACTTCGCACTGGAAACATCCCGCAACCGTTTTCTCTTTTTGTAGTTGAGACAATTTGTCTTTTAATTCTTCTAGACTTGATATGACTAAAGCACAACGTTTTTCAAAATGATTTCGTCCAGCATTTAACATATAACTCATGTTTTCCAACGAAATATTTTTTATTGACGATTCTTGTAAGTGCGTTGTTAACCACTCCCTTAAATCTTCCATTTGCTGTTTTAAGGAAGCTGCTGTTTTTGCAGATAAAGTTATAATATAAGCAGGCTTGATAATTTGTTGAGATGAATCATTAATAATAGGTCCTTCTTCCAATACCACATGTGCATAAGTTCCACCCATACCAAAAGAACTTACCACTCCTCGTCTTGGATGATCTGAATGTTTAGTCCAGGGTTTTGCTTCTCGATTAATAAAGAGAGAAGAATCCTCTAGCGTAATCATTGAATTAATATTTTTGAGCTTGGGCAATATAGGAATCGTGTCATAGCGCATTTGCAGCAATACTTTTATAACACCGGCTATCCCTGCTGCTGCTTCTGTATGCCCTATATTTGCTTTAATTGTCCCTAGCGCACAAAATTGTTTCTTTTTAGTAAATGACGAAAAAGCTTTATCAATTGCATTGATTTCTAAGGGATCTCCTATCTTTGTCCCTGTACCATGACCTTCAAAATAGCCTATGGTTTCAGGATTAATATTAGCTGCTTTCCACGCGTCTATTATGACTTGTGCTTCTTGATCTGGATTAGGCACCGTAGGTCCCGATGATTTTCCAGCAGTATTAACAGCAGATCCCTTAATAATGCCGTGGATTTGATCTTTGTCTTGTAATGCTTGAGCAAGAGGCTTAAGTAATAAAATTGCAATACCCTCTCCAGGCAAATAACCATCTGCATTTTCATCAAATGGATTAATTTCATCATGCTTTGAAAATGCATTCATTGAACAAAAAGTTAAATACTTCCCTGGACTCAAACTCAAATTAGCTCCGCCCACTAAAGCCAGTGAGCACTCACCTTTTTGTAAAGCTTGGCAAGCAAGATGTAGCGCTACCAGAGAGGATGAGCATGCTGTATCCAAGGTTAGACTGGGCCCTGTTATATCTAAAGAATAACTCAGACGATTTGCCAAAGCAGAGTTTGCATTATTTAATCCAGCAAATTGATAATCAACGTAGGGTGATTGCTTCAACAAATCATGATAATCATTAAAACAATTTCCAATATAGACCCCTGCGCATGTCCCTTTAATAGACGCAGAACATCCTGCATCCTCTAATGCAGCCCATGCGACCTGTAAAAGCCCACGTAGTTGAGGGTCCATCATTTCAGCTTCGCGAGGCGAAATATTGAAAAAGAATGTATCAAACTTATCAACATCTCGAACAAAACCTCCGTTACGAGCGTATATTTTTCCTGGTACAGGTTCGCCCGGCTGATAAAATGGAATATAATTCCAATGATCGTCTGGTACGGGTTTTAATAGATAACTTCCTTGTTTGATATGTTCCCATAGCTCTTCAAGAGTATCTGACTCTGGGAATTTACCCGCCATGCCGATTATGGCAATATCAGAATTTGAGTAAGAGTTGGTGTTGGATTTTAAGGATTGTGTAACTTTTTTTGAGGCTTCTATTTGATTTAGATTTAATTTTTTAAAAGATGCAGAAGACTCATGCAACACGCCTGCTTTCTCAGGTAATTCATTTTCTTGTATGACTGTCCCTAACTGCTTTTGAAGTTGATCCGCATAGTTTTGGACGAGAAATGCAGTTAACTTTTTCAATGTGGGTTGTTCGTATAATACTGTTCCTTTAAGTGTCAAATAAAAAGTTTTATTTATTTTATGGATTATTTCGGTTCCCAAAATAGAATCCATACCCTGCTCTGAAAAGCCTCTATCGTTATAAAATTCAGCTGCATCAATTGATAATACAGCAGTAATAATGTCCATTAATTTTTTTTCAAGTAGTTGAGGTAGAGAACTCTCACCAGTACTTAATGTTTTTAATCCTGTTTTTTCAGATAAATTAGTTAGCATTTCAGTTTTCTTAGCTACAGCTTCTATGTTGTCACGACTCACTTTTCTTTCATCCAGCTCACGTAGATACAATACAACTTGATCAAATTTATTGAGCAGGTATACATTGAATCGTTGAAATTCAGGATGAATCTTTATAGCTTCAACTACAACTGTATATTCGTCATCAATCAGCTCACTATATATTTCTACATTTTCAATATAAGTAGGAACATAAACTTCATTAGCATTTAATGGCATTAATTTACCAGCCAACGCTAATACAACAATTAAAGCGCCATCAACAATGCTAGGGTGCAAATGAAATTGATGGCGATATGCTTTCGCTGATTCACTTAACTTTAATTTTCCTACTGCATTTTTTTCTTTTATATAAACTGCTTTGATGCTTTGAAAAAATGGCCCAAGCTGTGATGATCCGTTATTAAATAACCTTCTTACATCCAAAGATTCCCATGTATGGTCAATGATTTCATGAATATCAATTACAGGAGGAACATCTTTACTTAAAGAAACAGTACAACTTATATTCTCTATTTTATCTTTATTATTTAGCTCCGAGTAACTTTTAATAGAAACTTGTATTTCATTTTCTAATGGCACTATATCTTGCTCTACATGGGTTAAATAAACTTCTGAACCAATCAAAGGCGACAAAATATAAAGTTGTTCAATACTAAGATGAATGGATTTGAAATAGCGCATTCCTGCTGTATATATCAATTCAATCCAACTATCGGTTGGGAATATATAAGTGCCAAGCACACAGTGATGTTTCAGCAGAATATTATTGGGATCAAAAGTATAACAATGTTGATAATGATCTCCTATTTTCTGTATAGGGTTATTTAAAATAAAATGATTTTTTATTTGATCTGGTTTGTTTTTCTCTTCCACAGCCTTTATCCAAAAGTTTTTCTTCGAAAATGGATATGTTGGCAATGCGATTCTTTTCTTTGATTCGTCTCGATGCAGTAACTCCCAATCTAAATCATAGCCTTTAACATAAAGATTCGCTAATGCGCGTAAATTTTTTCTGTAGCGTATTGTATCTTTGTAGCCAATTGATTTTAGTTCCTCAATAATTCCATCTAAAGTTTTATTATACATATTTTCATCATCTTTTTCTTTATCGACTATTCCTAAAAAATAATCTTTTGATTTCTGTTTTGTTTTTATTTTTTCGAATTGACCCTTTAATTCTTCTATCGAATCTACCACTAATGACAATCGATAATTAAAATGACTACGCCCCATATTCAATGTATAAGCAATTGCTGATAATGGAATTTGGCTATTATTATTCTTATTTTTAAGCCAATGAATTAAATCATCTACGCGTTGATGAAGTGAGCTTTCTGTTTTTGCAGATAACGTCAATAAATAATAAGGTTTAACAGAAATTTCTTTGATTTCTTGATAGGGTGCTTCCTCGATCACAAGATGCGCATTCGTACCGCTAAATCCAAATGAACTGACCGCTGCAAGTCTTGGAACATTAGCGGCTGTTTCCCAGTTTTTTAATTCTTTATTGACATAAAACGGGCTCTCTTTAAAATGAATATGCTCATTTTCTTGGTTAAAATTAAGTGTCGGTACTATTTTTTTATGTTGCAAACATAATAGTATTTTAATAACACTTGCCATACCTGCTGCAGCCAATGCATGCCCAATATTTGTTTTGACAGAACCTATGCCGCAATATTGTTTCTTGTCGGTAAATACTTTAAATGCTTCTGTTAAAGCCTCTACTTCGATGGGATCCCCTAACTTGGTACCTGTACCATGGGTTTCCACATATGTTATATCCTTGGGATCAATACTAAAATGTCGATATACATCTTGCTCTAATGCAATTTGTGAGTTGACGCTAGGAGCAGTGATACCATTTGTTTTACCATCTTGATTAATTCCTGAGCCTTTTATCACTCCATAAATATAATCATTATCTTCTATTGCTTTTGCTAAAGGTTTTAATAAAACAACACCTACTCCTTCAGCTGGTACAAATCCATCAGCTGAATTATCAAATGTTTTACATTTTCCATCCGCGGACAACATCCCTGCTTTGCTCGTCATAATATGCATTTTAGGTGTCGTTAATACACATACACCACCTGCCAATGCGATTTCACTCTCACCTTCCCAAAGGCTTTGACAAGCTTGATGGATAGCTACTAAGGATGAAGAACATGCTGTATCAATGGCAATACAAGGGCCTTTCAAATTTAAAAAGTAAGCAATTCTTGCCGATAAAATAGAAGCAGCATTGCCCATTAAGGATTGCGCATTTAAGGGTGCAACTGTTTCGCTTTGTTCGTTATAGTCACTCGCACCTACCCCAACAAAAACACCGCATTTTGTTCCTGATAAAACGTCTGCGTTGTAACCCGCCATTTCTATCGTTTTCCAGCATTCCTCTAAAAATAGCCGTTGTTGCGGGTCCATCTGTTCTGCTTCGGTCGGAGCAATATTAAAAAACAATGGGTCAAACTGATCGATGCCAGTTAAAAATCCTCCCCATTTACTGTAACTCTTATTGAGCATGTCTGGATTCTCATCGTAAAAAGATTCCAATGGCCATCGTTGCGCTTCTGTAATCGATGATTTGCTTGATGCTACATTTTCCCAAAATTCTTCTACGTTATTAGCACCTGGAAAACGTCCTGAATATCCTATAATGGCAATATCTTTTTTGGTTTCATGACTTAATTTCTTGATAGGAAGAGGCAAATTGAGAGATTGCTTCAATTCAATTTTATCTGGTAAATTCGTGTTATTTTCATTGATAAAATCAGCAATATGATTTGCTAACTTTTCTAAAGTTGCATAGTCATATAGCCTTGTAGCGGCAAAATCTAACCCAAATTCAATATTAATTTTTTTCGTCAACTCTACAACTAATATTGAATCCAATCCTAACTCAGAAAAAGGCTGGTTAGAAAATATGTTATCCGTAGGTAAATATAATAAGTCACCAACCAATTTTAACAGCTTCGCTTGTACGGTATCTTTATCTGGTTGATTTTGCGATTCTCGTAAAACAATTTTTTTATTGCCAACAGAAGAAATAGTATGTTCTTCTGAAAGATGTCCATCAAACCAATAGTGTTCTTTTGCAAATGGATAGGTGGGTAATGAAATCTTTTGTTTCGATTCCCCTTGATGCAATAATTCCCAATCAAGATCGTAGCCTTCCAAATAAAAATTTGCTAATGCTAGTAAATTATCTAGATATTCGTTCGCAGATAATTTTTCTACTTGACTCATTTCTTGCATGATTTGTTTAAATACTTTTTTGAAAATAGCTAGATCACGCGGTTTCTCTGTACCAGCTAAATTAATAAAAGCATGTGTTGGAATTTGATTGGCTATAATATTCTTTAGCGTTTCTTGCAACTCTGAAAATGAACTAATCACCATCGCACAACGCTTATTAAAATGGCTTCTACCCACATTTAATGTGTAACTAATATCTTCCAAAGAAGATCCTGATTCTTTTGCCAAGAACTTCTCTAAATCCACCATTTTTTGCTTAAGCAACGCTTCTGTTTTTGCTGATAGAGTAACAAGATAAAAAGGTTTATTTGCATGCTCAACGGGTACTGTCTGTGGTGCTTCTTCAATGATGATATGGGCATTTGTACCACCAAAACCAAACGAACTCACACCCGCTAATCGAGGAATATCTTTACCTTGCTGGTCTTTTAATCGTTCCCATTCTTGCGTTTTTTCTACGATATAGAATGGACTGTCTTTAATTTCAATATAAGGATTTAATTCTTTAAAATGCAAGTTACTAGGAATTTTCTCACGCTGCATTGCAAGTAATACATTAATTACTCCCGCAATCCCTGCTGCGCCTTCCAAATGGCCAATACTATTTTTGACAGATCCAAGACCACAATAATGTGTATGAGAATTATTTTTTCCGTGCTTTTCCTGCAAGGTATGAAATGCTTTTTTTAATCCATTTATTTCAATTGGATCTCCTAATGCAGTTCCTGTCCCATGAGCCTCAATATAACTAATCGTACCAACATCTACCTTAGCTCTTTCACATGCTGTTATAATAACATCCGCTTGTGCATTTGGATTAGGCACAGTGAGAGAATTAACTCGACCCCCATGATTGACTGCAGTTCCTTTTATAACGCCGTAAATTCTATCGCGATCTTGCAGTGCTTTTTTAAGCGGCTTTAATAAAATCGCTCCAGCTCCTTCTCCTCTTACATAACCATTTGCAGATTTATCAAATGTTTTACACCGACCATCTTCACTTAGCATTCCAGCATTGCTAAATTCAATAAAGGTATTCGGAGAAAGTAAAGCATTCACACCTCCTGCAATCGCGATATCGCAATCTCCAGTTTGAATTGCATTGATTGCATTATGAATTGCAACCAATGAGCTCGAACATGCTGTATCAATGGTTTCACTTGGCCCAGTAAAATTAAACAGAAAAGATACTCGATTACTCAATATGCTATAAAATACACCTGTCGGAACATGTGCTGATGTCTCACCGTGCATTTGTAATAAGCCGTGATAATCATTTGTTGCAACGCCAACAAACACTCCCGTTTTAATTTTTGCTAAATGATCAACCGTATAACCAGAATCTTCTATCACTTTCCAGGCTGTTTCTAAGAATATTCGCTGTTGAGGATCCATTAATTCTGCTTCGCGCGGTGAAATGCCAAAAAAAGTTGCGTCAAATTTATCAATCCCGTCAATAAATCCACCCCATTTCACTTTGGTTTTATTTTCATCCCAACGATCTTTGGGAACTTCAGTAATTAAATCTTTTCCTTGCAGCATATTTTCCCAAAACATATCAAGATCGGGTGATCCTGGAAAAACACCGCTCATACCAATAATTGCGATATCCTCTGCATGCTGCAGTGCTTGCTGATAATTTTGACCATTCACTGTTTGGGGTGAGGGTTCCGGTATCGATTTTGGGATATTGATTTTATGTCGTGCTGTAATTGCTGATTGATAATGCAATATAAGATATTCTGCGAAGCTCTTTAATGTATTATGTTCGAATAAAATTGCTGGTGTTAAATCGAGTCCATAGTACTCATCAAGATCCATTGTTAACTCAGTAGCGCCTACAGAATCTATGCCATATGCATTTAATTCTTGTTCAGGATTTATCTTATCAATTTCTATTCTAAATATTTTTGAACTCATAGAAATGAGTTGTGCTGTGACTTTTTCTAAGAGTGGATTTTTATTATCTAGCAGATCTGATTTCTCAGTTGATGCATGCAAACTAGATTGCATAGTTAATTCAGGTGTTGGTGCATTCATTGGTATCCAATAACGTTCTCTAGCAAATGGATACACTGGCAATGCTATCTTCTGACAATTTGTCCCTGCATACCATAATTTCCAGTCAACAGAAATACCTTCACGCCATAGACTTAATAAAAATGCTGGCAACGCATTTTGCAAATCTTTTCCATTCAAGGGTGAATTTCCACCGATATCCACATACCAAGTATGATGTATGTTTTTATGCTGCGTTTCTAAAGAATCAGAACTTGTTTCAAGAAGAGCCTTTAGCCATAACTCTGCATCTGGGATTGCGTTTATCTTTTTATTAAACTGATTCAGTAAAATATAAGGTTTTAATGGATTAATTCTATGCTGATGCTTTTGAATGTGGGCTGCTACTGATTGCCATGTAGCTTCATTGGCAGCGAGCAAAAACTTGGCAACATCTTCTTGAGACAATGCCTGATCTATTAATAAATCAACTATTTCTTTAAAACTATTGTTAGTTATAATGAGCTTTTCTGCTAAATTCCATTTTTTATTTAGCTTTGTCATACAAACATGCAGAATGATTAATAATAATAGCCGTTGATTTTTTTTAAGCTTATCAGCATTTTCTAATGCTGTTTTGATGGATATATTATATTTCTCTAACGTTTTATCCCATTCGTGTAGAAAATTTTTAAAAGTAAATTGATGCATTAACAATTGACGATATTTCTCAAAGAGTATATGACTCGTTTGAGTATCAACTTTTAAATCATTGATTAACGCTATACAGTACTTTGCTGAAATTTCATAAGGCTCAATGATAGTTTTTTGCTGGGCATCATAAAAACTGATGCTAGGATGTTTTAAATGAATAGCGGGCTTCTTCCCTAACAACCATTCTATGGCGACATTAAAATCGAGCATGTCGCTCAGTACAAGCTGTGTAAATGCGCCTATTCCCTCCCCCATCAAATAATGCGGATGTACACCACTTTTCAATAATGCTTTACTTAACACAAACAAAATAATGAAACTTCTTAATCGCTGAAAGCGTTTTTCTTTTCGATCTAGATTGATATGTCCAATGGTTTTTCGACATGAAACTTCTATTTGGCTGAGTATAGGATGTTGTTCACACACCTTATGAAATTTATCATAGGTGATATTTGACAGAGGATGTAAGCGCAATACCACCGATCTTTTTTTGTGAAGAGCTTCCGTATCAAGAAATACTTGCTTAGCATCTTTTATGGCACGAGCAAGATCATTTTTATTTTCAATGAGTGCTCCAAATCGATAAGTAAATACTTCTCTCCCTTGAATTAATGTGCTGCAGATATTCTCAAGAGTTTGCGATTTGAAGCTTTCTGTTCCCACATGTTCCTGCCAGCATTTTAATAATGCTTGCAAACTTTTTTCTGATTTAGCGGATAAAATAAAAGGCAATGGCAATCTCTGGATTGCTTCGTCGTAAAGAGCACTCCTCGCAATGACGGAGTATTCTTCTAAGACAACATGTGCATTCATGCCACCAAATCCAAATGAACTGACACCAGCAAATCGATGAGAAATCGTTTTAGGTAGCTTCCAATCTGTTAATTCATGCGCAAGACAAAACGGTGAATTCTCAAAATCGATAATGGGATTAACTGTTTTAATATTTAATATTTTCGGAATTTTTTTATGCTGTAACATCAATAAAACTTTAATCACACCCGCAATCCCTGCTGCACCCTCAAGGTGACCAATATTCGTTTTTACTGATCCGATATAACAATATTGTTTTTTATCTGTATGAAATGCTTGGGTTAATGCTTCCACTTCAATGGGATCTCCCAATGAAGTGCCTGTGCCGTGTGCTTCAACATACGTAATACTTTCTGGAGAAACGTGACCGTTTGCGAGTGCGTCTTCAACTACTTGACGTTCTATCTCAACACGGGGAGCGGTAATTGACTTGCCCTTTCCTGTATGTTTTACTGCGGAGCCCTTTATCACGCCATAAATATGATAGCCTTTTTCAAGCGCTTTTTGTAAAGAACAAAGCAAGACAACACCAACACCTTCGCCAGGTACATAACCATTAGCTTCTGCATCAAATGTCTTGCATTGACCCTCTGGGCTTAACATGTTTGATTTAGAAAATGCGATATAGTGCCACGGATGACAAATTACACTAACGCCATCGGCAAACGCATAATCACTTTCACCGCTTAATAAGGCACATCTTGCTTCATGTATGCTCACTAATGATGATGCACACGCCGCATCTATTGTTTCACTTTTACCTGTTAAATTTAAAAAATAAGAAATGCGATTTGATAAAATGCCTTCGTAATTACCTACACATTCATAACTATTAGTAATGTGACCCGCATCAAACATATGATGTTGGTAATCAATCGACATGACACCCACATGCACGGAGGTTTTACTTTGTTGTAATTCAGCAAGCGAAATACCAGCATCTTCAATGCAGTGCCACGTTTCTTCCAGCAGTAAGCGCTGCTGAGGATCCATCGCTACGGCTTCTTGTGGGGAAATATGAAAAAAAGGTGCGTCAAAAGAATCGATTTGATCCAACAGCCCACCCCATTTGCTGATACTTTTATTGGGTGCATTGCGGTCGTTAGAATAAAATGTGTTTGTATCCCATCTATCAGGTGTAATTTCGCGTATGCTATTTATGCCTGCTGCTAGGTTGTCCCAAAATTGCATATAATGATTTGCGCCTGGGAAGCGGCACGCCATACCGATAATCGCAATATCTGTATCAGCTTGCCTTTGGCTTTTAACAATTTTATTTTTTTTCTTTGCCGATTGCAGCTGCCTCATATCTCTACTCCATAAGACTCGAACAGACACTTACAATATGTAGTTTATATTTTATACAATCCTCGTATTTGATTATTTGCTATGTTCATTATAGCGCAGCTGGGGGAATTTATTTGCTTAACAAATGATCAGTCGTCGTCACGTGAAAGGAACTCGTCAGGAGCGCCTTTTGCGACGAAGCAATCCAGGACAACGTTTTTATTTTAACGCCGCTCTGGATTGCTTCGCTATGAAGAGCACATAGCTCGCAATGACGGCGGTAAATCACGCACTCTTCAAAAATGCAATCTCTGCTTCTGTTGATTGTCTCTTCAGCACGCTATTCCTTTGCGGAAAGCGCCCAAATTCTTTAATTACGCGAAAATGCGCATAAGCATATGCGAGAAAGAGTTGGTAAACTTGCGTGGTTTCAGTCATAGATAAAGAGACTAAGTTTTGAAACAACCGTATCGACTTTTCTTGTTTTTCTGAGTCCTCAGCATGCACCAAAGGCATGTAAAAAAACACTCGCTCAATTAATGTCAATGATTGATCCATTTTTTGACGCAAGCCTTCAATACAAAGTTCTTGCGCTTTTATATCATGAGTAAATGCACTGGATGAATTGCGATGGATATAACGAGAGAATTGATCCAACAAGATAATTAATGCAAGCCTGCCTCGTGCTGTGTCTGCCCAATTATTCAATTCACCGGCTATAGCAGCTTTGTAATCTGGGTTAAATGTTTTTACCATGAATTCTTTCAGCTTTTCGCTTTCGCCAAACCATAGGTTTGTACGGTCACTCGAGGGCAAATCGGCATACCCGAGATCACCAAACCAAAATTTTAATAATTCATGCGCTCGTTCAGACATATTGTTATTCGCTTTTCAAAGAGGTCTCCAACCGTTTTTTCATTCTCTCACAATAAGCTGTCAATTGAGAAATAGTTTGCGCATGCAATTTTAACGGTGACTCAACAGGTGAAAATAAAATATTTGCCAGAAAACCATATGCAGTTGCATCAATTGTCGTCGGTTTTTCGCCGCAGAAAAATAATTGTGAATTTAACATGGCAGCAAGCGCAGTAATATCTTGCTTGCCTAAAGCATAAATTTCTTCTTGTGAATGACGACCAATACCTTGCTGGTAAAGCGCTTTTTTCACACCCCGCCGCACTAATCCTGGGATTGTCATTCTTAGCAGCAATGGTAAATGAGAAAAAAATGCGCTTTTTACTTTAGGCCACTCAGCAGGATCCATCCAACGCGAATAAACCATGATCCAATATAAATGTTCTTCAATCATGCGTTGCAATGCAATATTTTGTCCTATTTGTCTAGGCGTTAAATGTTGATCTAAAGTATTACCATATTTTGTTTTTAGATAATCAATCACTAAACTACTATCTGCAATCACTTGGTCACCATCTTTTATGAAGGGTAATTTGCTTTTGGGAGCACGCCCTGGATTATTAATATGTTTAACCTGATACGGTATGTTGGCAAGTTTTAAATAAACTTCAAGCTTCATGCAAAAAGGGCTAGGATTCAACAAACCCCAAAGAGGTGTAAATTGATATAAATAAATCATGATATTATCTTCCAAATGTAATGTTTTTAATTAAGTTTACAATCAATTCTTCCGTCCTGTGATTTTGATCATGGTGCGGATCAAACTCAGCAATTTCAATGCCTATCAGCTTAGGCTGTTGAATAAGAATTTTTAATGCCCTATCAAGATCCTTGGCACGAATTCCATCCGCCTCAGCGGCGCCCGTACCCGGTGCATCCTGGGGATCAATACTATCGATATCTAAACTCAATCCAAATCCAATTGTACCTTGTGTGACAATTTTCACCGCTTCTTTCATCACAGCATCTAAGCCACGTTGTTTAACCTCATCCATGTAAAAAATCCGTACTTTTAATTGTTTTAATAATTCTGCTTCGCCTTCTTCAAAACTGCGCACGCCAATTAAGCAAACATGCTCTGGCTGTAACTTGGGATCTTTATCTAAAATTTGCGTCAATTCATTTTTTCCATAGCCGAGCAAACAAGCGAGGGGCATGCCGTGAATATTACCTGATAAAGAAGTTTCAGGTGTATGACTATCCATGTGCGCATCTATCCAAATTAATCCTATGGGACCTTGATTTTTTAATGCATGGTGCGCTCCACTCCATGTCCCAATTGCGCAAGTATGATCTCCGCCCAGTACAGTAAAAAATTTTTTCTCTTGCACTAAGTGCACCACTTCTTTGGCAAGACGTTGACATTGATGACTAATCGCAGTGAATTTGGAAGAAATATTTATTTCAGGTTTTATGACAGCTTGCCAATGCAAAGCGCCACCCATATCAGTTAAATAAGGAGATTGTTGTAAAACCAATGGTCCCTGGCTACTACCCGGATCTGCAGCCCCTGTGCCTGATGCGTAGCTCAGCAAATAAATATTTTTATGCATACTGTAATTGTCTCGCACTATTAACATAACTGATGGCGATAAGTGCAATGCATGCTCCTAACATCAGATATAATCCTGGCATCGCTTTATTGCCAGTTAATTCTACTATATAACTCGCGAATAAAGGTGCTGTTCCACCAAAAAGAGAATAGCTGACATTGTAACCCACTGCAGAGGTACTATAACGCACTCGTGTGGGTAATTGTTCCAACACAAATGCAGGAATAGGTCCTTGAAAGCAAGCAGCTAAAACCACAAAAATACTTTCTGCAATAATAAAACTTTGTAACGATCCTTGCACAATCAATTGGTACAAAGGATAGCTTAGCAATAAAAACCCCAGTGCTCCCCAGCGCAAACAATTTTTTCTACCAACAACATCCGATACCCAGCCGCCGATGGGGACCAATAAAATACTACCCGCTAAAGCCAAGGTACTAATCCAGGTGACTTTTTCTAAAGGCATACCAATGATTTTTGCAGCATAACTTGGCATAAAAATAAAAATTAAATATGTAATCATTGCGCTCAATAAATAAATGCCCATGATGATGAGTAATTCTTTTTTAAATTTTATTATTCCTTCGAGTAAAGGGAATTTTATTCTCTGATTTTGTTTGATTATTTCGTTGAATGCCGTTGTTTCGTGAGCATGTTTACGGACAAAATATCCAATGAATCCCGTGAAGATACCCAGCAAAAAAGGAATACGCCAAACCCAATCAATGTGTGCATATTTAGCGACTAACGTAGCAGCAAATGAGCCTAACAACATTCCAACAGCTGTCATTGCCCACAAAAACCCTCCCGTCAAACCATTTTTCTTATTCGATGAAGATTCTAAAACAAAAAGTATTGCGCCTGTTGTTTCACCACCTACAGACAATCCTTGGCAAATACGAAATAAAATGAGTAACACGGGGGCTAAGATGCCAATTTTTTCATAGGTAGGTAAAACACCAATACAAAAAGTTGGCACTGACATGAGTAAAATGGATAACACTAAGGTTTTTTTGCGTCCTATGCGATCGCCTAAATGACCAAATAGCATTGCACCCAGCGGTCGCGCAAAAAAACCAATGGCAAAAATCGTATACATCAACATCATTGCCGTCAGTTTGTTTTCGTGCGGGAAAAATAAATTGGCTAATATCGGTGTTAAAAACGCAAAGAGTGAAAAATCATACCATTCAAGCACCGTGCCAATAGCGGATGCGAGCATTGTGCGAAATGAAAAAATGTGTGTATTTAGCATATTTTCCTTAATTAGTTTGTAGGATAAAACCTCAGCTAGAAGCATGCCAAGACGACGCCAATACGATATTCGCCCTTATTGAATAGGGCTGATATCCTACAAGCCATAGCATACATCGGCAAACTGGAACTTATTCTCGCACATAATTTTTCTGGACATTATTAATTTGTTGACATATAGTACAGCTGCTTATTTTTTGACTTTGGCATAAAGTACACATCATTTAATAAACATCTCAGCCTTAAAAATATTGCTGAGTTGAAAAACATAACTTACCTTAAGAACAACAAAAAGGAAATCTAAGTATGAAAATAGAAGCTCTAGACCCAAAGACTGGCAATTCAACCGACGTAATAAACACCCAGATACCCGATGTAACAAAAGCCCAGATACTCAACGTAATAAAAGCCCAGATACCCAATGAAAAAAGCCATAATTCAACCATTTTTGGAGCGATGGGCAGTTGCTTTTCTGGCACCCTAAAAGGGGTTGGAAAATGCCTTTATGGTGCTGCAACTGGGACTGGAAGATTCTTTAAATCATTTACAGAATATACTCTTGATGCTGCAACATTGTCTGCAATAGCATGTTATTATGCTATTGACAATATTTCCAATGGAGAATATACTTTAATAGTTCCCGCACAAGTTACTCTTTCAGTGCTTTCTCTTGTTTATCCTTTGATTTATCTCAAATACGCAACCGAAAAAGGTAAACGATTCGATAATCCAAAGAAATCAGAATCAGGAGAGAGACATAATACCATAATAAAAGCAATGCCTCTTGGTTCGAGAACAGTAAAGGGCTTTACTGCCGCTAGCGTTGTATTCACAGTAATTACACTTGCGGAGAAGGAGGGTAACGAGGAAAACCTCACGGCGCAGCAGCTCAGTCCAAGCATGTTAATGCTTACTATTTTAGGTGCCTCTGTCGTTACAGAGATACTGCTCACTCTTTTGCGACGTAAATTAAATCTTAGTCCTAGCTGGTTGGCTTATAGTGGGCAATTACTTGAAGAAGAGGAAAGCAAGGTAAATTGGAAAAGAGTTCTTACTGGCAACGGCAATCATTACGAACAACTACTTCGAGGAACAGAGTTAAGGTGGGAAATAAGGCAAGAGGAAAGTCTGCTAATAAAATTTCTTAAAACTTTTTCACAAGTAGGACCTATGGCTTCGGTAGGCGGCATATTCGTTTTTAACCTTAGTGAATCCCAACGAACAGCATTTCTAGCAGCGACTAGGCTAGGACTACTTCTACCCAGCGCTATTCTTGCTACTTTAGCCCTTATAAATGGCTATCTTAATATTTTTAATAAATTTCCAAAAGTCTCTTATTATTTAAGTCTCGCACTGCGCGCTCTAAACACTTTTGCTTACACTTTTCTTTGTGAGGTTGTATTGGTGCACTTACCTATCGCTTTCGCTATAAATGGATATCCTGTAACTCGACGGAATCCACTATCTCCATTGGCATCGGATTTAACTTTAGGGATATTAGGCCCATCTTCTCTGTATGCCGCAGGAATGGATTTTCTCAAAGCTGCAAGCTGGAAAAGGAAAATTCCTGTTGATTTTATAAATGGTCTTTTAGAACTTGAGGCAAACATTCCTCTCGCAGAATTACCCCTATTAGAGAAGTACTTTGCTGAACATCTCACCAAATTTGGGGTAGAACAATTAAATGCAGCCCGGGCGGCTCGCGCCAAGAGACCAGAGACGCCACGACGCGCGTCCATTCATGAACTCCTTCCTGCAAACATCACAAGACCCGATTCCCCAGTTCAACAAGCAGTGTTAGGAAGTACTAATCATATTGATCCACATGCGTTACCTCCAGTTAATCCCCTTGCGTTACCTACAGGCGCTACTGAACAAGCAGCGCCAGTTCAACAATCAGTGTTGGTGAACATTGAATTACCACTTCCAAGCTCTACAACTGGACCTAATGACTCTGCACCAGATCAACAAGCAGTAGTAGTGTTGGTGGATGGTGAACCTCGCTCTCCGACCGAACCTCATGTCTCTGTGCCGATGTTACACACAGGCGCTAACGAAGAAAAGGTGGCTAGCCAACCTACTTCACCAGTTACTCCAGTCAAACTAAATTTACCAGGCGCTACTTTAAGCCAACCTGGCAGCCCAGCAATGTTTGCTCTTCCTAGGGACAGAGCTCAATCTGCTGTATCTCCGCATTCTGCATCGCCTCTGCTTACTCCATTGCAACGTAGCGGCAGTGTTTCTTCTGCTCCGGGTTCGGCGACTCCCCCAACACCACCAGGGCGAAGAGTGACTCCACCAACACCACCCGAACAAACAGGAGTGAATCCCCCACCACCTCCCCCAACGCTAGTACGAACACTAAGTCTTGGGTCATGACCGTAAATATTCTTGCCCTGGAGTAAAAAACTCCAGGGCAGTATTTCATTCACTCCCGTAATTCACGCTGTCATTGCGAGGAGCGCCTGCGACGCGACCCCAGCTAAGAGCACGCCGGGGCAGGCTGTGCAATCCAGTACTGCCTACAACTTATCACCATTCTGGATTGCCACGCCTCACATAAAGCAAAGGCGTGAGGCTCGCAATGACGAGTTCTTTTCGTAAGAATCGTGAATAGTTACTCACTCCCACCAAAATAATTTTCCGACTGCATTTCCAATAAACGCGAATTTATGCGTGTATATTCTGAAATCATATAGCCGCGACTGTAAATTTGTTCTACTGGCTCAGCAGCAGAAAATACCAAACGCACGCGCGCATCATAAAAAACATCGATTAAGCTAATGAATAAACAAATTGTGTCTCTCGCATCCGATGAAATAGCTGGAATATCACTAATAAACACGGTACGAAACTTTTCTGCGATGGCTAAATAATCTGTTTGGCTACGCGGCACACTGCAAATATCGTTAAAATCAAACCAAACGACGGATAAGGATTTTTTTTTAACTTGTATAAGCCGACCCTGAATATTGATTGCTTCTGAATCAACATACTCACCTTTCGTGAGCGCCATAAAACTTTTTTCCATTTTTTGTCGGGAGTCAGCATTTAATGGAGTGTAAAATACGCCAGCTTCTTTCAAATGGCGTAAGCGATAATCTATGACTGTAGGAATATGAACAACTTCGGTTTGTTCCTTCAACAAAGCAATTGCAGGTAAAAATTGTGAACGTTGCAAACCATTTTTATATAAATTATCTGGTGCTACATTCGAGGTCGCAACTAAGCAAACATGGCGCGCAAATAAAGCTTTAAATAATCGGCCCAGCAACATGGCATCGGTTATATCCGACACAAAAAATTCATCAAAGCACAGCACCATAGTTTGTTGTGATAATTCTTTAGCAATCACTTTTAAGGGATCTGCTTCGCCTTGATGGGTTGCCAAGGCGTTATGAACATTGCGCATAAATTGATAAAAATGCATGCGCATCTTTTGTTTGAATGGCAAACAATGATAAAAACAATCCATCATGAATGTTTTACCAATGCCAACACCCCCCCAAAGATAAGCTCCTTTAATTAACTGAGGGCTATGAAGAAATGACACTAAACTGGAACGCTTTCTATTTTCTTCAAGTAAATCTTGAAAAATACGCTGCAAGCAATTCATTGCATTTAGTTGTTGTGGGTCTTCAAAGATGCGGCCGGTTTTTATTTGTTCGTGATAATAATCCAATGGAGTGATTAACATTTACTATTACCTAAGAAATGGTGGGCACGACCAAAAAACGGTTTTTGCCCACTCTACATTCAGTAGCTTATAATATACTAATGCTTGCACCATCCACAAACCCCAACGGAATCCTTATGAACAATTGTCCTTGCAACTCTGGCCAAAATTATTCTGATTGCTGTGGCCTGTTTATTGATAATAAACAGCTTCCCAGAACACCCGAACAACTCATGCGTTCTCGTTATACTGCTTATACACAAGCTAATATTGAATACATTGCTAAAACAATGAAACCTCCCGCTTCCAATGGTTTTGATCCAGATGCAGCTTTAGCATGGGCACGGCAAGTCACTTGGTTAGGCCTAGAAGTGATTCAATCCAGAATGGAAAACGATTCTATTGGGTTTGTCGAGTTTTGTGCTCACTATAAAGAGGATAACAAAAGGTGCACATTACATGAACTCAGTGAATTTCACCTTGAAATGGACCAATGGTATTACATCAATGGAAAAACATCAGCATCTTAAAAGCATGATGCTGAGCCACCCTCTCCTCCACAAAAGGCGTGAAGGAGAGGGAAAAATGACTTTTTTAACTTGTAGGGTGGACAAAGCGAAGCGTGCCCACCTTTTCATTATTAATAATCATCCCCAGTCGCTGTATCCGCACTCATATCATCGTTGCCAGTATCAGCGGGTTGTGAACCATCGTTATTCTGCATAGTGTTATTTGACATGCCACCGACATTTCCACTGCTGTTTGAGGGTCCTTGCATCATGCTATTATCATCCGCGGGCATCATGTCTGCGGAGTCTGTTGTTGCAGGTGACGCAAAAGCGAGGGTTGCAGCAAATAACCCAGAAAAAGCCACTATGGCTAATGCTTTGACTTTCATACTATTCTCCTTGAGAAAAACTTTAATTATTGGTCGACCTATAATCCTAGATTCGGCAGTTAACCCCTACTGCGAGAAGCATCCACATTGAATCTAGGATAATTTAATACTAAAGTCTATTAATTGCCATAAATTTTTGAACCCACCCCTTATAATTGCATTTCTAACTGAGTTCTGATATAAATTTTAGCCTCATTTAAAAATATGGAAAAAAATAACATGATAACAGTTAATAATCGTAATGGTACCAGCATATTTAGCCAGTTATTTCACCCTTGGATCATTTGTAGTATAGGCATGTTGTTTTACTGTTATAACTATTTCCTTCGCGTTTCACCTGGTGTGATGCAACATGATTTAATGCAAGCCTTTCATATCAATGCCTATGAGTTTGGGATTCTAGCTTCTTGTTATTATTGGATTTATACCTTCATGCAAATACCTGTTGGCATGATATATGACCGTTTTGGCGCGCGGCTTGTATTATTTTCTGCCTGTTTAACGACAGTATTAGGCGTAGGTGTATTCATTGCAGCAGATACTTTCTTCATCGCATGCGTAGGACGCTTTCTGATAGGACTTGGCACAGCATTTGCCTATATTGGCGTCTTAAAGCTTGCTTCAATCTGGTTGCCATCCAACCGCTTTGCAGCTGTAGCGGGTTTGACCACTGCATTTGGAATGTCATCTGCCATTTTTTCTGCAAAATATCTCACTGCATTTGTGCAAGCTGTTGGTTATCAAAGCGCCTTACAAACAGCACTCTACGTTGGCTTAGGTTTAAGTTTAATTATTTTATTTTTCATGCAGAACAAGCCTAAAATTCAACTAAAACATCACAATGCGGTATACAATCAACAACCCATGAAATTACAAGAATTATTTAATGCAGTACTTGTGGTCATTACTAATCCGCAAATGTGGATCATTGGTATCATTGGCTGCTTATTCTATTTACCAGCGTCTGTATTCTTAGATGCATGGGGAATCCCCTACCTCAAGACTGTTTACCAAATGACACCGGAACAAGCTGCGTCTACAATTAGCTTTGCATTTATTGGCTGGATTGTTGCAGGACCCACTATTGGTGCGATATCCGATATTATTAAACGTCGTCGCTTACCTTTATTAGTATCTTCAATTATGGCAACAACCTTTCTTTGCGCTATCTTCTATGTTCCAGGTCTTTCATTCAATACTTTGTGCGTACTCTTTTTCTTAATCGGTATTTTCTGCGGCGCACACCCACTGTGTTTTGCCTTAGGAAAAGAAAATAGTCCATTACAAATTTCAGGAATCGCTATTGCTGTAACTAATACACTCATTATGCTAGGTGGCGTCATTTTCCACCCCGTAGTAGGTAAACTGCTTGATAAGCATGCAACCGTTGAAATTGTGATGCAAAACGGGGTTCCAGTTTATTCAGCGGGTGACTATACCTATGCACTTAGCATTATTCCTATCAGCTTAGTGATATCTATCGTTTTAACGCTATTTTTAAAAGAAACTTACTGCCAGTCACGTGAATTGGAAACACAGCAAAAAGCAAAACCGCTGTCGTTGAAGCCTGAAATGGAATCTATCTAATCTGTAGGGTGGGCAAAGACTGTCCCGTAATGCTTTTATACGGGATCAGGTCGTGCCCATATCATTTACCCACATCTCAAAATTTCTCCTCTGACTATATGCCACACGTGCGGTGGGCGCTGAAGTTAGATCGAAGCCCCGTCATTGCGAGCATGTGCTTTTCATGCGAAGCAATCCAGGGGAACATTTTTGTGCTCCCTGGATTGCCACGCCCGCGCAAAAAGCGCGCGCGGGCTCGCAATGACGGGGCTTCGATCTAACTTCAGCGCTCGCACGTGTGGCAGAAGGAGATGTGGGGAATGATATGGTCGTGCTCTGCCCACCAGCAGTTCAGCCGATGGTGGGCACGACCGAAAAGCACGGTCTTTGCCCACATTACTCAAACCCACTCCCTCACCACCAAAAATTCCTGATACAACTTTTCCTCCAAACTCCCTAACTCAGGCTGCCAGTTATATTTCCATGTCACCGTTGGTGGCAATGACATTAAAATAGATTCCATTCTTCCTCCCGACTGTAAACCGAACAATGTACCACGATCATATAATAGATTAAATTCTACATAACGACCGCGTCGATAACACTGAAAATTTCGCTCTTGCTCGCTAAACGCGTGTTGTTTTCTTCGGTTAACAATAGGTTGATAAGCTTGAATATAGCCATCACCTACATTACGCATAAATGCAAAACAATCTTCAAATCCCCATTCGTTGAGATCATCAAAAAATAATCCACCAATACCTCTTGGCTCTTTACGGTGTTTTAAATAAAAATATTCGTCACACCATTTTTTATAACGCGAATAAACATCCCCACCAAATGGATCACACGCTTTTTTAGCAGTTTGATGCCAATGTTTGCAGTCTTCTACAAATCCATAATAAGGTGTTAAATCAAAACCGCCACCGAACCACCAAACGGGATCTGCATTCTCTTTTTCAACTAAAATAAATCTCACATTCGCGTGTGATGTTGGGACATAAGGATTGCATGGATGTACAACAACTGAAACACCTAGCGCTTGAAAGTGTGCATCGACTAAATGAGGTCTTTTAGCTGTCGCTGCCGGTGGTAAATTTTTCCCCTGCACGTGAGAAAAATTCACTCCCGCTTTTTCAATAACATTACCTTCCGCCAAAAGTCGAGTTGTGCCACCACCACCAGAATGATGCTCCCATTTATCTTCTATAAACTTTGCTTGGCCATCTTCATTTTCCAAAAAGTGACAGATGCGATTTTGCAGCTTAAGTAAATAATTTTTGACGTCGAGCAAAGCAGAAGCGATATTCATTTTCATTCGTTTCAATAGCTACTCAGAAAGATAACGAATTTTAACACAAAATACGATATAATGCGCATAAATTACAGAGAGGAGACTTTATATCATGGCATCCTTGGATACTTTAAAAACTCGCCGCACACTGACTGTTAACGGCATAAACTATGATTATTTCAGCTTACCCGCTGCTGAAAAAGCGGGTTTATCTGGCTTGGCTCAATTGCCTAGCTCAATGAAAATCCTCTTAGAAAACCTGCTACGTCACGAAGATGGGCAAAGTGTCACATTCGAAGACATCAAAGCACTCGCTGCATGGTTAAAAGATAAAAAATCCGATCGCGAAATTGCATACCGTCCAGCCCGTGTGCTCATGCAAGATTTTACGGGTGTTCCTGCTGTCGTTGACCTTGCCGCTATGCGCAATGCTATTAAAAGCATGGGCGGTGATCCAGAATGTATTAATCCACTTTCACCTGTTGATCTTGTTATCGATCACTCCGTACAAGTCGATGCATTTGGCACAAAAGATGCATTAGCAATTAATGACAAATTAGAAATGGAGCGCAACAGAGAACGTTACGAATTTTTGCGCTGGGGTCAAAAAGCGTTTGAAAACTTTCGTGTTGTGCCACCGGATACAGGAATTTGTCATCAAGTTAATTTAGAATTTTTAGCTAAAACCATTTGGACTCAAGAAATAAACGGTAAAAATATAGCTTATCCGGATACTCTCGTTGGAACTGACAGTCATACAACCATGATAAATGGTTTGGGAGTATTAGGTTGGGGCGTAGGAGGAATAGAAGCAGAAGCTGCTATGCTAGGCCAACCCATTTCTATGCTTATCCCCGAAGTCGTAGGAGTAAAATTAATTGGTAAATTATCTGAAGGTGTGACAGCAACCGATTTAGTTCTCACTATCACACAACTACTCCGCAAAAAAGGTGTGGTTGGAAAATTCGTCGAATTTTTTGGTCCTGGTTTACAGGATTTACCTTTAGCGGATCGCGCCACCATTGCGAATATGGCTCCTGAATACGGAGCAACCTGTGGTTTCTTCCCTATTGATCAAGCAACATTAGATTATTTACACTTAACAGGCCGTGATCAACAAACCATTGCGCTTGTAGAAGCTTACGCAAAAGCGCAAAATATGTGGCACGATAAAAATTCTCTTGATCCGATTTTCACTGAAACACTGGAAGTTAATTTAGCCACTATCGAACCAAGCTTAGCAGGACCCAAACGCCCACAGGATCGTGTTTCTCTTTCACAATTAACGCCTGCATTTGAAAAATTACTGACAGAAACAAATCACAAGCCAGAAGTAAAAAATAATAATTTCAGAAATGATAATTTAAAGCACGGTGATGTTGTCATTGCAGCAATCACCAGTTGCACTAACACTTCTAATCCCAATGTATTAATGGCTGCAGGTCTCGTCGCTAAAAAAGCGGTTGAAAAAGGCTTAAAAAGCAAGTCGTGGGTAAAAACATCATTAGCGCCCGGATCGCAAGTTGTTACGCGTTATTTAGCGGAAGCTAATTTGCAAACTTATTTAGATCAACTGGGATTTAATCTAGTCGGATATGGTTGCACAACGTGTATTGGAAATTCAGGACCACTACCGGATTCCGTTGCGAATGCGATTACACAAAATGATTTAATTGTTTCTGCTGTATTATCCGGCAACCGTAATTTCGAAGGACGCGTGCATCCACAAGTTAAAGCCAACTGGCTTGCATCCCCTCCTCTCGTGGTTGCATTTGCACTCGCTGGCACAACACAAATTGATTTAACAAAAGATGCTATTGGCCACGATCATCATGGCAAGCCAGTTTATCTCAAAGATATTTGGCCAACCAATAAAGAAGTTGCTGATGCCGTCGCAAAAATAAGTAATAAAATGTTTCGCGAACAATATGCCGATGTATTTACTGGCACAAAAGATTGGCAAATAATGAAAATTCCTGACAGCCAGACCTATCACTGGCAACAGGATTCAACTTATATTCAGCATCCACCGTTTTTCGATAACATGGAAGCAACACCTAAAAAACCAAATGATATAAAAAATGCGCGCATTCTAGCTTTGTTAGGCGATAGTATCACTACAGATCATATTTCTCCCGCCGGTTCAATTAAAGCTGATAGTCCTGCAGGAAAATATTTATTATCTCAAGGTGTCGCCGTAAAAGATTTCAATTCACTCGGTGCGAGACGTGGCAATCATGAAGTCATGATGCGCGGTACCTTTGCCAATATTCGCATTAAAAATGAAATGGTGCCTGGTGTGGAAGGTGGATTTACCCAATATATTCCTACAGGAGAAACATTATCCATATACGACGCTGCTATGCGTTATCAAAAAGATCAAACTCCACTCGTGATTATTGCTGGAAAGGAATATGGAACGGGTTCATCACGCGACTGGGCGGCGAAAGGACCTAAACTATTGGGCATTAATGCAGTTATCGCTGAAAGTTTTGAACGCATTCATCGTTCCAATTTAATTGGCATGGGAATTTTACCTTTAGAATTTAAAGAAAATATGACACGAAAATCGTTACATCTCACTGGAAATGAAACCATTGATATTCTTGGTTTAACTCAACAAATCAAACCACGTATGAATATGAAAGTTATTATTCATCGTCAAGATGGTTCAAAAACCGAGATTGAGGTACTCTGCCGTATCGATACCTTAAATGAAGTGGAATACTATTTAAATGGTGGGATTTTGCAGTATGTATTACGCAGAATGCTAAAAAAATAATTTTGTAACTTATTATTTGTAACTATTCACGATTCTTACGAAAAGGACTCGTCATTGCGAGCTTCACGCGTTTGCTTTATGTGAGGCGTGGCAATCCAGAATGGTGATAAATTATAGGCAGTCCTGGATTGCGCAGCCTGCCCCAGCGTGCTCAGATCCCGGCTAAGAGCATGCCGGGAGGGGTCGCAAAAGGCGCTCTTCGCAATGACGGGGCTTCGATCTACTTCAGAGCCCACACTATAACGCTGAAATTAGATCGAAGCCCCGTCATTGCGAGTCTCACGCCTTAGCTTTATGTGAGACGTGGCAATCCAGGATGGTGACGAGTTGACCGGCTTACACCACTTTCCACGTTGTCCCATTTGAATCATCTTCTAAAACAACCGACATGGCTGTTAATTCTTTGCGAATTCTATCTGCTTCGGCAAAATTTTTATTAGCGCGCGCAACATTACGCGCAACGATTAATTTTTCAATTTTATTGGTATCCAATTTTTCTTTTCCTGCTTGAAAAAAATCCTCTGGATTAGATTGTAAAATACCCAGCACACTACCTAATCTTTTTAGCAATGCACCGTGTGTAGCTGCCGACTTCATATCACTTTCTCGTAACCGTTGAATTTCATGCGTTAACTCAAACAACACTGAAAAAGCAATGGGTGTATTAAAATCATCATCCATTGCTGCCATAAACTGCTTTTCAAATTCAGTATTACTTGCAGATTCTGCCGCTGGCAAATTACGTAATGCAGTGTAAAAACGCCCTAAGGCATTACGCGCTTGCGATAAAGCTTCAGGCGTGTAATGCAATGGGCTACGATAATGGCTAGTAATTAAAAAATAACGCAGCACTTCCGGCGCGTGATCTTTCAATAAGTCACGAATCGTGAAAAAATTTCCAAGTGATTTAGACATTTTTTCTTTTTCAATTTGCAAATAACCCGCGTGCATCCAAAGATTAACAAATTTTTTATGGCTGGCGGCTTCAGACTGAGCAATTTCATTTTCATGATGTGGGAAAATTAAATCTTTGCCGCCACCATGAATATCAAAATTTTCACCTAACATACCCATTGACATGGCAGAGCACTCAATATGCCAACCTGGACGCCCTGCTCCCCACGGTGAATCCCACTTAGGTTCTCCGGGTTTGGCTAATTTCCATAATACAAAATCTAATGGATCTTTCTTCACATCATTGATTTCCACCCGCGCACCACTTTCTAATTGATCAATATCCCGGTGTGCAAGACAACCATAGTTTTTAAATAGACGTACATCATAATAAACATCGCCATTAGCAGCGATATAGGCATAATTATTTGCTATCAACTTTTCAATCAATGCAATAATCTGTGGAATATATTCTGTTGCACGTGGCTCGTGTTCGGGCTGCAACAATCCTAATGCTGAAAAATCTTCATGCATTGCTTTGGTAAAACGGTCAACGACTGTTTGAAAATTCTCTTGCTTCTCATTGGCACGTTTAATAATTTTGTCATCGATATCCGTAATATTACGCACATAAGTCACGTGATACCCTTGCCAACGCAGATAACGGATAATGATATCAAACGCAGTATATGTACGAGCATGACCTAGATGGCAATAATCATAAACTGTCACACCGCAAACATACATTTTTATTTTGTGCGGTTCAATGGGTGTAAGAGTTTCTTTTTCGTGGGTTAAGCTATTATAAATTTTTAACATAAATTATCACTGTTTAGTTAAGTTTTAATTATTTCCAACGCATGGCCAATACGCTGCTGCATTTCTTCTGGTCCTAACAAATTCGCAATATGCGCCAACTCAGGACCATGTAACTCTCCTGTCAAAGCAACCCTCACTGGCATAAATAATTTTTTCCCTGAAAGATTCAATTTTATTTTTAAATCATCCAAGGTACGCTTTAAATCAATGCCATGTTGTTTAACTGAATTTTGTAATTCAATAAAAAATGTCTCACCTGCTTCTTTTAAAATAGCAACACCATGATCAGCGAGTGGCAATTCATGTTTGAATAAAATTGTTGCCCATTTCACCGCCTCATGAGGAAAATGAATATTTTGTCTCATGAGTTCAGCAAAAAGCGCTTGTGCAGATACAGGGATTTCTTGTTGAATAGTTTGACCCAGCCATTGCCACACAGATGCAACATCGAGCGCCATCACTGCTTCTTTTTGCCAATGCAATAATTGATTTTTATCGAATCGTGCTGGCGCACGGCTTAGTTTTTCTAAATAGAAATATTTCGCCAATTCACTAAAATTCATCAAATGCAGCTCTTCATAAGCATGGCTGAGTCGTGCTAAATAATTAAGTACAGCGATAGGTAAATAACCTTGTTCATGCAAATCATGCAAACTAAAACTGCCATGACGTTTTGACAAAGGAGTGCCATCTTCTCCTAAAATCATTGACAAATGCCCGTATTGAGGCGTGCGCATCTTTAATGCTTGCAAAATCATCAATTGACGCGGTGTATTAGCAAGATGATCTTCACCACGCAGCACATGCGTAATTTCCATCAATGAATCATCAATTGCATTACAAAACATAAATGAAGATGTGCCATCGGCGCGACGAATAATAAAATCACCAATGTCATCGCTATTAAAACGCTGCGGACCTTTTACTAAATCAGCAAACTCAATAATAGTATTTTCTGGTACTTGAAAGCGTAAGGCAGGTTTTTTACCCTCCGCTATTCGTTTTGCAACTTCTTCTTTACTTAATTTTCGACAAGTGCCTGAATAACGCGGTGGTTGCCCTCGCGATAATTGCACTTTACGATTTAATGCGAGTTCTTGCTCGGTACAAAAACATGGATAAACCAGGTGTTTTTCTTCCAGCTGTTGGTAATAACGCTTATAAATATCATGACGCTCCGACTGCCAATAAGGTTGATGAGGACCATTTACTCCTGGGCCTTCTTGCCACTCAATACCTAACCAATGCAAATCGTCTTGCAGTAATTCAGTATATTTATCTTCCGAGCGCGCTGCATCGGTATCTTCAATACGCAATAAAAATTTACCCTGTTCTTTACTCGCAAATAATGCACTAAATAATGCGGCACGTGCATTACCTAAATGTATGAGCCCTGTGGGGCTTGGAGAAAAACGCGTACGTATCATAAATTAACCTGTTACTCTTCACTATTTGCTGGATTGCCACGCCTCACATAAAGCTAAGGCGTGAGGCTCGCAATGACGAGTCTTGCTGCTTTCATTTCACGTTTCATTTCACGCACAGCGTTTTCTAATCCCATAAATAGCGCGCGCGCGATAATGCCATGTCCAATATTTAATTCATTGATTTGTGGAATGCGGGCAATCGCTTGGACATTTTGATAATTAAGTCCATGACCCGCATTGACAATCAAATTAGCTTGCTCTGCAATTTGTGCTGCTTGAATAATGCGTTGCAATTCTGTATTGCGTTCCTCAACTGTTTTTGCATTTGCGTAAGCTCCTGTATGGATTTCAATTGTGGGTGCACCACAACGCACAGCCGCTTCAATTTGTTTTGGATCGGGATCAATAAAAAGAGAAACTTCCATTCCAGCAGCAGCCAAATGCTGACAAGCTGCACGGATATGTTTTTCATCAGCCAAAACGTTTAAGCCCCCTTCCGTTGTTAACTCTTGGCGTTTTTCAGGCACAAAACAACAATGCTGGGGACGAATTTTTTCCGCATATTTTATCATGGCATCTGTCACTGCCATTTCTAAATTTAAACGAGTTAATAACACAGCTTGAATCAATTCAATATCACGTTCCTGAATATGACGACGGTCTTCACGTAAATGCACGGTAATACCATCCGCTCCACCGTTTTCTGCCGCATAAACTGCTTCAACCGGGTCAGGATAACGTGTATGGCGTGCTTGGCGTAATGTCGCAATGTGGTCGATGTTGACGCCGAGTAATATGTTGCTTTGCTTATGCATTGAATTACCTCCTCTCCCCATCCCTCTCCTCCAATAAAAATCATTGGAGGAGAGGGGGCTACTACTCTACAAACAACCTCCGACTCTGCAACACATACTGCCCCAACAATGGGCTCAGCGCCAAACGCATCAATCGTTTCGTGTCCCGTAAGACATCTTTATCATCTAGCTCTTCAGCCGCAAATGCGATTAAATTTTTACCTAAAAAAATCGCCGAGCCTTTTTCTTGTTCACACAGATCAAAACCTTGCTCAGGATTAAAGTAATAAAAAGCATCTGCTAGGAAGGCTTGACCCTGCATATCGTGCTTAAACTGCAGCCCGTAACCTAATTCTTCCAGCAATGATTTTTCAAATAACCGCAGGGTTTTCTGTAGCGAGTTACTATTTTGTAATTCTAACAGTGTCTGCTGATAAATGGTATAAAGCTGTGGGTGGGGATCATGCTTATGTAAAAGACGTATCAGTAATTCATTTAAATAAAGCCCACTTAATAGACGTTCAGCCTTAAGATGTATTGGCACACCATTTGCCTCAGCAGAGAGCAAGGTCATGAGCTCTGTTTTACCTTGCCATGATATCAATATGGGTACAAAAGGTTGTAATAAAGACCTTAAACGCGACTTAGCTTTGCGTACACCACGTGCTATCAGTGAAATTCGGCCTTGCTCACGGGTCAACACATCCAGCAATACACTCGTTTCGCGGTACGGTCGGTGATGAATGATGAAAGCAGGCTGAAGTGCAATACGCATAGCGCCTTACTCATAACCCAAACTTTTTAAAGCTCTTTCATCATCCGTCCAATCACTTTTTACTTTTACCCACAAACGCAAGAAAACCTTTTGGCCAAATATTTTTTCCATGTCTTTTCTGGCTTGCGTACCAATTTTTTTTAATCGTTCACCATTTTTTCCAATAACAATCGGTCTCTGCCCTTCACGCTCTACCCAAATCATTGCATCAATCTTGATAATTTTTTCTTCGTGCCTAAAAGGCTCAATTTTGAAAGATTCAATTTCAACTGTTGCACTATAAGGAACTTCTTGTTCTGTCGCTTGAATTAATTTTTCTCGAATGAGTTCAGCTGCCTGAAAGCGCTCGCTTTTATCTGTAACTTGGTCATCAGGAAAAAGATGAGGGCCTGCTGGTAACAAAGGTGTAATGATATCTTCTAATGCAGCAACATTGTCAGCCTTAGTTGCTGACAGTGGAATAATGTTAGCAAAATTAAACTCTGTTTTAACTTCATCAATAAATGGTAATAATTGTTTTTTATCTTTGAGTAAATCAATTTTATTGATAGCCAAAATAACCGGTGCACGTGCTTGCGATAATTTTTCCAAGACTAATTTATCTTCCTCTAACCATTGTCCTGCTTCAACAACAAAAATAATCACATCAGCATCTGCAACCACAGCATTTGCCAAACGATTCATGTATCGATTCATCGCACGCTTTTCAGTTTTATGCATACCAGGTGTATCAATATAAATGGCTTGAATAGATCCATGACTTTTAATGCCTAAGATTTGAAATCGCGTTGTTTGAGGTTTAGGTGTAGCAATACTCACTTTTTTACCCAATAAGCAATTCAATAGTGTCGATTTACCTACATTGGGCCTGCCTATAATTGCAATGTATCCGCATTTTTCTGTGGTCATTTTTTCACGATTCCCAACATGATTTCTGCGGCATCCTGTTCTGCGCGCCGCCGACTGGTTCCTTTGCCTAGCACTTTTGTTTCAATTCCTTGCACTTGACAACTCACAATAAAAACTTGTTGATGCGCTTCACCTTCAGTAGATTCCACATGATAAATCGGCAGAGACAACTTAAGACTTTGCAAATATTCTTGTAATTGTGTTTTAGGGTCTTTGTGGCTTGCAGCATGTGACAAAGAATTTAATAAGGGTTCATACCAACGCAAAATACATTCACGCACTGCTATAAAACCACTATCTAAATAAATTGCACCAATCAATGCTTCCATAGTACAAGATAAAATTGATACACGCTGCCCACCGCCACTTTTTAATTCGCCAGGACCTAAAAACAAATAACGCCCTAAATCAAATTCACGCGCTAAATCACCTAAGGTTTCGCGATTAATTAAACTGGCACGCCAGCGACTCATTTCACCTTCTTGTGCACGTGGAAATTGTTGATACAAGGCTTCTGCAATAACAAAATTCACCACAGAGTCACCCAAAAATTCGAGGCGCTCATTATTTTCATCGTGACTACTGCGATGTGTCAAAGCCATTTTTAACAGCTTAGAATTAGCAAATGAATATTGCAATTTTTGGCATAATTCTTCGCTCATACCACACGCATTCCTACCCTGTTCCATCTAATTTTTTGCGTCAAAGAATCAGCAAATTGATCCCAACTCATCCATACCATGACTGCTTTGCCAACGATATTTCCATCTGGTACAAATCCCCATACACGACTGTCATCGCTGCTATCACGATTATCACCCATCATGAAATACATCCCTTCTGGCACAACGACATCTTTAAAATCATAGCTGGGTTGTTGTGGATGCTGAAAAATAAGATGCTTAACACCAAATAAATCTTCGGTTTTTTCTACCACATTAAAGGTCGCACCCTCATCCTCTTTTGATATTGCATATCGATTAAAGTCTTGAGAAACTTTTTTACCATTAACAAATAAAACTTTATCTACGTAATCGATATGATCACCTGGCAACCCAATAGTACGTTTAATATATAATACTGAAGGATTGGGTGGATAACGGAATACTATAATATCTCCACGCTGCGGTTCTCCCGTTTTGAAAACTTTCGTGTGGATAACAGGCAAGCGAACCCCGTAATCAAATTTATTCACCAACAAAAAATCACCAATTAACAAACTAGGGGTTAATGATCCTGTTGGAATGCGGAATGGCTCGTACAAAAATGAACGCAGCAAAAATACTAAAAGTAAAATAGGGAAAAATGAACGCGCATAATCGACAATGAGTGGATATTTAAATTCGGGTGGGTTTATTAAATTTTTTGTTGTTTCTGTGTAAGCGCGTTTGCGCTTTCTGGAAAAAAATAGCATGTCAAATAATGCGATCACGCCACAGATAACAACAGCGTAAAATAAAATAAGTTCAAAGTTAAAGTTCATTTTATTACTCCAGTTAGTGTAACTATTTTACGATTCTTACAAAAAGAACTCGTCATTGCGAGCTTCACGCTTCCTTCCTGGCATGCTCTTAGCCAGGAAGGAAGCGTGGCAATCCAGGCAGCACGACAACGTTCCCCTGGATTGCTTCACCCGCAAAAAGAAAAAGCGCGGGTTCGCAATGACGGGGGCCGCAAACCCTATTTCTTCTCCCCCGCACCCGCCTTCAACACCGCCAAAAATGCTTCTTGTGGAATTTCCACATTACCCACTTGTTTCATGCGTTTTTTACCTTCTTTTTGTTTCTCTAACAATTTACGTTTACGGCTAACGTCACCGCCGTAACATTTTGCCAATACGTTTTTGCGCATGGCTTTTACCGTGCTACGCGCAATAACATGTGCACCAATCGCTGCTTGAATAGCCACATCAAACATTTGACGAGGAATTAACTCTTGCATTTTTTCAGTGATTTGTCGGCCTTTGTATTGTGACTGTTCGCGGTGCACAATCGTTGCTAATGCATCAACTTTATCATTATTAATTAATAAATCTAATTTTACTAAATCAGCTGCCTGGAAATAAGAAAAACTATAATCCAGCGATGCATAACCACGACTGACCGATTTTAACCGATCAAAAAAATCTAACACGATTTCATTCATTGGAATTTCATAAGTCAACGAAACTTGATTACCAAGATACAATAAACTTTTTTGCACACCGCGTCTTTCAATACATAAAGTAATTACATTACCCAAATATTGTTGTGGTACTAAAATATTCACCTTAGCGATAGGCTCACGAATTTCTTCAATATAATTCACTGCGGGTAATTTTGAAGGATTATCGACATATAATGTTTCGCCTTTTGTCGTTAATACTTCGTAAACAACTGTTGGCGCTGTGGTAATTAAATTTAAATCATATTCACGCTCAAGACGTTCTTGCACAATTTCCATATGCAACATGCCAAGAAAACCACAACGGAAACCAAAACCAAGTGCTTCCGAAGATTCAGGTTCATAAAATAATGCAGCATCATTCAAGCGTAATTTTGCTAACGCCTCGCGAAATGCAGGAAAATCATCGGCGCTCACAGGAAACAATCCGGCATACACTTGAGGTTTTATCGTTTTAAATCCAGGCAGCGGTTCTGTCGCTGGCTTATGTGCGTGTGTTAGCGTATCACCTACCGGTGCGCCATCAATTTCTTTGATACCAGCAACAACATAACCTACTTCTCCAGCACGTAAAATATCCGTTGGTAAACGTTTAGGTGTAAAAACTCCAATGCCAGTCACTTCATGGTTTCGACCGGTTGACATCACTTGCATTTTTTCGCCAACCTTGAGGACACCATTCTTTACGCGTACGAGTGACACAACACCTAAGTAACTATCAAACCAAGAATCAATGATCAATGCTTGCAAAGGGGCATTAGGGTCACCAATCGGTGCAGGAACATCTGAGATAATTTTTTCTAATAAATCTTCTATGCCGATACCTTGCTTAGCACTTACGCGCAACGCATTTTGTGCTTCAAGGCCAATAATTTCTTCTATTTCTTTAATGACGCGATCGGGATCCGCTTGTGGTAAATCAATTTTGTTTAAAACAGGAATAACTTCAAGCCCTTGCTCCAAAGCAGTATAGCAAACAGCAAGTGTCTGAGCTTCCACACCTTGCCCCGCATCCACCACTAAGAGCGCGCCTTCACAAGCAGCCAGCGATCGCGATACCTCGTAAGAAAAATCCACATGCCCTGGCGTATCAATAAAATTCAATTGATACATTTGACCGTTACGTGACTTGTAATTTAAGGTCACACTATGGGCTTTAATTGTGATACCACGTTCACGTTCAAGATCCATGGTGTCCAACACTTGTGCAGACATTTCGCGTTCACTTAATCCGCCGCATATTTGGATTAATCTATCCGCTAAAGTGGACTTGCCATGATCAATATGGGCAATAATAGAAAAGTTACGAATGTGCATAATTTACAAAATACCAATAAAAGGTAATTCACGCCGTCATTGCGAGGACCCCTGCATGCTCTTCGCAGAGGGACGAAGCAATCCAGGGGAACATTTCTCCGCCGCTCTGGATTGCCACGCCTCACATAAAGCAAAGGCGTGAGACTCGCAATGACGAGTTCTTTTTTATAATCGTGAATAGTTACAATAAAAGAGGTCAATAATAGCGTATTTTGAGTTGAGATACCATTCAACCACGTACTTTTACCAACAATTTTCTGTATAAGCCACGCGCAACCGCGTCCTTAAATACCACGCATGAGTACTTTAGGCGTTTACCACGGACCTTAAAACGCAAAACACAAACCAGCGTTGTAATCGTACTATCTCCACATAGCTCTCCTGATAAAATTTCTAATTTATTATATAACAGCCAGTTACGATTAGAATCTAAACTGAATCCGATTAAAGATTTTGGATGTAACAACAAGCCATCTCGCCAAAGAATATAGCCGCCATAACATAGTGTGGCTATAAATAGTCCTATCTTAATGGGTGTCAGTATGGGCAAAAAAGAAACAATCAATAAGCTACCCATTAATAATAGAATAAGCAAAGCAATAAACTGCTTAGAGGGCTGAAGCTTAATGTCGATGTTGTGCATGATGGCGAATTTTCTCCACAATTAGCTCATGCAGAGAGTCAGATGGCGACTCTTTTCCGGTGAGCCACATAAAGAGATCTTGATCATTGCAATCTAACAATGTAATAAACTGAGCTTGCTCTTGATGGGATAGCGTAACAAAAACTTCCTCTAAGAAGTGGTTCAATAAAACATCAAGTTCCAACATTCCTCGCCTGCAAGCCCAACGTAGGCGCGCGGGTATTTGGGGCAGATTGTTTTTGCTAACATTTTTCACTATTTGCGCATCTCTTAATCAATTTCAATTTATTTTAATTTTAGGACTATACTATAAATATATGTACAAATACGAGTGAGCA
Organism: uncultured Gammaproteobacteria bacterium; assembly: GCA_963710715.1. Taxonomy (GTDB): domain Bacteria; phylum Pseudomonadota; class Gammaproteobacteria; order DSM-16500; family DSM-16500; genus CAVQBL01. Next base: position 104,314 of record CAVQBL010000014.1, on the reverse strand, counting down.
TCATGACAAAAACAACTGCTTTCAAAACCAAACTACTGGATTCTCTGAGTGCTCTTCTTAAGGTTTCCCATAAGCCCAAAGAAATAAAAAAAATTATTGATTCTATTAAAAGTAAAAAAGCACATGATACCATAAGGGATAAAAATGAAGCGCTGGCTTCCTATAGCTCTATCATAAATTTGGATAAAGAACAAAAAACTCAGGAATTAATGAAGGATTGTTACGTTGAATTGATTATTGATGATGCCAAAAAAGAAATCCCCAATGTTGTAAATAATATGACCATTATAGCAAAAGTAAAACCCAATGATCCCAGCAAAGTTAAAAAGAATAAGCTTAAAAAGCTAGTTCAAGAATGGTGTGAGCTGATTCTTTTACAGAAATAACACCACATGGTACCATATCAGCCTTATTTTTAATCACAGGATGGCGACAATGAGGCCTGATTTTCTCAAATACCTCTCTCAAGAACTCGATAAACTCATAGAGTCAGGACTTTACAAAGGTGAACGCGTTATCACCTCTCAACAGCAAGCTCAAATTACCATTAATGATGGCGCTAAAGTTTTAAACTTTTGTGCGAACAATTATCTTGGTCTTGCCAATCATCCAGCATTACTTGCGGCAGCAAAAGAAGCCATCGATAAATATGGATTTGGTATGTCATCCGTTAGATTTATTTGCGGAACACAAACCGATCATAAAGAATTAGAAGAACGCTTGAGTGAATTTTTAGGAACAGAAGATACCATACTCTACTCTTCTTGCTTCGATGCGAATGGCGGTTTATTTGAAACATTATTAAGCCCTGAGGATGCAATCATTAGTGATGCACTCAATCACGCTAGCATTATCGATGGCATTCGACTCTGCAAAGCACAACGCTTTCGTTATAACAATAACGATATGCATGATCTCGAACAAAAACTTAAAGAAGCAAAAAATTGTCGTTACCGCTTAATTGCAACGGATGGTGTATTTTCTATGGATGGCATTATTGCGAATCTACCTTCTATTTGTGATTTAGCTGATCGCTATGATGCTATGGTTATGGTGGATGATTCCCACGCAGTTGGCTTCATGGGAAAAAATGGACGTGGCACACATGAATATCACAATGTCATGGGGCGAATTGATATTATCACTGGTACATTGGGCAAAGCACTGGGTGGTGCATCAGGCGGTTACACCAGTGGTCGGCGTGAAATAATTGCTTGGTTGCGTCAACGTTCACGACCTTATTTATTTTCAAATACCTTAGCACCTGTTGTTACTGCAACATCCATCAAAGTGCTAGATTTATTAGAATCCAGTCATGAATTAGTTAAACGTGTGCATGAAAACAGTACTTATTTTCGCAAAAATATGACGCAATTAGGGTTCAAATTAATTCCTGGCGAACATCCTATTATTCCTGTGATGCTGGGAGATGCAAAACTCGCAAAAACCATGGCAGATGAATTATTACATGAAGGTATTTATGTGATTGGTTTTTCTTATCCCGTGGTACCACACGGCCAAGCGCGTATCCGCACACAGATGTCTGCAGCTCACACAAAAGAACAATTAGATAAAGCCATTCAAGCGTTTGCAAAAATTGGTAAAAAGTTAGGAATAATAAAACATGAAAGCATTAGTTAAATCAAAACCTGAGCGTGGCATGTGGATGATGGATGTTCCCGAACCTAAAATGGGACATAATGATGTATTAATTAAAATTAAAAAAACTTCTATTTGCGGTACGGATATGCATATTTATAATTGGGACGAGTGGGCGCAGCAGATTATTCCTGTTCCTCTCATCATCGGTCATGAATTTGTCGGTGAAATTGTTGATATGGGCAAAGAAGTCACTGGTTTAAAAAAAGGTACCCGTGTTTCTGGAGAAAACCACTTAGCGTGTGGATTTTGTCGTAATTGTCGCGCAGGCCGCCGTCATTTGTGCCGAAAAAATGTTAGCATCGGTGTCACACTCAACGGTTGTTTTGCTGAATATCTCGTCCTCCCAGCTGAGAATGCTTATCCTATCCCAGATTCTATTTCAGATGACTTAGCAGCGATACTTAATCCGTTTGGTAATGCAACACACTCTGCTTTATCGTTTGATTTAGTTGGCGAAGATATTTTAATCACCGGCGCAGGCCCAGTTGGCATTATGACTGCAGCCGTTGCACGACATGCCGGCGCACGCCATGTTGTCATTACTGACGTGAATGACTATAGACTTGAATTAGCAAAAAAAATGGGGGTTTCACTTGCATTGAATGTCAAGAAAACAACATTAGACCATGCAATGAAAAAATTAGGTATGACAGAAGGATTTGACGTAGGCTTAGAAATGTCCGGTAACTCTAAAGCATTTAATGACATGTTGGCTCACATGGTGCATGCAGGAAAAATTGGCTTATTAGGTTTTTTACCGCGTGATACGCAAATCGATTGGAACCACATCATCATGAAAGGTTTGGAGTTGAAAGGAGTTTACGGTCGCGAAATGTTTGAAACTTGGTATAAAATGATTACCATGTTGCAAAGCGGATTAGATATCTCACCTGTCATCACTCACCATTTTCATGTGGATGATTACCAAAAAGTATTTGATGTTATGCTCTCAGGACAGAGTGGAAAAGTGGTGATGAATTGGGATTAAAAAATTACTTATTATTAACTATTAGAAGGAGGAGAAATTTATGAAAGGCAGAAAACAAGTTGGACAAGCAGATAAAAGTAAGGGTAACCGAACATATAGACCTAAACAAAATGGCACTGCAAATGGAAAAGCGAATGGTTCAGAGGCATCTGTAGCAACAGGGCGAGCACTTCCACCTTCGGGAAGAGGAAATACGGCAAACAAAGCAGCAGGATCAGCAGCACCTTCGAGAAAAGAAAATACGGCAAACAAAGCAGCAGGAGCAGCTTTGATTACACCTCCTCCACGTCCAACAACACCAAAACCACCAGTAGTAGGGATGAGACCAACAACACCTCCGACACCTGCAGCGACACCCGCGCGAAAACCTCCAGTTCCTAGAAGACCGGCACCACTTGCACCTGTAAACCAACAAGCAGCTGCTACAGCATCTACTGCGACACCAACGACACCTGCAGCAGGAGCAGCTTTGCTTACACCTCATCCTCCACTTCCAACAACACCAACAGAGAGATCACAAACACCGCCGGCTCAAGCAGCGGCACCTGCTACAAAATCAGCAGCATCTGCAACACGACCACCGCTTCCACCAAAACCAGCAGCATCTGCTGCTGGATCAAATAATCTTCCGGCTCTTCCCCCTCTTCCATCACCAATACAATCAGATCCATCTGTAGCACTAACAGAGCAAAAACAACATCCATTGCTTGATCTACAACATCCATTGCTTGATAAAAAAAATCGAGAGTTTTTTTTATCCTTGCCTGTTGTAAATGAACATACTGTTGAAATTGATGGTAAACCAGAAAAAATATACATTGGCACATGGGATGCTCGCGGTGAGATACCTTATAAAGATATGAAACCTGAAGAACAACAGAGAATAAAAGATACTATAGTGAAAACAGCGCAAGATCACGACCTGAGCATCTTTCTTATACAAGGAGTAGGAGAAGGCGACAATAATTTTAAAGCAGACCTAAATAATGGTCTACTCTCAAAGATGTACCCTGTAACTAAAGGAAATCTTACTATACTTACCAGGGCAGAGACGGTGCCTACAGAAAAAAAAGACTCCAATTCTAAGCACTTGATAGTCACAGCCAAAATACTAAATGGACCTATTTTCACTATAGTCAATGTAGATTATGAAGGTATTGACTCTCTTGAAAAAGCAGAAGAAGCAATTTCAAACGTGATATCATCAGCAAAAGGTATCGCTGCATATGCAGTCGCTAAAGTACAAGAAGCCGCTGCAATTGTAATAAAGTCCCCTGAAAAAATAGCCGCCGATGCATTAAGAGAAGCTGCAAGAAAATTAACTTTAACTCCAGCAAAAGGAAAACCTGAAGAAAGATCTGAAGAAAAAGACACTTGTTCGGCGTTTTGTGTTATAGGAGGAAATGCCGGATTTCCATTTCCAAATGATTTTGCAGAAAGAAACCAATCTCGGATTACGCGTGTTAAAGTTAGCTCTGATGGAAAAAAAATAATAGACGCAGACTGGCCACAGGGTATTGCCATATATGACACCAAGAAGCAGCAGTGGCCTCTACCCAAAGCTAAGATACTCTATCTTACTAAAGATGATGAAAAAAATAGATTTAGCACCAACAACATTTTTACAGCGCTACCACAAAAGCAACTAACCGAGCAAAGACCATTGATTTGTGCGTTTTTCAATTCCACTGAAATGAAAGAAGACGCACAATCACCTTGTCTGTTTCCGAATTCTCCTAAAATGAAAGTCGTTATGGACGCGCTACTGAAACATTTTGAGTTACGGGTGCGTCCTAGTTCAAATGCAAACGCTGCGGATGATGTTAAAATATTAATACAGCCTAAAGGAAAAAAATTAACTGACCTCGGTCATCAAGGGTTACAAATCTTATCTGCTCTTTTTTCACAAGCTTTGTCAAAGGGTAAAGATCAGGTAGAATTGGAACTTGCAGAAAACCAATTCGATAGATTATATTGTGTCACTCAAGCCATCAAGCAGGGTGAAAAATCCGCGAGCGAAGAAAAGACTAAAAATTCCAAAAAAGAAATAGATCTTTTCATTTCCGCCTGTGCGACGCTTAATAAATCCATAAATCAATATAAAGAAGTTAGAAAATTCCCACCTCAGCAACGTTTAGACTCTATTGATGAAATAAAGGAAGTTATGTACAATTTAGAAAATTCAATTTTTGAAAAGATTAAAAAGAAGTTACGAAATAAAAACATTGAAGACAAAAACATGAAGGACATCATGGAAGACATATATTCTGTTTATCATGAGTTAAATATTGGATTACTCACTGAAATTGAAGCGCAGCGTCTTAAGACAGTGAGTCATCACAAAAAAGGCCTCTTTTCATCTTTTACGGACTCAGATCTTGTATCTGTTTACGTTCGAGCAAAAAATATATTTCCGAATGAATATGTTGTCGACGCAGAAAATTTATCAAAGACGAATTCAAAAGATGCGAATGGCCACCCATCTGCACCTGTCACTTTTTAGGCCCCATAGTTTTTGTAGGTATTTGAAAGGTGGACAAAGTGGTAGCGTGTCCACCTTTTCATATGATGGGCACGGCCAAAGAGTGGCCTTTGCCCACCCTAAAAATAGGTTTTCTTCCTTAAGCGTTTCTAATAGATCCCCGCTTTCTTAATATTTTCTTAAGCTAACACAGCTATAATCATAATCAAAAAATATATAAACATAAACGATACAAACGAGGAAATGTGTATGACAATCCAATCTAAGAAAAATTTAGCTCCATCTGATCCGAATTTTACTGAGCTTCATCTTGCTGCAAAGAATGGCAACCATATAGCTGTAGATGCATTATTAAAAGCAGATGCAACTATTGTTAACAAACAATGCGCTGGCGCTACAGCACTTTATCTGGCTGCAGAAAATGGCTACGTCGAAGTTGTAAAAATATTATTAAAAACAAAAAATATTAACATTGATGCAGTTTATGAAAATCAAGCAAAACCCATGAAGATGAAGCCTATGGTTGCACTTCATGTTGCTGAAGTAAATGGTCATACTGAAGTTGTCAAAGTGATTTGTATGAGAAAGTTATCTGATTATCTCTGCAAAAATGAAAAAGAAATTAAACAGGATGAAGAACCTTCTTCACGTTTATTTAGCGGTCAACAATCTTCTCTAAAACAAAAAGTAACCGCAGTGCGAGCGCTTTTTGATAGTGATCTTGATGAGCCTTGCTTTGAACAACACAAAAAAACTTTAAACAGCATTTTAGAGCTAAAAGATACTTTTAGAAGCTTGCAAAATATTTGGGATAAACAGCCAGCAAGCCTATGCAAACCTGGATAAAAAGAAATGCAGACCGGAAAACGTTCAGGCATTTAATCTATTTCCTCTGAATTGCTTCACCTCGTAAAAAACACGAGGTTCGGACCCCTCACCAAATGCTAACAAAGTCCATTTGTCAGGACTGACCCCAATTGTTATAATATATTGTAAAATTTAATTCAAATGGAGAACGAAAAAATGAAAAATAGGAATCGTTTATTAGAAATTTTTTTATGTAGCTTATTTTTTTCTAATTCCGCTTTAGCAAACACAATTGATGAGACAGTTGATGGAATGTATAAAGCGGTTAGCTTCGAAAGAAATCAACGCCCACAATTTGAAGATATGAGAAAAGTTTTTACTAAAGATGCAGTGTTGATAGATAATACAGGTGACAAACCTGCTATTTACTCTATAGATAACTTTATAAAAGCAGTCACTGAGCAGTGGAACACAGGGATAGATCTCGTCAAAAAGCAACCCGGAAAAGGAACTGCGCCCACTTTTCAAGAAAAAGAAATTTATTCTGCTACTGACGTATTTGGCAATGTAGCTCAACGACTAAGCACTTATAAAGCTTCTTTTGAACCAGAAAATCCGAAAGCAACAACTTATGGCGTCAATTTCATACAACTCGTCAAAATAGGTGGGGATTGGAAAGTATCTTCCTTAATTTGGAATAACGAAACCGATAAGCTTAAAATACCGGCTAAATATTTACCTCATTGAAGTTAGATCGAAGCCCCGTCATTGCGAGCATGTGCTTTTCATGCGAAGCAATCCAGGGGAACGTTTTTGTGCTCCCTGGATTGCCACGCCCGCGCTGATCCCGCATAAAAGCATTGCGGGACGCGCGGGCTCGCAATGACGGGGCTTCGATCTAACTTAAATAAGTTGAAAACGCTTGCTTATACTCTGTTGCAAAATATTGACTTAAAGCATCAATATTTTGATATTCAAAAAATAAAGTTGGATATAATTCAATATCCAACTCTTTTTCTATTGTCTGCGTTAAATCAATCAAACTAATAGAATCGATACCCATGTCCATGAAATTTTTTTTCATATCCTCTGATGTTAAAGGTTTTTTATCAGAAGCTGCTTCACTTAGCTTGTTAAAGAGATATTCTGAAATAGCTAACGATAATTTTTGATCATCCATATTCAGTCCCTCTTCTTAATATTACGTCCTAACCAATAATATTGACGTTTCATTTGAGTGATAGGTAACGATTTTCTTTTTCCCTTAGGGCCATTATATTCTTCCATGATGAGATGACAATTTGTACCGCCAAAACCAAATGCTGCAATAGCCGCTCTTCTGATACCATTCATTTCAGTCCAAGGAATAGGCTCCATCACTGGATAAAATGGTGATTCAGAAAACCGAAACCGTGGGTGCGGCTTTTCGCAATTTATAGTGGGTGGAATAATTTTATTTTGCATTGCTAAAAGCACTTTAATAAAACTTGCGATCCCAGAGGCGCGTAATGCATGCCCCATGTTTGATTTTACTGAGCCAATGCCACAATAAGCTTTTTTATCCGTGTAATGACGATACACTTCACTTATCGCTTTTACTTCAATGGGATCACCCAGCAACGTTCCTGTCCCGTGTGCTTCATAGTAACTAATCGTATCAGGTGTAACATGGCTATTTGCAATAGCAGCTTCAACCACTTCTTTTTGACTTTGAAGACTAGGGACCGTTAGACCTGATGTTTTACCATCATTATTAATTGCTGAGCCCAACACAATACCCAGTATTTGATCACCCTCTTCTATTGCTTGCTCGTATTTCTTGAGTAATACCAAACCAACACCTTCACTTAACACCATGCCTTTCGCACGTTCATCAAAAGCATAGCATTTACCATCATCAGACAAGACCCCTGCTTTACTAAAATCAATTTGATAAAAAGGACCAATTAATATTTCTGCACCACCCGCAACAACCATTTCACTTTCACCGGATAACAAACTCTTACATGCTTCATGAATAGCAACCAGCGAGCTTGAACAAGCCGTATCAATGGTAAACGCAGCGCCCAGTAAATTATAAAATTTTGCAATGCGAGCCGCTTGCATATTTTGTATATAATTCACAATACGGTGTTTGCGCCAATCATTCTTTACATTTTCTTGATAATAATTTTGGTAATTACTCTCGCCAGACCCAAGCATCACACTGATTTTTTTTCCATTTAATTCTTCTCGAGTGTATCCAGCGCGATCCAGCAATTCCTGAGCAACTTCTAATAATATTCGTTGCGGCGGGTCCATCATAATCGCATCGGCTTCCGACGTTTCAAAGAAATTGGCATCAAACCATTCGATATCTTCAATATGCCCACCCCATTTTGAATAACTCTTATTGGGTGCTTCTTTGTCTGAAGAATAATACTCTTTAATAGACCAACGACTCTTTGGAATTTCAGTTATCAATTCTCGAGCGTGATAAAGATTGTCCCAAAATTTTTCTATCGTAGGAGATTCTGGAAAACGTCCTGCCATGCTTATGATGGCAATTTTTCCAGAATTTTCATTCTTAGTATGCGATTTTTTAGGCTGCGCTTTGGATATAGGTTTTTCTACCGCGGGTTGTGATGTTGGTTTTGTCCCAAGTGAAAGAAGATATTTTGCTAATCTTGTGATAGACGAATAATCAATTAATGTATTTGCTTCCACAGTAACTTGATATTTTTCCTCTATGGCATCTAATAATTCAATCATCATTATGGAATCGAGCCCAATTTGACTTAATTCCGCATCTGAATCTATATTTTTAACTTTTAACAAGTCGCTGCATAATAAATTTAATTCTTTTACTAATTGTGATAAGTCATCTCTTATAACAGATACTTCTTCTGGCTCCTGCTGGGCTCTCATCTGCCCCGATGAAAACCAATAACGTTTTTCTGAAAATGGATACGTAGGCAATGGAAGTCGAAATTTAAGCTCATTATGATGCAATTTATCCCAATCTAAGCTAAATCCATGAATATAATAGTTAGCCAATGTTAATAAATTATCATAATATTCTTTATCCGTAATTGAACTTGATTCCGTCATATCTAACAGTATTTGATTAGCAATTTTACCTAGCACGATTTGATCTTTTTCTCTTGTCTTTTTATCTTTTAATGAAGTAAATGAATTTTCAGTTTCTTCACTTTTTGAAATTTCCTTGAGTGTTTTAATCAAATCCTCTATTGAATGAACTACCATGGCATAACGTTCTTCAAAATGTGCTCTGCCTTTATTTAGAGTATAAGAAACGTTTTCCAATGCTAATTCTTTATTCGCTTGTAAGAAATGGATGAGATCAATGACTTTTTGTTTTAACTCACTTTCTTCTTTTGCAGATAATGTCACCAGATAAAAAGGTTTATTTGTTCGGTGATTGCTTATATTAGATCTCTGTGGCGCTTCTTCAATTATCACATGCGCATTGGTCCCGCCAAAACCAAAAGAGCTAATTCCAGCACGCAGAGGAATATCATGATTATTTTTATCTTTTAATTTTGTCCATGCACGTGTTTTATCAATAATATAAAATGGGCTGTCTTTAATATCAATGTAAGGATTTAATTCTTTATAATGTACAGTACCAGGAAGTTTATTGTGCTTCATAGCTAATAACACTTTGATGACACTTGCGATACCAGCCGCTCCTTCTAAGTGGCCTATATTTGATTTAACTGAACCTAGACCACAATAATTTTTAGCTAATGTTTTTTCACCCTGCTTATCACTTAATGTTTGGAATGCTTTTTTTAATCCATTTATTTCAATAGGATCACCTAAAGGTGTTCCTGTGCCATGTGCTTCTATATAATTAATTGTATCAACACTGATTTTGGCTCTTTCACAAGCACGCATAATCACTTCTGCTTGCGCATTGGGATTGGGTACTGTTAATGAATTGACATGACCACCATGATTAACTGCGGTTCCTTTTATCACTCCATAAATCGTATCATTATCAGCAAGCGCTTTTTCAAGTGATTTTAATACAATGGCTCCTACTCCTTCGCCTCTCACATAACCACTCGCCGATTTATCAAATGTTTTGCAATGCCCGTCTTCACTAAGCATCCCCGCCTGGCTAAATTCAAGAAACATACTGGGTGAAAATAAAGCGTTCACTCCACCTGCAATTGCTATATCGCAATCACCCATTAAAATTGAATGAACTGCATGATGGATAGCAACCAGTGAACTTGAACAAGCTGTATCCACTATTTCACTTGGACCATTTAGGTTCAGCAAGTAAGAAACTCTATTAGCCAACATACAATGTAATACGCCTGTTGGAATCTGCGGGGAGATAAGATTTTTTTTATTAAGTAGCTCAGCATAGTCACTTGCCGAAGCGCCTACAAATACTCCCGTTTTGGCAAAGGATATTTCGTCTTGTGAGTAACCTGCATTTTCTATTGCTTTCCATATTATTTCTATCAGTTTTCTTTGTTGTGGATCCATTAATTCTGCTTCACGTGGTGAGATATTAAAAAATAATGGGTCAAATTGATCTAGACTATCCACAAAACCGCCCCATTTAACTTTAGTCTTGGTTGATACTGATTTCCAATCCCATCTATTTTTAGGAATTTCAGTAATCATATCTTTTTCTTGGACTATATTTTCCCAAAATTGATCTAGACCATCTGATCCGGGGAATAACCCACTCATTCCAATAATAGCAATATCATGTGAAATAATTGGAATAGAGGATATTGAGACTTCGGGTGGTTTAGGTTTTTCTCGAATCAGGTTTTCTTTACTAATAACGTTTTTATGTTTTGCTAATAATTCCGCAGAATATTTTTCAATAAGATAATCTACAAAACTATTTAACGTGCCATGCTCAAATAAAACAGCGGGTGTTAATTCTATCCCATAATACTCATCCAGCTCCATGCTAAATTCAGTCATTGCGATGGAATCCATGCCAAATTGGCTTAGATTGACATTGGGGTCAATTTTATCTGATCGGGTAATTTTCGATAATGTCTTGACCACTTGTTTACAGACTTCGTCCTTTAATTGTGATTGATTATGAGTAACTTCTGTAGCTATTTTATTAGTTTGAATAGGAGTATTATTCTGTATAGGAGAAATATAAGACTTCTCGCTATGTGCTTTATTTGAAATAATTTCTTTTTCTGATATCCAATGATGTTCTTTAGTAAATTGATAGCCTGGCAAAGAAACCAAATCGTACTTGTCACTTGAAAACCATAATCGCCAATTGATAAGCACATCTTTACACCATAGATCTATTAAAAAAGCAGGCGCACTGGTTCGAATGTTGCTGGCATCTTCTAATGCGTTTATCGATTCAGCGGTTTTTTGACCACCTATATCAACAATAAATTGATTTTCAATATGAGGTACATTATCATCGCATCTGATATAGTTATCTTGCAATGCCAATGCTACTTTTGATTTAAAGTCATGCATATCAGATAAGTCTTGATTATGTTTTTTTAACAATTTGTAAGACTTAGATTCATTTAATTTATATTGATGTTTTTGCAAATGCTCAGCTATCCTATGATATTTCTCAACGTTTTTAGTTAAAATTAAATCAACTGCATCACTATGTGATAACACATTATCATCTAGCAAATCTAATATTTCATTGACGCTGTCATTATTTACTATATCTTTATTTTCTAAATGCCATTTTTTATTTAATTTTTTAATACATGAAATAAGCACGATAAGCAATAATAATCGAGTTTCTTTATTTAAGACTTTTTCATCTTTTAATATGGATTCTATTTTCAAATGGTGATGACTTAATACTTTCGCCCAATCCGCTATATATTTTTTAAATGTAAATTGATTGATTTCAAGCTGTTTGCATTTTTCTATGATTTTTTTGCCAGTTATATCATCAATATTCGCTGAAGTGGCGAGCGCTTGGCAATATTGCTCAGTAATCTGATAGGGAGGAATAATTTTTTTATCTTGTGATGAATAGAAACTAATATTCGGTCGCTTAAAGATGATATGTTCTGAGATGCCAGCAACATAAGAGAAGGCTGACTGTAAATCTATCATTCCACTTATCGTAGCGGCAGCAATCTCCCCTACCCCCTCCCCCATAATACATGAAACTTTTAAACCAATTTTTATTAGGGCACTCCCCAATATATAAAGAACAATAAAATCTTTTACCTTTTCTGATAAAATTTTATTATTTAATTGAGTCATCACTAAACTTAGGCACTGATCTTCTAAGCTTTTCAGAACAGGATAATCTTGGCATAATTGATGAAATGATGAATAGACTAATTTTGATAATGGTTTCAATTTAAGTAGAATAAATTTATTTTTTTTCATATGAGTGACATTGTGCACTGAATAGCTATTTAAAAAATCAACAAGCTCTGCTTTACTTTTTACTAATGCTCCGCATCGATGAGAGAATACTTCTCTGCCGTGAGCAATGGTATAACAGATATCTCCTAATGATTGTTTTTTAAAATCATTGGTTTTTACGTAAGACTGCCATTCGCTTAGCAATTTTTTTAAACTTTCTGCCGTCACAGCAGAAATCAAAAATGGATAAGCATTGAGGTTTTCAATGTCTTTTTTATACTGTGGCTGTGGGTTATATTCTTCTAATACAATATGCGCATTCACACCACCAAAACCAAACGAACTCACACCTGCTCGGCGTTTTTTTATTTTTTCAGGTAATTGCCATTCAGTTAATTGATTTGCAATTTTAAAAGGTGAATTTTCAAAATCAATCATTGGATTGACAGTGGTGATATTTAAAGTGGGAGGAATTTTTTGATTTTTAAACATCAACAACACTTTAATCACTCCAGCAATTCCTGCGGCAGCTTCTAAATGCCCGATATTTGTTTTGACTGAACCTATCATGCAATATTGCTTATTCTTTGTATGAAATGCTTGTTTCAGTGCTTCCACTTCAATCGGATCACCTAATGATGTTCCAGTACCATGTGCTTCCACATAGGTAACCGTTTTTGAATCAACATGGGCTTTCTTCAAGGCTTGCTCTATGACTTCACGTTCAATTTCAACGCGAGGCGCTGTGATTGCAATACTTTTTCCTGAGTGTTTAACTGCAGATCCTTTTAATACACCGTAGATTTGATGTCGTTGTACAATGGCTTTTTTGAGTGGTTCTAATAATAAAACTCCCACCCCTTCTCCAGGCACATAACCATCTGCTGTTGCATCAAATGTTTTACACTGCCCCGTCGTGCTTAGCATTCTTGCTTTTGAAATCGAAATATATTTCCAAGGATGACAAATTACACTGACACCTGCAGCAATGGCATAGTCACTTTCACCACTTAATAAACTACGTCGTGCAGCATGAATAGAAACCAGAGAAGAGGCGCAGGCTGCATCGATGGATTCACTGTCACCCGTAAAATTGAAAAAATACGATAGTCGATTTGATAAAATACATTCAAAATTACCTAAACAGTCATATCGACTCGTGATATGTTCTGCACCAAGCAAGCGTTGATAATCTGTCGTCGTGACGCCAACATAAACAGAGGTTTTTTTATTTTGTAATTCAGGTAATGCAATACCTGAGTCTTCTATACAATGCCAAGTTTCTTCTAACAATAAACGTTGTTGCGGATCCATGGCATTCGCTTCTTGTGGAGAAATATTAAAAAATTGGCTATCAAATTTATCAATATCGTCAAGTAAACCGCCCCATTTGCTGATGCTTTTATTGGGTTCATTAATATCAGTAGAATAAAATTGATTGATATCCCATCGATCTGGCGTAATTTCACGAATGCTGTTGCGAGCGTTCGCAAGATTATCCCAGTATTCTTTATAGTTATTTGCGCCCGGGTATCGACAGGCTATGCCTACTATAGCAATATCATCTACATTATTTGCAAATTTCTTATTATTCATCAATACCTCACACCACGCCGTCATTGCGAGGAGCGCTAGATTGCCACGCCTCACATAAAGCTAAAGCGTGAGGCTCGCAATGACGAGTTCTTTTGTAAGAATCGTGAATAGTTACAATTTTTCACTATTTGTTATAACTATAGCACATTTAAGAGATTAATTTTTTTACAGTTTTTTATTGATCTCAATGAAATTTTTAGCCTTTTCAACAAATAAGACAGCGCTGATATATACTTAAAATATAATATGGAAAATAAGACAAATTTTCTTTTTATTTATCATTTACTTAGAATTTCAAAAGTGAGGATAAGAAATGAGTGATGCAAGTAAATCTGCTGCTGACTCTCACCTAAGCGCACAATGGTTAAAAGTCTTAAATGCAGCATTTAATCGTGCAAAATCACTTGGGTTAGCACACTCTTATCGCAGAAGATAAGCAATTAAATGGGCGTATCCTAACTTTAAATGGTAAAAAAGTAATTAATTTTAGCTCATGCTCTTATTCTGGCTTAGAACACGATCCCCGTTTAAAAGCAGGAGCAATTGATGCGATACAGCGATTTGGCACACAATTTTCTGCTTCACGTGCTTATGTTTCAGCACCTTTATACCGTGAATTTGAAAATTTAGCAGAACAAATGTTTGGAGGTGCACCGCTTGTAATCAGTTCTACTGTAACATTAGGTCACGCAGCAGCTTTACCTATTTTGATACAACACGGCGATGCTGTACTTTACGATATTCAAGTTCATTCTAGCGTTCAAGCGATGTTACCTACTCTATATATGACAGGTATCGCATGTAAACCTGTTGCTCATAACAATATGTCTGAATTAGAACAACGAATAAGTGAGCTAGCTTCAAAACATAAAAAAGTTTGGTATTTATGTGATGGAATTTATAGCATGTATGGTGATTTTGCGCCGCTGGAAAAATTACGCAACTTAATTGATCGCTATGAGCAACTTCATCTTTACATTGATGATGCGCATGCTATCAGTTGGATGGGTAAGCATGGATCAGGAAGTGTGATAGGTAGCGCAAATCCTTTGAGGACACGGACTGTGGTGGCCGCGTCATTTAATAAATCATTTTCTGCTGCCGGAGGTGCTATCATTTTTCCTGATAAAGATATTAAAAATTTGGTTCGTAACTGTGGTAGTACGATGATTTTTTCAGGCCCAATTCAACCGGGTAATTTGGGCGCAGGTATTGCTTCTGCAAAAATTCATTTATCAGATGAAATTAATCAAATACAAACTGAAGTAAGAGAAAGAATTCTTCTTTTTAATAAATTATGCCATGAGTATCAACTGCCATTAGCTTCTGAAGATGTCACTCCAATTCGTTTTCTTCACGTGGGGCCTGATGAAAAAACATTTGCGCTTGCAAAAAAAATTTTTGATGCAGGGTTTTTCATCAATACTTCTACTTATCCTGCAGTTCCTAGAAATTCATCAGGTCTTAGAATACCGTTAAATCGACATCAAGCATTAGATGATATAAAAAATCTGCTGGCTACTATAGCTGAAATATTTATTTAAATCTCGATACAAAATAGCTAAACAACCCGCGCAGCGCCATGGCTTCTCCTCCCACCGGTCTACCAGGTCTTGCTTTTAAGTTCCATGCCATTAAATCAAAATGTACCCAAGGAATATTGTCTGGCACAAATTCTTTTAAAAATAATGCGGCAGTAATTGCACCGCCATAAGAATCTGTAGAATTGTTATTGATATCAGCAATCGGACTGTTTAATGATTCACGATAAGATGTAAATAAAGGTAAGCGCCAAACAGGATCCAGTTTTTGATTACCATGTTGTATAACAGCATTTGCTGTGTCATCGTGATTACAAAATAATGCGGGTAACTCCGTTCCCAGCGCAACACGTGCTGCACCGGTCAACGTAGTAATATCAACAATTAAATCGGGATTTTCACTGACTGCTTCTGTCAATGCATCCGCCAAAATAACGCGACCTTCTGCATCTGTATTACCAATTTCAATAGTAATACCTTTACGACTTTTAATGATATCACCTGGACGATAAGCATTTCCGGAAATGACATTTTCAACTGCAGGAATTAATACACGTAAATTAATGGGTAAATTCGCTTGCATAATCATGCGTGCCAAACCTAGAACATGCGCGCCACCTGCCATGTCTTTTTTCATTAACAACATAGCAGAAGATGGTTTGATATCAAGACCACCGCTATCAAAACACACACCTTTACCTACTAAAGTCACTTTTGGATGTTTTTCATTTCCCCAACGCAAATCAATCAAACGCGGGGCATCATCACTGGCACGACCTACGGTGTAAATGGATGCAAAATTATTTTTTAATAAGTCGGCACCAATTATTTGCTGAACTTTTGCATTGTATTCTTTGCCGAGCTTAACAGCGGCTGCAGCAAGTTCAGAAGGCCCCATATCATCGGTTGGTGTGTTAATTAAATCACGGACTAAATAAATTGACTCCACAGTATTAATTATACTGTTATGGTCAATATATTTTGGCAGGAAAAGTTGTGCTGATTTTTTTGTTGGTTTTTTATAAACAGTAAATTGATAAGCACCTAATCCCCAAGCAATAGCAAATTCTTGATAATCCGCATCACTTAACTCAAATTGATAAATGTTTTCTGGCAAGCTTAATGCTAAATTACCTGCACCCCAAAAATTCTTTGCATCCGCTACGCAACATAACACACGTGAAATATTGCCCGATGTATCTGGAATTAAGCTGACATTCCCCGCTTCGCCACGAAATTGGGTTGATTCAAGCCAATTTTTTATAAAATTATTTTGCTTAGCTAACCAAGCAGAAAAATCTTTTTGCGGCAAAATAGTAATTGGAATGGGATGCTGTGCTGATTCTGTTACAAAACACGCGAGCATATTTTTAATCCTTTTTTACTGAATTACTTCCTCAGCACGTGAATACTCTTGCTTTAGCGCTTGCGCAACTGCTTTATATGTTAACTTGCCTCGATGGACATTTAATCCTGCCAGCAAATGTGGATCGCGGCGCATTGCTTCTTTATATCCATGATTTGCTAATGCGAGAATAAATGGCAATGTGGCATTATTCAGTGCAAATGTGGATGTGCGTGGCACAGCACCTGGCATATTGGTAACGCAATAATGCACGATACCATCTACTTTATAAGTTGGATCTTGGTGTGTAGTGGGTCGACTGGTTTCAAAACATCCGCCTTGGTCAATTGAGACATCAACTACGACGGAACCGGGCCGCATTTTTTTAATCACTTCGCGACTCACTAATTTAGGTGCAGAAGCACCAGGAACTAACACAGCACCAATGACAAGATCTGCTCTTGAGACATGTCGTTCAATAGCATCCGCTGTAGAATAAACAGTGACAATCTTTGATCCAAATTGTAAATCGAGTAAATTTAAACGCTCTAATGATTTATCAATCACAACAACGCGCGCGCCCATACCGATAGCCATGCGTACGGCATTCGTTCCGGCTGCGCCACCTCCTAAAATAACTACTTTGGCAGGTGCAACGCCAGGGACACCGCCCAACAACATACCACTTCCGCCACGTGTAATTTCTAAGCATGACGCACCTGCTTGAATCGCCATGCGTCCTGCGACTTCACTCATGGGAGCCAACAGTGGCAAACCACCATTCTTATTTGTTACTGTTTCATATGCAATGGCAACACAATGTGATTCTTGCAACATACGTGCTTGCTCAGGATCCGGCGCTAAATGCAAATAAGTAAATATCACTTGCCCTTCGCGCAACATGAGGCATTCTTGTGGTTGTGGTTCTTTCACTTTAACAATCATGTCGGCTTTAGCAAAAATTTCCGCGGGTGTACTTGCAATTGTCGCGCCTGCATGCACAAAGGATTCATCGTCAAAACCAATTCGAGCCGCTGCATCATGTTCTACAACAACTTGATGTCCGTTTGCGGCTAATTCACGTACGCTACTGGGAACCAAACCCACTCTAAATTCATTATTTTTTATCTCTTTTGGAACACCGATTAACATAATTTTTTTCTCCAAAAATATTGTCTTTTATCTCGTCACCGGATTGCTTCGTCCCCTCTGCGAAAAGCATGCAGGGGTCCTCGTAATGACGGAGAACGTAGCCTCGTCATTGCGAGTCCGCGCGCTCTTCGCGGACGAAGCAATCCAGGCCAACTTTTATTTCAACGCTGCTCTGGATTGCTTCGTCCTCCTGCGAAGAGCACGCAGGGGTCCTCGCAATGACGAGTTCTTTTTGACGGTTTATCTCGCCAACTCCAACAACAACTTATTCATCCTCTGCACAAACGCAGCAGGATCTTTAAGTTGTCCACCTTCTGCCAAAATAGCTTGGTCGAATAAAATACGCGTCCATTCTGTAAACCGTTCATCATCTTGTTCAGCTTTTAATTTCAGCACCAGAGGGTGCTCAGGGTTCAATTCAAAAATAGGTTTAATATCGCCAATCTCTTGTCCTGCTGCCTTTAACATACGTTGCAACTGTAAACCCATATCATTCTCATCCGCAACTAAACAAGAAGGTGAATTTGTCAACCGATGTGATAAGCGTACTTCCTTGACTTGCTCACCTAATACTGTTTTCACATGCTTCACTACTGAATCAAAATCTTGTTTCACTTTTTCTTCTTGCTGCTGTTGTTGTTCTTTCTCAACTTTACTTTCTGGAGACATGACTTCATCAAGATTGACATCCCCTCTTGCAACAGACTGCAACTGTTTACCGCTAAATTCAATTAAGTGTCCAACCAACCATTCATCCACACGATCTGACAGTAATAAAACTTCAATATTGTTTTTGCGGAAAATTTCCAAATGTGGGCTTGATTTAGCAGAAATAAATGTTTCTGCTGTAACATAATAAATTTTCTTCTGGTCTGGCTTCATTCGCTTGACATAATCTTCAAACGAAACATCTTGCACAGGAGAATCTTTATAAGTAGAAGAAAAGCGCAGCAATTTAGCAATTTTTTCGCGGTTAGTTAAATCTTCTGCGGGTCCTTCTTTAAGTGCATTACCAAACTGATCCCAAAATTTGGCATATTTCTCAGGTTCATCCTTAGCAAGTTTTTCCAATAGATCTAACACACGTTTCGTGAGTGCCGCGCGCAATTTAGTAATAGTTGGATTATCTTGCAATATTTCACGTGAAATATTGAGTGGTAGTGCGTTTGTATCCACAACTCCGCGCACAAAGCGTAAATACATTGGCATGAATTGCTCGACTTGATCCATAATGAAAACACGTTGCACGTAAAGTTTTAATCCACGTTGACGTTCTCGATTCCAAAGATCAAATGGCGCATGGGCTGGAATATACAACAAACTAATGTAATCTAAATTTCCACCTTCAACTTGATTATGTGCCCACACTAGTGGATCTTCAAAATCATGAGCGATATGTTTATAAGCTTCTTTATACTGTTCATCGGTAATTTTATTTTTTGGTAATGTCCATAATGCAGTTGCACGATTTACCATTTCCCATTCTGGTGCGGGTGTTGCTGTTTCCCCTTCTTTCTTTTCAGAAAATTTTTGCATCATAATGGGTAAATTAATATGATCAGAATATTTGGTAATAATTGAACGTAAACGCCAATCATTTAAAAAATCTTTTTCATCGTCTTTAAGATGTAAAATCACATCTGTACCGCGCGATTTTTTCTCTACATTGGCAATAGTATAGTCACCCTCTCCTGACGATTCCCAACGCACACCATGTTCAGGCGTTAAACCCGCACGACGTGTGATCACTGTTACTTTATCTGCCACAGTAAATGCTGAATAAAATCCAACACCAAATTGACCAATTAAATGAGCATCTTTTTTCTGGTCACCGGTTAAACGAGACAAAAATTCACGTGTACCTGATTTTGCAATTGTCCCTAAGTTATCGATTACTTCATCACGATTCATGCCAATACCATTATCACTGATAGTGATAGTTTTCGCTTTTTCATCAAAGCTTACTTTGATTTTGAGATCGGGATCGTTTTCATATAATGCAGGATCTGAGAGTGCTTCAAAGCGAAGTTTATCTGAGGCATCAGACGCATTAGAAATTAATTCACGTAGAAAAATTTCTTTATTGCTGTATAATGAATGCACAACGATACTTAATAATTGCTTGACCTCTGTTTGAAAGCTTAAGGTTTCCGGGCGAGCATTGACTGACATGGTGGACTTTTACTCCTATATATTTGTTGAATTACATTTATGATGGGGTGTGATTTTACTCTAATTGCGTGTGGAACTCTATAATGAATCAACAAAAAGCAAATCACTTATTACACGAAACTAGCCCCTATTTGCAGCAACATGCTTATAATCCCGTGGATTGGTACCCCTGGGGTGAAGAAGCATTAAATAAAGCTCGCCAAGAAAACAAACCTATTCTACTTTCAATTGGTTACGCTGCCTGCCATTGGTGCCATGTCATGGCACATGAGTCTTTTGAAGACACAGAAACTGCTAAACTAATGAATGAATTATTTGTCAATATTAAAGTAGACCGAGAAGAACGCCCTGACCTAGATAAGATTTACCAAACTGCACACTATCTTTTAACGCAACGCAGCGGTGGCTGGCCTCTGACTATTTTTTTATCCCCGGATACTCTTACACCCTTTTTTAGCGGCACTTATTTTCCACGCGAAACACGATATCAACTTCCTGCATTTAAAGAGGTATTAAATGCGCTGGCAGATACCTATCAACACCGCTCGGATGACATTCAGCAGCAAAACCAGGAATTATTGCGCTTATTAAACCATCAAAATAGTTATGCAGAAACTACTGTGAAATTAAATGAGCAACCAATAGCACAAGCCACTGAAATATTGCAATACTCTTACGATTCTGCAAACGGCGGCTTTGGTGGCGCACCTAAATTTCCGCAACCCACGCGGCTTGAACTCCTTTTGCAATCGAAATTACCTCTCGTATCCGCGACATTACGGCATATGGCTGAAGGGGGTATTTTTGATCAGCTGCGCGGAGGATTTTATCGTTATGCAGTGGACGCAAGCTGGAGAATTCCACATTTTGAAAAAATGCTCTATGACAATGGGCAATTACTCTATCTTTATGCTTTGGCTGGAAAAATTTATACGGAGACACTTTTTAAACATATAGCGCGTGAAACTGCAGAATGGGTGATAGCAGAAATGCAATCTCCTGAAGGAGGATATTATTCAAGTCTCAATGCGGATTCAGAAGGCCATGAAGGTAAATTTTATATTTGGAATAAATCTGAAGTTGAAAAATTACTATCGCCCGAAGAATATAAAATGGTGAGTCATCATTTTGGATTGGATCAATCTGCTAATTTTGAAAATCAATGGCATCTTTATATTGCCTCACCCCTAGAGAATAATAAATTAATAACTGCTAAACAAAAATTGTTGGAAGCGCGAGAAAAACGCGCGCGTCCTAGTCGCGATGAAAAAATTCTCACCGCTTGGAATGCATTGATGATCAAAGGCATGTTAATGGCAGGCTATCTTTTGCAAGAAAAGAATTTTTTAGATTCTGCAGAACGAGCCATTCAATTCATTTACAAAAATCTCTGGAAAAATAAACGTTTACTTGCGAGTTACAAAGATGGCAAAGCACACTTGTCCGCCTATTTAGATGATTATGCTTTCTTACTCGATGCGCTGATCACTTCATTACAAATTTCTTGGAATACGCAACATTTGCATTTTGCGACTGAATTAGCAGACATTTTGTTGAGTGATTTTCAAGACACAGCCGCAGGCGGTTTTTTCTTTACTGCAAATACACATGAAAAATTATTATATCGCCCTAAAACTTTTATGGATGAAGCAATCCCATCAGGAAATGGTGTGCTTGTGCGCTCACTCATTACCCTAGGTCATTTATTAGGTGAAACGCGTTATTTAGATGCTGCTGAAAAAACCTTATCTGCTGCATGGCCCATGCTCATTCAGTACCCTGCTGAACATTGTTCTCTTTTAATGGGATTAAAAAATTTTTTTGAACCCGCGCAAATTATTATTATTCGTGGTGAAGGAGATGAACTTAAAACTTGGCAAGAATATTGTAAAAATAAAAACGTTCTTCATAGCGTGGTATTTGCTATTCCAAGTACAGAACAAAATCTTCCAGGAGAACTTGCAGCACGTAAAGCGGGCAAAAAAACGAGTGCATATATCTGCCAAGGTACGCAATGTTCGGCAGTAATTGAAGATTTTGCAACATTAAAACGAGAGAGTGAGGTGAACAAGCATGATGGCGAGAAAGACACAGGATAACGATACAAAGTTATCTGATTATGATACAAAATTAGCTGAATTCACTCAATATGTTTTCATTAATCTTATAAAAAATAATGACTGGATAAGTCTGTTAGACATTCAAGATAAACTTTACTCTCTTGTTGTAAAATCAATCAAACATTTACTTGGTGATTTTTGTCTTTGTCTAGCCAGTTTTGATGATCCTATTTCTTTTAATACACTTAGGACAGCATGGGGGTTTAATAAAATTATTAATAACCTCGCATCGACTATAGACATGAAACGGAAATTCGCTGAACATCCCTATTATTTTTGTAGTCCAAATTCAAAGCATATAGCGCAATTATTAAATGTATTAAAACATCACATTGCTATTGTTTTAGCATTGGACGATTTTGATTTTACTCATCTTAACGAGCTTGATCTTGAAATAGCACAGAGAAAAAAAGAAATAGAATGGTATGACAACAATCTGAATAGTATTAAGGAAAAATTTAGTGCTGAGATAAAGATGGAAATGATTTGCTTTATTCCAGCATCACGTGTGTGTTATAACCTTCCTTATGGCAAAAGCCTTAAAAAGCTTTTACCTAAAGAAACTCAATTAAACTCGTTTATAGAGAATTATCAGCGCGCTCAGCAATTTGTTATAGATCATTTATCAAATAAAACCATCATTCAACAAAAAGAAACATTTCGTTTTGTAATAAAAGATATAATCAATTTTATCAATTCCAAGCTTCCTAAGCCTAAACCACCTCGTATTTTAACTAATGAGTCATCTTTATCTGTTGATTTACCTACTTATGGGAACACGGAAATATTAATAGGTAACAATCAAGAATCCGCAATTAACACTCTACTATCGATATTCTCAAAATTGAAAGTTACAACAAAAAGTAAAGTCACAATTTCTCGTTGCCCTGAAGATATATCATCTATTAACTTACAGTTTTCTAAGTTCGTAATAAAAATAACCATACCTAATGGTAAAGAAGAGCAAGCCGCTCAATTTTTAATATTGTTATCGCAAGCATTGAAAAAGAAAAATAAAAACTCACAGCAGGACGCAGTAACAATTCAGTGCTTAGCAGATAATAGAAACTGCTTTCTACATTCTAAGTCACAACTAAAAATAGCGAATGAAAAACCGCCAACTGAGATTGCCCAGTCATGCCAACAGGACAGGGGTCAAATCGCGCCCATATCATTCCCCACATCTCAAAATTTCTCCTGACTATGCCAATGAGCGCGGTGGGCGCTGAAGTTAGATCGAAGCCCCGTCATTGCGAGCATGTGCTTTTCATGCGAAGCAATCCAGGGGAACGTTTTTGTGCTCCCTGGATTGCCACGCCCACGCAAAAAAGCGCGCGCGGGCTCGCAATGACGGGCTCTTTTGGACTGTTGTTAAACCTTACCAATTTTTGACCATTTTGGCTATGACAACCACAAAAAATCACGTATAATATTCTTATGTATATAGTGAAATCCTATGTCAAATCCGACACTTAAATTAACCGGTTTTACCTTTGCAGAATTATTTAATGCAGCGGGTTTAAACAAGCTTGACCAACAGTTTTTAACTGGCTTGAAAAAGCAAAACCCTACGCTATATGAAGCCCTGCTCACCTATCGTCAAGAAGCCAAGACCCTGACACCGCTTGAGCTCAGTGAATTTCTATTAGCTCTTGCACCTGTGCTTGAAAATTTCCTGATAACTTTGTTCAATATTGAAGACGCAGCAGAAGCAGCACGCATAAGAACATTATCAAATAACCCCGTCTCTGCATTTAAGAAATTTTTTGTTTTACGCCGTGCAAAGAAGCTCTCTCTCACTATTGAAAATTTACTTCCCTTTACAGAGTTAAGCACATGGTTAAACACGGAATTAAAAACTGCACCCTTACAAACTGACGATAAAGAATTGGGGATTGCCCTACTCGCCAATCAATATATTTCCGATACAGAAAAATATGCTGCTGAAATTGAAAAACTCACACAATGGTGTGCGCATGCGTTAGTGACACCTGAAGCCAAAAAAATCGTTAAGAACTGGACCAGCTTTCGCCTTCCGGAACGCTTAGAGTATGACAACCTTGTACCCACTATTCCTCTTTCAAATGACAAAATAGGTCGTGTTGCACTGCCTGAAGCAGAACTGCGTTTACGCGATGGTTTCAAACTCACTGATCCACGCATGACGCCACGTGAAGCACAAGATGAAGTCAATTATTGCATTTATTGCCATGATCACGATGGCGATTTTTGTTCTAAAGGTTTTCCTGTTAAAAAAGGTGACCCCACGCAAGGCTTAAAAAAGAATCCCTTGGATACCACACTGACCGGTTGCCCACTGGAAGAAAAAATTTCTGAAATGCATGTGTTAAAACGTGATGGACATAACCTCGCTGCGCTAGCAATGATTATGTTAGATAATCCCATGTGCCCTGCCACCGGCCATCGGATTTGTAACGATTGCATGAAAGCGTGCATTTATCAAAAGCAAGACCCAGTTAATATTCCACAAGTTGAAACTTCTGTTTTAACCGATATCTTACATCTTCCTTGGGGCGTGGAAATTTATGATCTCTTAACGCGTTGGAATCCGCTGCGCCAAAAGCAATGGATGATGAAACCTTATAATGGTTTAAAAATCATGATTGCTGGCATGGGACCCGCGGGTTTTACTCTTGCGCATCATCTTTTATTGGAAGGATTTGCAGTGGTAGGTTTTGATGGTTTAAAAATTGAGCCCTTACCCGAAAAATTTATCCAACAACCAATTCATCATTTTGAAGATATCAAAGAATCTTTAGATGAACGCTTAATGGCAGGTTTTGGCGGTGTTGCGGAATATGGCATTACTGTGCGTTGGGACAAAAATTTTCTGAAATTAATTTATATCAGTTTAATGCGTAAACCTTACTTCCAAGTATTTGGTAGCGTGCGTTTTGGCGGGACAGTCACTATCGATGATGCATGGGAAATGGGTTTTGATCATTTTGTTATTGCTGTCGGCGCTGGATTACCCAAAGCGTTACCGATTCCTGGAAGTCTTGCACCTGGCATGCGCCAAGCGAATGACTTTTTAATGGCATTACAATTAGGTAATGCAGCAAAATCCAGTAGCTTAACCAATTTACAAGTTCGTTTGCCTGCTGCCATCATTGGTGGCGGCCTCACTGGAGTTGACACTGCAACCGAAGTGCAAGCTTATTATATCCGACAAGTTGAAAAGACTTTGATACGCTATGAAAAATTAGTTGAAACACATGGCGAAGAATATTTCTTGCAACAACTGGATCCGGCTTCCATTGAAACTCTAGAAGAATTTCTGGCGCACGGTAAAGCGGTACGCAAAGAGCGTGAACGCGCACAAGCAGCTAACCAAAAACCAAATTTCATTAAGCTCATTCATCAATGGGGCGGCGTCACCATTGTGTATCGTCGTAAAATGCAAGAGTCACCGGCATATATTAATAACCATGAAGAGTTAAAAAAAGCCTTAGAAGAAGGGATTTATTATGCAGAAATGTTAGAACCTTCTGCTGTTGACCTGAATCAACACGGTCACGTTGAAACATTAATTTGTCATCATCGTGTTACAAAAGAAGAAAAACGCATTCCTGCGCGTTCTATTTTTGTTGCAACAGGCACACAACCGAATATTGCTTACGAATTTGAACACAAAGGCACGTTTGCGCGTTTAGGCATTCAGTATCAACATTATGAAGATGTTGATGGAGAATTGAATGTTGCGCATGGAATGAAGCATTGCAAAGAATCTGCTTTTGGGCCTTTTACTTCATATCGTAAGGAACATTATCGTGTCAGCTTAGTCGGTGATACACACCCTGTATTTCACGGTAGTGTAGTCAAAGCCATTGCCTCCGGCATGCGCGCTTACCCAAAAATTTTAGCCATATTAAAAAATAAACTCGGTCAAAAAAGCAGTGAACACGAATACCAAGTTTTTGCTGCGCACATGAAAGAAGCATTCGTTGCGCGTATTGAACATGTTACACGTCGTACAGAAAATGTCATTGAATTAATCGTGCATGCCCCTATTGCTGCTAAACATTTTCAACCGGGACAATTTTATCGTTTGCAAAATTATGAAACTTTTGCACCGCATTTTGATCATACTTCATTGCAAATGGAGCCACTCGCATTGATTGCAACTCAAGCGGATAAACAACGAGGCACATTAAAATTTATTGTGGTGGAAACCGGCGCCAGCTCAAAAATATGTGCAACGTTTCGTGCCGGTGATCCAGTGTCACTCATGGGGCCCACCGGCGTACGCAGCAAAATAGCTAAAGAACATGAAACTGTTTTAATTATTGGGAATCAATTGAGCATTGCCTTGCTCAATAGTTATGGTGCTGCCCTACGCGCTAAAGGTAATCATGTTATTTATCTTGGTAATTTTAAAAATAAA
Organism: uncultured Gammaproteobacteria bacterium; assembly: GCA_963710715.1. GTDB lineage: Bacteria > Pseudomonadota > Gammaproteobacteria > DSM-16500 > DSM-16500 > CAVQBL01. The sequence goes on along the minus strand of CAVQBL010000014.1, from coordinate 77,693 downwards.
CAAGAAATGTATTGCCAAGAGGATCTGGAACAAGCAGCCGATGTCATTATTTGGTCCACTCTTTCTGGTGAGAAAATTTCTTCGCGCCGTAAAGAAGATTATTCTACTAGCGGTGATGTCGTTGATATTTTACTTCGTTATGCGCAAGGAAAATTAGATCCGAAAAAATCACATCCAGAAATTCCTCTTACCGATGTGGATCGTATTTATGTGATTGGCAATACTGACTTTATGCGTCGTTTTCAAGAAGCAAGAAATACAAAGTTGAAAGAATTTTTTATTAAAGACCCACGCGTATTTGGTTCCGTTTATAGCACCATGCAGTGCATGTTAAAAGGCGTATGTGCGCAATGTTTGCAATGGCAAATTGATCCTGAAACCGGGCAACGCACTAAAGCAGTATTTGCCTGTTCATGGCCAGACCAACCGCTAGAATTAATTGATTTTGATAACATTGATGAGCGACAAATTCAAAATCGTTTGCAAGAACACATTAGCAATTTGTGGGTAGATTATTTATTCGCAAATTACTCTGTTGCTCGAGTTTAGGGGTCAAATCGCGCCCATATCATTCCCCACATCTCAAAATTTCTCCTGACTATGCCAATGAGCGCTCGCACTCATTGGCAGAAGGAGATGTGGGGAATGATATGGGCGCGACTTGACCCCGTCGCCTAACCAACGTCAAACCATCCCCTATCGGCAACATACTCAACGTAATCCGCTCATCTTTTAGTAATTTAGCATTTAGCTCACGCAGCACTTGTGTATCACGATCTTGAAAAGATAGATCTGCAACTTGGCCACTCCAAAGCACATTATCAATAGCAATCAATCCACCGGGGCGCAGTAAACTCAATGATTTTTCGTAATAAGCAGGATAATTCGCTTTGTCTGCATCAATAAATGCAAAATCAAATGTATTCGCTTCACCATTATCTAACAATGTTTGTAAGGTTTCTAAAGCGGGCGCTAAGCGTAAATCAATTTTATCAGCAACACCCGCCTGTTCCCAAAAACGCCGCGCGATCTTAGTCCATTCAATATTGATATCACAGGCTATAATTTTTCCATCTTTAGGCAACGCTAAGGCAACAGAAAGAGTGCTGTACCCTGTGAAAACACCAATCTCTAATGTTTTCTTCGCGCCCAGCAATTCTATTAACAAACGCATAAATTGTCCCTGTTCAGGAGAAATTTGCATTTGCGCCATGCTCATTTTATGCGTTTGCTCGCGAAGTTTTTTTAGTACTTCTGGCTCACGTAGTGAGTTTTTTTGTAAATATTCATATAGTTGTGGAGTTAAATTCAATGTGAAATCTGACATAAATTGCTACCCCCCCCCATGACATAACTTTTGACCTTTAGAAAGCCCAACACTGACACCGTTGGGCTTCCTGAGGTATAATATATCACTTCACCCAAAGGGAGTTATAGCTATGAGCATAGGCTGGATTATTTTAATTATTGTCCTGTTGATTGGTGTCTATGTTGTATTCACTTACAACAACCTTATTCGACTGATTGAAACAATGCGCAATAACCAAAAGCAAATTGATATTCAATTAGATAGACGTTACAAAGTATTCGAATCGCTAATCGACACTGTTAAAAAGTACATGGATTATGAAAAAACTACACTTAAAGATGTCGTGGCATTGCGTAACCAAGCTCAACAAGCGCATGCAAGCGGCGATGAACAAACACGTATTACGGCAGAAAATAAAATTTCTGATATTGCATCGAAAATTAACGTAGTTTTTGAGCAATATCCGCAATTAAAAGCCAATCAAAATGTTTTACAATTGCAAGAAGAAATTGTCAGTACAGAAAATAGATTGGCCTATTCTAAGCAATCTTATAACGACAGTATTGAAATGTATAATGCAACCAAAAAAGCATTTTTTACTGCTATGGTCGTTGGGGTTTTTAAAACTAAATTAGACTTTGACTTTCCCTATTGGCAAATTGGTGATGCTAAAGTGGCAGAGCAAGAGAAATATACGGTTAAACTTTAAAATATTTTATGACTATACCTAGCAATCTCATTCAAACGACTGCCGACTGGCGCAAATCCTTGCGCGTCAACAATCGCAAAACGTTTTTTGTGATCACGATGTTCTTTGCAATTTATATTGGATTGGGATTGCTGGTAGATACTTATGTTTATGCAGGGCATTATCCTGACGCCCCTCTCTCACAGATTTTTTGGAGTCTAGTTTCATTTAAACTTTTCCCCACCGCAACATTAGTTATGTTTAGTGTTGCAGCGATTTCACTACTCGTTACATTTACCATGTATGACAAAATCATGTTGATGGGTACAGAATACCGCGAAATTACTCCCACCACGGCACAAACACCTGCGGAAAAACAACTTTATAATGTAGTTGAAGAAATAAAAGTGGCAGCGGGACTAAAATACATGCCAAAAGTTTTTATTATTAATGCTGATTACATGAATGCTTTTGCCACTGGCTACAGTGAAAAATCCGCTCTGGTCGCCATCACACGTGGTTTAATGGAAAAATTAAATCGCAGTGAATTACAAGCTGTCATGGCGCATGAAGTGAGTCATATTCGCCACATGGATATTAAACTCACACTGGTTGCATCTGTGTTAGCAAATTTAATATTAATCGTGTTAGACATATTTTTTTATCAAGCGATGTTTTCCAGCCGGGGCGGAGATAACCGTTCACGCAATACTCTCGCGAGCGTGATTATTTTATTACGCTATTTATTACCACTCATTAATATCATATTGATACTTTATCTCAGCCGCTCTCGCGAATATATGGCAGATGCAGGCTCGGTTGAATTATTACGCGATAATGAGCCACTGGCTTCGGCTCTGTTAAAAATTCAGAATGATCATACTGAAAATCAAGACGTATATAGTAAAGAATATCAACAAACACCCAATGAAAATGTGCGTCGTGAAGCCTATATTTTTGATCCCATACAAGCAGGAATTGAACCTATGAGTTCTGTTGCGGATCTTTTTTCTACTCATCCCAATATAAAAAATCGACTGGCTGCAATTGGCTTTAAATTCAGAAATGATAATGAAAAATAATCCTAGAGATCTTTCCAAACCAAGCATTTTGTTGTTAATCGAGGCGCACCGAGTAACGCAGCGGAGTGTACGTTGTTGGTACATGAGCAGCGTAACGCAGGTGCAACGATGAGTAACAACAAAAGACGCGGGTTTGGAAAGAACTCTATTGGTATTTTACTTACCAATCTGGGCACACCCGACGCACCTACACCAGCGGCTGTCAGAAAGTATTTACATGAATTTTTATCCGATCCACGCGTCATTGAAATACCAAAAATAATATGGTGGCCAATTTTACATGGTATTATTTTGCGTTCACGACCGAAAAAATCGGCTAAGCTTTACCAAAAAATTTGGTCTGAACAAGGTTCACCTTTACTATTTAACTCACAACAAATTGCAAACAATTTACAACAGCATTTGCAAATACCAGTTGCGCTCGGCATGAGTTACGGCAATCCTTCTATGCAATCAGCATTAGAAAAATTGCGTGCTGAACACGTGAAGAAAATTTTACTTTTACCTTTGTATCCACAATACTCAGCCACAACAACGGCGTCTACTTTTGATAACGTCGCAAAAATATTAAAAAAATGGCGTCACTTGCCAGAAATTCGCACGATCAACCACTATGCTGATAATAATTTTTATTTAGATGCGCTTTGTTATTCAATTCAAGAAACCTGGAAACAATACGGACGCGCGCAACATTTATTATTTTCATTTCATAGCATCCCACAGCATTATGTGAACAAGGGTGATCCTTATTATGCATTATGTTTAACAACTGCAAAAAGTGTTGCGAATAAATTAGAATTAAAGTCACATGATTGGTCGCTTGCTTTTCAATCACGTTTAGGCCCTACTCCGTGGTTGAAACCTTACACAGACAAAATTTTAATGTCTCTGCCCCAACAAGGTATTACGGACTTACAAGTCATTTGCCCGGGGTTTGCTGCAGATTGTTTAGAGACCTTAGAAGAAATTGCCATTCGTGGTAAAGAGCAATTTTTATCAGCTGGAGGAAAGTCGTTTCATTATATTCCAGCGTTGAATGATAACAAAGAGCATATTGAGGTGCTTGCTGGGTTAGTTTTGAGACATGTTCAGGGTTGGGAATAAAACCATCTCATTACCCACATCTCAAAATTTCTCCTGACTATGCCACACGTGCGGTGGGCGCTGAAGTTAGATCGAAGCCCCGTCATTGCGAGCATGTGCTTTTCATGCGAAGCAATCTAGGGGAACGTTTTTGTGCTGCCTGGATTGCCACGCCCGCGCAAAAAAGCGCGCGCGGGCTCGCAATGACGGGGCTTCGATCTAACTTCAGCGCTCGCACGTGTGGCAGAAGGAGATGTGGATAATGATATGAATACAACTTGCCCCTTTGAAAAAGGGTGCCAAAAACATTGTTAAGATTACCTTAATAATTCAGTGCTATAATTTTACGCATTTACAGCTTGGAGTAATATTATGAAGAGCGGCAATAAAAAAGCACCACCTGATATAACTGTAGTCTCTGTCAGGGATCCAGACGAACGCAGAGAAACCTTAGCTCGAGCTGTACGTATTTCCCGGAAAAATAAAAAAAATGCTGCTAGTACTGCTAATCAACCTACTGCTATTCCCTCTGCTGTTACTACGAACGTCATCCCTGCAGCTACTGATAGCAAAACAGAAAAAACCACCCAAAATGGATATGCAGAGGAAAGCAAAGCAGCAGTCATTTTTCATAATAATGATAATCTACTCTTTAACAGAATTAACAGAGGACGTTCATGCGCAGTTGCAATAAACCAAAAAGATGTACTACGATTCCTGAATAACAACCCTCAGCTTCTTATAGGACCAAATGTAGATTTAATTATGAATCAATTAAAAGAATCTAAAAAAAATGCTGAAGCAACAACCACACCTGCGCCGCAAGTTAATTCAGTGAATCCTAGTGATTCTTCAGCAGGAGCTACCACTGAGAATTCCACTAATAATATGGCACATCGTCGTTAAGCTATGCCATATGCCTTGGAGCCAGGCCTGATTAATAGACTTAAAAGTCTATTAATCAGGCCTGACCCCTTGTTTTATTAAAAATTTATTGCGAGGAAAACATGATGCGTAGTAGTAACGAACCAACTGCAACGACAACCAATGGCAATATGGCATCAACAACCACGAGCATGAGCAATGCCTTATTAAGCGCAATAAAGAATGGGAAAAAAACCATTGAACAAGAACGAAAAGAGCAAGTAAAACTACGAGAAAGTCTAGAAAAAGACCCAAAAGAGCTAGAAGAAGGTCAAAGAGAACTCGAAGATAAACAAAAAAGATCCCGACTTTTACAGAATTCATTTGTAGGAACAGCTAGCACTAATAACACTACTCCTGTAGATGCTAAAAGCAGTGCTGTACTTCCTCCTTTAGAACGTCAAGTTAGCGCATTGGCCAATAACAGTATATTACTGGCTCAAAATGAAGGAAAAACACTTGCGACTCATTTCAAAGCAAACCCTCAAAAGCTTGACCTTAATCCTGCACTTAAATTTGCGGATGATATGAAATATGAAATCGTATTAGCCTTTGCTAAGGAATATTCAAAGTATTTATGTACAGCGTATAAAGAAGGAAAAGAATTAAAAATTAAAGATATAAAATCAATTGAAAGCGGGTGTAAAACAATAATAGAAACTCTAGTAAACAAAAAAAATTCGACAACAATTGACTGTGCTTTAGCCGAGTCTTTACGTCAACTGAGCAAGATATCAATAGGGTGTTTTCACCATTATGCTGGTAAAATCGTTCAAGATCATGTTGAAACAGTGCCGAGAAAAGCTCAAGTAGCAAGCCTTATGTTCTTAGCAGAATTACTGTGTTTAATTATTACCCAAAAAAATGAATTGACATTAGCAAAGCAGTTTATCGATTACATCCATAAGGAAGCTGTAACTGTATTCTCTGACTATCCGAAAGATAAAAATAATTGGTCAGATAAGAAGGAACATAATTATAGAGACTTTGTGAAGAGTTATGTGGAATACGCACGTGATATTCGTTTAAATTTGAGCCCAGATTTATTAAACTCCGCTCCCACTCCCATTAAAAGCATGCAGAGGTCATAAACTGCAGTAACGTAGGGTGGATTCACCCTACAACAAGCGAGAGTATTCATCATGCAATCAGGTCGATCTACAAGTTCTACAGATGAAACAAATTCTACCCAAATAGAAGGCCGAAAACCTTCCTTAATGGAAAAAATAAATAAACTTTTCCACGACCATAGCCATCACGGTGATAATGAAACAGGCAGTAACCAGGAGGAAGGCCAACCTGATAAAACAAAAATTTCCTTATTTGAAAGAATAATAAGCGAAATTGCCAACCACTACGAACACCATGGTAATGATGAAACAGGTAGTACCCAAGAGGAAGGCCAAGTATCTCATAAAGAAACAATTTCCTTATTGAACATAATAAGAGAAATTGCCCACCCCCACGACCACAACCATCATAGTAAAGATGAAAAAAGTAGTACCCGAGAGGAAGGTCATAAAGAAACAACTTCCTTATCCGAAAAAATGAGAAAAATTTTCCATCTCCAGCGCCCTGATAACAATAGTGAACCAGTACCACACTATGTGGCTCCTTCTATCTATAAGGCTATTGAGTTAACAAAAAACATAGATAATAAAGACATAGCCCATGAGATATTAAATTGTAGCGCAAAAAGCAAAAATCCTAACATTGACCATAGAGCAATCAAAAAGGAACAGGAAGATGCTGAAATGTCTCCTTTACAGTTTGCCGTTCACTGTGGGAACCGATGGGCAGTGGAATGGTTATTAAATAAAGATTTACATAAAGGCAAGGATCCTGAGCTGCATTATGAGACAAAAAAGCATGGTTCAGCGTTAGCAATGGCTGTCTGTTATGAAGACCCAGGGGAAGAAAAAGACCAAAAACCAGATCTATTAACAATAAAAAAACGCGCCATTATCGACCTTTTAATGGAACAAGAACCTGCATTACAAACCACTGATCTTTTTAATGAAGAACATGCGAATCACTTGCATAAAGTCATTGAGTCCTCGTGTGAAAATCACAACATGTATTTTCTTGAAAAATTGATCTCGAAGAACATTCGGTTATTAAGGGGCAATAATACTGAGTACATTCCGTTAATCAAGTTATTAATGGACAGAATCATAGCAACAAAAGTTGAGAAAGATAGAATCCAAAGGGACACAGCTTTCCAGACAAGGCTTAATCAGATCGCGCATTGTGTAACGGAAGCAGATAAAATAATGTCTGCTATTGTGAAGGCAATTGCAGGAAGCAAAAAACCTCAATTACTGGTATTGCTTCTGAAAAATCATGAGAGTTACTTTGATCGCAATGATTACTCTTTTAAATATTATGACCGCCCTGCTCCTATGCCTGAATATAAAGAATCAACTCCTTCATTTAGATATCCTAAAAATGAAAAATCAGGTCTTACAGCTGCCTATCGCCAGGTTATAACAAGATGTTTGGTAAAAAAAGACTTCGATTTATTAAATACGTTTTTAGCGGCCCATAGCAAAACTGATAATGTTAGGGGTAAAATAAAAGATGAAATTTCTGAATTATTCAGAAAATCGACTTATATTTCAGAAATAGTTGATCTCTGGCGTAAAGACGCTAATATCGATATAAAAAAAGCATTCTATGCTCTGAAACTACTAATTAGCCTCGATTATCCATATCTACCGATAGAACCGAAGGACCTTAAACAGATTTACGATTGGGAATTGGATCAAAATAAAGAACAAGACTTAAAAGAAAAACAAGACATTTTTGATAAATGTATTAACCGTGGGGTATTTCCTAGTTTGCATATAAGTAGTGATAGCAATTCAAAAGAAGTAGAAGTCTTTATTTTTTCCCGTATTGTCTTTTAATGATCCTAAATTAATAATAAATTTTCACAATCTAGCTAAAAACAATGAAAAATCTCGTGAGGAATTCAAGAAGTGGCTATGTTACATGATGGAAGTTGCTATAACAAAGGGAAATATAGAGCAATTAAAATGTTTATTTTATGCTTCTGAAAGCAACGCTTGGTATTGGCATTGGCTTGAGCCTACAAAAGGGTGGGACCATAAACCGGATCCAAAGTGATCAAGAGGCATCAAAACGCGTTGAGAATTATTTGACTCTTAGAAAACATGTTACATCGTATCGTCGATACAAAACCGATGAAAAATCAATCGAAGAGGCCAAAACTTTAATAGCTCGCATGAATCGTAATGATGCTGAGCATTTATTAAATTGTTATATGCATGAAAAAAGTCTAGGATCACATGAAGAAAAAGAAATTGCTGAATTGCTTCTTAAACACTTAAAAACAGTCCCCGCAAATGACCAAGGTCTCCTTGACGCAAAACAGGATAAGACAGGAAGCGTAACTGCTTCTCAAGCCAGCGCACCTTCGACATCTAAATTCGCACTTTTTCCACCTTCTGGCCCACAAAAAACGGTTGCAGATGATAATTGCGCTTTTCATGCCATTTTAGGGGAACGAAATTCTACAGGAATATATGAATGTAAAAATCTCTCTGCTGAAAAGAAAAAAGCGGCTAATGCAATTAGAGAATGTAAATCTGGCGATCCAATTTTCCCTTTAGTAAAAAAACATGCAATTGAAGCAATGCTTATGAGTGATCGCATACCAGGCAGTGAGTCTATCCAGAAAATTAGAAAGGAATATCAAGGCTATTTAGAAAAAAATAAGGATTCAGTAGAATCTGCATGGGAATTTTTTAAAATAAAACTCCGCGAAAATCCAGATATCCTAGATTATATTGCAAAACAGAATCAATCAAATTACGGTGACGGTGATTTAAGAAAACAATTTCAAGCATGCCTCAATAAAAAAGATGGTGGATTAGAGGGAGTGATTTATTCCAATCCTAAATTACAAATTGCATTTAATACTTATAAGAAAATAACTACCCAGGATTTTCTGGATGAAGTTTTAAATGATAAAAATATAAATATTATTATTAGTGAATATGCTGCTTATATCGAGAACTCTGGAAGTGGATTATTGCCACTTGACTTGAAAATTCTCGCACACGCGTTGAATATGACGGTTGTATTTTACAATACAAATCCTATTACAAAAAAAATATGTGAACCAGAAACTTATAATCCAGAGAAAAAATCCAGTGTCACTGTACGATTTGATGGCGTTAATCATTACGAACGCTATATTCCTCCTCAGGCGGCACAACAACAGCAAGATAGCAGCAATAACTCTGAGCGGCGCTCGAATGTTAATACGCGCTGATTTTAATGAACTATCAGCCTTCACCAACATTAAATATTGCTAACATGATTCGCGGAGAGGGATTAAGTTAACTAACAAAACAAGCGAGAGTATTCATCATGAAATCAGGGCAACATGAAACATCTGAAACATCTACAAATCCTACAGAGGAATTACCCCCTCCACCCTATTATAATGAAGGTGAAACAGGAGTTAACAACCCAGTGGAAAAGGAAGGCCAAAAAACTGATGATACAACAAGTTTCTTAAAGAAAATGATGAAAGGAATTGCCCTTCACAAGGCTCCTAATGCCGAGCCACCACCCTATGTGACTCCCTCCATCTATCAGGCTATTGAGGAATCAAAAGACGATGATGAAGACACGACCTGTAAGATATTAAATAACGTAATAAGCGAAAACCCTAACATTGGCCATAGAGCAATCAAAAAGGAACATGACAAAATGTCTCCTTTACAGTTTGCAGTACTCCATGCGAACCGATGGGCAGTGAAAGAGTTATTAAAAAAAGATTTATATAAAGGTGACCCTGAGCTGCATTATGAGACAAAAGAGCATGGCCCAGCATTACAACTCGCCGTATCTTATCGAGATGATGATGAAAAACCAGATCCATTGACAATAAAAAGACACGCCATTATCGATCTTTTAATGGAGCAAGAACCCGCGTTAAAAATCAGCGATTCTTTTAGTGAAAAAGAAGTGAAACCGTGTAGTAAAAAAGAAGCGAAATACTTATTTAATGTCATTGAGTCCGCGTGTAAAAATCACAACATATATTTTCTTGAGCGATTGATCTTGAAAAACATTAAGTTATTAACGGACAAGATCATAGCGACAAACGATAAAATACTTAATATCAAATTGGAGATATTGCAAATAGGGCTTGAAGAGAGCAAGCGTTGCGTGGAGGAAGTGAATAAAATAATGCCGATTATAGTGGAGACAATTACAGCAAGCAAAAAACCTCAATTATTAGTATCGCTTCTGAAAACTCATGAGAGTTACATTTCTTCTGATGGCTTTGATCTCTATCCTCCTAGCATGCCTAAATTAAATTTCCCAACCGCCTATGGCAATGTTATAGAAAGATGTTTGAAAGAAAAAGATTTCGATTTATTGAATACGTTTTTAGCTGCCCATAAAATAGATTATATTGTTAATCGTAAAATACGAGAAGAGTTTTCTGAGTTATTCGGAAATCTTATTTATGCTTCTTATGTTTCGAAAGTGATGAATTACTTACGTGACAACACTCACATCGATACAAAAAAAGCATTCAGCTCTGTGAAACTTTTAATTATCCACGGTGCACCGATAGAATCGAATGACTTGATTTACTTATGGAAATTGGATCAATTGGATCAAAAAGAAAAACAAGATACTTTTCATCAATGTATTAAGCATGGGATAACCGGTAGTTATGGGAGAGGCACTGGTTTGCATATAAATAGCGATTTAAAAGAACTCTATTCTCCTATATTATCTTTTAATGATCCTAAATTAATAATGAATTTTTGCTACGAACTAGGCAGATACAACCGAGACAGATGCGAGGATTTCCGTGAGTGGCTGTGTTACATGATGAAACTTGCTATAACAAGCGGAAATATAGATCAATTAAAATGCTTATTTTATGTTTCTGAAAACAAAGATCAGGGTGTGCCGCTTACGCCAAAAGTTGGGGGAAACCATGTGGATTCAAACTGTGATCAAGAAGGATCAAAACGCATCACGGATTATTTGACTCTTGGAAACTATGTTACATCGTATGATAAATACGAGCCCGATGAAGAGTCACTCGAAAAAGCTAAAACTTTAGTAACTCGCATGAATCGTGATGATGCTCAGCATTTATTAGATTGTTATACGCAGAATAAAAGCAAAGAATCACATCAAATAATTGCTAAATTGCTTCTTACTCACTTAAAAAATAACGTGCACAGTGTAATTTCTACAAAAGATCAGGGTTCTCTCGACGAAAAACCTGACGAGACAGGAAGTACGCTTAGGGTTCGAATGTAATCCTCTTTAATCTGAAAGTGCTATGGAGCCGGCCTGACAAATAGACTTAAAAAGTCTATTAATCAGGCCTGACCCCATGTTATATTCTAACTCACAATGAAGCGACTCATTATTTTGCTTATCACTCTATTTACCCTGGACTCCGCCGCTTTTGCTGCGCTTTCGGATTATGGTGCATCAATCTCTATCCCTCTGACATCTAAAGACCCACCTAGACTAACGGGTTTACGTGCTTCTATTTGGTATCAGCCACCCTCGTTCGTTTGGGACCGTCTTAGCCTTCATTTTGATGCAAGCTTAGCAGATTGGTTTGTTACCCGAAGTGTGCCTAATAGAAATATTACTATTATTGCTATAGCACCGGTTTTGCGTATGTACTTCAAGAAAACATCCTGTGTTTCACCTTATATGGAATTAAGTGTCGGTCCTTCTTATATGTCAAGAACTTACATTGACCGTCGAAACTTAGGCATGCACTTTGCTTTCCAAGATATCTTAGGGGTTGGTGCTACTTTGGGCAAAGAACAACGTCTTTCAATGAGTCTCAGTGCTATACATTATTCTAATGGCTCGATTTGTAGTCATAATTCGGGGATAACGATACCTTTGTTGTTGAATGTGGCGTATAAGTTTGAGTAAAACATATGGTAAACTTGCATATTTCCCATGAGACAAAAGGATGCGTAGACGTACCCCTATTAAAAACTACCTCGAAGAAGTCCAGTTAATTACGCGACGGGTGGTTATTGTCTTTATTGCAATGGGAATATTGGCATTCTTACTCATTCTACGTTTAGGTTACTTACAGCTTGTTAAACATGATGTTTACACCACATTATCCAAAAAAAATTGGTTGGATCTTGCTCCCATAGTCCCAACGCGTGGCTTAATCTTCGATCGCAACGGTGTTTTATTAGCAGAGAATATTCCTGTATTCAGCTTAGATATTGTCCCCTATCAAATTGACGACTTACCGAAAACCTTAGCAACTCTTGCCAAAATCATCTCTTTAACTGATACAGATATCATGCAATTTCAAAAACAATTAAAACAGCATAGACGTTTTGATCAAGTCACATTAAAGTTACGTCTTTCAGAAGAAGAAGTTGCAAAATTTTCTGAAAATGCTTATCGCTTTCCTGGTGTAGTGATTAAAGCGCGCTTAATTCGTCATTATCCATTTAACAGTAGTTTCAGTCATGTCTTAGGCTATGTTGGACGCATTAACACACAAGAATTAGAAGATATCGACTCCACCAATTACAGTGGAACAGATTACATTGGAAAAATCGGCATTGAAAAATTTTATGAAGATGAATTACACGGCACTGTTGGTTATGAACAAGCTGAGAATGATGCGAGTGGTGAATCGGTACGCGTCTTAAATCAAATTAAACCTATTCCAGGAAAAAATTTATATCTGACTATTGATAGCAATTTACAACTCGCAGCAGAGAAAGCGTTAAATGGTCATCGTGGAGCCATCGTTGCCATCCAACCGAGTACGGGGCAAATACTCGCAATGGTGAGTGAACCTGCTTATGATCCTAATTTTTTTGTGACTGGAATTAGTAATAAAGATTTCCAAGTTTTACAACGGGCTTCCGATCAGCCACTTTACAATCGAGCACTACGCGGACTTTATCCGCAAGCATCTACAATTAAACCTTATATTGCATTAGAAGCATTAAATTCAGGCACTATTACGACAGAAACGACTGTATTTGATCCCGGCTGGTTTAAATTACCGAATAGCGAGCATATTTTTCGTGACTGGGTACATCGTGGCCATGGCACAGTTGATTTAGCCAGAGCCATTATCGTTTCTTGCGATACTTATTTTTATGATTTAGCACCCAAATTAGGTATTCATCGCATGGGAAATATTCTTAAGAAATTTGGTTTTGGCGAACTGACGGGAGTGGATATCGGTGAAGAATTACCTGGGATAGTCACCTCTCCCACTTGGAAACGCCAAGTTAAACGTATCCCTTGGTATGAAGGCGATATAGTCAACTCAGTGATTGGACAAGGTGATATGCAAGCTACCCCTCTTCAAATTGCCGCTGCCGCTTCAACTCTTGCAAATCGAGGAAAACGTTTCTCCCCTTATCTCTTAATGGCTGAACAAGAACCTGGACAAGCAATGAAGCAACAACCACCCACTGCTCTTGAACCTGTTGAATTAGAAGATGACCATTACTGGGATATTGTTATTGAAGCAATGAGAGGCGTGATCAGTTCTCAAGAAGGAACAGGACATCGATTTGGTAGAGATGCGCATTATTCTGTCGCCGCTAAAACAGGAACTGCTCAAGTATTTTCTAAAAAACATGATGAAACAGAAGGTGGTCTCGCTGAACAAATGAAGCTACCTGAAAAATTACGCGATCACTCATTGTTTATTGCATTTGCGCCTATCGATAATCCACAAATTGCGATTGCAATTATTGTAGAAAACAATAGTATTTTGGCTGCCACGATTGCTCGTCAAGTACTAGATAGTTATTTGCGTTTAAAGCCAAAAACTCTGCAGGCGGATTACGATGCAAAAAGCACGCGTCCACCCTACAACGGACACACAACATGATATTTAGTAATCTTAAAATTCAAAATTTAATGCGACGCAAAGGCACTAGAACATTGTGGCAAGCGTTGCATATTGATGTTCCCCTTTTATCCATCATTTTATTATTAACTGCGGCTGGTTTAGTCATTCTATATAGTGCATCCAGTGAAAATACTCCTGTCATACATCGTCAAGCCATGCACATAGGCTTAGCTTTTCTGGTTATGTTCATATTTGCACAAATCCCACCGACCACGTATCAACGCTGGATAGCTGTGGTTTATTGCATTGGCATAGCCTTACTCATCATCGTTTTAATCATCGGTCACATTGGCAAAGGTGGACAGCGTTGGTTAAACTTAGGTGTCATTCACTTGCAGCCTTCAGAAATCATGAAGCTTGCGATCCCTATGATGCTGGCTTGGTATTATCACAAATTTCATTTACCCATCACGCCGCGATCCTTAGTTTTCTCAGCTTTTATAATTCTCGTGCCTGCATTTCTAACAGCAAAACAACCTGACCTTGGTACTGCCATACTTTTAGTAGTTGCAGGCACCAGCGTCTTATTCTTAGCTGGCTTAAGTTTTAGACTCATTAGCCTTCTTCTTGGTTTATTGATGATCAGTGCACCTATTATTTGGTATTTCATGCATGGTTATCAGCGTTTACGTGTACTCACATTTTTAAATCCGGAACGCGAACCATTAAGTGCTGGCTATCACATCATTCAGTCTAAAATTGCGATTGGTTCAGGCGGTTTTTTTGGTAAAGGTTGGCTAAATGGCACCCAATCGCATTTGCATTTTTTACCTGAACATACCACCGATTTTATTTTTGCTGTAGGCGGAGAAGAATTTGGTTTCACGGGTAGCGTCATTTTAATTCTTATTTTTATGGCTGTTATTGCGCGTGGTTTGCAAATCACACTTGATGCTCAAGATACATTTTCTCGTTTACTTGCAGGCAGCTTAACACTGACTTTCTTTATGTCATTTTTTACAAATATTGGTATGGTGACTGGCATACTTCCTGTTGTCGGTATACCATTGCCTCTGGTGAGTTATGGTGGATCATCCATGGTGACGTTAATGGCAAGCTTCGGTATCTTAATGTCCATTCAAACGCACCGTAAATTAGTTGCTACGTAGGGTTGAAATGTTAAAAAAAATTTGTTACCAAATAATGTGCATTATTGCACTCTTTTATCCTTGTTACGCCTACGCCGACATGCGCTTTGTGGAAAGACCCGAGGTACAATCCTTTATTCGGCATATGGTGAAAAAACATCATTTCAATAAAGCTGAATTGGTCGCATTATTTAATGCTGTAAAAATCAAACACAAAGTAATTCATCACATTCGTGTACCTCTGGAAAAAAAATCTTGGTACATCTATCAAATGGCATTCATCACGGAATCTCGCATTCGCCAAGGTGTCGAGTTTTGGAATCGCCATGCAGAAATATTAGCACGCGCTGAAAAAGCGTACGGTGTGCCTGCTAGCATTATCGTGGCAACAATCGGCGTAGAAACAAAATATGGAAAAAATGTGGGTAACTATCGTGTGATGGATGCATTAACAAATATTGCTTTTAGCAATTCACCACGCGCCTCCTATTTCCGCAGTGAATTAAAAGAATTTTTATTGCTGACACGTGAAAATCATTTAAATCCTCTGAGTATCATGGGTTCCTATGCAGGAGCCTTTGGCTTACCGCAATTTATGCCCAGTAGTTATCGATACTATGCTGTCAGTCACGCGGGCAAAGATCAGCGTGTTGATCTTTCACATAATGTGAATGACGCAGTACTCAGTGTTGCAAACTATTATGAAAAACACGGCTGGAAGAAAAATCATCTGGTTGCAATCCCGACATCTTATTCCCACAGTAAGTTTCATTTCTTCTCTTCCAAAGACAAAGAATTAAAAGTTTCTCCTGCAACGTTAATAAAATATGGAATCTCACAAAATGATAAGTCATATAAAAACCAAAAAACTAAACTGATCGAATTACCCGGTTTTTACAATAATGAATATTGGTTAGGCTATCATAATTTTGATGTCATCAAAAAATACAATGCCAGTGATTTATATGCAATGGCGGTATATCAACTCAGTTATTATGTAGACACATTAAGGAAAAAAAGAAATCATGAAAAAACTTAAATACTTTTTTTTAATTTTGAGTTTAGCAAGTTTATTTTTATTGGATGGTTGCTCTACAAATTCTAAAGATGGCCCACCCTCTTATAATGCCGACGTATCAAGGGTTCCAGATGCTGTTCCAAAACCTGAAGCTTTTAGCAAATCAGGTAATCGCCCTTACGTCGTATTTGGCAAACGTTACTACATATTACCCACTAATAAAAATTATGATGCTATCGGTGTTGCCTCGTGGTATGGCACTAAATTTCATAAAAAATCGACTTCAAGTGGTGAACCCTATGACATGTTAGCAATGACTGCGGCACATAAATCACTGCCTTTACCTACCTATGCTCAAATCACTAATTTAAAAAATGGGAAAAAAGTTATTGTAAAAATCAATGACCGCGGTCCCTTTGAACATGATCGCTTAATTGATTTGTCTTATGCTGCGGCTAAAAAACTTGATATTGTGGGACACGGTACAGCTAAAGTCAGAGTCAGAACAATTACTGCTTTTGGAACACACTCGCGTCAAGTGGTTTATTTGCAAGTGGGTGCATTTCATAATAGAACGTACGCAGAAAATCTTAAACAGCGTTTAATGCCTATGTTATCAGCGCCTGTCAACATCATGCGTTCACTTGATGCATCACAAGAATTGTATCGCGTGCAAATAGGACCACTGGCTGATGCGGATTCAGCACAGATTGTGAATGCAAAGTTGAAAGAAATTGGGATGAAGGGGAATGCGTATATAATTGAAATGTAATAACTATTCACGATTCTACAAAAAGAACTCATCATTGCGAGCCTCACGCCTTAGCTTTATGTGAGGCGTGGCAATCCAGAATGGTGATAAGTTGTAGGCAGTACTGGATTGCTTCGTCGCGAAGAGCACGCTCCTCGCAATGACGAGTTCTTTTTGTAGAATCGTGAATAGTTACAAGAATGAGGAACCAATCAAACCATGCTAACCTTTCTCCTCTCCCTCTTCGGTATTATCCTTACCATTTGCATCGTCGTTGGCGTCCATGAATTCGGTCACTTTATCGTTGCACGTTTATTAGGTATCAAAGTTTTACGGTTTTCGATTGGCTTTGGTAAAGCAATCTATAAACGCTACGATAAAAAAGGCACGGAATATGTGCTTGCACCCATACCATTAGGGGGTTATGTCAAACTGTTAGATGAAAACGAAGCACCCGTCGCAGAAAATGAAAAACATCTTGCTTTCAACCGTCAGCCTCTTTACAAACGCTTTTTGGTTATTTTAGCGGGTCCACTATTCAATGTCTTGCTTGCTTTTATCATTTATTGGTTAGTCTATATGATAGGTTTCACTACACTGATACCTATCATTGGTGAAGTGGCGCCTCATTCCATCGCCGAAAAAGCCGGCTTAAAACCGCAACAAGAAATTTTGCGTATTGATAATAGAGTTACATCTTCATGGACCAACGTGATAGTACGTATTTTTTTACGTGCTGGTGAAACAGAGCAAATGCAATTTCAAATTAAAAATCTTGCCGACCAAACGATTTACATGCGCAGTTTAAATCTAATCACGTGGCATATGGATGAGCTCAAGCCCGATCCATTGCAAAGCTTAGGAATTACTCCTTACACCCCTCCTATTCCCATGATTATTGGTGTAGTACAACCTAACTCTCCTGCTACTTCCGCTAACTTAGCAGTGGGAGATAAAATTATTGCTGTCGAAACCATTCCTAAATTAAATTGGGATACGTTGGTTGATAAAATTGCGGAACATCCTAATGAAACATTATCTTTCACTATTCAACGTGATAAAAAAGTTTTTAATATGCCGGTTACAATTGGTTATCATCGTGATCTCTTTTTCCAAAAAACGGGATTTTTAGGTATCAGTCCCAAATTCTCTTGGCCAGAAAATTTGTTGCGTAAAAATAAATACGGACCTCTCGCAGCTATGCCGCACGCTTTGCAAAATATCACGGATCTTACTTATTTAAATTTCATTGTGCTTGGTAAATTATTTACAGGTAAATTATCATTAAAAAGTTTAAGTGGACCTGTGGCAATTTTCGAAGGTGCGGGTATATCATTCAATGCAGGTATTATTCCATTTCTAAGTTTTCTTGCATTCTTAAGTATTTCAATAGGCATTATTAATGTTTTACCTATTCCAGGATTAGACGGTGGTCATTTACTTTTTCAATTACTTGAATTCATATTACGCCGCCCTGTTCCTCTGCATGTACAAGCTTTATTTTATCGTTTTGGAATGATTATTCTTTTACTCATTGTAATGCAAGCCGTCATTAATGACATTATGCGCTTATGACAACAACAACCGGGCCTGGTATTTTTATTCGTAACGCTTATCTTGAATATGATAATGTTATTTTATTTGATCATCTTAATTTAAATTTAGCACCGGGGAAATTAACTTGCTTATTAGGACCCAGCGGTGTCGGTAAAACAACATTGCTACGCATCATTGCTGGCCTAATCAATCGCTCAAAAAACCAGAGAGAAATTTTTCACGGAGAGATTACTTGTGACAATAAACAATCTTTGCAAAAACAAATTACTTACATGGCGCAAACTGATTTGTTATTACCTTGGTTTTCTGCACTAGAAAATGTGCTACTTGGCACCAAATTACGCGGACATATTTCAAAAGAATTAATTATCCAAGCAAAAAATTTATTTACTAAAATGAATTTAACCACTGCCGAGAAAAAATATCCGCGACAATTATCAGGTGGAATGCGTCAACGTGTTGCACTTCTGCGTACTTTGTTAGAAGCAAAACCAGTCGTATTGATGGATGAACCTTTTTCTTCACTGGATGCTATCACACGTTACCAATTGCAAACCTTAGCAGCAGAATTATTAAAAAACAAAACCGTCCTACTTGTAACTCATGATCCACTCGAAGCGCTGCGCATGGCAGATGAAATTTATATTTTATCGGGACAACCAGCAACGTTACACCTTGCAGCAACACTCACATCTGCTGCTCCACGTGATCCTGCTGATCCTGAAGTCATAGAATATCAAGCCAAATTATTTCATGAACTTACTGTTGCCAAGGAAATTTCTGTATGAATTTAATAATTCGCAGCTGTTTATTGGTACTCGGGCTACTCTTTTTATGGCAAATCATTGTTTGGGTATTTCATTTACCACCTTATATTTTACCATCGCCTTGGCAAGTTTTTCAAAGTGCTTATCAACATATTCATGTTATTGCATTTGAGTTTGTTCCAACATTAATTGAAATATTATTAGGGTTGGCTTTAGCAACTTTGTTTGGATGTTTAGCTGCAATCGTCATGACATATTTTCGTCCGTTAACATTGTGGGTGCTACCGATTCTAATCATTAGCCAAGCCATCCCCACTTTTGCACTTGCACCTATACTTGTTATTTGGTTGGGCTATGGAATGTCTTCTAAAATTGCAACTGTCGTTATCATGTTATTTTTTCCTATCGCCAGCGCATTTTTCGATGGCTTACAACGCACTGAGCCCGGTTGGCTGGATTTAGCAACTACAATGAATGCAAAAAAATGGCGAACGTTTTGGAATATTCGCATTCCTGCTGCATTACCCAATCTTGCTTCAGGATTACGAGTTGCAACCGCACTTGCACCCTTGGGTGCAATTATCAGTGAGTGGGTAGGCGCAAGTCGCGGTTTAGGTTATTTAATGATGAATTCCAATGCGCGCATGCAAATTGATTTAATGTTTGCTGCATTGTTTGTCATTGTTATTTTTTCATTGGTATTATATTTTGTAGTTGATAAACTGCTACGTTTAGCAGTACCGTGGCAGGAAGTTACATGATTATAAAATATCATTTGGGTGAGGGTCTCGATGGCGGCTTGTTCCAAAACAGAGTAAAATACTTTCTTCAACTCATCATTTTTTTATTACTCACCTTCTCTTATTCCTCCGCTTACTCTGCTGACAAGCTGGTTGTTTTACTCGACTGGTTCGCTAATCCTAACCACGCACCTTTATTTGTCGCACAACAACAAGGTTTTTTTAAACAGCAAAATCTCGATGTGGAGTTAATTGGACCGGCTGATCCAGCAGATCCACCTAAATTAGTCGCTGCAGGAAAAGCAGATATTGCAATTACTTATCAACCGAACTTTATTGAGCAAGTCGATCAAGGCTTGCCTCTGATCTCAATTGGTACCTTGATTGATCATCCTCTTAATAGTTTAGTCGTTTTAAAAAATAATTCGATTAAAACCATTGCTGATTTAAAAGGTAAACGCATAGGCGCTAGCAATGGCGATATTAATAGTCTGGCGTTAAAAACTATGCTAGAAAATCATGGATTGCATTTAAGTGACGTGCACCAAGTCAATATTCACTATAATTTAATGCAAGCTTTACTCTCTAAAAAAGTAGATGCCATCACAGGCATGTCACGTAATGTTGAAATTGTACAAATGGAGCTAACTGGGCATCCCGTGTTAGCATTTTTTCCTGAAAAAAATGGTATGCCAAATTACAGTGAATTAATTTTCATAGTGAATACAGAAAAAATGCATGACCCACGGATTGCGCGCTTTTTGAAAGCGCTGCAGCAAGGCGTGACTTATTTAAAATCACATCCTGAAGAATCTTGGAAACAATTTGCTAAAACACATCCTGATTTGAATGATGAGGTGAATCATCGCATCTGGTTAATTACCCTTCCCTATTTTGCAACAGATCCTACGGCTTTTAATGAAAAAGAATGGATGGCGTTTGTGGAGTTTATGCTTAATAATGGTGTGATTAAAAAGGTATATCCGGTTAGTAGGTATCACATCTAAGGAATGAATTATGTCACTTGACTTAATACTCATCATAACCATCGCGGCTGTTTTTTTACTGTTGGTACTCTTTTTGCTACGTCAAAAGGAATATAATAATCTACAAACTTTAAAAATATTACAAGATACGTTGCAAAAAGGCATGCAAGACACACGCATGAGTGTTAAAGAAGCGTTGACGGATTATGCCTCAGAATTAGGTAAACGAGTTGATCAGTTGACGCATACGACTGATTTACGTTTAAAAGAAATCAATCAGCAAGTTGAAAAACGTTTAGCGCAAGGATTTGAAAAAACCACAGAAACATTTAGTGATGTTATTAAACGTCTTGCTTTAATTGATGCTGCACAAAAGCAAATTACTGAACTCTCCAGTAACGTCGTTAGTTTGCAAGAAGTGTTAAATGACAAGAGATCACGTGGTACATTTGGGGAAGTGCAACTTTCTGCATTGATTCGTAATGTTATGCCTGAACAACATTTTTCTTTTCAACATACATTAAGCAATGGCAAACGTACTGACTGTATGCTGTTTTTACCTGAACCAACGGGAAATATTGCCATTGATGCAAAATTTCCTCTCGAAAATTATCGCATAGTGATTGATGCTGCCATTTCAGAAGCCGATAAACATCTTGCAGAATTACAATTTAAACAAGATATTCGTAAGCACATTCAAGATATTGCAGAAAAATATATTATTCCAGGTGAAACTGCAGATGGCGCCGTGATGTTTATTCCTGCAGAAGCTGTGTTTGCTGAAATCCATGCCCGCTTCCCAGAGTTAGTTGAAGCCGCACATCGCGCAAAAGTGTGGTTAGTCTCTCCTACTACTATGATGGCAATTTTAACTACTGCACGTGCCGTATTAAAAGATGCGGCGACGCGCAAGCAATTACACATTATTCAAAAACATTTACACTTACTGGCTGATGATTTTGATCGTTTTCAAAAACGTATGGATAATCTTGCACGTCATATTGAACAAGCGCATTCAGACATTGATCAAGTGCATACTTCTGCTAAAAAAATTACAGAACGTTTTGGGCAAATTGAAAAAGTTGAGTTGGCGGAGTTGGATGTAAATCCGTAGGGGCAGACCCCAGCGTGTTCTTAGCTGGGGTCTGCCTCACGCTGAACAAGGGCGCACACATGGATGCGCCCCTACCCTTTTTTATACAGACAATCTCTTTCTCAAACTACGTGCAGCAAGAGCTGTCATCATACTGGCCCAGCCAAAGAACAATAAATCAATTCCAACAAACAAGCCAATAAAGAACAACCCTGATGCTGGCCAATGCTCTAGAATTAAGATACCTAATAATAAGGTAATAATTCCATTAAAAAGACCCCAACCCCAATTTAAATAACGTATAGTGACAGAATAAATAATATGATAAATTCCAAGTACGAGATAAAAAATACCGAGAACTAAGGTAATAGAAATTGATGCTGCAATAGGGTTTCTGAGTAACATAATACCCGCTATGACGTACAGAATCCCCGCGAGTAAACGGAAGAAAAAGCTACTCCCTTTACCCCACCATGTTGTAAATGCATCAACAATGGTTATACCACCACCAATTAAAAGTAAGACGCCTAGAATAAGAACTGAAATTTGGGTTGTGAGTGTTGAAGTGCCGATGGCATAAATACCGAGCAGAAAAAGCAGCAAGCCCCATAGAAATAGCCAGCCCCAATTTCTACCAATGCCAAATGTTTCCATCTCTGCTGAAGATTTCATAGTAAATTCCTTTTGTTAGGATCCCACCTATATTATATACTAATTTTGATAGTTGGATTCCGCTGCTGAGATCTAGCCTAGCATAAAAAAAGTGAATTTTATCAGCAAATTACACTCAAAAACCCTTAGAATTGTATAACTTTGATTCAAAATAGAATATGCATGCCCCGTTTCTTGCTTATCCGTAAGATGTATTTTCAATGGACATTTAATAAGCTTTAGGTATAATTGGCTTGGTTTTAACTTCTACATGGAGAGGAACAATATGAAAAAACTCGCTTTACTTGTAGGTACCCTGTTATTAAGCACAAGTATGTTAGCTGTTACAGCCGCAGAGCGACACTACCCCCCCATTAACAAAAATGTATTTGCAAAATTGTGGAACACTCATAAAGATGTTAACGCAATTGAAAAACATGGCTTTGCTATTGTTTACGGTGGAAAAGATATTTCTCGGTCTTCAGCGCTTTATAATCAGAAGTTGGTTGTTTAACCTGGATTGCTTCGCCCCCCCTGCAAAGAGCATGCAGGGGGCCTCGCAATGACGATCAAGACTCCACCACAATCTTCGCTCTATCCATCAAGCTTTGTTTATACAAACCATATTCCAATAAGCCTTGGCTGTTTTGTACTTGTTCTGCAAACACTTCTTGTTGATTTGCATCGAAGCTACCATTGCGTTCAGCAAGTGAAGTGACAATAGCAAATCCTTCTGGCACTTTAACAATCGTATAAAAATTCTTGGCACTCGCTTGATGGCGCGGAATACGAAATGCTGCGTATAAGATTGCCGAATTGACCTTATTAGAAGAATTACGTCCTACAAAATCTGTATTCTGTAAATTCAGGTGATAATCCAGCGCAACTTGCTGAGGATCAGCGCCTGGCTGTTGTAATTTTTGTTTAATTTCCTTGGCACGTTGTTGAACTCTAGCATCTAATTCACTGGCTGTTAATTTATCTACGATTTGTTTTTGTACTGTTTTCAATGGCATTAATGCTGCTGGAACATGCGATTTAACTCGCAATACCACCACTGATTCTGGGCCAACTTGAATAACATCACTGTTATTTTGTGAATTTAATACATCGTTACTGAAAGCGGCTTCACGGAATTTTTTATTAGCAGTCATATCGTCATCATCGTTCCCACTATTGCGAGTAAATAATTCACTGGTTTGTACCTTCAATTCCAAAGTATCAGCAGCAGCTTGCAACGAATCAGGATGTTCATAAGCAGCATTAGCAAATTTTTCTCTCAAATCAGCAAATTTTTCTACTGCTTGCTGATGTGCTATAGCCATCCTGACTTTTTCTTTTACTTTATGGAACGGTTTAACAACAGGTTCTTTAATATCTTCAACTTTAAGTAAAACAATTCCATCACTAGTATGTATAGGCTCACTGATTTGGCCAAGTCTTGTTAAGGTTGATAATGCTTTTTGCCAATCAACAGGGGCTGCTGCCAACGTAATCCACTCTAGAGATTTATTTGTTGATTTTTTCTCTGTTGAAAGCTCGCGCGCAAGTACTGAAAAACGCGTGCCTTGTTTTATTTTTTGGAGTATGTCTTGAACTTTACTATTTGCAGCTTTAGTTTCTTGGTCGCTCGCGTTTTCAGCAAGTGGAACAATAATTTTCATCACCTTCCACTGCTTTGGTTCAGTGTAAGAAGCAATGTTCTCGTGATAAAAGCTTGCAAGATCTTTATCGCCTACATGCTGGCTTGCCATTAAGTCTTTCACTGACAATTCAACATAATCCACGCTTACTTTTTCAGGTGTTTTAAATTCATCTTGATGGTGCTGGTAATAAGCATGAATTTTGTCATCCGATATTTCAATACTGTTTTTATCAATAATGGATCTTGGCACAATAACATATTGGATTTTACGTACTTGATCGATAAGAGCTACCGTATCTGTCACTTCATTTGGTAAAGCAAATGAAGTAAGGATAACTCCCAATCGTGGCTGCTCAGTGAGTAATCCCGTTCTGATAAGCTCCATAAATTCGTTTGAGCTAAAGAGTGACACATTTAATAGCTGCCGAAAACGCTCTTCAGAAAACTGGCCATTTACTTGAAACTCAGGAATCCTGAGTATGAAATTGTCGATTTGAGGAGAGGATATTCTATAACCTTCAGCAAGCGCTCCTTGTTTAAGGACTTCTACACTAATTAAGGTTTGCAGGGCATGCGCTTTTAGATTCGTCTCAGTATCTAAGGAATCAGGGCCGAGTTGCGCTTGCATTTGACGACGCATCCGTTCATAAGCAGCCGAGAGTTGAGCTTTTGTAATTTCAACACCGTTTACTTTAGCTGCATCTATGTCGCCACCGCCACCAATCATGTAACTATGGATACCCCATAGAGCAAATGAAAGAATTAGAATAGAGATAATAACTCCAGCTATCCAACCCTGTGTACGATCACGAATGCTTTGTAGCATAAACGTTGCTTCTTCTTAATTTAGCTATAGATGCATTACTATTTGGCGGAGTGGACGGGACTCGAACCCGCGACCCCCGGCGTGACAGGCCGGTATTCTAACCAACTGAACTACCACTCCTTAATTCTTAATTACCTACCCTTTTTCCGCTAAAAGCCGCCGCCGAAAGGATAAGTGGGGCAAAAAGTGGGATACCTATTTTAAGCATTGCTTAATATTGGTAGTAAGTCCTTGATAAATTGGTGGGTGCTGTAGGGATCGAACCTACGACCCTCGCCTTGTAAGGGCGATGCTCTCCCAGCTGAGCTAAGCACCCGTATATTTACCTTCTCCTCCAACGCATTCCCCTCCAACAAAAGCGTTGAAGGGGAGGGAACGCAGAGTTCAAGACAGTTGCTACAAATTACATACCTTCTTTCACAGCATCTTTTAATGCTTTACCTGCTTTAAAGCTAACTGCTTTTGTCGCTTTAATTTTAATTTTTTCGCCAGTTTTGAGATTACGTCCTTCTCGTGCAGCACGATCTTTAACATGAAATTTACCAAAGTTCACCATTACAACGGGAATACCTTTCTTAAGCGATACAATAACACCATCTACGAATGCATTAAGCGCACGATCCGCAGCTTCTTTAGTTAGCCCTGCTTTTTCCGCAACAAATTCAATAAGCTCTGTTCTATTCATATTAGCTACTCTCTTCTATCCATATGTTTATGTTTACATCAACAGCCTACCGCAAGCTCACGCGCAATGAAATGAGCTTCGATTGGAGTGTGATTTATACCAACAGGGGGAAACTCGTGTCAAGAAGCTCTAGATATATATTTTCTCGAGCTCGTCATTGCGAGCCCCATCTTTTTTATGGGACGAAGCAATCCAGGGGAACATTCTCATGCCGTCTGGATTGCCACGCCCGCGCAAAAAGCGCGCGCGGGCTCGCAATGACGGAGACGGGGGGATTCTCATCAATGCGCCCTATCTCTATCCCTATCCACTTTCTTAATTTTTTTATGCTCACTCGCAATGAGTGGTTTGATTTTTTTATGCTTAGTAGCTAAGCGTGTTGGATAGCCATTCAAAGCATGTGTTAGTACTTCATCAATCCAGCGTACTGGCTTGATTGCTAAGTCTTGTTTAATGTTGTCTGGAATTTCTTTCAGATCCTTCACATTCTCTGCTGGAATAATGACATTCTTGATGCCGCCACGATGAGCAGCCAAGAGTTTCTCTTTAATGCCACCAACTGGTAAAACTTCGCCACGTAAGGTAATTTCTCCTGTCATTGCATAATCTGCACGAACCGGTATGTGAGTTAATACAGAAACCAAGGCAGTACACATACTAATACCCGCACTCGGGCCATCTTTAGGTGTGGCTCCCTCAGGTACATGGATATGTATATCATGTTTCTCATAAAAGTGTTTGGGAATACCCAATAGTGGAGAACGAGCACGCACCACCGTCAGCGCTGCTTGAATAGACTCTTGCATGACTTCGCCCAGCTGGCCAGTATAAATAGTCTTGCCTTTGCCTGGGACAGTGACTGCCTCAATCTCAAGCAATTCACCTCCCACTTCTGTCCAAGCCAAACCTTTCACTTGTCCGACTTGGTCTTTTAAACCTGCGACATCGTAGCGGTAACGTCTTACACCTAAATATTTTTCTAAGATCAGCAATTTCAATACGTGCTTTTTTAGATTTTGTTTTCAATAAAACTTCTTTTACAATTTTGCGGCAAATTTTTGAAATTTCTCTTTCTAAGTTACGCACTCCTGCTTCGCGCGTATAATAACGCACAATATGTTGTATCACATCAGCAGGAATTTCCGCTTCCGATACTTTTAATCCATTGGCTTTTAATTGTTTTGGAATCAAATGCCGTAAAGCAATATTAATTTTCTCATCTTCGGTATAGCCTGGAATGCGAATAATTTCCATACGATCACGCAAAGCCGGAGGAATTTCGAGTGTATTTGCCGTCGCAACAAACATGACATGAGAAAGATCATAATCGACTTCAAGATAGTGATCATTGAATGCATGATTTTGTTCAGGATCTAACACTTCTAATAATGCGGATGCAGGATCACCACGAAAATCCATAGCCATTTTGTCCATTTCATCTAATAGAAAAAATGGATTGCATACATCTGTTTTGGAAATTTTTTGCAGGATTTTACCTGGCATTGCACCGATATAAGTGCGACGATGACCTCTAATTTCTGCCTCATCACGTATTCCGCCAAGGACATACGCACAAACTTACGGCCCGTTGCCTTCGCAATAGATTGCCCCAAGTGATGTTTTACCCACACCAGGCGGACCAACCAAACACAAAATAGGACCTTTGAGTTTTTTTACGCGTTTTTGTACTGCTAGATATTCAAGAATTCTTTCTTTAACTTCTTTCAAGCCGAAATGTTCAGCTTCCAAAATCTTTTCTGCTTGCGCTAAACTTGCACGTAATTTTGAATGTTTCTTCCATGGCAATGACAACATCCAATCAAGATAATTACGTGATACTGTTGCCTCTGCAGACATAGGCGACATCATTTTTAATTTATTTAATTCTGCTTTGCATTTTTCACGTGCTTCCGTTGGCATACCTGATTTTTCAAGTTTTTTTGCAAGCGCATCGAGTTCGTTGGGAACTTCTTCCAGCTCGCCTAATTCTTTTTGTATCGCTTTCATTTGCTCATTGAGATAATACTCGCGCTGAGTTTTTTCCATTTGACGCTTAACTCGGCCACGAATTTTCTTTTCGACTTGGAGTAAATCAATTTCTGATTCCATGACGCCGACTAATTTTTCGAGGCGCTTAGATAAATCTGTAATCTCAAGAAGCTTTTGCTTTTCATCTAGCTTTAAAGATAAATGTGCAGCAATCGTATCTGCAAGTCGACTACCATCTTCTATCGCCGTCACAGAGGCTAAAATCTCTGCAGGAATTTTTCGATTGAGTTTTACATATTGTTCAAATTGAGATTTTAAGGAGCGAATCAGAATTTCAATTTCACGTGATCCTGTATTTTCATCATCAATAAATTCAATATCCGCTAAAAAGTAAGTTTCGTTGCTCACAAAGCGAGTCACGCGAGAGCGCCTCACTCCCTCAATGAGAACTTTAACTGTACCATCCGGTAATTTTAATAGCTGCAAAACTGTTGCCAGAGTACCTATACGGTAAATACTCTCTTCTGTAGGTTGGTCTTCTGATGCGCTTTTTTGGGTAGTCAAGCAGAATTTGCTTATCTGCTGCCATAGCCACTTCCAGGGCTTTAATGGACCTTTCACGGCCTACAAATAAAGGTATAACCATATAAGGATAAACAACGACATCCCTTAACGGTAATACGGGAACTGATAATAGGATTTTCTCGTGCTTAGCTGGTTTAGCCGGTGCTGTCATAGTTTTAGTTCCTCGTCACCCACATTGTTGGTTTGCCCACTCTTTAAGTATAGAACAATACTTACAACTATTCAGCGTCACATTGCGAGCCCAGCGCTTTTTGCTGGGCGTGGCAATCCAGGACAGCATTTATTGAAGGCAGCACTGGATTGCTTCGTCGCGAAGAGCACTCCTCGCAATGACGGATACTCCTCATTCACTCGTAGCAAAATTTTGATCATGATTTTCATACATCATGATGGGCTCAGACTCTCCTGTTATGGTTGTTTCATCGATAATCACTTTCGAAACGTTATTTAATGTGGGCAATTCATACATAATATTAAGAAGTACTTTTTCTAGGATAGAACGCAAGCCACGAGCCCCCGTTTTCTTCTCTACGCAGCGTTCAGCAATGGTATTTAAGGCGCTATCTCTAAATTCTAAGGCAACATCTTCCATTTCGAAGATCTTACGATACTGCTTAACCAATGCGTTTTTGGGTTCTGTAAGGATTTTCACTAAAGCTTCTTTATCCAGTTCTTCTAAGGTAGCAACAACCGGTAAACGGCCAATCAATTCTGGAATCAACCCATATTTAATTAAATCAGAAGGTTCCACCTCACGTAATAGCTGATCTAAGGACTTTGAGTCAGTTTTGCTGTGAATTTCTGCAGAAAAGCCAATGCCTGTTTTTTCAGAACGGTCACGGATTACTTTTTCAAGTCCTGCAAATGCACCTCCACAAATAAACAAGATATTACGCGTATCTACTTGAATAAACTCTTGTTGTGGATGTTTACGGCCACCTTGTGGTGGGACAGAAGCAATGGTACCTTCAATGAGTTTTAATAAAGCTTGCTGCACCCCTTCGCCTGAGACATCGCGCGTAATAGAGGGGTTTTCTGACTTACGTGAAATCTTATCGATTTCATCAATGTAAACAATGCCAGTTTGTGCTTTTACTACATCGTAGTCACATTTTTGTAGTAATTTTTGGATGATATTTTCAACATCTTCGCCCACATAGCCCGCTTCAGTAAGAGTGGTGGCATCCGCAATGACAAATGGAACATTCAATAATCTTGCCAATGTTTCAGCTAACAGAGTTTTACCACTTCCTGTAGGGCCTATCAGTAATATGTTACTTTTACTCAGCTCAACTTCATCTTTAGAACGATGACGTAATCGCTTGTAATGATTGTAAACTGCAACTGCTAATGTTTTTTTAGCATAGGGTTGCCCAACAACATATTCATCTAATGTTTTACGTATTTCCATTGGAGTTGGCAATCGAGGCAAATTCTGTTCAGGAGTCGGATTACCACGTGTTTCTTCACTGATAATTTCAGTGCAAAGCACTACGCATTCATCACAAACATATACAGAGGGGCCTGCAATCAGTTTTCGAACTTCATGTTGGCTTTTGCCACAGAATGAACAGTGCAATACTTTGTTCCCATTATTTTTCTGACCAACGCTCATAGTAAAACCTCTTTTTAATAGAAAGTTTGAGTGTGAAATTATTTTGATTTACCTTTGTCTTTTTCGGTAGGAATATTTTTCCTGATGCTCTAAAATTTTATCGATCAATCCATATTCACGCGCTCTTTCTGGACCCATGAAATTATCTCTATCGGTATCTTTTGCTATGACTTCTTCCGGTTGTTTAGTGTGTTTCGATAAAATTTTATTAAGGCGAGTACGAATTTTTAATGTCTCTTCTGCATGAATAGCGATATCAGAAGCTTGACCTTGCACACCACCTAATGGTTGGTGAATCATGACACGCGAATTAGGCAAGCAATAGCGTTTGCCGTCTGCTCCACCTGCTAATAACAAAGCACCCATACTCGCAGCTTGTCCAATACACATAGTGCTCACATCCGGTTTAATAAATTGCATTGTGTCGTAAATAGCGAGCCCCGCTGTCACCACACCGCCTGGAGAATTAATATAAATTGAAATATCTTTATCTGGATTTTCTGATTCTAAAAATAATAACTGCGCCACGACGAGATTTGCAGTGTAATCATCAATTGGACCCACAATAAAAATGAGGCGATCTTTTAATAATCTAGAAAAAATATCAAAAGAACGCTCTCCTCTTGCGGTTTGTTCGACTACAATGGGTACAAGATTAGAATTAACAATTGTCTCTGGGTTCTTACGCATAGTTTGATGTTTCCCTTAGTTATTAATTTTTTCTGAAGAGCTATAGCATTCTACCGATATTGAGCAATAAGTTCATTGTAGCTTATTGGTTTTTCTGTAATAGAAACACCTTCAAGTAGTTTTTCCATAATTTGCTCTTCTAAAACAAACATTTCAATTTCTGCGAATCGACGTTTATCGCTGGAATACCATTGGATAATTTCATTTGGATTTTCATAAGCAGATGCAACGTTTTCCAGATGCGCTTTAACACGTGTTTTATCGACAGCTAATTTTTGCTGTTTAGCGTATTCACCAACCAACAAACCTAAAATCACATTACGCTTTGCAGCTGTCTCGAAAACCGCCATTTCAGCAGCAGTATGTTTATGCTCGCCATGATGTGAGTGTACTTGATCATGAATGCGTTTTGCTTCTTGCTTGATAAGCGCATTGGGCACGTCAAGCGGATTCTGCTCTAACAATTTATCAAATACTTGGGCTTTTAATTTCGCTTGAACCATACGATTTTTTTCGCGCTCTAAATTATTTTTAATTTCTGTGTGCAAGTCTTCTAGTTTGCCATTCTCAATACCCAGTTTTTTAATTAAATCGCTATTCAATTCTGGCATGTCGGGTTCTGAAACTTGGCGCACTTGCGTGGTAAACTCTGCAGATTTGCCCGCCACTTCTTTTGCAAAATAATTTTCTGGAAAAGCGACTGAAATAATTTTTTCTTCGCCTGCTTTTGTGCCGATAAGTCCTTCTTCAAAACCAGGAAGCATTGTTTTGCTACCTAATACAATGGGATAGTCATGGGCTTCGCCACCTGTGAATACTCTACCATCAATGGTGCCACGAAAATCAATGACGACTTGATCTTTTTCTTTAGCTATTCGATCCACTTTACGCCACGTAATATGTTGTGAACGCAAACGCTCTACTACTTGAGTAATGTCAGCTTCGGTAATTTTTGCCACGTGCTTTTCAATCGCATTCATTGCAAAGCTAACATTGCCAACTTCTGGGAATACTTCAAACACAGCAATAAATTCTAATGGCTGGCCAGCGATAACCGTTTTAGGCTCAACCGTCGGAACACCCACTGGGTGTAACTTTTCTTGCTGCATAGCAGAATAAAGCGAGGATTGTATGACTTCGCTAAGCGCTTCTTGACGCGCTACATCGCCATAATATTGTTTTACATAGGTAAGAGGCACTTTACCAGGGCGAAACCCTTTCACTTTTGCAGTCTTAGACAAATTGGCAATGCGTTTATCATACGCAGCATCCATTGTTTCAACTGGAACCACAATGGTAAGACGTCTTTCAAGTTTATTTGGTGCCTCAACAGTCACTTGCATAATTACCTCAGTTGATTGATCTTA
The DNA here is from genome assembly GCA_963710715.1 of uncultured Gammaproteobacteria bacterium. Lineage (GTDB taxonomy): Bacteria > Pseudomonadota > Gammaproteobacteria > DSM-16500 > DSM-16500 > CAVQBL01. The sequence goes on along the minus strand of CAVQBL010000014.1, from coordinate 45,619 downwards.
ATAATTAAAATTCCATGAAAAACAATATGTTAAAAGCAAAAGAAATACCATAAGGCATAGCTTATGCCTGCCCCTTTCTTTTTCTATTCATAATGATTCATAAGTTTATGACATTATATAAAAAAAAGGCCGGTAAGGGAACCCATACCTTGGCACTTAAGATATAAATATGGGGTAAAAAATTGGAAACTCAAGGCTTATTAGGGTCTGTTTCAGACCCTACTGAAAAGACAGGCACGGGCACAATTCATTCAGTGGAGTTTGCTGAGTAATTACTTATTATGTATTATCCTAAATCGATTGCGAAAGTGGCGGAACTGGTAGACGCGCTGGATTTAGGTTCCAGTGGGGTATCCCGTGAGAGTTCGAGTCTCTCCTTTCGCACCATTCTCGGCACGATATGTAAAGTAATACCCGCAAACCTGCTGATATCAAGAGCTCTGAACTTTAATACCTTACATAATATCTGTAAAATTCATGGGTGGCCTTCAACTAAAATAAACGTATGAGTAGTATGTCCCCTACAATGATTGCAACCATCGCAATAGTGACTTATGTTCCTTCCAAAAGAATTTATAATCCCAGGTAAGGATAGCTTAGCTACTCTTTTTTCGCAGCAGTATTCCTGCGATCACGTAATGTATTTAGAACATTGCACACAACAACCTCAGGCTAAAAATGAACAATTAAAAGTATTCGGCGTAGATGAGCTTGGTAATGACACTTTTGCAACCAATAAACTAAATAGCGCAGTTCATCAGATGTCACTATTTGCTCGTAACAATTATAACTTGTCAAGTGAGTTAGCTGTATCCCATGCTATTGCCGCACATTCTGGAAACAATATTAAATATGCCACAATTAAACGTACTGGTCCGAGCTTAATGCACCAAGTACTGATAAAGGAAATGAAATGTGAGAAAAATAAAGATGGAGCAATGTATAATTACGAGGATGAAAGCAAAAAAAAAGGAGAAATTCATCGTTTCCGGGATAGTAAGGTAGAGCTTGCAATTCCTAATGAGAATACAGCTTACTGGCTTAATACAAAAGTAAGAGAATACGAGGATTCTGAAAAAGCGATTAATCAAGTAATTCAGACCATAGAATTTGAAGCAAAACATTTTAAACTACTGCGCTTAGACGATCATATTAGTGATTTAACTATTGCCTGTAACATGCGAGCAACTGAGGCATGGAAAAAATTGCAAGAGAAAGACTTGAAAAAGATAATTAAAAAAAATATTGTATATACTCAGCTAACAGGTGAGTTTAAGGAAACTATAAACTATGTATTAAGGGAATGCAGCCTACTAAATCATGAGGATAATGTATGCCAAACATACCAGAAAGAGTTAAAAAACAAATTCAAAATAACAGCCCTGATGATTGTCACCTTGATATGTCTAATCTTGGATTATTTGATGATGATATTTCTGAGCTGCAGGAGTTATTACAACGAAGTAAATTTGTAAATTCAGCTAATTTATCTAATAACAATATTACTGATGATGGTTGTAAAATATTGGCACTTATTTCAACTTTAAAAAAAGTTAATCTTTCACGATGTTCTATAGGTGATAAAGGAGTTGCTTATCTTATTAAAACGGGTATTGATGATTTAGATGTTTCTTATTGTGGTATCACAGAAAAGGGGGCTAAATTACTACAAGAAAATTTAGATAAATATAAATCACTATGCATTATTGGTAACCCTAATATTTCTGATAAAACTCTAGTACAGATTAGAAGTAAGTTTGTAAAAGATCCTCTTATATATACTCCAATAGGTATCGATTTGGGATTAAATACCCATAGTCAATCCGAGCAAAGTGATTATGATTATAAGGAAAAAAAGTTGACAGTGGAAGTTTTCTCAACGCCAGAATATAGGAATAAAACGTGATAGCGGGGCAACATGACCAAAGGTGATTTTCTATTTGCTCCATCAGGGCGCATAGCTGATTTGATGTCAAAACTTGAAAGCAATTTTCTCCGGTAAATCCACTGAAGCGTACTGCATCACAGTGTCTACATCATCCAATAGCCTACCGGAATGGTGCCTTTAATGTGGCTCTGTAAGTAGACGTGGTGCCATCTTTTTAGTCGTCCCAGAACTTTTTTTAACGCCTTTTTGGCTACCTTTCGTTACCTTTTGAGTAGATAATTCACAAAATTCTTCTAAAATATTTTGCGCTTTTTCCTCTGATAGTGGTTTAATCAAAACTTCATTCATGCCTGCAAGAAAACATTCATCACGTGCCTGTCCAGCCACATGGCTTGTTAAAGCAATAATAGGCACGGGTGGCTTATCATTAAATTTTTCCCAAAAACGTATTAAAGCAGCAAATTCATTTCCACTCATCCCGGGTAACCCCACATCGCTCACCACTAAATCAAAGTGCTGCCTCTTGAATAAGAGCAATGCGGTTTCAGCATCGTGTACTGTATGAACAGTACAACCTACGTTATGCAAAATATCCGTTCCAACTTTTGATGCAATAAAATCATCTTCAATAAAAAGCACTTTGAGAGCGCCTTTTATTCCACGCGAAACTTCTGCTTTTGCAGCAGGTTTGGAAATTTTTGCTTCAGCAAGATTTAATGTAGCAGTACCACTCAATTCATTAGCCACAAAAGCCCTGGCATCACTAGCATGGCCAATCCCCATCTGAAGTGCAAAACGAAATGTTGTACCTTTTTCCTCTTCACTACTGACATGAACTTCACCACCCAGTAAGTTTACATATTTTTTGACAATATAAAGACCTATTCCATGGCCTTGATGAATTCCTTTGAAAGAAGGATTAATTCGAAAAAACCGATCAAATACTTGATGAAGCATTTCTTTAGGAATGCCTATGCCTGAGTCTGTTACAATAAATTCCAAATGTACCTTGTCTTTATCACATGACAATACTTTGACATACAATCCTACCTCACCTTTGTTAGTAAATTTAATGGCATTTCCTAATAAGTTAAGCAAAATGCGTTCTATTTTCAGACGATCGGTAACAACGTAACGTGGGATAGTAGAATCAATATCAAATGTTAAATGAATTCCTTTTGTTTTAACGATGGGTAATATCAAATCATGTAACACCTGTATACGATCAGATAAATCCAATGTTTCTTTATGTACATCTGCATCATTAATGTTTTCGGTAGAAACAACATCTAACACTCCATTTAAAAGATCCAATAAGCGTTGACCTGAATCATGAATCATACGCGCTATATTTCGTTCATCTTTTGTTTTGACACTTTTTTCCAGCAAAGTTGCTGCACCAATAACCCCAGCCAATGGTGTACGAATATCATGACTCATGTTTTGAATGAATTCTGTCTTTGCTCGATTCGCAGCTTCCGCATTTTCTTTTGATTGATGAAGTGCTTTCTCTAGACTTTTTCTTTCTGTGATGTCTGAATAAATACCTAACACACCTATGACTTCACCTTTTTTATTTAAAAGAGGCACTTTATTCGTCAATAAAATAATTTGACGCCCATCGGGAGTCGTTTGAGTTTCCTCAATATTAAGCTTTGGCTTTCGGGAGCGCATCACGTCTTCATCATCTGTTTGATAAGCCGCACTTTCTTCTTTTGTTGTAGACAAGTCGAAATCAGTTTTTCCTATAATTTCTTGCGGAGAAGAAAATCCCGAAGCATGTGCAAAAGCATCATTACACCCTAAAAAAGTGCAATTTGTGTCTTTCCAAAAAACATAGGAAGGCAATTGTTTTAAAAGTTCTGGAATAAAATCACGATCCAACCAATATTTTTGATCTTCAACTTCCATGTCGAATACAACCTAAAGTTTTACGTAAATTATCAAAAAAACCCGCTTGCTGAGTTTTTTGCTTCTTTTGGGAAGGTGCAAACATACCATTCACTGAGACCTTCGGCAACGGGTTATTTTCATTTACTTCTTTTATAGTAGCCGGCCGCTCAGTAGCTGGTAACGTAGGAGATTTAGTATCAGAGGCTTTTTCTACAATAGATGAGGGAGTATTTGAGGCAGAAGGATTAAGTGACCTAGTCGTGGAAGGCTGATCTGACCTATGAGTAACAATAATAGAGTCATCTTCTTCTGGCTGATCACGCATCTTACCATTACTCTCGGTAGTACCATTTATTTTCTGCTGCCTTTCCTCATGATAATCTACTTCATTAAAATTACTTGGGTAGAGCTGCTGACGAGGAGTGCTTCTTTCCTGTACCTTTTTCTCAAACTCACCCGCTTTACTTGCTCTATGCAGAACCCCGTCAATAACATACTGATTATGATGTTCGTCATAAGCAACTCCTTCCCCCCCACGAATTAACTTGCGTACTTCTTCTCCCGCATCACAAATATCAGTTAGCTTCCCAGGAATAATATGGGTTACACCAGAATTTTTATAAACAAGTGCGCCACGAAAATCTCCATGTGTTTTTGTTTGGCAGTGAACAACCCCTATAGCCTTTACAAATTTAAACCTTTCTTTAAACTCTTTCCAAAACTTATCCATCTCCTTTACGCAATATATCTGCATATTTTTAACACAACGGAGATTTTTCATTGCAGCTAACTTCATGTTAGCCATTTTTGCAGTATCATAAGCGCCCGAACAGGTCCAATCACCATGGGTCATGATGTAATGCCTTGCTTTTACTTTACCGTCTTTTACAAGTTCATTACTTGGCAGTAGAGAAGGACCCTTTCCGTTCATTACAGTGAATGAAAAAGGTTTCGGATGATTAGCAGCTTCCATATCCTTATATTCTAAAGCCATGCGAGCTTTATATACAACTTGTATATCGAATGGGAGAGGATCAGAAGGGAGAAAAGATTGAAAACCAGTTGCATTTATGACTTGATCAAAACACTCCTCGATTTTTACTTCAGGATAACCGTCACAACTTTTTCCTTCTATTAAGAATTTACCATCTTTTTTTGTAATATTTGTTACACGATAATAAGAAACAATCTTAACTCCCGCATTTTCTAAACGAGACCTAAACTCATCACGTGACTTATCGCCTCCAGTAATGGTGGGTTCTAGCATATTTGCAGCTGTTTCTAAATTTGTATAACCCCACTTTTTAGGATCTATAATTTCTTTTAACCCAAACTCAGCACAAATAGATTTAAAGTCGTTCGCAGTAATATCAGGCAACTTGCCAGTTTCAAAACCATATATAGAATACTCATTTTCAACCAACAAGGTAGGATATTTTTTTTTAAACTTTCCGTATGCGATATGGCAATTTTCTCTCATAAATTGAGAGTAAAGATAGTGAGGGCCAAAATTCGGTCTCCTAGCAAATTCATATGACGTGCGAGAAAAAATATCTTTTTTGTCAAATAGAGTCACACTGTGCTGTTCTTCACTTAAAACAATGGCACCTTCACATCCATAACAGCCAGCGCCGATGATAGCAATATTCATGGCTGGCTTGTTATTCCAGTGTGCTGATACAGTGGTTTTTGATGTGGTATGCCGCGGCAACATTATAAAATTACCCTGCAGAAACTCAACATGCTTAATTCCTTTTCCTCGTTCGTATAAACTTTATTTTCGTTATTTTACGCTAGTTAATATATAAGTAAAATACAATTGCTTAGTCATTAAAGGTTACTGGAATTCGCATGGAATTTTGTACAAGAAAGGGTGTCTAGTCTAAATTGCGGGCGGCATTATAGTTTTCGTAATGCGAGAGAACAAACCCCAACATGCAACGCAATTTAAGAAAATTTACGATAATTATAACAATTTTAGATTAATGAATAAATATCAAAAATACATTCGTTTAATATTTCCCGAGATACGGCCAAGCTAATTTGACGTGACTGCCAAGCTCTTAGGATCTGATAAGGAGGGCCAGACCAAAATATGCCTGAAATAAAAACATTCGTATCTAAAATAATTTTCACGATGCCTGCGCACTTTTTTTATTGTTTTTTTAATATCACCTTTCTTAAGGCCAGCCTTTTTCGCCTGCTTTCGAGCGTCGCCAATAAGATGATCGAAATCTTTCATTGAAGGCGGTGTTATAATTTTAAGTATAATAACGCCCTTTTCTCCCAAAACAACAAATTGATTGCCTTCTGTTAACTTTAAGGCTTTTCTAATTTCCTCTGGAATAACGATCTGCTTTAGAGGACATTTTTGTGGTTTTATTTACAAGGTTAGCAAGCGGACTGGGCATTAGTGTAACAAGTACAGGCGTTAAATCATTTGTTGTGTACCGCTGGATAAGTGGAAAGCCTGAGCGCGTTACGCTTGGCCGCTATCCTGACCTTTCTATTGAGCAAGCACGACGTAAAGCTGAAGAAGTCAATGCCACTATTGCCAAAGGTGAAAACCCCAATGACAAACGTCGTATTGAACGAGCTGAAATAACTTTCGGAGAATTATTCAAAGAGTATCTAGAGCGCCACGCAAAACCCAACAAAGAAAGCTGGAAATATGATGAAGCACAATATGAGCGCCATTTATCATCTTGGGAGAAACGCAAGCTTTCTACTATTGCACGGGCAGAAATCCAAAAGCTCCATCATGAAATAGGCAAAAACAAAGGCCATACCACTGCTAATCGCTTAAAAGCATTGATCAGTACTGTATTTAGCAAAGCAACGGAATTTGGTTTATGGGACAAGCCTAACCCTGCTCAAGGAATCAAAAGTTTTCGAGAAAAATCACGCGAACGATTTTTACAAGTTGATGAATTGCCTCGCTTCTTTAAAGCAGTAGCAGAAGAACCCAACGAAACCATGCGCGATTATTTTTTAATATCACTACTAACAGGCGCTCGTCGTTCTAACGTGCAAGCCATGCGTTGGGAGGAAATTAATTTTCCTCGAGCTGAATGGCACATACCAAAGACTAAAAATCAAACTTCACATACTGTCACTTTAACTGAAGAAGCGTTAGCTATTTTAAGACAACGTTATGAAACAAGAATAAACTCATATGTATTTCCAAGCACAGGACGCTCCGGCCATTTAATAGAACCCAAGAAAGGTTGGCAACGTATTCTCAATCGAGCAAAAATCACGGATCTGCGTATCCATGATTTGCGCCGCACATTGGGAAGTTGGCAAGCACGCACTGGTGCTTCGTTGAGTATTATTGGCAAGTCACTTAACCACAAGTCACCTCAAACAACAGCCATATACGCACGGCTTGACCTCGATCCTGTACGTGCCTCTGTGGAAAAAGCAACAAAGGCCATGATCGACGCGGCAAAGTTAAATTCAAATCAGTTGGAGCAGGTCAATACAGGAAGTTAGTTTTTAAAGCAGCGCTAACAACAGTTTGAAAAACATACCACTTCGTGGTATACTTACTTATAGGAGCTAGCAAATAGTGATTATTTTAAAAAATAGGCTCTTTGCAGAATGGGCAGATGAGCTAAAAATAACTGACTCAGCCTTAGTAGATGCAATGGATGAAATGACCAAAGGATTATATGAAGCTAACTTGGGCGGCCATATTTACAAAAAACGTATTGCCATTGGTCATAGAGGAAAAAGTGGCGGAGCTCGCGTTATCATTGCATTTAAAGTTCACGAAAAAGCTATTTTTATTTACGGTTTTTCTAAAAATAAAAAAGGTAATATAACAAAAAAAGAGGAAGAAGCGCTTAAGGCTTTAGCAAAAGTTTATTTTAGTTACAATGATACTCAAATACGCCACGCAATCAAAACCGGCAAATTTATCGAGGTGAAACATGAAAAGAAAATCAATTCTTAAAACAGTCCATGAATCTGCTAAAGATTTATTTGATATTGGTTTAATGGATTTAAAAACAATGCACACGTTCGATGCAATGTGTTTGCCTCCGGTTCACAAATTGAGCCCGAGAGAAATTAAGCGTATTCGATTACGCGAAAAAGTAAGCCAGCCTGTATTTGCGGAATACCTCAATGCAAGTCCATCCACCGTTAAGAAATGGGAAACAGGTGAAAAACACCCTACAGGGCCTACTCTTAAGTTGTTGAATATTGTTGCGCAAAAAGGACTACAAGTTCTTTTATATGAAGAAAGAAAATAAAAATATTACATCTAATGTAAGCTAGCTTAACTATTTCAAAAAATCTACCCTGAATTATCTTTAGCTTCGCCGTAATATTGAGCAACCAATTCGTTGGCCTTTTTAATTACCTCCTCCACTCCGCTTTGTTTGTCTATCACCATCAATAAACATCGTGAGATCAGTAAAGTTTCCAAAGCAGATTTAAACATAACGCGACTTCGTGCTTTGGCAAGTTTTTTCTCAGTTGAAAAATTTTCTGTAACACCGCTGTCAATCACATCATTGAAAATTGTTTTTTCAATTAAAAAAAGAATAAATTGATTTGGTTTTATTCCTTTTTGATCTGCTATTTTTTTAATCTGATTTTTCATTTCATGAGTCATGCGTAAGTGCATTTGCGGCATAAAAACCTCGTAAAAAATTAATGAGTTAGGTTATTGGTACCAAATGGTACCCACTTTGATACCATCTGGTACCATTTTATATCGCACTCAAGGCACATTGATCGAGTGGCAAATACATGTTGCAAAACATTGCGTTGGCAATTCGCGACTAATTCTTGCTGTCTCAAGTGCTTTTGCTGCTATGTTGCTTCACCACGCTGGGATGGAGTCGGGAGGATTACATTTTGTAGGTGAGTCTAGTATAGGTAAAACAACCGCATTACGTATTGCTGCTTCTGTTTATGGAGCACCTGATTATTTGCACCGTTGGCGGGCAACCACAAATGGTATCGAAGCATTGGCCATGCTGCGATTTTGGATGAATTAGCACAAGTTGACCCTAAAGAAGCAGGTGAGATTGCTTACATGCTTGCAATGGCAGCGGCAAAACGCGCGCTGCTAAAACAGGCGCGATACGACCGTCTTATGAATGGCGGTTACTTTTTCTTTCAGCGGGTGATGTTGGGCTTGCTCAATACATGAGTGAGGCAGGTAAAAAAGCAAAAGCCGGCCAAGAAGTCCGACTTGTTGATATACCAACAGACACGGGCTCAGGCCATGGTATATTTGAAACATTGAATGGCTTTGAGTCAGGCGCGGAGCTGAGCAAAGCACTGAGTGACGCAACATCGCTTTACTATGGAGCGCCCGCTATCACTTTTCTTGAAACAATGACCCAATCCAAAAATCTCAAGATTATTTCTGCCCTCATTCGACAACAGTGTAAACAATTTATCGATAAAAATTTACCTGCCAATACTAGCGGTCAAGTACGCCGAGTTTGCGAGCGTTTTGCACTTATTGCTACAGCAGGTGAATTAGCAACTCTTTATGGTGTGACAGGTTGGGAAATAGATGAGGCATTAAATGCAGTTGTTCGATGTTTTAAAGTATGGTTAGACCATCGTGGCAACATTGGCAATCAAGAACATACTGCAATATTGAAACAAGTCCAAGCATTCTTTGAAGCACATGGTGCAAGTCGCTTTGAAGACATGAAAAATACCCCTGATGTCAAAATTATTAACCGCGTAGGGTTCAAGCGCGCAAATAGCTTGGGTGAAATAGAATATTTTGTTTTACCTGAAATGTTCCGGCGTGAACTTTGTGCTGGCTTTGACCCAAAATTTGCAGCGCGCGTCTTAATGAAAGCGGGAATGATTAAGGCAAGCAGTGAAGGCAAGGCGCAAACACCTCATCGTTTAGCAGGGCTTGAGCTTAAAAAGTGCTATCACTTTATAAAGACAGAGCCATCCGATGAACTTGTTTAAAAATTCGGGGTAACACAGGTAACAGGGGTAACAAATCATGAAAGGCAAAATTAAACAACGTTGTGTGTAGTCAAATTGTTACCCCTGCTTATTTTGCAAGGGGTAACACACTTATAGGAATCATGTATTGTTTTTATTTATGTTTTTGATTTTGTTACCCGTCTTACCCCAAGAAAAGGTCATAGCGACTCTTGCGGATTTTTATTAATCGTAATGTGAACATCAGGGCGCCCACCCATCAAACCCACAGGGCTATTTCCGCTCAATACGCTCTCAAAACGGCATAGCCGCCAGTCACTACCGATGCGCAGCATACGTAGTGACTGGCGTCAGCCAAATATAAAAAACTTTCAAATTTCAGCCGCTTATTGACTGACAAATTAAGAGAACCGGGGTGATCACCGGGTGAAAACGCTGAAATGGCCTTCTGCTATTGCCTATTCGCGTAATAAAGATAGCCCGCATTTTTAGACTGTTGCACTTCTATTTAGAATTTGTCTTTTTTGGTAGGAGTATGCTTTTGTTCTGTTGGATTAAGAAGACTGATTCTATCAAAAAGCTCTTCTAGCATGCTTTTATCCTGAAAAAATCTTTCGATGCCTTTGCTAGATTTAAGTATGTTTCTTGCTTTATCTACACAATCTTTGAGTTGTATTTGTGAGAGATCGCCTTGTATCTCATTTATAGAGCTTGCTAAACGATCTAGTGCTAGTAGCTCTAATTTTTTTTCATGGAGCGACTTCTGATCAGTTGTTGTTTTAGGCTCTTTTTCTTCTAATCTTTCAACTCCTCTCTCTAATACTTTTCAAATATTAATATTTTAAAAGTGGAATTAAGATATTGAATATAATATCAAATTTAGTGGGCCGTGTTGGGATCGAACCAACGACCTATTGATTAAGAGTCAACTGCTCTACCAACTGAGCTAACGGCCCCAGCTTTTAAGATTTTTGATAATGGGGTGAACGACGGGGATCGAACCCGCGACAACCGGAATCACAATCCGGGGCTCTACCAGCTGAGCTACGTCCACCATAATTATAATTAATGGCGCGCCTGACAGGATTCGAACCTGTTACCCCCGGCTTAGAAGGCCGGTGCTCTATCCAAATGAGCTACAGGCGCAAAACATAAGAATCTGGTCGGGGTAGAGGGATTTGAACCCCCGACATCCTGCTCCCAAAGCAGGCGCGCTACCAGACTGCGCTATACCCCGTTTTTTTATCTTGTCATAGTATAATCCTAGATTCGGCAGTTAAACCCTACCGCGAGAGGCAACTGCATTGAATCTGGGATAAATGCATCAAGACCGGCTGGCATGATACTCGGCAGTCGTCTTGGCGTCAATTTTTACCCGTGCTTATTGTAACGATTATTGTATAATTCACGTCATCAGTGCAACATAATTCTGGATAAATCATGATAGCAAAACTGATAGATGGAAAGACACTTGCAACAAAATTACGCGCTGAAATTGCTGCAGAAATTACCACGCGTAAACAACAAGGATTTAGACCTCCAGGTCTTGCGGTGATTTTAGTCGGGGACAATTCTGCGTCAGCCATTTATGTTCGCAATAAGCGCCAAGCATGTGAAGAAGTAGGTATCAAATCTATTTATCACCAACTGCCCTCCTCTTCTACTGAAAAAAACTTGCTGCATCTCATCCACGAATTAAATCATGACTCTTCCGTGGATGGCATTTTGTTACAACTCCCTTTGCCTGAACATATCGACAGTCAAAAATTATTAGAGCAAATCGATTACAAAAAAGATGTTGATGGTTTTAATCCTTATAACCTAGGACGACTTGCACAACGCCAACCTTATTTACGCCCTTGCACTCCTTATGGCATCATGATTTTATTAGATAGTATTCAGCAAGTTTACAAAAATCGTCACGCAGTCATCATTGGCGCATCCAATATTGTAGGTCGACCCATGGCACTTGAACTTCTGCTAGCGGGCTGCACTATTACAGTGGGCCATCGTTTTACGAAAGACATATCTCCTTATGTTCGACAAGCTGACATTCTCGTTTCTGCTGCGGGGAAACCTGGAATTATTAAAGGTGAATGGATTAAAGAAGGGTCGACTGTCATTGATGTTGGAATAAGTCGCTTATCCGATGGATCCATTGCGGGGGATGTTGAATTCGATGTTGCTCGTCAAAAAGCTGCTTGGATTACACCTGTTCCGGGTGGTGTTGGACCTATGACGGTGGCTGTACTATTGAAAAATACATTATTTGCTGCCATCGAGGCACAGTAGGGGCACACCGCACAGCTCGATTTAGTACTGCGCCATCAAGGTGAGAAGGATCTTGCCTAAGCGGTTTTATAACTTCTTTTTCATCTGATTTTATTTCAGGATTCACTGCGGTTGCTGTGACTGGTGATCGACTTTTGTATTATAAAGTACATTATTTCAACATACCATTGAGATAATTGGAGATATTGCAGACTTATTAATTTAGTTGCTACCACCCTGCCCCATCAGTATACTCAATCAATAATACTAAACCGATCAAGGAGATGCACCGTGCAACAGAGTGCAAAACACTTTGCCGAACAATTAAATAAAGCGTTAGATGATTTGCAGATGCCTACTGAAGTAAGAGAAAGAGCAGTCATTCTCAGTAAAATGTTACATATCCCTAAGCAGCAGGCATGGGGATTTCTAGAAGGTCATACGCTGCCTGATGATGCGTTGCTACAAAAAATAGCAACGGAATTGGAAGTCAGTTTGGATACCTTGATGGGGGATAAAAAAGAATAATGTTGGACACGATGAGCTTTGATCCACTCTACATTTCTACCTTTCCGCCTATTTCGCATACTTACTATAATAACTATCCGATAATTGTTTTGCTTCATTGATATCTGCTGGATTCATTGATTTTTCTAATTCATCACGCATTTTCATTGCTGCATTGCGAATATCTGAATTACTCGAAGTGGATGCCAGATTGAGCCACACATAAGCCATTTTATCGTTACGTGGAATGCCCTGCCCTAATGCATACATCGTTCCTAATAAAAGTTGAGCATTGTCTACACCTTGAGCGCCCGCTTTTTCAAACCAAAACGCTGCCATTTTAGGATCGACTGGAACCCCCATTCCTTTTTGGTAAAACAAGCCTGTCATGTATTGTGCTTTTCCTAAACCTTGCTTAGCTGCGGCTTGGTACCAAGCAAAAGCACTACGGTCATCTTTATCGACTCCCAGGCCATTATGATATAAATAAGCAATCGCAAATTGCGCTTCTGGCAATCCTTGTTGGGCTGCTTTTGTATACCAATTCATTGCTTGCTGAAGATCTTTGTTAACGCCAATGCCATTAAATGCAAGATAACCAAGAAAATATTGCGCTCTGGGCAATCCCTGCTCTGCTGCTTTTATCACCATGACTGTAGCCATATTCAAGTCACGCGGTGCACCTGTACCCATATAATAAAGCATAGCTAGATTAAATTGTGCTGCAGATAATCCTTGTTTTGCAGCAAGAGAATACCAATTATAAGCTTGCTTTTTATCTACCGCGACTCTTTGACCTAAATCATACATTAAACCTACCATAAACTGCGCTCCGTCTAAGCCTGATTGAGCAGCAATTAGAAACCAATTATATGCTTTACCAATATCTTGTTCTGTTCCTTCGCCTAGGTAGTACATGAGTCCTAAATTATATTGCGCAGGCACTACACCTTGAGCCGCAGCTTTGTTATACCATTGCATCGCGGCAACAAGGTCTTGAGTCACGCCATACCCATTCGCGTAGAGAAATCCCAACATATATTGTGCTAAGGGATTGTTATTGTTTGCTGCTAAATTAAATAATTCGATCGCTTGTGGTAATGCTTGTGAAACCGTGACGCCATGATAATACATTGCCGCTAATGCATATTGCGCTTCAGGCAATCCTTGCTGTGCTGCTTTTAAGTACCAAGCAACAGCAAGCTGGTCATCTTTCAATGGGCTTAAACCAAATTGATAAAGATAACCTAATTGATATTGTGAAGTTTTGTCTCCTTTTTCTGCTAATGATTTATAAATATCGAAAGCTTTTTGATAATTTTTATTTGTCATTGCTTCTTCTGCTTCAGGGAGTTTAATTGCGACGACTTTTTCCCGAAAGTATTGAAGCACTCCATTATTAGCGGGTGGAGCTGCTATGGGTGTGGGGGCAGCTGCTGTTGGATACATCCCCGCAGGAGGCACTCCTGCAGGAAACATTCCTGTAGGAGGCATTCCTGTAGAAGGCACTCCTGCCGGATACATCCCCGCAGGAGGCATTCCAGCAGGAAACGTTCCTGTAGGAGGCATTCCCGTAGGAGGCATTGTTGCAGGAAGTGCAGCTGTGGGTGGATTCACTGGATTTGCCACTGCAGGAGAATTCTCTGCAAATAGGTTAGCACTCAGTGTCAACGCAATAATAATTAAAACAATCCTAATAAGTTCCTGCATGCAAAATTCCTTGTTAATCCGTCCTCGCTAAAAATATGCTTTACAATTCCCCTATCACTTGCGCAATGACTGAAACCGCATCACCAATCTGCTCTTTAGTAATAATCAACGGCGGTGCAAAACGCACAACTGTCTGATGCGTTTCTTTGGATAATATACCGCGTTTCAAAAGCTTTAAACAAACTTCGCGTGCAGAATAATAACGTGGATTGATAGCAACACCAATCAATAATCCCTTCCCACGCACATCATCAATCATAGGTGATTTTATTTCTTTAAGACATTGGAGAAAATAATCACCTAATTTTGCTGCTTGAGCAATCAAATTTTCTTCCACCAAAATATTTAAAGCAGCTAATCCAACTGCTGCTGCAAGTGGATTGCCGCCAAATGTACTCCCATGATCCCCGGGCGTAAAAACATCCATGACCTCTTTGCGACTTAAAAACAAAGAAACCGGCAACAAACCACCCCCTAATGCTTTTCCTAATATCAGAGCATCAGGCTTGACCCCTTCATGTTCACAAGCGAGAAATTTTCCTGTTCTGCCTAAGCCTGTTTGGATTTCATCACAAATGAGTAGCACATTATGTTTTTTACAAATCTCTTGGCATTTTTTGAGATACCCAGCGGGTGGCAAAATAATTCCACCCTCTCCTTGGATGGGTTCTACTAAAAATGCTGCTGTATGCGGCGTAATCGCTTTTTCAAGTGCTTCTGCATCACCATAAGGAATTTGCTTAAAGCCAGCAGGAAAAGGACCAAAACCTTCACGATACTGAGACTCACTAGACATACCCACAATCGTAATAGTACGACCATGAAAATTACCGAAACAAATAATAATTTCTGCTTTATCATGCGGCACATTTTTTACGGTATAAGCCCACTTTCGAGCCGCTTTAAGTGCTGTTTCGACAGCTTCTGCACCTGAGTTCATGGGCAAAGCTTTGTCTTGCCCAGTTAATTCACAAGCCCGTTTTAAAAAACGTCCTAGATTGTCGGTAAAAAAGGCTCTTGAAGTCACAGCTAATATACGTGCCTGCTGTGATAAAGCACTGACTAGCTTAGGGTGACAATGACCATGGCTTACTGCAGAGTAAGCACTCATCATATCAACATAACGATTACCACTATCATCCCAAACATAAATTCCTTCACCACGTGTTAAAACCACCGGCAAAGGTTCATAGTTATGCGCACCATAAGTGCGTTCAAGTTCGATGAGTGAATTCATGGGGTTAAATCCCTATATTGAACGCGTCGTTTTTGAATAAATGTGCAGAAAAAAAGGGCAAAATAAATGAGCGTTTTTTTATAGGATTGTCTCAAAAACCCACTTTATATTCACACTTTGGAGACCTGTGCAACGCTTTAGGCTTTCCTTATCTTGCAAGGACATGCTCACCACGCTACAAGACAGCCTCCTTCTCTTTTTAACTGATCGGTTTTGGACAAATCCTATTACAAAACGCTCAATATAATTATAGAAAAAATTTTACCCTTTTCAACTTTTACAATTAATAATTATGCCTTGACAAAACCCAAAACGTATCCAGGCTGGCGGATGCAAAGAGCGTAGCCCCGTCCATTGCGAGCTCGCGCGCGCTTCTTGCGCGGGCGTGGCAATCAGGATATTCCCCTGGATTGCCACGCCCCACGCGGAAAGCACGCGTGGGTCTCGCAATGACGGGGCTACGTTTATAGAAACGCCTTAGGATCACCCTTCCCCACGCGTATAATTTTAGGGGGAGTATCAACCAGATCTACAATCGTGGTAGGCGTTAAACTGCATGGGCCGCCATCAATGATCAAATCAACCTGATTGCCAATAATTTCATAAATATCATAAGGATCAACAACGGGATACTCTTGCTCAGGCAAAATAAGCGACACACTCATAATAGGTTCATTGAGTTCGGTTAAGAGCGCCTGCACAATTTTACTATCTGGAATACGTAGCCCAATCGTATCGCGTTTAGGATGCAGTAAACGACGTGGAACCTCAGATGTTGCTTTTAAAATAAAGGTATAAGCACCAGGCGTGTGGGCTTTCAACAAACGAAATGCGGAATTATCAACAATAGCATACGTCGACAGCTCAGAAAGATCCCGACAAACCAAGGTAAAATTATGTTTCTCCTCAAGGTTTCGTATGCGACGAATTCGCTCCATGGCGTCTTTATTTGAGAGCTGACATCCCAGCGCATACGCGGAATCCGTGGGATACACTATGACAGCACCTTCCTTTATCATCTTAGCGGCTTGTGTAATAAGACGTTGCTGAGGGTTATCCGGATGAAGAACAAAAAACTGAGCCATAAAATGCCCCTGTTTTTGATAAATTTGGTATCATAGTATAATGAAAACGACACGAATGAAAGCACATGAAACCGTTAGCATCACCGTTAAGTCCCTCAGCCATGATGGGCGTGGTATCGCAACCTTAAATGGTAAAACTACATTTATCGCCGGCGCTCTTCCGGGTGAAAAAGTCACATGCAAGCTTATTAAAAAGCACTCTCGCTACAATGAAGCTGAAGCAATAGAAATCCTTTCTGCCGCACCAGAGCGAGTAGCGCCTGGATGTGAGCACTTCAGCATATGTGGCGGCTGCAGCATGCAGCACATGGCACTCGAAGCACAAATGCACTTAAAACAAAAAACTCTGCTTGAACAACTCAAGCATTTTGGTCGTGTTACACCTGAAACACTATTACCACCCTTATCAGCAACCCCATGGGGGTATCGACGCAAAGCAAGATTGGGCGTGCGCTATGTGCAAAAGAAAGGCCGACTTTTGATTGGATTCCGTGAAAAAGCTAGCCGTTTTCTCGCGGATATTAAAAGTTGCCCTGTATTGCACGAAAGTGTTGGAAAACGTTTAACTCTGCTGAATGAATTAATTATGCAACTTTCGCAATTTGAGCACATTCCGCAAATTGAAGTTGCCGTTGGTGATCATGACACTGCGTTAGTGTTTCGTCATTTAGTCCCCTTGCCTGATGAAGACATAGCTAAGCTTTGTGAATTTGCAGAAAAACACAGTGTGCATATTTATTTGCAACCCAACTCACCTGCTACTATCCATAAAGTTTGGCCCAAAGACCAAAATAATAAATTGAGTTATGCGTTACCTGATTACCAACTTGAAATGCAATTTCATCCTTTAGATTTCACGCAGGTAAATGGCGAAATTAATCAACTCATGATCAAACAGGCACTGCAGTTATTAGATCCACAAGCATCCGAAGATATTCTGGATCTTTTCTGTGGTTTGGGTAATTTTACTTTACCTCTTGCGCGTTATGCAAAACAGGTGACAGGCATTGAAGGCAGCCAAGAAATGGTAAAACGTGCAGAAGAAAATGCGCGCCTTAACAAAATAAATAATACTGAATTTTTTGCTGCAAATCTTATGGAGCCTGAAACGCACGCCCCATGGCTACAAAAAACCTATGCGAAAATATTATTAGACCCACCCCGCACTGGGGCAAAAGAAATTATTGCATTTTTCCCACGTTTTTCAGCAAAAAAAATCGTATACGTTTCTTGCAACCCTGCAACACTTGCAAGAGATGCGGGAGAATTAGTGCAAGCCCACGGCTATAAACTACAAACAGCCGGAATTATTAACATGTTTCCACATACAAGCCATGTGGAAGCTATCGCACTATTTGAGAAATAACCCATGGCCGCCATTAAACAAAAGTTTCCTCACCTGCCCGATGGCAACGTTGATATCGAGACATGGTTACAAAAAATAAAAACCACCTATTCCCTCGAAAATATTGAGTTACTCAGCAGAATATGTTCTCTCGCACAAACTACCAGCAAAGGTATGACCACTTTCTATGGCCAACCCTGCATTGAACAAGGTTTAGAAATGGCTGAAATCATTTTAAACCTTAAGCTCGATCAAGAAGCAATTGCAGCAGCTGTGATGACAAGCACAATTCAACATGTTCATTTAGGAATGGAAACTATTGTCACGCAATTAAGTGAAGGTACTGCTAAATTAATTGCGGGCGTAGAACAAATGAATGCTATCAGCAATTTAACAAAAAATATCGATAAAAACCGTGACCAAACGCAAACAGATAGATTACGCAAAATGTTACTTGCTATGGTTTCTGATATCCGTGTTGTATTAATTAAATTAGCTGAACGCACTTGCATCATGCGCGGAATAAAAAATATTAATCCCACAGAACGAAAACGCATTGCTCAAGAAACGATGGATATTTACGCTCCCCTCGCTAATCGCTTAGGCGTGGGACAATTGAAATGGGAATTAGAAGATATTGCGTTTCATTATACCCAGCCTGAAACGTATAAAACGATCGCAAAATTTTTAGCAGAACGTCGCGTAGATCGTGAGCAACGAATTCACGACATGATTGCGCGCTTAAAAGAAAACCTTGCAGAAGTTCACATTAAAGCAAGCATTTCAGGGCGCGCTAAACATATTTATAGTATTTTTTTAAAGATGCAACACAAACATCTGGATTATAAAGATATTTATGATTATAGCGCTTTAAGAGTTTTAGTTCCTACACTGGATGATTGCTATAGCGCACTCAGTGTAGTGCATAATTTATGGGAGCATGTTCCAGAAGAATTCGACGATTATATTTCCAACCCAAAACCCAATGGCTATCGTTCCGTTCACACAGCAATTATTGGTCCTGATGGCAAAAATCTCGAAGTACAAATACGCACACATGATATGCATGAAGAAGCTGAACATGGCGTTGCAGCACATTGGTTATACAAAGAAAAGAAACCGCAACAATCAGGATATGAAGCTAAAATTACTTTTTTGCGCCAATTACTTGAGTGGCACAAAGACATTGCAAAAGAAAGCGCCAAACCTAATCAAAACATAGAAGATCGTGTTTATGTTTTTACACCGGCGGGAGAAATAATGGATTTACCCAAGGGCGCTACCCCGCTTGATTTTGCTTATCAAATTCACAGTGGGTTAGGACATCGCTGCCGAGGTGCAAAAATAAATGGTCATATTGTTCCACTGACACACGCACTGCATACCGGCGATCAAGTTGAAATTATCACTATCCCCAATGGTGGGCCAAGTCGTGATTGGTTAAATAAAGAATTAGGTTATTTAAAAACTTCTCGTGCCAGAGCAAAAATAGCCCAGTGGTTTAAGCATCAAGATGTGAGCCAATACATTGAATCAGGAAAACATATCTTAGAACGCGAACTTGTGCGTGCTGGTATACAGCATATTGATTTACATAAAATTTTATTACGGTTTAACTTTAAAAATGAAGAGTCTTTACTCGCTGCTCTTGGGCACGGGAGCATACGCGCCGCACAAATAGTGCACGCAGCTCAAGCGGAGACTACGCATGAGCACCCTGCTGAGATAACGCATCGGCCTAAACATGTACAACAAGCACCGCAGTCTAGTTTTCAAATTTCCGGTATTGATGATCTACTCACCCGAATCGCAAAATGTTGCAAGCCTATTCCCGGCGACACAATTATAGGGTATATTACTCAAGGGCGAGGGGTATCAATACATAAAAAAGATTGTAATAACATATCTCATGTAAGCAATCTCGAACGATTAGTTCAAGTTACCTGGGATAGCAAGCGTGGCGGTACATATTATGTTGACTTGTTAATTCGCGCCCACAGTAAAGAAAATTTATTAAAGGAAATTAGTTCTTTACTCGCCAACGCTAAAGTCGATTTAATCACGCTTAACTCAACAATAAGTAAAAATGATAATTTAGCACTTATTACACTGACGATCCAAATTCATAATTTAGATCAATTAAAGCAGCTAATAAGCCAAATTAGCCAACTACCAAATGTTATCACTACGAAAAGGATAAGCGAGTAAGTAGCATGAGTAAAAAAAACCCTATTATTGATTGGGAATTAGCAACCCAATTAGCTGGCAATAAGCGTGAACTAGCTAAAGAAATGCTAAATATATTGTCAAAAACCTTACCCAATGACATTGCATGTATCAAACAATGCGAAAATAATAAAAATTATGATGAATTGCAAAAGCGCGTGCACAAATTACATGGCGCACTTTGTTATTGCGGAGTACCTAGGCTAAAACAAGCGGCTGCAAAGCTTGAAACCGCTTTAAAGAATAGCGCTTCGGCTAAAATTCGCAGTCTGTTTGAAGCGTTTGAAGACGAAGCAAATCAATTTCTTAAAGAAGCAATTTAACGGTAACTATTCACGCCGTCATTGCGAGGAGCGCGCCTTTTGCGACGAAGCAATCCAGTACTGCCTACAACTTATCACCATTCTGGATTGCCGCGCCTCACATAAAGCTAAAGCGTGAGGCTCGCAATGACGAGTCTTTTTTGTAAGAAGGTGAATAGTTACTAGGCATCTTTCTGATGGATATTAATTTTAATAACTGGCCTCCTGTTTATACAGTTAAAGAAAACGCGCGCGCAAAATATGTAAGACTCAAGGCATCGCTTAAAGGTGGTTTAGAATTAACTATTCCTCGCCGCTTCAATCGAAATAAAATTCCTGCCATTTTAGAAGAAAATAGGCATTGGATTGAAAAGCAATTCATTAAAATTCGCTCGCAACTTGAAACTTCAGACCAAGATATTCTACCGACACAGATTGCATTATTAGCTATCGATCAAATTTGGCATATTCACTATATTCAAAGTGATACAAAATTAAAAATTATTTCACGTCCACATCAGGAATTGGTTTTGGTAGGAGATATTAAAAATAAAACGCTCAGCAAAAAATTATTAGCAGCTTGGGTAAAAAACCATGCTCAGCAATATTTATTAACTCAATTATCTGAAGTCAGCAAAGAAACCAAATTAATTTATAAAAAAGCGACTATCCGCGGACAAGAAAGTCGTTGGGGAAGTTGTTCCACAGAAAAAGCGATTAATCTCAATTACAAACTTTTGTTTCTCCCACCGCATTTAGTTACACACGTTATGATTCATGAACTTTGTCATACAGTGTATCTCAATCATTCAGTAGCATTTTGGCGGCTGGTCGCCTCATTTGATCCGAATTGGAAAGAGCATAATCGGGAGTTACGAAGTACAAATAAGTGGATGCCGGGTTGGGTGTAGATGTTGTTTTTTTACGTTGTTTCAAAATGCAACTCCACATCCTGCTCAACCGCCCCATCGCCCTCTCGCCCCGCTTCTAAATTTTTAAAATCCCAACGATTACGATCCATCAACTGACTTAATTTCACACTGGTCAGTGCATGCAACATGTTACTCGGAACTTTAGGATTTTCTTTTGCAAGTTGATTAATCAGTGCTTTGACTTTTTGACGCATGAGGTTTTCTTGTGAGCCGCACAAATTACAAGGAATGATAGGAAACTGTTGTTCTTTAGCATATTCAATAATGTCATTTTCTTGGCAATAAACTAAAGGCCGAATCACGATATGGCGTTTATTATCACTGAGTAACTTAGGAGGCATAGAGCGAATTTCGCCATTGTACAAAATTGACATCAGCAAGCTTGTTATTAAATCATCGCGATGATGGCCTAACGCAACTTTGTTATAACCATGCTCTTCAGCATAAGTATAAATAATGCCACGTCGTAAGCGCGAGCATAATGAGCAATACGTATTCCCTTCAGGAATCTTCTCTTTCACAATGGAATAAGTATCACGCGTTAAGATTTCATGCGGGATATTATAGGATTTTAACCATTCACGCAGTGCATTGTCATTCCAACCGGGTTGAGCTTGGTCTAGTGTAAAAGCAAATAAGGTGAACTTAGCTTTTGCACGTTGGCGTAGCAAATTCAATATACGTAACATGGTAAAAGAATCTTTACCACCGGATAAGCAAACCATTACCTTATCGCCCGTCTGAATCATATTGAAGTCAGCGATGGCTTTGCCGGTGTAGTGAAGTAGTTTTTTTTCTATGGGGGATTCTTTTGGCATGAAGGTCTCCACACAAAAACAAATGCCGCTCTTAAGATGGATACCCATCTTAAGGCGGCATATTGAGTTGTTACATTAACAATATGATTATATAGATTATTCGACGACTTCGACGTCTTCTGCTTGCAGGCCTTTTTGACCTTGCGCAACAGTAAACGCTACGCGTTGTCCTTCCTCTAATGATCTGTACCCATCGCCGCGAATAGCACGGAAGTGTACGAATACATCCCCACCTGCATCTCGCTGAATAAAGCCATAACCTTTGCTATTGTTGAACCATTTAACAGTTCCATTTTCTCTTGCTGCCATATACTACATACCTTCATTTTCAAATTAAACATGTGTCACTATCGATTTATAAAGTAAATACACATAATGACATTAGTATTGTAACAGATATTTATATAAAGAGATAGAGGTATACGGGGAAATTTCTATCGTAAGGATCTCTTAATATTGATAACACGTTAGCTAATCGGTAAGTTCTGGAGAACAAGAATTAGAAAATCTTGCAATCCGCACTTTTTGCTTAACACATTCTTGGACAAAATCTTCACTCAAGAAATACTGGTATTCTTGACAACGCGCGGCGGCGATTGCATCTGGCTCAGCAGATGCATTTAAGCCAGGATGGCACATGATAAGCCCCCCGCTTTTACTGTCGCGTAAAAAACCTGAAAAAATGTTTTTATAATTAGCTGAAAAGTCATATATCCCCGCAAACGAAACATTGTGCGGGATATGATATTTAATTAATTGTCGTTTAAAAGCTGCAGCACCCGAGAATTGAATAATCACACGTTTAATGTAAGCACTATCGGTAAAGCGTAATAAATTTTTTGGACTATCCACACACCGTAGGTATGCACCTCGCGCCTGCAACCGCTGCTTATACACTGCCAATACTGCATCACGAATGACTGGAAATTGATGGACATGTTGATGCCCATCCAGGAAATCAGGAAGTTGCCCTAAACTTTCTGCAAAGCTATCAATCTGAGCATGGCATTCTCCTTCTATGGCTGCTTGATCCAGTTGGCGCAAACTCGCTTTAATAAGCAACTTAGAGAGGGGTAAAAACATCAGCTTATTAGATATTGACTGCCCTTCTGTCAAATTGAAATGCAGTCCTATATCAACCGCATTCTTCACAGACTCAAGATCTCTGGCCGCCGCCTTCCAATTAGCTGACGTGACCATACAACTCGTTGCAGATAAGCGATTCTTCTTCAATAATTCAATAATTGCTTGAGAAATGGAGATATTTTGTCCATAATCATCTGCACAAAGGACAATAGTTTTCATAATTTGCTGTACCCATGAAAAACTAAATTTTACGAGAACAAATCCGTGTTAGCAATGAACAAAAATAAATTGAGCCACTCTTGGGTAATGGATCTCTTAGGGATTGCTCTTCTACTTGGAATTTTTTATGCCTTGTGGATAGGGTCACATCCTTTATTTACGCCGGATGAAGGGCGTTATTCCGAGGTCGCACGCGAAATGGTAGCCACAGGTGATTATGTAACGCCACGATTAAATGGCGTGGCCTTCCTGGACAAACCCGTGTTGTATTATTGGCTGCAAGCTAGCGCTATTAAGCTTTTTGGTCTAAAAGAATGGGCGCTACGTTTTTGGCCTGCGTTTGCCGGAATACTGGGCTGCATTATCATTTATTTAACCGGACGCGTTTTATTTAATCGCCGCACAGGTATCATTTCCGCTCTTATTCTCGCTACGAGTCCACTTTATTATGGTGCTTCTCACTATGCTAACTTGGATTTAGAAGTTGCCAGTTTAGTTAGCAATTCATTGTTATGCTTTATTGCTGCTATGCAATTCTCGACGGGCAAACGTCGAGATGCTTTTTTAATTGCAGCTTATGTTTTTGCAGGATTAGCATTTTTAACGAAAGGACTCATTGGCATTGTTTTCCCCGCCATAATCATTAGCACTTGGATAATACTATTAAGGCGCTGGAATACATTTAGGAAAATACACTTAATAAGTGGTTTAAGTCTTTTTTTAATTATCGTTTTACCCTGGTACATTCTCGTTCAACAAGCCAATCCTGCATTCCTGCACTTCTTTTTTGTCACTCAACAAGTCTCTCGTTTTCTAACGACTGTCGACTTTAACAATAAAGCGACTGTTTGGTTTTATGTTCCGATTGTATTAGTCGGCTTTTTCCCATGGTCAGTATTTCTTTTGCAAGCCATCGCAACAAAATTGAAAAATATTTGGAAAAATAGACAACAACATCCTATCGAGCTCTATTTGTTATTATGGTTTTTTATAGTTTTTATATTTTTTTCCATACCCCGGTCTAAAACGATAGGTTACATCCTGCCATTATTCCCTTGTGCTGCGTTGATGGTAGGAAGTTATTTAAATAACTTATGGGATAAATCACAAGCTCAAAATTTTGGTCGTGGCGTCAACGTATTAATATTTTTATGTTGCGCGCTTGGAGTTATACTGTTAAGCATTGGCTTTTTAAAAGTAAAATTTTTTGGTAATTTCATTCCTTATTTAATTATTTCTGGCGCAACATTTTTGATTGCTGGGTTGATGAGTTTACTCTGCTCTCGAGAAGAGAATTTCACCAAATTATTCTCTTGTATCACCACAATGAGTGTTGTTGTTTTGATAACACTCGCATCGAGTTTGCACGTTATCAACCACAAATCAATTAAACCTTTGGCGGTACAACTTAAAAATTATTTGCGCCCAAATGATGAAGTTGTCACATTTTATAAATACTATCAAGACTTACCTATTTATTTAGAACGACGCATCGTGATTGTGGCAGATTGGAATTCACCTGAGATTCCACGTTCTGACAATTGGGTAAGAGAATTATGGTATGGCATGGTTTTCCAAGACACAAAAGATTGGTTAATTGATAAAGACACATTCTGGCAACGCTGGAACAGCAATAAGCGTTTATTTGTGCTCACAGATATGGATACTTTCAAACAGATCAAGATGCAAAATAAAGTGTATAAGTTAGGGCAAGTGGATAACACTGTTCTTTTTAGTAATAGGCCGGTGGTGTGAAATGTTCTCCGTCATTGCGAGCTATGTGCTCTTCATAGCGAAGCAATCCAGAGCGGCGTTAAAATAAAAGTTGGCCTGGATTGCTTCACCCTCCCGGCGTGATTTTAGCCGGGATCCATAGATAACTCGGGTTCGCAATGACGAACTTAATTACTCAAATCCAACTTTATGCTCAATAATATACTTAGGCCGCTGCTTCACTTCCGTAAAAATTCGGGCGATATATTCACCTAAAATACCAACCGATAATAATTGAATTCCACCTAAAAACATGACTGCAACAATAAGACTTGGGAATCCAGGAAGATCTGCGCCATAAATTAAGGTGACTGTGACAAAATAAATTGCGTAAATCAATGATATTAAAGAAATAGCAAAACCAATCATTCCCCAAACACGTAATGGAATATCAGAAAACGAGGTAATCCCTGTAATAGCAAGCTCCGTTAATCTTCCTATGCCCCAAGAGCTTTTACCACCAACACGTTCTTGCACTTCGAACGGCACTGCTATATTTTTAAATCCAACCCAGGCATATAAACCTTTCATAAAGCGCGTTCGTTCTTGGATGCTGTTTAAAGCATTTACTACTTTACGATCAAGAAGACGAAAATCACCTGCATTATTTGGTATCTCAATCTTGGTAATTTTTGACATTAGCCAATAAAACAAATGTGCAAAGTTTCTTTTTATACGTGATTCATTATCACGATTTTTACGCACCCCATAAACCATGTCATACCCCTCTCCCCAATGCTTCAAAAAAACGGGGAGCAATTCAATGGGATGTTGAAAATCTGCATCTAGAATAATAACAACATCGCCAGAGCAGTGTTCTAATCCTGCAGTGAGAGCCGTTTCTTTGCCAAAATTACGCGACAATCCAAGTAACTTAATATTCTTACTATTTGGCAATTCTATTACTTTCTTTACAGTAGTATCGCGGCTGCCATCATCTACAACGATAATCTCAAACCGCTGTGTCATGTCAGATAAGCAAGCTTGTAATTGAGTGAAGAATAGCTGCACGACAGCTTCTTCGTTGTAAACTGGCACAACACAAGAAATAAAAATAGATTTATTTTGAATGCTGTGTTGTCGTTGTTTTAAATACATAATTTAATTTCCATTTATATTAGGATCTGTTAATAACTATTCACGATTCTTACAAAAAGAACTCGTCATTGCGAGCCTCACACATTAGCTTTATGTGAGGCGTGGCAATCCAGAATGGTGATCAGTTGTAGGCAGTACTGCTTCGTCCCCCTGCGAGGAACCATGCAGGGGTCCTCGCAATGACAGCGTGAACAGCCTCTACTGTTGTTGTGGTAATAACTCACCCTGCTTAGGCAATTCAGCTACTTTTCGTTTAGCAGTAAAATGTTCTACCGTTGCTGCACACACTAAATCTCCCCACACATTTACCATTGTGCGGAAGCGATCAAGAATACGGTCAAACGGTAAAAGCAATGCCAGTGCGGAAGTCGGAACATTCACACTACGCAATACCATAACCATTGTCACTAAGCCACCCTCAGGAATACCGGTAGCACCCATGCCTGCAATAATTGCAGTCACAAAAATACCGATTTGTGAAAAAACTGAAAGATGCAGTCCTAAAATTTGACAGAAAAATAACGCAGACACAGCTTCATACATCGCCGTTCCAGCCAGATTAATCGTGGTTGCCAAAGGTAAAACAAAACGCGCTACTTCATCACTGATATTTTGTTTTTTTGCAACGACAAATGTGACAGGTAATGTTGCCATCGAGCTTGAAGTAGCAAATGCGGTTAAGAGTGCGCCAGAAGCATCTCCAACAAATTTTCGTGCATTTTTGCGCGTAATAAATTTAATGACCGCAAACTGCCAAAGAATATGTAGAAATAATCCAAATAGAAATATCGCAATAAACATGAACATTCCTTTAATACTTTGCAGCAATCTATTTTGGATAGCGGCTTCTGCAATCGCTGAACCCAACAAAGCAAATAATCCAACTGGGGTGAGATACATCAACCAAATAATCATTTTGACAAATACATCACGCATTCCTGAAAAAAAAGCAATGACAGGCTTAGTTGACTCACCTGCTGATAAAGCAGCTATAGCAAAAACAATACTAAAAAATACGATGGGAATAATTTCAAACTTTGCTGCTGCTGCAATAATATTAGAAGGAAATAAAGTCAGTAAAAAAGAAGAAAATTCGACGTGTTTAAGATCAGCAGGAGATGCATTTGCAAGAATTAAACTTGCTGGCATGCCCACACCAGGCTTAAATAAATTGAGAAGAATCAAGCCAATCAGCACTGCAGATGAAACACTCAATAAAACGTAGCCTAGCGTATAAATCCCAACTGAACCCAGGCGTTTCATTCCACCCATAGCAGTAATCGCACTGACGAGAGCACAAAATATCAGGGGAAGCACAATAAGTTTAAGGAGGTTGATAAACAAAATCCCAACCCAACGGATTGAAAGCATTTGTTCAGGATACAAAATACCGCAGAGCACGCCTAAAAAAATACTGAGCAATATCCACAAAAACATTTTATTTTTCATTATATTATACTCCTCGGCATACAGAAAAATAAGATTTATATTTCTGACTGCGCCCCTATTCCATTAAAGCTCAGGGCAATTTGGCGATATAAACCTAAATTAAGTCCGCATCATGCTGTTTAATTTTTCGCCATTATTTTACCTGAAATCGGTAGGTTTACAAGAGGGGAAGTAAAAGGTAGATTGGGGCAGGTTTAAGCGAATGGCAAGCAGGTAAACTATGAACTTATGGATGAGACTAATTTGGTTTTTCACCTTTGGGCGCTTTAGATCGCGCATTAATATTTTAGATGTCTGTTCAACGCCTTTTATCGTGCTACCCAGTGATTTAGATTTATTGATGCATATGAATAATGGTCGCTATCTCACCCTATTAGATATTGCCAGAGCTGACTTAATGCGGCGCGGTGGTATTCTGAAGAAAATACAACAGCAAGGCTGGTTTCCTGTCGTCTGTGCAGAAACCATTTACTTTAAACGCGCATTGAAAGTGTTCCAACGTTTTACTGTGGAATCCCAAATTTTAGGCTGGGATGAAAAAGCATTTTATTTACGACAACGATTTATAAGACACGGAGAATTAAAAGCTCAAGCCATCATTCAAGCACGATTTTTTAAAAAGATTGGCGGTTCAGTAGCACCTGCAGAAATTATCACACTTGACGATAGTGTTCCCAAAGATTCTCCTGTTATTCCTCAGTGGATACTCGATTGGAGTAACGCTCAGATTACCTAATGCCTCACTTTCCGTAACTATTCAAGAATCTTACAAAAAGAACTCGTCATTGCGAGCCTCACGCCTTTGCTTTTTGTGAGGCGGTGGCAATCCAGACGGCACAACAACGTTCTCCTGGATTGCTTCGTCCCCCTGCGCAGAGCATGCTGCAGGGGTCCTCGCAATGACGGGCCTTCGATCTAACCCAATTCTTCCCACCGCTTATATGCTTCTTCTAAATTTGAACCTAATTCTTTTAATTTTTGCATTGTAAGGACAACTGCCTCCGGATGATCTTGATAAAATTTGGGGTCCACTAATTGATCGTGTAACTTTTTTTGTTCTGCTTCAATGGCCTCTATTTTTTTTGATAACGTAGCTAATTCTTTTTCTTCTTTGTAATTTAATTTTTTACTTTGCTTAAGTCTATCTTGAATTTGTTTTTCAGTTTTAATTATTGTAGTTTCCGTTTTCACTGATTTGCGTTGACGCAGCCAATCTTGATAACCACCAATATATTCTTCAATTTTGCCGTTCCCCTCAAAAACCAAAGTACTTGTAACAACATTATCTAAAAATGCACGATCGTGGCTCACTATTAAAAGTGTGCCTTGATAATTACTTAGCAATTCTTCAAGCAATTCTAAGGTTTCAATATCCAAATCATTCGTAGGCTCATCCAACACTAATAAATTTGCTGGTTGACTAAATAATTTTGCTAACAGTAAACGGTTACACTCGCCACCTGAAAGCGCTTTTACAGGCGTAAATGCTCGCTGTGGTGTAAATAAAAAATCACCAAGATAACTTACGATATGACGTTTACTGCCATTAACTTCAATGATATCACTGCCCTGCATCACATTTTCTGCCACGGTTTTTTCTAAATCGAGTGCTTGACGTAATTGATCAAAGTAAGCAGCTTGTAATTTCGTACCTTGTGTGACACTACCTTGTTGGGGAGCAAATTCACCTAAAAGAACGTTTAATAAAGTACTTTTACCAACGCCGTTTGGGCCAATGAACCCGATTCGATCGCCACGCATAATGCGCAATGAAAAATCTTTTATAACAAACTGATGGTTAAAAGCATGCGAAATATCTTTTGCTTCAATAACTAATTTACCTGATTTTTTAGCTTCATTCAGATTAAACGTTGCTTTACCTTGCAGTTCACGGCGTTGTGAACGTTCTAAACGCATCGCTTCCAAAGCACGCACGCGCCCCTCATTACGAGTACGCCGTGCCTTAATACCTTGCCGTATCCAGCGCTCTTCTTGCACTAATTTTTTATCGAATTCTGAATTTTGTTTCGCTTCAGCATGTAACATTTCTTCTTTGCGCCGTAAAAAATTGGCATAATCTCCTGGCCAAGACGTTAATTGACCGCGATCTAATTCAATAATCCGCGTTGCTAAACGTTGCAATAAGGCTCTGTCATGAGTAATAAATAAGAGTCCAATGCTCGAATTTACCAATTGATCTTCTAGCCATTGAATAGCATCAATATCTAAATGATTGGTGGGTTCATCCAGCAATAACAACTCTGGATTAATCACTAAGGCTTTTGCAAGCGCAGCACGTCGTTGCCAACCACCGGATAAGATCCGCCACACGTTGATCGGGATTGAGTTGTAATCGATCTAAGATGGTTTGAATGTCTTGTTCAAATTGCCAACCTTGGCATGCATCGATCGCATGCTGTAATCGCTCTAACTCTGTTAAATCATTTTCTGCATACGAATGTGATAAGCGTTGCGTTAAGGCGTGATAATCTGCTAACAATTTTCCAGTACTTGCCAACCCTTCTGCCACAAATTCGTACACAGTAGAAGATATTTTTTGTGGCAACTCTTGCATAAGACGCGCTAAGCGCAAATGCGGTTTACGCCAAACCGTGCCACTGTCCGGCTGCATAGTCCCTTCTATGATTTTTAATAGTGATGATTTACCAGCACCATTACGTCCAATTAAGCAAACTCTCTCGCCTGCTGTGATTTGCAGCTTGGCCTTATCTAATAAATGATCAAGTCCAAATGCGAGGGAAATATTGTCTAAAAGTATTAAATTACTCATATTTTCATTTTCAGGTCTATTTTTAAACTCAATATAATCAATATATTACACACAATTCGATATTCTGCTACACTTAAAAATAAATAACTTGAGTACTCTACAACCTGGTGAAAACATGGCAGACAACTTGATAGATGTTATTAAAACCTGCTCAATTTTCAAATCTCTAAATGAAGAGGGATACCAGAAGTTAGCAGCACAACTCGAGAAAATTCACCTACAACCCAATGATGTACTTTTTTATCAAGGCGACCCCTCTAATTATATTTATATTTTAGTCGATGGTACATTATCTACGTCACTCCTGACAGCGAATAATGAACATAAACACATAGGAACTCTATCACCTATAGAATTAATTGGCGAACTCGGCGTATTATCAGGGCAGCCACGTAGCTTAACAGTGAAAGCAACGCATCATTCCGAATTATTAAAAATTCCAGATCAATTATTTAAAGAATTATGTGAACAATATCCATCAATACTTCTTGAAGTTATTAAGCCCATCATTAGTCGTTCACAACAAACGATCCAATTTATTGTGGGTCAAAACAAATGTAAGTATGTCGTTTTGATTCCTGCTAATTATTCTGTTGAAATTAACCAATTCAAAAATAAATTAAATGAGTACGTCGAAAAAGAAGAAGACATCGTATTGCTAGAAGATAGTAACATAAACCTAACCCAGTCTGCAGATTATTTTTCTGAGCTTGAAAAAAAATATCACATTATCATTATTATCGTGACACATGTGGAAAAAATTTTCTCTGAACAGCAAGTGTGGTTAGAAAAAGCAGATATGTTATATCTATTAGGAAATACTGGCAAAGAAGCACAAATCGATAATTCCATTTTAGAGATTCTGCGTGGTAAAAAATATTTATCACACGCAAGACATGAATTAGTTTTGTTACACCCTGATGAAACTAGACAACCTGAACATACGAGTAAATGGCTAGAAAAAAGTCATTTTGCTTTAACTCACCACTTACGCATAAACAATAACAAAGATTATGAGCGTTTAATGCGTTTCATCACTGGTAAAACAACGGGGCTCGTGTTGAGCGGTGGTGGAATTAAAGGCTGGGGACATCTGGGAGTCATTAAAGCCATTGAAGAAAAACATATATTAATTGACGCCATTGGCGGCACGAGTATTGGAGCCGTCATTGGAGCATGTTATGACATGGCTCAAAATTATGAAGATACGTTTGAAATGTTTTATTATCTCGTAAAATTAGCTTCGTCTTCCTTTTCAATGCGTGCATTTACATGGCCATTAATATCTATTTCTAACGCTAAATCAGGTACGCTTGCATTGCAAAAAACATTTGGCAATCTGCGCATAGAAGATTTGTGGACACCTTTCTTCTGTGTTTCAGCAAATCTCTCAGAAAGAATGGAAGAATTACACACGAGCGGGCGCATATGGGAAAAAACCCGTGCCAGTGCTTCCTTACCAGGTCTTGTACCACCTATGGTGCTCAATGGGCAGTTGCATTTTGATGGCAGCTTACTCAACAGCCTTCCGATTGATCACATGAAAAGCTTACTGGGTAGTAAGAGTAAAATTATCGCATCCGATGTGTCGACAGGAGAAAAAGATACAGTGAAATATGACTTTCCTCCCATTATGGGCTTTATGCAGGGACTGCTAAAACAATTTAAGCTTGGCTATAAAGGTTATGTTGTACCACCCTTTTTTGAAACTTTTGTCAGCTCTATGTTACTAGGCTCATCACATAAAGAAAAAAAAACCATGTTATTAGCTGACTATATGATAAATATTTCCGTCCCCACCAAGATCAGCTTATTGTCTTTAAAAAGAACCAATCGCAAAAAGCTTATCGATATTGGCTATGAAGAAGCACGCAAAGTATTATAAACGTTTCTGCGTAAAACAATGAACAAATAAAGCCAACAACCCATCAAAAATCCTTTTATATAAATTTCTGATGTGTCTTCTAAAAAATGAATTTCATTCATTCCAAAGTTAATTAATAAAAGAATGAACAGCCCTGTTATAGTACTTATAATTTTACATATCTTGGAATACTCTCGCAGGTCTTCGTTATCTAAAAAAGTTGATCCCAGTAAAAATCCTGAAAGTAACCCTGAAATTTCAATTGGAATTCTATCGTAATAAAATAAACTCAACAGAGGTGGAATTGTCAGTGATAAAAAAATAATTCCTTTGCGATTTATTTTATCATGCAAAGTTATCAATTTATCTTTTGCATAATTAAAATAAATCCATAAAACCAATATGCCGAGTATAATTCCACCCAAAACATCTGTAGGAAAATGTACACCTAATATAATACGTGAAACACAGATTAAACTAATCAATAAAACAAGAATAATGCTCATCCAAATATTTCGTAAGTACCCTATTAAAAAGCCATACATGACCACCGCGATGAGTGCATCAGCGCTCGGAAAACTATAACCGCTCACTGGAATGTGCTTTATATCAGAGTTCCAAAGAAACGGCCTGGAGATATGAGTAATTTCTTTTAAAGACCACGCTAGCAACAATGACGCAATAAATAGATAAATAAGCTCTTTGCCAACTTTTCTATTGATGCTCCAGAAAATCACTGGCAACAATAAAATGAAAAAATTTCCTGCGAAGAATATCAATATTTTGCTTATTTTAAGAAAAAAAGGATAAAGATATGGTTGGATGAATAGAATGAAATTGATTTGTGGATTGAGGATTGTGTCCATACCGCAGTCTCACTCCACTGACTCAATCTTCACTCTAGGATCCACTTCAACATTGTAATCCACCCCGTCAGCATCAAAACCAAACAAGCGGCTAAACTCATGCCGATACCCTTTCACATCTGTCAATTGTTCTAAATTTTCCGAGGTGACTTGTGGCCATAATTGCATAATTTTCTCTTGAACATCTTTTTGCATTTCATAGTTATCAAGCCGAATGAGTCCATCTTTGACTCCAGGTGATGCATAAAGATAATCACAGAATAAACGATAAATCTGCTCAATACATCCTTCGTGCGTACCTTTTCCTTTCATGATTTTATACAACAAAGAAATATAAAGTGGCACAACGGGTATAGCGGAACTCGCTTGAGTCACGAGTGCTTTATTGATTGATACCAGTGCCCGTCCATGTTGAGCTTGCAATTTTTGCGTCAGCTTACGTGCTGTAACATGTAAATGCTCTTTTGCTTTCCCTATTGTACCATCTTTATAAATGGCATAGGTTAATTCAGGGCCAATATAAGAATAGGCTACTGTCGTCAAACCATCTGCCAACAAATTTTCTTTAGCAAGAAAATCTATCCACATTTCCCAGTCTTCTCCACCCATTACATCAATAGTACGCGCAATATCATCTGGCGTAGCAGGCTCTAGCGTGACTTCTTTCACTTCTCCACGAAATGCATCTACTGTTTTATTTTTATAAGCTTGACCTATGGGTTTTAATGTCGAGTTAGAAACATGTCCATCCGGATGCATGCGACGTGGGGCTGCCAAGCTATAAACAATTAAATCAACTTGTTTTAAATCTTTACGTATTAATTCTGCTGTACGTTGCTTTATTTCGTTAGAAAATGCATCGCCATTGATACTTTTAGCATAATATTTTTCTGCATGTGCAATGCTTTCAAATGCAGCGGTATTATACCAACCTGCTGATGCAGTGCGTTTTTCATCTCCCTCTTTTTCAAAAAAAACACCAATGGTCTTAGCATCTGCTCCAAAAGTTGAAACAATTCGGCTGGCTAATCCATATCCTGTTGAAGCACCTATGATTAATGCATTTTTAGGACCTTTAAATTTTCCTTTTGACTTAACATACTGAATTTGTTCCGAGACTATTTTGCGACAACCCACTGGATGCGCAGTAGTACAAATAAAACCTCTTATTTTCGGTTGAATGAGCATATGAATTTCCTTATGTATAATTAGTGTCTGTTTACATTAGTAGTCTAGCAATGCATCGAGCATCTCTCAATAACAATTCCAAACGCTCTACATTACTTTTTTGGATAAAATTACGTTGCGAAGATAATTGAGGAGGCATAACCACTAATGCTTCCCCTTGCACAATAATTTTTGCGGGAGATGTTTGCAATGAATTGCGCGTACTTTCTGAATAACCAAATTTTAAAGGAAAAGCTTCCATTTCATATTCTAAACCTGTTGATGTAATGGAACCTTCAGGAAAAGCCAGTACACCGCATCCCTCTCCTATTTCACCTGGAATAGTAACTGTTTCATTTTTTGCAAATTGGATAGTCTGCTGCGCAGTATGGAACAACATGGGACGGCTTTTGTTGTATTCTGTGCGCAACGCTCTGAGAGCCCCTTCGTAGTGATCTAACAAACCACCTGCTGCACAAATTACGTTAATACTTTTAGCGCCCACTTCATCACAGTAACGAATTGCTTTGACAAAATCGGTATATTTTTGATCTTTTGCAGGCACAACAGTGATATTGTGGTTTCCATGATAAGGCTTATCAGCCTGCTTAGAGATACCGAAATAATTTTTGTCAGCCTCTGTCAGTGAATCAAAATCACCCAAAATGACATGAGGTTTAATGCCCAATCGATTTAACTTACCCGCTGCTCCATCAAGCGCAACGATTATTTTATCTTTTGTTGCCTCAAGAATAATTTCGCGTACTAGAAAATTCCCATTGGCGACAATAACATAATCGCGTGTTTTCATTTCCATTCTAACCTCTCGTACTCTTTAATTTTTAACGCCAGATGTTCTTTTTTACACATTTATGGTAGCATTTGTCGCTGAATCTTACGAATAAATCGCGACAATGAGTTTATGGCCGTACGTACTATTATTTATTTACCTGACCCTCGGTTACGTCTACCAACAAAGCCAATCACGGTTTTTGATGATAAATTACAAGCTCTGATTGATGATATGTATGAAACCATGGAACATGCCCAAGGAATAGGACTTGCGGCACCTCAGATTGGGATTTCTCTGAAAGTTGCAGTCATTGATGTTTCCAAAGAACGTAACCAACGCATGTGTATCATTAACCCAGAAATTATTGCCAGAGAAGGACAAGAAATATTAGAAGAAGGCTGTCTTTCAGTCCCTGGGGTTTATGATAAAGCACCGCGTGCGTTAAAAGTAAAAATGCGTGCTCTTGATCAACAGGGAAAACCGTTTGAAATTGAAGCAGATGGCTTACTTGCACATTGTATCCAACATGAAGTTGATCATCTCAACGGTAAATTGTTTGTTGATTACCTGTCACCGTTAAAGCGGCAAATGGCGCGTAAAAAGCAGGAGAAATTTAAGCGGCATCATAGGAAAGAATCATAACTATTCAACTACTAGTCGTCATTAATACCCTCACCCGTTCATATCATTCCCCACATCTCCTTCTGCCAATTAGTGCGGTGGGCGCTTTAGATCGAAGCCCCGTCATTGCGAGCCCGCGCGTCCCGCAATGCTTTTATGCGGGATCAGCGCGGGCGTGGCAATCCAGGGAGCACAAAAACGTTCCCCTTGCTTCGCATGAAAAACACATGCTCGCAATGACGGGGCTTCGATCTAACTTCAGCGCCCACCGCACTAAAATAACTTTTTTTAAATTTTAGTGATGCCAATGCCTATCATGGCCACCACCATGACGATAGTGCCGCGGATGAGCATAATATCGATGGCGGGGAACCGCTCTGTATACGCGGCGCGGTTGTACCCACGTCCAGCGTGTACACATACCATTGTGTCGCCACCTAACACATCCCCAATAAGGCGCCACCCACACTAAGCCATTGGAATAAGAACACTCTTGATGTGGAGGAATCCAAACATTGCCATACAAACGCCCCGGAATGATGGGACAATTGGAATATCCCGGCGGTGGTAAAACCACTACTCTTGCTGGAGGCGGTGACCCAATAATAACATTAACAGCCGCATTCGTATTTATAGATAAAAGTGACAACACACCACAAAAAAGAATCGATAATAAAAAGCGCAACTGTAACATAGACAAACCCTCCCATTATTTTTTAATGCCTCTAGCTTAGCATAAAAAATTACATGGTACAGCTTAGCTAGGGCCTATCCTTCTCGTGGCTCACAATACGTCTCCTCAATAAACACCAATAGCACCAAAGCAACCACTAAATAAATGGGCAACAATGCCAATGCTAATTGATATCCTTGCATCGAAAATTGATGTACTCCATTGACAAGGGCACCTCCCCAACCCAAATCTAAAAATATACCAACCAAGGGTTCAGAAAGCGCCTCACAAATGGAATCAAATGTATTCATAAATCCAAGCACTGTTGCTGCAAGCAAAATTGGAAAAACTTCACGTATCATGGCAAAACTAATAAAAAATCCGCTCGTGCCTAAGCCAAATAAAAATAAAAGCGTACTCAGCATTCCTATTTGTTTATGGGGAAAGTAAATAACAATAAATAAACTTAATAAAGCCAATAATGTTCCCAAAATCATCATTGGTTTACGTCTACCCATTACATCTGATAACCAACCTAACAAAGGCGCTCCTACAGCAAATCCAATAAAAACCCAAGAAACAGCAAAAGCAGATTGCGATGCAGATAATTGATGCGCTTGCTGCAAAAATGGTACGCCCCACAACCCACCAAAAACTGAGACGGGTGCAAATGCAAGCCCACTATAAAGTGAAAGCAACCAGGCTTGTTTACTTTTGAATATTCGCCAAAAATTTTTGAGAATTATTTTATCTGCAGGATTTTTTCGAACATCAAGTGCTTTATCACGAATAGCGATAACATAAAATAAACTCAACAAAACGCCTAAAACTCCAATAATCTTAAGTGCCGATTGCCAGCCAAAACTTTGCACGAGAAAAGATAATGGAACTTGACCACCCACCGCACCTAACATAGCAGCTGTCATGCACATACCTGAAACCAGCGCAAATTGACGTGGAGGAAACCATAGCGTTGCTAATTTAAAACAAGATACAGCAGCAAACGCTGCGCCAAAGCCCATTACAGCTCGACTAAAAGATGCCAACCCTAACGAATTTGCAAATGCAAATACTAGAGTACTCATACCACAAACTAAAATGGCAAGTGCTGTTAAATATCGAGGACTAAATTTATCAAGTAATATTCCTACAGGAATTTGCATTAAAAGATAAGAATAAAAATAACATGCAGATAAATTACCTAAACCCGCAGCATTCACTTGAAATGCTTGCATTAACTCAGTCGTCATCACACTCGGCGATACTTGCACCAAATATTTATAAAAAAAGAAGCTGGCGCCTAAAAACCAAACCAACCACGGATAAATAATTCCCGCTCGATTAATTCGATTTACGCTTAATATGCCACTACTATTAGTTTGCATTGTTTTTACCTTCATTTTGATAACAAAAAAAAACCCCGTAGCTCCTGAGAGGTACGGGGCTGTTTTAGAATGCGCTTTAACGCATAAACCCGCACCTTGCGGTGGTTACGACCACCGTTACGACGGGGACAACTTGATGCGTAAAAAGATTCATAATTTCGATTTAAGTAATAAAGTTAATGATGATTAATCTTATTTTATACACATTTCAACCTAGGTTCAAGTAACTTCATCGAAATCTAACCCTCCGCACAAAATACGGATCCCTCCACTCCTCCAAAATAATAAAATGCCCCCGTTGTAACAACGGACAATGGAGTCCAAACTTAATCATGCCTACAACAGAATTATTGTGCCGCTTTACCGGGATCAATCCTGGAAAACTTTCTAAAGAAGAAATTTTTATTTTAGAGTTAACATTATTAATTCGTCTTTATGAAGAACTTAAAGAAATTTTTAAAGCGCAATACAAAAACTATTTTCGTTTAATGAAAATCAATGTAGAAACGGAGGATGCAATGATAGAAGAAAAATTTATTCGCCATGTGATTAACGATATCTTATCAACCGAAGAATATACACTCCCAGGAATTGCCTATTACACCCAAACACCTGAAGATGTCGTTTATGACATTGCTATAGGTTCTAACACTGACCCATCCTCTACCCTTTTTAGAAAAATTATAAAATTACATCAATCTGTGAGACCCGAACTTTATCGTGAAATTTTAAAAAAAATTACTTTGGAGTGTGCAACAGAAACTTAATATCTCATTTTACCTCTCCGCCAACAGCTTTTTAATCGCAGGTAATGCTTTTTCTGCGGCTATTTCACCTGCCCGCATTAATTCTGGACATTTTTTCTCATCAAACATACTCACTTCGCCCATTTTTGGGCTAATAATAACATCCGCACCATTCGCGCTATATTCATTTAGCTTTGATAACATCATGTCAAAACCTCGAAAAAAAACACCAGGAGAACTGGTTGGCACATCTTTCGATAAAGCATCATCGAGACTGACAGCAATAATGATCTTAGGATTAAATTGTTTAGCAACATCAACAGCCACTGGATCAACAAGACCTCCGTCTACATACGTTCTACCATAAATTTTTACTGGACGGAAAAAAGGTGGCACTGCACTTGATGCATTTACTGCAGGTGCAATCGGACCACTTCTAAATTGATGCACTTTTCCAGATTCTAAATCAACAGCAACCGCAATAAATGGAATTTTAAGTTGCTCAAATGAACGAGCACGAAGGTGCTTAACTAAAAAATTCTGTAACCCAGCACCGCTTACTACACCTGTTGGAGCATTGAATAAGGAAAAATCAATCACATCTTTGCGTCTCGCATTGAGTATAATACGCCGCAAAGAACGAGCCGAAGGCTTATCTGCATAAAGAGCACCAACAATACTTCCTGCACTCGTACCCACAATAAGATCAACTGGAATATGATTTTTCTCTAATACCTTAAGCACACCCACATGAGAAAAACCCTTTGAACTTCCACTACCCAAAACAAGCGCCACTCGAGGTTGTTGTCCATGGTTTAATTGTTTTGCAACGGGCTCCGATTTGGGTATGTCAATATGGGGAAACTGTGCCGCGCAACCACTCAAAAGCAACATAATAAGCAAATAATTTAAAAATGATAACACAGACATCATAATAAACTCCTCATTAATATTTTTTCTTTGAATAAATGGTTATTAGAGCTTATTGTACGCGATATTAAGAATCAAGAATAGCTAGAGCTCTTAGGAATATTAAGATATTGAATCAGCTCTTTCGAAGATAAATCTTTTAAATTTCTTATTTCATCATGATTGATGGGACGGAAATTAAATTCATTTGCTAGGTAATTTGACCTTTTCATCATTTCAATTCACAATCTAGGGATGTTAGAAAAATTATTTAAAATCAAACAAAACCAAACGTCAGTTCGGACAGAAATGATCGCCGGCCTTTCCACATTTTTAACCATGTCCTATATTATTTTCGTCAATCCATCATTCTTGCTCTCGCTGGTATGGATAAAGGTGCTGTTTTTGTAGCGACGTGTCTCGCAGCTGCTTTTGGTTCCATCTTCATGGGCTTATTAGCAAATTATCCCATTGCGTTGGCACCGGGTATGGGCTTGAATGCTTATTTTACTTACAGCGTCGTGTTAGGTTCAGGCCACAGTTGGCAAACTGCACTGGGTGCAGTTTTTATTTCAGGTCTGATTTTTCTTTGTCTTAGTATTTTGCCAGTGCGTGAATATATTATTAATAGCATTCCCAAGTCATTAAAAATTGCGATTGTTGCGGGCATAGGTTTATTTCTCGGTATTATTGGCCTCAAAAGTGCTGGTATCATTGTCGCCAACCCCGCAACACTGGTCACTCTCGGTAATTTGCATCAACCAACAACGTTGCTTGCTATTGTGGGATTTTTTTTGATTATTGGTTTAGAAGCATTAAATATTATGGGTGCAATTATTATAAGTATTTTAGGCGTCACAATTGCTGGCATTATTCTTGGACATGGTAAATTTGTTGGAATTTATTCTATACCGCCTAGCATTATGCCCACTCTTTTGCAGATGGATATCAAAAGTGCTTTAAGTTTAGGTTTGATCACCATTGTTTTTGCATTTCTATTTGTCGATTTGTTTGATAATACGGGTACGCTAATT
The DNA here is from genome assembly GCA_963710715.1 of uncultured Gammaproteobacteria bacterium. Lineage (GTDB taxonomy): Bacteria > Pseudomonadota > Gammaproteobacteria > DSM-16500 > DSM-16500 > CAVQBL01. Next base: position 4,997 of record CAVQBL010000014.1, on the reverse strand, counting down.
GGTGTGGCACATCGAGCAGGATTCATGGACAAACGCGGTAAATTACCGCGTATTGGGCGAGCATTAATTGCAGATAGCTCTGCGGCTATTGTTGGCGCAATGTTAGGAACGTCAACAACAACCAGTTATGTGGAAAGTGCTGTGGGTGTAAAAGCCGGTGGTCGAACAGGTTTGGTGGCGGTGGTAGTTGGGTTATTATTTTTGTTAGCTCTTTTCTTTGCCCCTTTAGCACAATCCATTCCTGTTTATGCAACTGCACCTGCATTGGTTTACGTTGCTTGTTTAATGACACGTGCCTGCATCGAGATTAATTGGGAAGATGTAACAGAATACGCACCCGCTTTCATTACGATGATTACTATGCCATTTACTTTTTCAGTGGCAGAAGGTATTTCTTTTGGTTTTATTTCTTATGTTGCAATTAAAACTATTAGCGGCCGTGCTCGCGATCTCAATGCAGCGATTGTGATATTAGCGTTAGCTTTTGTGGTGAAGTATATATTTCTCTAATAGTTTTCTATCCAAGCACAAGTAACTTTTTATATGACTAGACTAGCATTTATTTTCTGGCGAATCGGTGGTACCAAACCCGCCGCACAATTTAAGAAAATCTAAATTGTGGGAAAATCTAACGGGCAAAAATGACTGTCGCATTTGGTCATAGGATGCGCCAAGCTTGACAACAGTTAGCTACTTGATAGTATTTCATTCTATTAAATGCTGTTACCCTTTAACGATGCAAGGAGGCAAGTCAAATGGCCGGTACAAGAAGTAATGAGACAACGCATGTTGCTACAACAGAAAGTACTGAAAGAAGTAGCGAAACAAATTACACTGCTACATCAATAGGAAATGCTACAGCAACCACTGCTGCTACTACTCCAGTTCCAAGTGCTCCATCACTCGTAGTAGCAGTAACCAGCTCTCTTCAGAGACAATAACTCCTACAACATTAGCAAGGGCTATAAGAACTGCTCGAGTTAGATTACCAAGCCATGCTATTGCATTCGAAAGTGAAGGACATAGAGCAGCTCTACGAACAATACCTGAAAGCATACTAAAACCATTCGAAGCTGAAGGGCATACAATTTCGTTACCTCCGCTTAAGTCAAAACCACTGCCAGCGCCTTCCTCACATTACAACGTACTAAATTTAATGCTAGATGTTTTAGAAAAAAATCTATTACTACTAGCAAAATATGACCCTGCTTTAAAATCACTAACACTGACTCTTCAGAATGACCTAAAAGTTAGCTTCAAAGATATTATTGCTCTTGCAGGTGATTTTTACGGTGTTCCTAACTTACCTATTTCTGAATCAGGGGCCCAAGACCGAGAAAATCGTTTTAACGCTGCATATGTAACACTTGCAGAAAGAAAAGACGCCCTCGATGAAGTTCCTCAGATAATTAAAATTCTTGATGAGCAAAAAGCAGGAGCAGATGCAAAGGAAGCAAGTGGAAGCTCTAGAGCAGAATATTATGACACAGGCAGGTGGAAATTTTTTGGGCTATTCACATGGCAGGATGTGGAATTAAATTCAGCCACGGGCCATTTCTGGAGTGGGCGGTACGAAGATTTGGCAGTGCAAAATTTTGACCACTTCAATAAAGGCGCTCGAATAGCACATGAAATAGGGCATCGTAAAGCTATTGAAGAAGCTAAAAAAGCTGCTGACCTTATTGCTAAACCAAATTCAAGCTCGGCCGAAATTGCGCAAAAATTAAATAAAGCGCTCTCTCTAGAAGCATATGCAGATCACTTTCTTACCGATGGATTTTCTGCTGGGCATGTTAGAGTGCCCCGAGAAGCATTATTTCAATCTTGTTTAAAAGCGGGCGGCGTTCACTTAATGAGTCCAGCTAAAAGAAGTGGCATCGCTGCTTATGAACAGCATGAAGAGGATGGGAAAAATGGATTGAATGTTACCGGTATTATAAATAATGCGCCTGCCTCGTGGCACACCGTAGGTGATGGAGCTCTGTTGGACAATACTAAAAATGCTAAGGTTACGCTAGCTGCTGTACAAGAAGCCGTACTAGCAGGTCTTTTAGAAGTCATTGATACTGCTCTTGCCGGAAATAAGGACCTTACTCCCTCCAAACAACTAAGACAACCCAATATAAAAAACTATTATCCTGATGAAGCCAAAAATAATCCCTTGCCATTATTTAAAGTTATATCAAAACGCTTTGGTGAAGACTACGTAGCAAGAAGAGACCAAGATCCAGATGAGAACCTAAGCTACTCTTATTCTCCAATTAAATGGTAAGCGCTTAATACTGGCTAAGGCCATTTTTAAAATGGCCTTAGCATTTATTTTTTAATAATCGTTTTCATAAATTTTACTGTTGCGTTAGCTTTACTAGCCGCAAGATTTTCAACAGATGCCATTTGCGGTATTACTACCCTACTGGTTGAGAATAATCCTACTTTTTTGAGACAAGCAAGCAATGATGTAGGAGGAAGTTGACGTCTATTAAAAGTATGATAACTACGTCGATTGGTCTCATCCAGGCGATTTCCAATAATGGGATAAACATCTTTAGCAGCATTTTTTCCAAAGATACAATCAATATGACCATACCCAGGAATTAAATATCGTTTGCTACTTCCTACTCCATTTACACGCGTAGCGAGAATATAATAACCTAACAATTTCTAAATGACCTTGCATCACTGCACTGATCATATGTAATTTATATATTAATCGAGTGAAAACCATGTATCTGCAAACAACGTAACCAGTTCCAGCACGCTATCGCTATCAACCACTGAACCTGCAGCAATACTTTTCACATCGGACACTGCCTTAAGAAAATCTTCGTAATTTGATTTAATACGATGACGATTAATCGTAAAACCTTTTTGAATATGTTCTTTTAAGGTCCTGGTTGCCCATTGGCGAAAATGGGTGGCTTTTTTGCTTTTTACACGATACCCAACGGACAAGATAACATCCAAGCTATAATGTTCGACATGACGTTCTACCTCTCGACCGCCTTCCTTTTGAACAGTTGCAAAATTTGCAACAGTTCCTTTCTTAGACAATTCGCCTGATTTATAAATATTGCGTATATGCCGCGAGACACCTGATTTATCAGTATCAAAAAGCTCGGAGATTTGCATCAAGCTCGCCCAAACTGTATCTTGCCGAATATCAGCTTTTAATTCCAAAGAACCATTTTTTGATTGATAGATAACTGTATCAAACCGAGGCAATTCACTGTCCCAACTGCACCGCCAGGCTGCTTCCATAACCCCCAGCACTGCCTGCTCCTTCAGCAAACAATCCAAACCTCATCCGCCCTAGTGCAGCAGCTCCTCCCGCTGCTAATGCTGCTCCTTCTGCTAGCGCTCCTGCTCCGCCGCTTGCTACTATCGCTGACAATTCTCCTGCCGCTTTCGCTCTCACTTCTGGATAAGGCGAACTCATCCTGTCTCCAAATTCAATTATATTTTCTTGCAAAGAATTCAATACACCCATTGTTGTCTCAACAGGGTGCATATAAGCATCTACACCTGCTGCTGCCATTCCAAATATTTCTCTAACATTGCAGGGCGCTAGCGAATTGCTTGGACATACTGATTCGAGGATTACAAAAAGAGTATATGTAAGAAACTACAAGAAGGTAAAATCTATAATCTAGTAGACAAATAAAATTATAATAGACATAGGGTAAGTGTTGATGCTTTAAAAACAAGATTAAGTTATTGAGAATAATAGGGAGCAGCGCCTCCAACTAATTCACCCCATGCTTCCGAGCTCATTTCTGAATAGGGAGAGTGAAGTTTAGCTTTAAAATCAGACACGACCATCTCTGCACTCAAAATCTGCTTATAAAAGTACCCACCCTTCTGTAGGTAATCAATTATTACATTTTGAGCCAAATCAACAAATCGAAATGTCTCAAGCTCATCTTGATAATTATTTAATTCATCTACCAAGGTACAAAAAAAACTATTAAAATCTTCAGGTATTTTTAATCCAACTAAATCATATATCTACAGTACTACTTGATCCCGTGATGTTAATCTTAGAATATGATGCCAACTGAATTACACGATATTTTCTAAAAATTTGGGATAATATGTTCTAAAAGTTTCAATGGCTTTTTTAAAGGCTGATAAATTAGCATCCTACTCTCGGGTGAGTATTGTAGCAACCAGTCTTCTACAACTCCTACAACTATTTCCCCAAGTATTGCTTCTGCATGTGTGGTATCTCTGCAGACACTTCATGTAAAATTGATGCTAAGTTTTCATCTAGATTGTCAATATCATAAGCCGTTATTCTTCCTAATGTCATATTCATTAATTTTGACAAATCCACTTCTCCTCCCTCGATACTTTATTAAATACAATAATTGCACTATAACTGAATCAAGAATGAAATAACTTGGATACTCCTCAAGTTTTTTCTTTGTTAGCCTAAGCGCTTCTTTGAACAGCTCCAATCGTTTCATGGATGCTGTCTCCAGTTTAAAATATTGTGTGAAAAATTGTTGCTCACCACCTTTTAATTCTATCTTCCAACCATACCTGGACATTGACCAGGTATCAATAATATCACTTGCGGTTGATTTCAGAGCAGAAATATCTGTTGTTACAAGATAGTTTTTCTGAACTCTTCCAGAAGTAAAAATACCTAACCGACTAGTATTAGCGTCAGGTTTTGTAAAATAATTTCCCATTGGAGCATTTGGTAATTGATGTTGGCTCATAACTCTACCTTTAGGTATAATCTCTAGTATTACATCACTCATAAAATCAATACCCATCAAATGGTCATCAATCTCGTTTGAAGACCAACCAGCTCTTGCGTAAAACTCCCTAGCCGTAGCTCTTCTTGAAAAAATTGAAAAGTTTGATACACTATGACTCGTACTACTTTCAATCGTAGTTGCAAGTGCGCGCTCAGCTGTCGTTAAACTTTCCACCCCAACCTGCCCCAACTGCGCCGCCGGACGACTTCCAAAACCTCCAGCACTGCCTGC